>NZ_CP065037.1:2423918-3029897 GCF_019924635.1 Leifsonia sp. ZF2019
CTCGGAGGACCGCGATGTGCTCGCGGAAGTCCCCCTGCAGGGCGAGGACGCCGACGCGCGGTGCGCGCTGGTCGCTCAGCACTTACCAGCCACGCTCGGCGAGGCGGTGCGGCGCGGCGAGGTCCGACACGTTGATGCCGACCATGGCCTCGCCGAGGCCGCGCGACACCTCGGCGATGACCTTCGCGTCGTCGTAGAACGTGGTGGCCTTGACGATCGCGGCCGCACGCTGCTCGGGGTTGCCCGACTTGAAGATGCCCGAGCCGACGAACACGCCGTCCGCGCCGAGCTGCATCATCATCGCCGCGTCGGCCGGAGTGGCGACGCCGCCGGCGGTGAACAGCACCACGGGGAGCGTGCCGGTCTCCGCGACCTCGGCGACCAGCTCGTACGGCGCCTGCAGTTCCTTGGCCGCGACGTAGAGCTCGTCCCGCGACATCGATGTCAGCGCGTTGATCTCGGACGTGATCTTGCGGATGTGCTTCGTCGCCTCCGAGACATCGCCGGTGCCGGCCTCGCCCTTCGAGCGGATCATGGCCGCGCCCTCGTTGATGCGCCGGAGCGCCTCGCCGAGGTTGGTGGCGCCGCAGACGAACGGCACGGTGAACTTCCACTTGTCGATGTGGTTGACGTAGTCGGCGGGCGACAGCACCTCGGACTCGTCGATGTAGTCGACATCGAGCGCCTCGAGCACCTGTGCCTCGACGAAGTGGCCGATGCGGGCCTTCGCCATGACCGGGATCGACACCTCGGCGATGATCGCCTCGATGAGGTCGGGGTCGCTCATGCGGGCGACGCCGCCCTGGGCTCGGATGTCGGCCGGCACGCGCTCCAGCGCCATCACTGCGACGGCTCCGGCGTCCTCGGCGATGCGCGCCTGCTCCGGCGTGACGACGTCCATGATGACGCCGCCCTTCAGCATCTCCGCCAGTCCGCGCTTGACGCGGCTCGATCCCGTCGCGGTGCCCTGCAGTGTGTCTGTCATCATCGCCCTCTCGTGTGGAACACAATCCTGTTTGGCCTATGCCGAACGATAGCATCCTCACCGCGCCTCACTAGACTCGAATCCGAGATGGACGAACAGAGCATCACGGGGACCACGGCGGCCGAGATCGCGGCGAGCGTCCGCGCCCTCCACGAGCGCGGGGAGCTGCGCCGCGGCGACGCCCTTCCCCCCGTGCGCGAACTCGCAGGACGGCTCGGCATCAACCGCAACACGGCCGTCGCGGCCTACCGTCTGCTCGCCCAGGCCGGCGTCGTCGTCGCCCGGGGACGCGCCGGGACCGTGATCGCCGGCGTGGAGGCCGTCGCCCAGGAGGGCTACGCGCCCGACAGTGTGCTCCGCGACGTCGGCACCGGCAACCCCGACCCGCGCCGCATCCCCGACCCGTCGCGCGCGCTCGCCGGCGCCATCGGCCGGCCGGTGCTCTACGGCGAGCCGGTCATCGACCCGGGACTGGAAGCCTGGGCGCGCGCGTGGGTCCGACGTGACCTCCCCGATCCGGAGGTGCGGATCACGGTCACGAGCGGGGCGGTCGACGCGGTGGAGCGCCTGCTCGCCCAGGCCCTCCTCCGGGACGACGCGATCGCCCTGGAGGATCCCTGCTTCCTGGCGAGCATCCACACCGTCCGGCACGGCGGCTACCGGGCCGTCCCCGTCCCCGTCGACGACGAGGGGATGACGGTGGAGGGCCTGCGGGCGGCGCTCGACGCCGGGGTGCGCGCGATCATCTGCACGCCGCGGGCGCAGAACCCGACGGGGGCCACCCTCTCCCCCGCCCGCGCAGGCGCGCTGCGCGCCCAGCTCGCGGACCACCCCTACGTGCTCGTCATCGAGGACGACCACTTCTCGATGCTCTCGCAGCGCCCGTACGAGACGCTCATCGGCCCGGGCCACCGCCGCTACGCCCTGGTGCGCTCGGTGTCGAAGTTCCTGGGACCGGACATGTGCGTGGCGCTGGCAGCTACCGATCCCGAGACGGCCGAGCGGCTCGCGTTCCGGCTGAGCCCGGGGACGACCTGGGTGAGCCACATCCTCCAGCGTCTCGTGCACACCCAGCTGACGGACGCGGCGACGCTGGAGGCGATCTCCGACGCCGGTGCCCACTACGCCGAACGCAACGCCGATTTCGCCGCGCGCCTCGCCGAGCGTGGCCTCCCCGCCACGGCCGCGGACGGCCTCAACCTCTGGCTGGAGCTGCCCGTCGAGGCGCGTGCCGTCGCCGACCGGCTGATGCGCCGCGGCTGGCTGGCGCGCACCGGCGACGAGTTCCTCCTCGCCGACGCCGCCCCATCGCATCACCTGCGCCTCACCGTGCACGATCTCACGGCCGACGAGGCGGAGCGACTGGCGGACGACCTCGTGGACGCGGCCACGCGCGTGCGACGGCACCCCGTGCGCAATGAGAGGATCGAGAGATGAAGATCCTCTCGATCCAGTCGGCGGTCGCCTACGGTCACGTCGGCAACTCCGCCGCCGTCTTCCCGCTCCAGCGCATCGGCGTGGAGGTGCTCCCCGTCTACACGGTGAACTTCTCGAACCACACCGGCTACGGCGCCTGGCGCGGACCGCTGATCGCGCCGGACGACGTGCGCGAGGTCATCACCGGCATCGAGGAGCGCGGGGTGCTCGGGCAGGTCGACGCCGTCCTCTCCGGCTACCAGGGCGGCGAGGGCATCGGCGACGTGATCATCGACGCCGTCGCGCGCGTCAAGGCCGCCAACCCGAGCGCTGTCTACGCCTGCGACCCGGTCATGGGCAACGCGAAGTCCGGCTGCTTCGTCGCGCCGGCCATCCCGGACCTCCTGCGCGACCGCGTCGTCCCCGTCGCCGACATCATCACCCCGAACCAGTTCGAGCTCGGCTACCTGACCGGGACCACCCCGGACACGCTGGAGTCGACGCTGGAGTCGGTCGACGCCGCGCGTGCGATGGGACCGCGGACCGTCCTCGTGACGAGCGTCGAGCGCCCCGACCAGCCCGCCGACACCATCGAGATGCTCGCCGTCGACGACGCGGGCGCCTGGATCGTGCAGACTCCGCGGCTCCCGATGAAGGCGAACGGCTCGGGCGACGTCACCGCCGCGCTGTTCACCGCGCACTATGTCCGCACCGGCAGCGCAGAGACCGCCCTCCGCATGACGGTGTCGAGCGTGTTCGACCTGCTCACCCGCACGCTCGAGTCGGGCGAGCGGGAGCTGCAGCTCGTCGAGGCGCAGGAGTTCTACGCGCACCCTCGCGAGCAGTTCCCCGTTCGTCAGGTTCGCTGACCTCCCGCGCACTCGTGACGGATGCCGGCTCCGCAGACGCGAGAGTCGACATCCGTCACGAATGTCGACGGATCAGGACACGGGCCAGGCCCCCGCGATGGCTGCGCGCACGTCGCCGAGCAGCTGCGGCAGCGCTTTCGTCTTCGCGATGATCGGCAGGAAGTTCGCATCCTGCGCCCAGCGGGGCACGATGTGCTGGTGCAGGTGGGCGGCGATCCCGGCACCCGCGACCGCGCCCTGGTTCATGCCGATGTTGAATCCGTCGTTCTTGGAGACCTGCCGGATGACGCGCATGGCCGTCTGGGTCAGCGAACCGATCTCGGCGACCTCGTCGGGCGTCGCCTCGTCGTAGGTCGCGATGTGGCGGTACGGGCAGACCAGGAGGTGGCCGCTGTTGTACGGGAACAGGTTGAGCAGCGCGTACGCGTGCTCGCCGCGCGCGACGATCAGCGCATCCTCATCGCTCATGCTGGGGGCGACGCAGAACGGGCAGTCGTCCGTGCCGGGCTGCTGGCCGTGCTGGATGTAGACCATCCGGTGCGGCGTCCAGAGCCGCTGGAACTCGTCGGGCACGCCGACGAGGGTCGACGCGTCGTCGACGCGGATCCCCTGCGCGCCGGCACCGTCGCTCCCCTCGCCGCCGCTCCCTTCGCCGCCGGCCGGGTCGGCGTAGTCGTCCAGACTCAGGCGGGCCATGCGGTGTCGACCAGCTCGTGGCTGCGGATGCTCGCGACGATGCGCTCGATCGCCTCGTCGACGGCGACGCCGTTCAGCTGGCTGCCGTCGCGGAAACGGAAGCTCACCGTGCCGGCCCCGGCGTCCTCCTCGCCCACGATGAGCTGGAAGGGCACCTTGGCCTTCGTGTGCGTGCGGATCTTCTTCTGCATCCGGTCGTCGGAGTGGTCCACCTCGGCGCGCACGCCCTGGGCGCGGAGCCGGGCGATCACGTCGTCGAGGAAGGGACCGTAGGCGTCGGCGACGGGGATGCCCACCACTTGGACCGGCGACAGCCAGACCGGGAAGGCGCCCGCGTAGTGCTCCAGCAGGATGGCGAAGAAGCGCTCGATCGAGCCGAGCAGAGCGCGGTGGATCATCGCCGGCTGCTTGCGCGTGCCGTCTGCCGCGTTGTACTCCAGTTCGAACAGCTCCGGCTGGTTGAAGTCCAGCTGGACCGTCGACAGCTGCCAGGTGCGGCCGATGGCGTCGCGCGCCTGCACCGAGATCTTCGGACCGTAGAAGGCGGCCCCGGCCGGGTCGTCCACGAGCTCGAGTCCGGACTCGATCGCCACTTCCCGCAGGGTCTCGGTCGCGGTCTCCCAGCTCTCGTCCGAGCCGACGTACTTCTCCGGGTCCTTCGTGGAGAGCTCGAGGTAGAAGTCGGTCAGGCCGTACCCGCGGAGGGTCTCCAGCACGAACTCGAGCTGTCGCGCGACCTCGTCCTTGATCTGGTCGTCCGTCACATAGATGTGGGCGTCATCCTGGGTGAGGCCGCGCACGCGGGTGAGGCCGGACAGCGTGCCCGACTTCTCGTACCGGTACACGGTGCCGAACTCGGCCAGACGCAGCGGGAGCTCGCGGTAGCTGCGGCCGCGCGCCCGGAAGATCAGGTTGTGCATCGGGCAGTTCATCGGTTTGAGGTAGTAGTCCTGCCCCTGCCGGGTGATGTTGCCCTCCGCGTCGTGCTCCTCGTCGAGGTGCATGGGCGGGAACATGCCGTCCTTGTACCAGTTGAGGTGCTGGCTGGTCTCGAACAGGTGCGCCTTGGTGATGTGCGGTGTGTTCACGACCTCGTACCCGTTGGCGATGAGGCGCTCGCGCATGTAGTCCTCGATCTCCTTGCGGATGATCCCACCGCGCGGGTGGAAGACCGCGAGACCGGAGCCGATCTCCTCCGGGAACGAGAACAGGTCCAGCTCCGCACCGAGCTTGCGGTGGTCGCGCTTGGCGGCCTCCTCCATGCGGGTCTGGTACGCGCGCAGTTCGTCCTTCGTCGGCCACGCGGTCCCGTAGACACGCTGCAGCTGCGGGTTCTTCTCGGAGCCGCGCCAGTAGGCGGCGGCCACCCGGGTGAGCGCCCAGCCGTTGCCGATCATGCGCGTGCTCGGCACGTGCGGCCCGCGGCAGAGATCCTTCCAGACGGTCTCGCCGCTCTTCGGGTCGACGTTGTCGTAGATGGTCAGCTCGCCGCCACCCACCTCGACGTTCTCATTGTCGCCGCCGTCGGAGGCGGATCCCTTGAGACCGATCAGCTCGAGCTTGTACGGCTCGGACGCCAGCTCGGCGCGCGCCTCGTCGTCGGTGACGACCCGGCGCACGAACCGCTGGCCCGCGCGCACGATGCGCGCCATCTCCTTGTCGAGGGCCTTCAGGTCCTCCGGGGTGAACGGCTCGGCGACATCGAAGTCGTAGTAGAAGCCGTCGGTGATGGGCGGCCCGATGCCGAGCTTCGCCTCCGGGTTGACCGCCTGGACCGCCTGCGCGAGCACGTGGGCCGTGGAGTGGCGCAGGATGTTGAGGCCGTCGGGCGAGTCGATCGTGACCGGCTCGACGACGTCGGTCGTAGTGACGGTCGTCGCGAGGTCCTTCAGCTCGCCGTTGACGCGCATCGCGACAACGGAACGGTCGGTGAAGAGCTCGAAGCCGTCGGCCACCTGTCCACTCCTTGAGTTGTAGTTGTTGGGACGGAACAACTCTACTGGTGCCGCGGAGCGGCGTCGTCCGGCCCTACACCAGCTCCCGCGTCATGTAGACGCTGTTCGGGTCGAGCCGGTACGACCCGAACGGCCCGCAGAAGGCGAAACCGTGCCGCTCGTACAGCCGGCGCGCGGGAGCGAAGAACTCCGTCGACCCGGTCTCGAGGGACACCCGCTGCGCGCCGCGAAGCCAGGCGTCGTCGAGCGCGTGCGCGAGCAGACGGGCCGCGATCCCCTCCCCGCGCCGTCCGGGGTCGGTGCGCATGCTCTTGAGCTCTTCCCACCCGTCCGAGAGCGGGGCGAGAGCCGCCGTCCCGATGACCGCGCCACCGTCCTCCGCGACCCACAGCCGAACCCCCGGGCGTTGCAGCCCGGCCAGGTCGAGCGCGTGCCGACTCTCGGGGGGCGCCGTGTGCTCCATGTCATCGAGGTGCGCCTGGAGGAACGAGCGGAGCGCCGGCTGGGAGAAGTCGGCGCGGGCGATGCGGAACGTCATGCGCCGATGGTAGAGCGGGCATGTGTCGGCGGTGTTACCGCAGGGGCAGACAGGCTTTGCCGTCATCCGGCGCCGAACACGCCCGTCACGGACTGTGCCGCGATGAGCCCGCCGGAAATGACGGTCCGAGAACTGTCAGAGCGCTTTCAGATACCCGGCCGTGGGGACCTTGACGAAGCCGAGGCTCTCGTACAGCCCCCGCGCGGCGGCATGGAAAGCGTCATCCCCCGTCCCGATCCCGACGACGTCGACGTCGCCACGGTCGGTCATCCGGTCGAGTGCGTGCATGCACAGCTCTCGGCCGACGTTGTGCCGCCGTGCGGCAGGTGAGACGGCGAGCAGGTAGATCTCGCCGTGTCGCTTGCCCTCGTAGACCCTCCACGAGACGTAGCCGACCGTATCGTCATCGACCGTCGCGACCGCTACCCACGAGAGGCGCTCTGGTGCGTGAAGTGAGGGAACTTCGTCGCGGTAGTCCTGCTCCCAGCGGCCATGCTGATGCGCGAAGATCGCATCGCCGAAGAGCGGGCGCACGAAGTCCTCGTAGAACGGCCGAAACGTCTCAATCGTCAGGTCGACCAGGGCGCCGGTATCGGCGGCGTCGAAGTCTCGTATCTGCATGGTGCGATTATCGCCCTCCCGTGTCACCGCGCGGATCGCTGGCGGCACTCGCTCGCCTGCTCGATCGCCGCGTCCGTCGGCGGTCCGAGCTGCCTGCCGCCCCCGATACTCCCCCATGACGTCTAAGCCGGTGCGGAATCGGCACAGGAACGCCCCGATTCGCGGGGCGTGGGGAGGCTCTGCGCACGGCGTCGAAAGCTCCTGCGCGCCCGAACGAGCCACAAAGACAGCCAGCTCGGTGCGGGTCGGGATGCCCCACTTCGTGCGTATCCCCGCGAGCGTGGACGTCACCGTCGTCTCGGCGACGAAGAATCGCTACGCGAGCTCCGCGTCCGATGCGCCACCACCACCGGCGCAAAGTCGCGTTGCCGATCAGCCCGTTGCGCCATCTTCGCTGCGGCGTCGCGACGGGCGTCGTTACCTCGGGAGTCATGCACCTACGCCGACAGTGCTTCGCCGCGCGTGGCGAGAACGCCGCGTCACCGGCTGCAACGGACCGGGCGCCATCGTCATCCGGCGCCGAACAGACTCATCACCCATTGTGCCGCGACGACGATCCCGATCACGACCACACCGCCGGCGGCCGACGCTGCGAAAACGACCAGACCCCGCCGGGTGCGGCGGCCGACGACGGTTCGGCGATCGAACGACACGACGGAGACCTTGTCGATGTTCGGCGCGACGATCGCCACGAACGGTTCCTGCGGATCATCCGGCAGCCCGTACGGCAGAGGCCTGTCCGGGCCGTCGGCTCGGACGGCTCCGTCCTCGTCCTCGCGCATCCCGATCATGATGCCGCCATCCCCTCGATACCCGAAGCATACCGAATCGGCGGAAGGGCGGTCCTCAGCAGAACGCCTCGAGCGCGCCACGGTACCGCACCGGATCGCCACGGGATTCCGCGGTGATGAGGATGGCGTGCGGGCCGATGCGTCGGGCGAACGTTCCCCTGCACGGGATCTCCACGATCGTGGTCAAGCCGCACCTCCACGCCTCGATCAGCGCTTCGAGCGCGACGCGCTCAGGCTGTGCCTCGAACGCCGCCGGCAGGAGCGCGGCTCGGCGCTCGAATTGAGCATGCAACCACTGCTGCGCGTCGTCGGTGATCGCGTCGTCTCCGACCTCCTCCCTCCACGAGGTCCCGACGAGTTCGTGCAGAAGTCGAGCACGTTCGTCCGAACCGTCGGCCGAGGCCTGCAAACGGTCGAAGATCCCAGGGTCGCGGGGAGCGCCCGCGTGGTGCAGGACCTGTTCCCACACCCGGGGCCACGCATCCGCCCACGCGCCGATCGGCGCAGATCTCCGCAGTGCGTCACCGATGGCGGGCGGCGTGTCGACGAGCACCGGCGGCAGCTCGGCGCCCGGCGGATCGAGTTGCCACGCCTCCCGAATCCACAGCAGCTCCAGCAACGACTGCACATCGTCCTCGATGGTGATCACCATGTCGGGCGGCCAGGGGTTTCCCGGCATCGGCTCGGTAGAGAACAACGGACTCCCCCTCGACTCGTCACCCTCATCCTGGCTTTCTGCGCGAGAACGGGCAACCCATCGGCACCTCCACCCGAACCCGTCCGAGAAGGGCGTCCTCAGCAGAACTCTGTGAGCGCGGCCCGGTACCGCGCCGGATCCCCACGGGTCACCGCGGTGACGAGGATGGAGTGGGGCCCGATGTGTCTGGTTAACGTGCCGCTGCACGGGATCTCCAAGATCTTCCTCAGACCGCATGCCGCAGTTCCACCACCGGCTGCAGATCGTCCTCGACGGTGATCACGATGTCGTGCGGCCAGGGGTCACCCGGCATCGGCTCGGGTTGTGACTCCTTGACGCCGTGATGCTCGAGGTCGGTCTTCTCGACGACTGGGTCGTCATCGCATCGACGGAGACGGGAGGACCGTCGATCACCGTCTACGAGTGCTCGTGGCGCCGGATCGTCGCTGCGGCTGAGAGCCGGCTCGCCTCACGGTGAAGCCAGAAGTTGTGATTCTGCGTCATGAAACGGGTCCCCCCTGTCTCTATGGGAGAGGTTCGGTTTCGGGCATCGGGGGTTCTTGGTCGCTCAGGGACTCTTCGATACCGTGACAGTGTCGTAAGCATGATGGAGGGGTGCCCGTTATCGCAGATGTCAGAGGTTCAGGGGGCAAGCCGACGAGGCTGGGTCGCCTTCTGCTGGCTGCCGGTGCGTCGGTGCTTCTCGTGTCGTCGCTGGCCGGATGCTCGATCCCGGGAATCCTCTCCGGCGAAGGGGGTTCTTCGTCCCGTTCGGCAGCCAGCTCGGACGACCTTCAGAGCGTCACGAGCGCCGTGCTCGCCGCGGATTCCCGCGTGACGGACGCGTCCGGCACGGTGAGCTACTCCGGTGCCGCCCGCACGCTCACCGTGGCGGTGATCATGAGCGGTGAGGATCCGGTGACCACCTCGACGCTCACGGCGGTGCTGATCGCCGTGCGTGATGCGACCCCTACCGGCATCCAGACAATCACGGTGATCGCCCGCAAGGCGGCCGACGAGGAGAAGATCCTCGATCTGAGCGGCGCGATCGCGGGACTCCCGAAAGATGTGACACCCCTCTGGGACGGTGGGGTCACCCTGAGCCGTGTGGATCTCGAGAAGCTGAAACCAGCGCAATGAGGACCCTGAACCGGGTTCTCCGGATCGGGGTGCTGCTCACCGCTCTCGCTGCCGTGGCGGTGCTCCTTCTCGCAGCCGGCGGGAGTGCCGCGCTGACGGTCGACACGGTCATCCCCGTGATCGCTGCGACCGGAGCAGCGGGCGGGCTGGTCTCGAGTGTCCGATACGGCACGGTGCGGCTGGCCGTCGGCAGAGACAGCGCTGCGGCGACGTCCATCGATGCAGCCACAACGACATGGGGGAAGCTGAGGGGTATGACAGCCGACGCCGCCTGGTCGGTGCTGGCGGGCGTGATCGGATGGATCATCGCGTCGATCCTCAGCGGGGACGCTCTGGGGTTCTTCGTGCTCGGATCGATGTGGCTGGTGGGGTTCCTCGCGGTGGTCGTCGCCGTGTTCCTGGTGTGGATGCCGGTGGCGGTCTTCGTCGCGGCAGTGAGGGCGAAGGGAGCGGGCGGGAAAGCCCGCGGGAGCTGGCTGGCTCTGGCGTGGTGCCTGGTCGGCCTCGACCTGTTTGTGATCCTGATGGTCGCCGACGCTGTCCTCGTTCCCCGCGGCACGGACGGCCAGTCCCACCCGGAGAATCTGTGGCAGACGATCTTGTTCGTGGGGGTCAGCGGGCTGTTGGTCCTTCTGTCCATCGCGTGGGTCGTCTTCCGGGTCAGCTCCTGGAGCCCCCATGTGAAACGGCGGCGTTCCGCAGAGCCGTCCCGATCGGACACGCAGAAACGGAGTCGGCGATGAACAGCAGGACGAGCACCCCACGACGTACCCGGAGCTTTCTGGGAGCGTCGATTCTGCTCGTCGTCGTCGGATCGGCGATGTCAGGGTGCGCGGTGCTGCCACCGTCGCGGGACGCAGACCTCGACATGCTCACGCACCGAGAAGGGAGCATGTCATGACGAACGCGCCTGCAGGCTGGTACACGAACCCCGACCCGGCACGGCCGGGATCTCTCCGCTACTGGGATGGCACCCGATGGACGGAGCACGTTCACCCGCCGGCCGGATCCCCGGCGCAGGTCCCTCCGCGACGGAGAACGGGCAAGCTCGTCGCGAAGATCGTGGTGCCCATCGCCATCTTCTTCGTGTTGGGCATCGCCGTGACGGTCTACCTCGGCTTCGCGATCGTCTGCGGCGAAGCACCCCACTACTGCTCGTAGTCGCCGTCGGACAACGGCAGCGACGCTCGCGTGGCGGCTGTGGTCAGTGCGGTGGAAACGGCAGACACTCGGGTCGTGAGCGCAACCTTCGAGGAAGGCGTGAGCGGCACCGGATACGGGTGGAGCGTCGATGTCGTCTTGTCCGGCGATGAGCCCGTCACCCCTGAAGAACTTTCTGCACTGCTGCTGGCTGCGCGCCGCGCGGGCGACCGCGACCCCACGTTGATCGATCTTTTCGCCACGAGCCCATCCGGGGCCTCGCTAGACCTCACCAGCCCGGCAGACGACCTCGGCGTGCGCTACGCCGAGGTCGGCGCCCGAATCGGCGTCGTTCGCAGCGCGATCGATGACGCTCTCGGCGCGCGCGGCGCTCCACGGTGGTGCTGGACACGGGCATCTCCTGGTGGCAGCGGCGCCCCACCGTGCGAACACGTAAAGGCACCTCGTGGATGAGATGCCTGCCGAGTGTCGGGTGCAGGCGGTGCCGTCGCGAAGATTGTTGAGGCCGTGCGCGAGATCCCGTGTCGCTATCCAGCCTACGGCGCTACGTCTGATTCTTGGTGATAGTCGCCAAATAGGCTCGCTGGCTCCGTACCACGGGCGTACCACGCGACGCCACAGACTGGTGCGGAGAAACAAAAAACCCCCGGAAATCCGGGGGTTTCTCTCTGTGGGCGATACTGGGATCGAACCAGTGACCTCTTCCGTGTCAGGGAAGCGCGCTACCGCTGCGCCAATCGCCCAGAGCCTGAAGCGGGTTCAGGATCGAGGTGGATACGGGATTCGAACCCGTGTATACGGCTTTGCAGGCCGCTGCCTCGCCTCTCGGCCAATCCACCGAAGCCACAACACGGATTTCAACCGTACCGTATCGAGAAGCCCGGAATCCGAAGAAACCGGGCCGACTCGAGCGGATGACGAGACTCGAACTCGCGACCCTCACCTTGGCAAGGTGATGCGCTACCAACTGCGCTACATCCGCATTTCGTTCCGCGGTTCCCCGCGGCACTTGAATGACTTTAGCCGATCCTTTCACCGAATCCAAAACCAGACCCGCCACCCGGGTGTGTCGCCGCGCCCGGGCGCCACCGATGTGCATTCGCGGCCCTGCGTCGGCTAGTATCGAATCTCGCAGCCGGGCGACCGGATGCGATCCCCACGGGCGATTGGCGCAGTTGGTAGCGCGCTTCCTTCACACGGAAGAGGTCATCAGTTCGAGTCTGGTATCGCCCACCAGAGTGAAGGCCCCCGGTTCGCCGGGGGCCTTTCGACGTCCCCGCGGCGGTCGATGCCGCTGTCGGCGGCGTCATCCTCGCCGCCGACATCCCCACCACGCCGACCGTCATCGTCGTCGCCGGTGCGGGAGCCTTCGCCGCCTGCTCGCTGAGCGGCGGCCCCTGAGCCTCCGTCGGGCCTTTGCTACGCCCCGTGACGCCTCCGCTCGCGCGTCGCGGGCGCGTGAGGCACCCTGAACTGCATGAGCTTCGGACCGGCACGCCCCCTGGAGCAGCTCTTCGCGACCAGGTCGAGTATCAAGTGGCGCCGCTACCCGGCGGACGTCCTTCCTGTCTTCGTCGCGGAGATGGATTTCGACGTGGAGCAGGCGGTGCTCGACCGTGTGGCGGAGACGTTGCGCAACTCGGACACGGGATACCTGGACTCGGCGGGCCCGCTCGCTCCGGCGTTCGCGCGCTTCGCGGAGGAGTCGTGGGGATGGCGGGTCGACACCGAACGGGTGCACCTGGCGACGGACGTGACCGTCGGTGTCGTGGAGGCGCTCCGGCTGGCGCTGCCGGAGTCGGGCGGACACGTCGTGCTCACTCCCCCGGTCTACCCGCCGTTCTTCGAGATGGTCGAGGAGGCGGACGCGGTGGCCGTGACGGTCCCGCTGCTCGAGGAGAAGGACTGGTCGCTCGACCTGATCGGCATCGAGCGCGCGTTCGCCGCCGGTGCGGACGCGCTGCTGCTGTGCAATCCGCAGAACCCGACCGGTCGATGTCATAGCCGCACCGTGCTCGAGTCCCTCGCCCGCCTCGCCGCCGCCTACGACGTCTTCGTCGTCAGCGACGAAGTGCACGCTCCGCTCGCCCATCCGGGCACCCGGTTCACCCCCTTCGCCCCTCTCGCCGCAGCAGCCGGGGCACGCTCCGTCACCGTGACCTCGGCCAGCAAGGCCTGGAATCTCGCCGGCCTCAAGTGCGCCGTCGTCGTCGCCGCGGAGGAGCGCTCCGCCGCCCTCCTGCGCGGGCTCCCCGATGAGCTCGCCGCCCGCACCAGCATCCTGGGCCTGCACGCCAACGTCGCGGCCCTCTCGTGCCTCGAGTGGCGGGATGCGCTGCTCGACCGCCTGGTCGACAACCTGCACGTGCTGGAGACCGAACTGGCCAGGCGGGCGCCCTCGGTCCGGCTCGTGCGGCCGGACGCCGGCTACCTGGTGTGGCTCGACTTCCGGGCGACGGGGCTCGGCGACGATCCCGCGCGCGTGCTCATCGACGAAGGCCGTGTCGCCCTGAACTCCGGCCTGGCGTTCGGGGAGCCCGGCCGTGGCTTCGCCCGCCTCAACCTGGCGTGCGACCCCTCCACCGTCGTCGAGGCGGTGCGCCGCATCGCCGCCACGCTCGACGCGCGAGGCCCGCGCCGCCACTCCCCCGCACCGATCCTCGCCCGCGCCGTGTAACGCGCATCCAGGGGCCGCGAAACGCCGTTCCGGAACGCCCGGAACGGCGTTTCGTGACCCCTGCGTGCGCGAGCCAGGTGTTACACGCCGGCGGCGTCGAGTGCGGCCGCGAGGTCGGCGGCGAGATCGCGTGGGCTCTCCAGGCCGATCGAGAGGCGGATGAGACCGGGGGTGATGCCGGCGTCGGCGCGCTCCTCAGGCGTCAGCTTCGCGTGGATGGTGCTGGCGAGGTGGATGGCGAGGCTCCGGACATCCCCGATGTGCGTCATCGGCGTGATGAGGCGCAGCGCGTCGATGAAGCGGCGCGCGGCCTCCCGGCCGCCGGCCAGCTCGAACGACACGATGGAGCCGGCCCCGGAGGGAAGGTACCGCTGCGCGAGGGCATGATTCGCATCCGACGGCAGGCCGGGGTAGAAGACGCGCGCGACCTCGGGCCGGGCGGCGAGCAGCTCGGCGACGGCCTGGGCGTTCGAGACGTGGCGGTCCATCCGCACCGAGAGAGTCTCGATGCCGTGCAGCAGGAGGAACGTGCTCGACGGAGGGACGGTCGGTCCGTACTCCAGCACGATCACCGAGCGCAGGTACGCCAGGTAGGCGCCGGCGCCGTACCGCTCGACGAACGACGGAACACCCGCGCGCGGCGGCTCCGTCAACTGCGGGAACCGGTCGGCGTGGGCGGCCCAGTCGAAGCGGCCGCCATCGACCACCGCGCCGCCGAGGACGGCCCCGTGCCCGGCGAGCCACTTGGAGGTCGAGTGGATGACGATGTCGGCACCGTCCGCGATGGGGCGCCACAGGTACGGGGTCGGGACCGTGTTGTCCACCACGAGCGGGACGCCCGCCGTGTGCGCGATCGCCGCGAGCCGTTGGATGTCGACCACCTGGTTCAACGGGTTCGGCAGCGTCTCCGTGTACACCGCGCGCGTGGTCGGGCGCACGCGCGACGCCCATTCGTCGTCGGAGGCGTCGTCCGCTACGTACTCGAAGTCGATCCCCTGGCGGGCGAGCACGCCGCGGAACATCTCCCGCGTCCCTTCGTAGAGCGAGCGGGTGACCAGGACGTGGTCGCCGGAGGCGGCCAACGCCGTCAGCGCCGCGGCGATCGCGGCCTGGCCACTGGCGACCACGATGCCGTCGACGCCGCCCTCCAGGTCGGCGATACGGCGCCCGGCGACGGCGTTGGTGGGGTTCTCATTGCGGGAGTAGGCGCGGTACGCGCTGCGGCCGGCGAACCGCGCCTCCCCGTCGTCGAAATCGTCGAAGACGTAGCCGGCCGTCTGATAGATCGGCGTGACACGCGAGCGGGTCTCGGCGTCGATCACCGCCCCGGCATGGATCTGGCGCGTCTCGAAGTCCCAGGTACAGTCCTCTGGCATGCGGCCACCCTAGTGTCCGCCTCCGGCCCCGGCATCTCCGCGTTGCGCTGTGCGACGCACGATGACGAACGGTGTCTCACCCCCACCCGTAGCGCTGCCGCAGCGACGCGCGCACCGCGTCGAACGCGCGGCGGTCGAGCGCGGCGGCCTCGCGCCGCATGCCGCCCTGGTGCAGGCGGTACACCCGGTCGACCCGGGCATAGCTGGGGCGGTGCCTGCCGTCCCACGACCCGGCGCCCACCGGGACGTACTCGGGTCGGCCCGGATGCTCCTGACTCGTCAGAGCCACCGCCAGGACGGTTCCTGCGGACTCGGAGGCGACGACGAGCACCGGCCTGTCCTTGCCACGCCCGTCCGCCTCCTCGAAGGGCACCCAGGTCCACACGATCTCCCCCGGGTCGGCGTCGCCGTCCGTGCTCGGAACGTAGGACGTGCGGATCGCGCCCAACCGCCGCGGGTCGACCTGCACGGTCGCCGTCGCCCCCGAGCGGCCTGGCTCAGCGCCGGGGCGGGCGGGGGTCGGTGCGGAGGGGGTCGGAGCCGCGCTCGGACGGAACAGCCGGCCGATCGCGCTCAGGATTCGTCGAGGGGATGCCACGCTCCGCACCATAGCGGACGCGCGTGAGACCGACGGTGAACCGGAGCAGCACGGCGATGAGCAGCGCGATCACGAAAGCGTAGACGAGCACGGCGACCGCGGCGACGCCCTGCGCGATGAAGAGATCGAAGTTGCCGCTCTCGACCATCCCGCCGCCCGCTCCGAAGAGTCCGACGAACAGGAGTCCGACCGCGCTGCCGACGATCATGATGACGCACAGCGCCAGGGCCGGCCCGAACCGCGCGCGGGCCGCGAGGTCCACCATCGTCGCGCAGGCCAGCGCGGCGAGCGCGCCCAGGAGGAGGGACCAGCCGAGGGTCAGCACGCCCGACGCGGGCGTGATCGCCACCAGTCCGGACGCCGCGCCGCAGAAGACGCTGACGAGGGTGGGCCGCCGCAGGAGCACCCGATCGACGAGCATCCACATCAGGCAGCCCGCCGCGGAGGCCAGGAACGCGTTGATGGCGATCGTGGCCGTGTACTGGTCGACCGCGCCCTCCGACCCCGTCACGAGTCCGAGCCAGCCGACCCAGACCAGCGTGCCGCCGATCGCGACGACGGGGAGGCTGCGCCCGCTCTCGGCCGGGTGCTCCCCTCGTCCGCACGCGACGATCACTCCGACGGCGGAGGCGCCCGCGGCGAGTCCGACGGGGAGCGCTCCCCCGTAGTCCACGACGCCGAGCAGAGAGACCGCCCAGCCGTCGCTCAGCGCGAAGACGGCATAGCCCACGGGGAACAGCACGAGGACGCTCCACGCCGCGCAGAACAGGAGCCACGCACCCAGCGTGATGCGCGAGGCGACTGCGGCACCGACGACGGCGATCGCGACCGCGCAGACGGCGATCAGGGATCCGGCCCTGGCGAGCGCGTACGCACCCCGCTGGCCCGCGAGCGCGACGTCCGGCGCACCGACGATGTGCGGGAGGAGCGACTCCCCCGCGAGCATCCCGTAGCCGCCCAGGACGGCGAGCACGACGACCACCGCCGTCCCCGTGAGGACGAACAGCAGCGCGCGCCGTGCCCGGGCGCGCCCGGCGAGACCCCCGACGAGGAACGCGAGGCCGGGCACGACCAGGAGGGTCAGAGCGCCGCAGAAGAACAGCAGCAGCGCATCCACCTGATCGCTCGTCGCCATCCCGCCCCTTCGCTCGAGAATGCCAGCATCACCCTACCGAGCCGCGGCGGCATCCGGCACGGCCCGCTCACACGGCGGACGGGGCGCCGCCCGAAGGCGGCACCCCGTCCGGCGTGCTGTGTGCGGAGGACCGAGAGGCTCAGACCGTCTCGAGGGCGTAGCCCTCTTCACCGTGGACCACGGTGTCGACGCCGGCCAGCTCGTCCTCGTTCTTGATGCGGAACCCGATGGTCTTCTGGATCGCCCAGCCGATGACGTAGGCGAGGACGAAGGAGTAGATCAGCACCGCGAAGGCACCGAGCGCCTGGACACCCAGCTGCTGGAAGCTGCCGCCGTAGAGGAGGCTGGAGAAGGGCTTGCTGGCGTCGCCGTCCACGTGGGTGAAGCCGAAGAAGCCGATCCACAGGGTACCGATGATGCCGCCGACGAGGTGGATGCCCACGACGTCGAGCGAGTCGTCGAAGCCGAGCTTGAACTTCAGGTCGATCGCCAGGGCGCAGACGGCGCCGGCGACGACACCGAGGAGGATCGCCCATCCCGGGGTGAGGATGTTACAGGCCGGGGTGATCGCGACGAGGCCCGCGACGGCGCCGGATGCCGCTCCGATGGAGGTCGGCTTGCCGTCCTTCAGCTTCTCGACGATCAGCCAGCCGATGGTCGCGGCGGCCGGGGCGGCGAGGGTGTTGACCCAGGCGAGCGCTGCGACACCGTCGACCGCGGCCTCCGAACCGGCGTTGAAGCCGAACCAGCCGAACCACAGGAGGGCGGCGCCGAGGAGGGTCAGCGGCACGTTGTGCGGCTTGCTCATGCCCTTCTGGAAGCCGACGCGCTTGCCGAGGACGAGCGCGAGGGCGAGGCCCGCCGCACCGGCGTTGATGTGCACCGCCGTGCCGCCGGCGAAGTCGTTCACGTGCAGGCCGGCCGCGATCCAGCCGTTCGAGAGGTTGAACACCCAGTACGCGACCGGGAAGTAGACGACCGTGACCCAGATGCCGGCGAAGATCATCCACGAGCCGAACTTGGCGCGGTCGGCGATCGCGCCGGAGATGAGGGCGACGGTGATGATGGCGAAGGTCGCCTGGAACCCGGCGAAGGCGAGCCCGCCGAGGTCGGGGGTGAGCCCGTCCTTGCCCATGAGGCTGCTCAGGAACCAGTCCGGCGTGCCGAGGACGCCCTTGATGGACTCGGGCCCGAACGACAGGCCGTAGCCGTAGACGACCCAGAGGACGCCGACGAGGGCCATCGCGCCGAAGCTCATCATCATCATGCTGACGACGCTCTTGGCTCGGACCATGCCGCCGTAGAAGAAGGCGACACCGGGGGTCATCAGCAGAACGAGGGCTGCGGCGACCAGAAGCCACAGGGCGTTGACCGTCCCGGCTTCTGCGTAGTCCGCTGCTGTGTGGAGCACCATGCGAATTGTCTACCTCTCTGTGCGTGCCCCGGCTCACGTGCGCTCCCATTCGGGGCGGGAGCGGTTCGGGGTGGAGCCAGTCTGAACGCGAGAGGTTTCGGTCGGAGACAGCGCGTGTTTCGCGGGTGTTACGCGTGGGGCCCGCGTGTAAACACTGTGTTTCCGCGGGCTTTCGATGTGCCGGGCGGTCGGTGCGAGTCCACCTAGGGCGTGTCTCCTAACCGTTGTTGTGGTCGTGGTGCAGGCTGGGCGTTGTGTCGCGGTCTCGGGTGTTGTCGGATTCTCAGTGGGAGCGGATCGCGTCGTTGATGCCGGCCCCGTCGCCGAAGGGCGGTCGCCCGTTCGGTGATCATCGTTTGGTGGTCGAGGCCATCATTTGGCGGTATCGGACCGGGATTCCGTGGCGGGATCTGCCGGCGGAGTTCGGTCCCTGGCAGACGGTCTGGAAGCGTCACAACCGATTCAGTCACGACGGCACCTGGGACCGGGTGCATGCTGCGCTGTTGACTGAGGCCGACGCGGCCGGGGTGCTGGATTGGACGGTGAGCGTGGATTCCACGATCAACCGAGCCCACCAGCATGCGACCACCTTCGCCCGTGTCGAGGAGCCCGCGGGCCGCCGCCCCACCAACACCCCAGGGGGCACGATCGAATCACAAGAATCTTCGTCAGGAACCCGCTGACCACGCGATCGGCCGCTCGCGTGGCGGCCTGTCGACGAAGATCCACCAACTCGTCGATGGCAACGGACTCCCGCTTGTCGTGCTCCTCACGCCGGGCCAGTCCGGTGATTCGCCGATGTTTGACGCCTTGATGGGACAGCTCCGAGTAGATCGAATGGGTCGAGCTCGCACCCGGCCCGACGCCGTCCGCGGCGACAAAGCGTATTCATCACGCGCAATCCGCTCCCACCTCCGCCGACGCGGTATCGCGGCAGTCATCCCCGAACCCGACGATCAGAAGCGACACCGCCTCAACCGCGGCAGCGCGGGCGGCAGACCACCCCGATTCGACGCGATCAACTACCGAGGACGGAACGTCATCGAACGCGGCTTCTGCGACACCAAGCAATGGCGAGGCCTCGCCACCCGCTACGACAACCTCGCCGTCACCTACCGGGGAGCAGTCGTCCTCCGCGCAATCACACTCTGGCTCAAACGGTTAGAAGACACGCCCTAGGCGTCGTGCGGAGGCAGTTCGCCGGCGGTCAGCGCGATCATGCGCGAGACGGAGCGGAGGTACTTCTTGCGGTAGCCGCCGCCGAGCATGTCGTCGTCGAACACCTCGTTCAGCGGCACACCGGTCTGCACGATCGGGATCTCGGCGTCGTAGACGCGGTCGATGAAGGCGACGAGGCGCAGGGCGGCCATCTGGTCGTGGAGCACGTGGACGCCGTCGAGGCCGATGACGTCGACGCCGTCGATGATCTTGATGTAGCGGGAGGGGTGCACGGTCGCCAGGTGGGCGATGAGGTCGTCGAACCCGTCGGAGGTCGTGGTCTCGCCGCGTTCGGCGAGCGCTCCCAGCACCCGCGCGTACTCGTCGGGCTGCACCGTGACGGCATTGCCGGTGGTGTCGCGGCGGCGGTAGTCGAGGCCGTCGATGCGGAGGGTCTCGAAGTTGGCGGAGAGGGACTGGATCTCGCGGAGGAAGTCGCTCGCGGCGAACCGGCCCTCGCCCAGCGCATTCGGCGGGGTGTTGCTGGTGGCGGCGATGCGGGTACCGGAGGCGACGAGCTCGCCGAGCATCCGGGTCATCATCATGGTGTCGCCCGGGTCGTCGAGCTCGAACTCGTCGATGCAGATGAGCGTGGAGCCGCGGAGGAGGTCGACCGCTCCCGCATAGCCGAGCGCGCCGACCAGCGCGGTGTACTCGATGAACGTGCCGAAGTACTTCGGTCCCGGCGCCTCGTGCCAGAGGGAGGCGAGGAGGTGGGTCTTGCCGACGCCGAAGCCGCCGTCGAGGTAGACGCCCGGCTTCATCGCGGCGACCTTCTTGCGGCTGCGGCTGAACAGGCCGGCCGGGCGCTGCGGCTCCCACGACTTCGCGAAGAGCTTGAGGGTGGCGACCGCCTCCGCCTGCGAGGGGTAGTCGTGGTCGGGGCGGTAGGTCTCGAAGGACGCGCGCTCGAACTGCGACGGCGGGACCAGGCTGGCGGCGATCTCGGCCCCGGTGATCTGGGGCGAGCGGTCGGCGAGGCGCGGGAGGGCGCCGAGCTGGTCGAGGGTCATGGCGGGAGGGCACCTTCGTGGTCGGGAGCGGGCGCGTGGATGTCGCTGTGTTTCGCTGTGCGGGCGGCCGCCTGTCGCAGGCGGTCCGCGGCCGCGTAGCCTGAGACGGCGTCCCCTGCTTTCGCAGAGCCCCAGCCTATCCCGGAGGAAGAACAGCATGGCCATCGAGACCGACCCGTCCACCGACTTCGCCGACTACGCCCACCCGGAGCGCCTCGTGAGCACGGCGTGGCTGGCGGAGCACCTGGGCGAACCGGGGCTCGTCGTGGTGGAGTCCGACGAGGACGTCCTCCTGTACGACACCGGGCACATCCCGGGCGCCGTCAAGATCGACTGGCACACGGACCTCAACGATCCGGTCGTGCGCGACTACGTGAGCGGGGAGCGGTTCGCCGAGCTGCTGGGCTCCAAGGGGATCGCGCGCGACTCGACCGTCGTGTTCTACGGCGACAAGAACAACTGGTGGGCGGCGTACGCGCTGTGGGTCTTCACCCTGTTCGGCCACGAGGACGTCCGCCTGCTCGACGGCGGCCGTGACAAGTGGATCGCCGAGGGCCGGGAGATCACGCGCGACGTCCCCGCGCCCACCCCGGTCGAGTACCCCGTGGTCGAGCGCGACGACACGCGCGTGCGCGCGTTCAAGGACGACGTGCTCGACCACCTCGGACGGGTGCGTGCGGGTCGAGGGGCCCTCATCGACGTGCGCTCCCCCGAGGAGTACAGCGGCGAGCGCACCGAGATCCCGGGGTACCCGACCGAGGGCGCCCTCCGTGCCGGACACATCCCGTCGGCGGCCTCGGTGCCGTGGGCGCGGGCTGCCGCGCCGGACGCGACGTTCAAGCGCCGCGCCGACCTGGAGGCGATCTACCTGGGTGACGCCGGACTGGAGCCGGGCGACGACGTGATCGCCTACTGCCGTATCGGCGAGCGCTCCAGCCACACGTGGTTCGTGCTGACGCACCTGCTCGGCTTCGAGAACGTGCGGAACTACGACGGCTCGTGGACGGAGTGGGGTTCCGCGGTGCGCGTGCCGATCGCGACGGGCTCCGAGCCCGGTGAGGTCCCGGCGAAGTAGCCTGGAGACATGACCGACCTGACCGGCGTCCTGGCCGAGATCCGCGACGACTTCCTCGCACTGGAGCAGCCCGACCGACTGCAGCTGCTGCTGGAGTTCTCCGACGAGCTGCCCCCGCTCCCGGAGCGCTACGCGGATCACCCCGACCTGCTGGAGCGGGTGGAGGAGTGCCAGGCGCCGGTCTTCATCTTCGTGGAGGTCGACGAGGCGAACGTGGTGCACCTGTTCGCCACGGCGCCGCCCGAGGCTCCGACGACGCGCGGATTCGCGTCCATCCTGGTCCAGGGCCTCGCCCGGCTGACCGCCGACGAAGTGCTCGCGGTTCCGGACGACTTTCCGCAGACCCTGGGTCTGACCCAGGCGGTGTCCCCGCTCCGCATCCGCGGCATGTCGGCGCTCCTGGGGCGCGCGAAGCGCCAGGTGCGGCAGAAGCTCGCGGCCTGAGGCGAGGCGGGTCGGGCGGTCCGATCGCGCGGAGGGTCACTCCCCGGGCGCGTGGACGGTGCCGTCGAGCCACTCCGTGATCGACGTGCTCCACTTCGTCTCGTCGTAGTTCCACAGTTTGGTGTGGAGGGCGACCGTGAACGGCACGAATGTGACGATGTCGCTCCGCGCCTCCGCCAGCGCACGGGACGACGTCGAGGGCACGAAGCCGTCGTCGTCGCTGTGCAGGATGAGGGTCGGCAGCGTGAGGTCGGCAGCGCGCGCGACGAAGTCCATGCTCGCCAGGTCGATCGGGGCGTCCTGTCCGGTGATCGGACCGCTCCACGTGGACTCGATGAGCCGGATGGCGCCCCGCGAGATCGGCTCGGGCAGGCGGAGCAGATGCGCCTGATACTCGAGGGTGTCGACCCAGTCGACGACCGGCGACTCCAGGATGATGCCCGCGACCCGTCCCAGGTTCTCGGAGCGGGTGACCGTCTGCAGCACGACGGCTCCGCCCATCGACCAGCCCATGAGCACGATCGACTTCGCCCCTTCGGCGATGGCGTAGCGGATGGCCGCGTCGATGTCGTGCCATTCCGTCCCGCCGAGACCGTACCGCCGGTCGGCGCTGTCTGGGGCGTCGCCGTCGTTGCGGTATGAGGCCAGGAGGCAGGTGTAGCCGGCCTCATGGAAGGTGCGGACCGCCCGGAGGCCCTCCTGGCGGGTGGCGCCCCAGCCGTGCACCTGGATCACCCAGCGGCCCTCGTCGGCCCGGGAGGGGTCGGCCGGGAACACCCACGCGGGCGCCTGCCCGAGCTCCGCCGGGATCTCGACACTGCGCACCGGGAATCCGGGCTCCTCCGGCTGCAGGTAGTAATAGCCGCTGATTCGCGCGCGGCCCGGCCGCAGGTCGCCGTACTCGATGCGCTCGAGCTCGCGGGTGACCGTCGACTCGTCCATCGCGAGCAGGCCGCCCACCTTGGCGTGCCCGGAGTCGCCGTCGAAGAAGACGCCGAACCGGCCCGGCATCCGGCTGTCCGGCGTGGAGGCGAGGGTGATGGTGCCGCGGGCGGTGTCGACGGCGCGCACGCTCTGGTTCTGCGGGCGGCGGCGCACCGGCGTGATCACCGTGCGGGCGACCCGGCTGATCGCGTAAGCGGCGCCCGCGGCGGTGGCGAGCGCCAGCCCGCCGGCCGCGATCGCCGTCACGGCGAGCGCCTTGGTGAATCCACCCGTCCTGTTCCCACTCGCCATGCGGTCAGCGTACCGGCGCGGCCCGCCGCCCACCCTCAGGAGTTCTTCAGGCGGCGTGCCTTACCGTCGGCGACCCGCAAAGGCTTCTAGTGTTCAAGACGTGTCGACTCCTCCCGCCACCCCGCACGTGCCGGCCGCGTTCGCCGCGGCCCTCGCGTCCGTCCGTGCCGCCCCGTCCCGCGAGGAGCTCACGGTCACCGAGATCCCCGCGCCCGCCCAGCTCGCCCCGTACGCGGTGGCCCTGGCCGCAGACGTGCGACCCGCTCGGCACGGCGACGACTCCGAGCTCGGCACGGGCCGGTTCATCCTGCTCTACGACCCGGACGAGCCGGAGGCCTGGGGCGGCCCGTTCCGCATCGTCTGCTTCGCGCAGGCGCCGCTGGAGACCGACATCGGCCTCGACCCCTTCCTCGCGGATGTGACGTGGTCGTGGCTGGTCGACGCCCTCGACGCCCGCCACGCCCGGTACACCGCCGCGAGCGGCACCGCGACCAAGATCATCAGCACCGGGTTCGGTGAGCTGGCGGCGCAGGGCGATGGCTCGCAGATCGAGCTGCGCGCGTCGTGGAGCCCGCAGGAGACCGACATCACCGCGCACGTCGAGGGCTGGGGCGAGCTGCTCTGCATGCTCGCCGGGCTTCCGCCGACGAGCGAAGGTGTCAGCGTCCTCGCCACGAGACGGGGTCCGCGTGCCTGACCACTCCGTGATCGACTCGCGTGAGGGGTATCTCGCTGCGGTCGACGCCATCGTCGGCGGCTCCGGACCGATCGCCGTGGACGCCGAGCGGGCCAGCGGCTTCCGATACTCTCAGCGCGCGTACCTCATCCAGATCTTCCGCCGCGGCGCAGGGACCTTCCTCTTCGATCCGCCCGCGATCGGCCGCTTCGACGAGCTGAACACCGCGATCGCGGACGAGGAGTGGGTACTGCACGCGGCCACCCAGGACCTCACCTGCCTGCGCGAGGTCGGCCTCGACCCGTCGCGCATCTTCGACACGGAGCTCGCCGCCCGCCTGCTCGGGATGCCGCGTGTCGGCCTGGGGACGGTCGTGGAGGAGCTTCTGGGCGTCCACCTGGCGAAGGAGCACAGCGCCGCCGACTGGTCGACGCGCCCGCTGCCCGAGCCGTGGCTGGTCTACGCGGCGCTCGACGTCGAGTTGCTCCCCGATCTGCGCGACGCCATCGCCGGCCTGCTCGACGAGGCCGGCAAGACGGACATCGCGCAGCAGGAGTTCGCCGACGAGCTGACCCGGGAGCTGACCGTGGTGCGCAGCGAGCCCTGGCGGCGCCTGTCGGGCATCCACTCCATCCGCGGGATCCGCAATCTCGCCGTCGCGCGCGAGCTGTGGCTCAGCCGGGACGCCCTGGCGCGCGAGATCGACACCGCGCCGGGCCGCCTCGTGCCCGACGCCGCCCTCACGGCCGCGGCGAAGGCCCTTCCGGACAGCAAGCGCGCCCTCGCCGCGATGCGCGAGTTCACCGGCCGGGCGAGCCGGACGGAGCTCGACCGCTGGTGGGAGGCCGTGGAGGCCGGCCGCACCACCAACGACCTGCCGGTGCTCCGGGGCAACGGTGACGCCCTCCCGCCGCCGCGCGCCTGGTCCGATCGCAACCCGGAGGCCGACGGACGCCTGAAGGCCGCGCGCGCCGCGCTCACCGCGTTGTCGGAGGAGCGCAGCATCCCGCTCGAGAATCTCCTCACCCCGGAGACACTGCGCCGCATCGCGTGGACGCCGCCCGAGGAGGTCACCGACGCCTCGATCGCCGACGCGCTCGCCGCACATGGCGCCCGCCCCTGGCAGATTGAGGCAACCTCACAGATCATCGCCCGCGCGTTTGTGGAAAGCATGCAAATGCCCGCCGAGTCGTCCGAGACGGATTCGTAGAAAGAATCAAACGATTCCCGTGGCCCGCGACGGCCTCCCTAGGATCGACACGGACCTGATTTGGGAGGCACTGTGGCCGAAAGAACCGATGTCGTGTTCGTCGACGGAGTCCGGACTCCGTTCGGACGGGCCGGCGAAAAAGGGCAGTACTGGAACACCCGGGCGGACGACCTGGTCGTGAAGGCGATCATCGGGCTGCTCGAGCGCAATCCGAACGTGCCCAAGGACCGCATCGACGACGTGGCCATCGCGGCGACGACGCAGCAGGGCGACCAGGGTCTGACCCTGGGCCGCACGGCGGCGCTCCTCGCCGGCCTGCCGAAGTCGGTCCCCGGGTTCGCGATCGACCGGATGTGCGCCGGCGCGATGACGAGCGTCACCACCCTCGGCTCCGGCATCGCCTTCGGCGCCTACGATCTCGCGATCGCGGGCGGTGTCGAGCACATGGGCCGGCACCCGATGGGGTTCGGGGCGGACCCCAACCCGCGCTTCCTCTCGGAGCGCCTGGTGGGCGAAGACGCCCTGAACATGGGCATGACCGCCGAGCGCATCCACGACCGCTTCCCCGCGCTGACCAAGGAGCGCTCGGACCGGTTCGCGATGCGCAGCCAGCAGAAGACGGCCGCCGCCTACGAGAACGGCAAGCTGCAGCCCGACCTGGTGCCCGTCGCGATCCGCTCCGAGGCGGGCTGGGGCCTGGCCACCCGCGACGAGGGGATGCGCCCCGAGACCAACATGGAGTCCCTGGCGACCCTGCGCACCCCGTTCCGCCCGCACGGCCGCGTGAGCGCCGGCAACTCGTCCCCGCTGACCGACGGCGCGACCGCGAGCCTGCTCGCGTCCAGCGACGCCGTCACGGAGTTCGGCCTCACCCCGAAGATGCGCATGGTCAGCTTCGGCTTCGCCGGCGTCGAACCGGAGATCATGGGCATCGGCCCGGTCCCCTCGACCGAGAAGGCGCTCCGCAAGGCGGGCCTGTCGATCGATGACATCGGCCTGTTCGAGCTCAACGAGGCGTTCGCCATCCAGGTGCTCTCGTTCCTCGACCACTTCGGCATCGACGACGACGACCCCCGCGTCAACAAGTGGGGCGGCGCCATCGCCATCGGCCACCCGCTCGCCGCCAGCGGCGTGCGCCTGATGATCCAGCTCGCCCGTCAGTTCGAGGAGCACCCGGAGGTCCGCTACGGCGTGACCGCGATGTGCGTCGGCCTGGGCCAGGGCGGCACCGTCATCTGGGAGAACCCCCACTTCACTGGAAAAGCACGGCACGACAAGCGCGCTGCACGGAAGGCCTGAGACCGAGTGACCGACTACACCACGATCGACTTCTCCCCCCTCGTCGCCCTCACCTCCGACGAGGTCGTCACCCACTCCTTCGTGAAGGACATCCCGCTGCCGAGCGGCAAGACCCTCGCGCTGGTGACCCTCGACAACGGGCGCGACCACACGCGCCCCAACACGATGGGCCCGGCCACCCTCCTCGAGCTCGGGAAGACCTTCGACGAGCTCACCGAGCGGGCCGGCCGCGGCGAGATCGACGCCGTCGCCGTCACCGGCAAGCCGTTCATCCTCGCGGCGGGGGCCGACCTCAGCCGCGTGAGCGACATCCCGAGCGTGGAGGTCGCCAAGCTGCTCCCCCAGCTGGGCCACTTCGTGCTCGGCAAGCAGGCGACCTTCGGCGTGCCCTCGTTCGTCTTCACGAACGGCCTCGCGCTGGGCGGCGGTGTGGAGATCGGCCTCAACGCCGACTACCGCACCATCGACCGCAACGCGGCCGCGTTCGCACTGCCGGAGGTGTTCCTCGGCCTGATCCCCGGCTGGGGAGGCGCGACGATTCTGCCGAACCTCATCGGCATCGAGAACGCCCTCAAGGTCGTCATCGAGAACCCGCTCAAGCAGAATCGGATGCTGAAGCCGCAGGAGGTCTTCGACCTCGGCATCGCGGACGCCATCTTCGACTCGGCGAACTTCCTCGAGGAGTCCCTGCTCTGGGCCGACAAGGTGCTCACCGGGCAGGTCGAGGTCAAGCGGCCCAACGTCCCCGGCAAGGTCGAGCGCATGGTCAAGTGGGACGCCGCCATCGGCATCGCCCGCAAGATGCTGGAGAGCCGCATCGGCACGGTCCCGAAGTCGCCGTACAAGGCGCTGGAGCTGCTCAAGGCCGCCAAGTCGAACGACCGCGCCGCCGGCTTCGAACTCGAGGACGAGGCACTGGCGGAGCTGATCTCGGGCGACCAGTTCCAGGCGAGCATCTACGCTTTCAACCTGGTGCAGAAGCGCGCGAAGCGTCCGGCCGGCGCCCCCGACAAGAAGCTGGCGAAGAAGGTCACGAAGATCGGCGTGATCGGCGCGGGCTACATGGCCAGCCAGTTCGCGCTCCTGTTCGTGCGCCGGCTGCGCGTGCCCGTCGTGATAACTGACCTCGACCAGGCGCACGTCGACAAGGGTGTGGCATACATCCACGACGAGATCGGGAAGCTGCAGGAGAAGGGCCGGATCCCCCCCGACGAGGCGAACCGTCTGCGCGCCCTGGTCACCGGCACGACCGACAAGGCCGACTTCGCGGACTGCGACTGGGTCATCGAGGCCGTTTTCGAGGAGCTCACGGTCAAGCAGAACGTCTTCGAGGAGGTCGAGCAGTACCTCTCCGACGAGGCGGTCATCGCGACCAACACGTCCTCGCTGTCCGTCGAGCAGATCGGCGCCAAGCTGAAGCACCCGGAGCGCCTGGTCGGCTTCCACTTCTTCACCCCGGTCGCGGTCATGCCCCTGATCGAGGTCGTCAAGACACCGCACACGGACGAGGCGACGCTCTCGACGGCGATGGTCACGGCCGCGGCGCTGAAGAAGAACGCGGTGATCACCGCGGACACCCCCGGCTTCGTGGTCAACCGCGTGCTGGCGAAGGTGCTCGGCGAGGCGATGCACGCCGTCGACGACGGCACCTCCTTCGAGACCGTCGACGAGGCGTTCGCCCCGCTCGGCCTGCCGATGCCGCCGTCGCGTCTGCTCGACCTGGTCGGTCTGAAGGTGGGCGCACACGTGCTGGACACGCACCACGCCGCGTTCCCGGACCGGTTCTACCGCAGCGAGAACCTCCACAAGCTCGCCGAGTACGGGACGCTGCTGGAGAAGGACGGCAAGGGCAAGGTCAAGGGCGTCGACAAGGGCGCGGCGAAGATCATCGCCGGCGGCACGAACCCGTGGACGAAGGAGGAGATCCTCCGTCGTCTGGAGGACGGCCTCGCCGACGAGATCCACCGCATGCTGATCGACGACCACGTGGTCGAGGCGCCGGAGGACATCGACCTCTGCATGATCCTCGGCGCGGGCTTCCCGTTCCAGATGGGCGGCATTACGCCGTACCTCGACCGCGTCGGAGCGTCGGAGCGTGTCTTCGGAGACACGTTCCAGCACCCGCCGGTGAAGGGCGTCGCGTAACCGGACACGCTTCCCGCACGACGGACGCCCCGCTCACGACGAGCGGGGCGTCCGTCATGTCAGGACGAGGTCGAAGTAGCCGCGCAGCGCCGCCACGGCGTCGATCGCGTCGGGCGCGTACAACCATTGCAGCTGGATGCCCTCCCAGAGGGCGACCACCGTGGCCGCGGCGAGCGCCGGGTCCACGCCCGCGCGCAGACGGCCGGCCGCGCGCATCGCCTCGAACTCGCGGGTGTACGCGGAGCGGAGGTCGTCGTAGCGCGCGGCGAAGAACGGGCGGCCCGGGTGTTCGTCCGTGACGGCCTCCGCCGCGAGCACGCTGTAGAGCGCGATCAGCCCCGGGATGCTCTCGTTGGTGCGGGCGCGGTCGAGGATGCGATCGACGAACGGCTCCGGGCTGCCGTTGAGGGTCGCGTCGAGTGCGTCCCCCTCCTGGTCGCGGCGGGCGAGGACGGCGAGGAGCAGCTCCTCTTTGTCGGCGAAGTGGTGCTGGAGGGTGCTGAGACCGACCCCGGCGGCGGCGGCGATCTCCCGCAGGGAGCTGCCGTGGTATCCGCGCGTGGCGAAGGCCCGGTAGGCCTCGTCGACGATCTGGGCGCGCCGTGCGGCCGTCTTCGCGTAGGGCCCGCGTGCGCTCGCGCTCTGCTCTGCCATGCTGCTCCTCGAAATTAGGTCACGTGCCCGATTTTCGGCTAACGTCGATGCTAGTCCACACCGAAGGAGCCGAGACCCGTGCTGAGCCCGTCCTACCTCTCCGACACCGCACCCGGCCGGGGCGCACGGCGCGCACCCCGCTCGTGGCTCGCGAGCGACGCCCCCACCCTCTCGCTGAACGGCACCTGGCGCTTCCGCCTCTCCCCCACGGCCGGCCTGGACGACGCGATCGCCGCGCCCGACTTCGACGACGGCGGCTGGGGCACGATCCCCGTTCCCTCCCACTGGGTGCTCGAGGGGGACGGCGCCCACGGCCTCCCGATCTACACGAACGTGCAGTACCCGTTCCCGCTCGACCCTCCGCACGTTCCGGACGAGAACCCGACCGGCGACTACCGGCGCACGTTCGTCCTCCCCTCCGACTGGCCCGCCGACGCCGCCCTGGTGCTGCGGTTCGACGGCGTCGAGTCGATGTACCGCGTGTGGCTCAACGGTGCCGAGGTCGGGATCGGCACCGGCAGCCGGCTCGCGCAGGAGTTCGAGGTCACCGACCTCGTGCGGACCGGCGAGAACGTCCTCGTCGTGCGCGTCCACCAGTGGTCGGCCGCCAGCTATCTCGAGGATCAGGACCAGTGGTGGCTGCCGGGCATCTTCCGCGACGTCACACTGGCGGCCCGGCCGGCGGACGGTCTCGACGACGTCTGGCTGCGGACCGGATGGGCGGAGGGCGCGGGCTGGATCGACGCCGAGATCACCGCGAGCGCCTCGGCGTTCCCCGTGACCCTGCGCATCCCGGAGCTCGGCGTCGAGACGGTGTGGGCCGAGCCGGACGACGTCGCACGGGTCGAGCTCGCCGCGGTCGATCCGTGGACGGCCGAGACCCCGCGTCTCTACGCCGCGTCGGTGGAGGCCGCCGGCGAGACCGCCATCCTGCGCACTGGATTCCGCACCGTCGAGATCCGCGGCGACCGCTTCCTCGTCAACGGGGAACGCGTCGTCTTCCACGGGATGAACCGGCACGAGGCGCATCCCGAGCGCGGCCGCGTCTTCGACGAGGAGCACGCCCGCGAGGATCTGGCCCGCATGAAGCGGTTCAACGTCAACGCCATCCGCACCAGCCACTACCCGCCGCATCCCCGCCTGCTCGATCTGGCCGACGAGCTCGGGTTCTGGGTGATCCTCGAGTGCGACCTCGAGACCCACGGATTCGAGTGCGCGGCCTGGGTGGGCAACCCGAGCGACGACCCCGCGTGGCGCGACGCCTATCTCGACCGGATCAAACGGACGGTCGAACGCGACAAGAACCACCCGAGCATCGTGATGTGGTCGCTCGGCAACGAGTCGGGCACGGGAGCGAACCTCGCCGCGATGTCGGCGTGGGTGCACGCCCGCGACACCGGCCGTCCGGTGCACTACGAGGGCGACTACACCGGCGAGTACACCGACGTCTACTCGCGCATGTACTCCACCGTGCCCGAGACCGAGCAGATCGGCACGGACGGATCGACCGCTCCGCTGCTCGGCTGCACACCCGCGCAGGGCGCGCGCCAGCGCACCAAGCCGTTCATCCTCTGCGAGTACGTCCACGCGATGGGCAACGGTCCGGGTGCCATCGACCAGTACGAAGCCCTGGTGGATGCGCATCCGCGCCTGCACGGCGGCTTCGTGTGGGAGTGGCGCGACCACGGCATCCTGACGCGCACGGCGGACGGCACGCCGTTCTACGCGTACGGCGGCGACTTCGGGGAGGTCGTGCACGACGGCAACTTCGTCATGGACGGCATGGTCCTGAGCGACGACACCCCGACCCCGGGCCTGCACGAATACGCGGCCGTGGTCGCGCCCGTGCGCTTCGCGTTCGACGCCGACGGCCCCGGCGTCACCATCGAGAACCGCCGGCACACCGCCTCCACCGCGGATCTGCGGTTCACCTGGCGGCTGGAGGCCGACGGGCGTGCTGTGGACGGCGGCGCCCTGCCCGTTCCGGAGATCGCCGCGGGCTCCTCCGTCCGCGTCGCCCTCCCGGAGCTCACCCCGCGCGTCGGCGTGGAGAACTGGCTGACGGTGGAGGCGGTGCTCGCCGCCGCGACCGCCTGGGCGCCCGAGGGGCACATCGTCGCATCCGCCCAGTCCGATCGGACACCCGCCGCACTGCCGGCGCCGACCGCACCGCGGATCACCGGTTGGCGCGACGCCGAGGGGACGCTCTCCCTCGGCCCCGCGGCCTTCGAGTCCGGTCGCCTGGTGCGCCTCGCCGGTCGCCGCGTGGACGGACCGCGGCTCGAGCTGTTTCGCGCCCCCACAGACAACGACGAAGGCGGCGCCTTCAGCGACCCGACCGGGAGCGACGGGAGCGTCGCCGGCGTCTCCAGCGCCTCGCTGTGGCGCTCGCAGGGCCTCGACCGGCTCGTCCACCGGCTCGTCGCGGTCCAGGAGGCTCCGGGAGCGCTGCGGACCGTCACCCGCGTCTCGGCCGCGAATGCGGCGCTCTCGGTCAGCGTGGAGACGGTGTGGGCGCTCGTCGGGGCGAGCCTCGAGCTCCGCGTCGAGATCGAGCCGTCCGCCGGCTGGTCCACTGTGTGGCCTCGCATCGGCGTCCGCTTCGACCTGCCCGACGACGACGCGCCCGTCACCGACGCCGAGTGGTTCGGGCTCGGACCGCTCGAGTCGTACCCGGACAGCCTCCGGGCGGCCCGGGTCGGGCGGTACACGGCGACGATCGACGGGTTGTCGGTCCCGTACGCCCGCCCGCAGGAGACCGGTCACCGCTCGGCCGTGCGCGAGCTGGTGCTCGGCCCCCTCCGGCTCCACGCCCTCCCGGACACCCGCGGCCGTCTCCCGGGCTTCGTGCTCACCCGCCACACTCCCCAGGAGATCGCCGCGGCCGGGCACCCGCACGAGCTTCCGGTCTCCCGCACGACGCACCTGTTCCTCGACGCCGCCCAGCACGGCCTGGGCTCGCGCGCCTGCGGGCCGGACGTGTGGCCCGCGTTCTCCCTCCGCCCCGAGGCGCGCACCCTCCGGGTCCGCTTCAGCACGCTGCCCTGACGACAGCGGGGTCGCGAAACGCCGCTTCGAGCGTCTCGAAGCGGCGTTTCGCGACCCCTGGTTGCGGGGAGGGATTCAGGAGGGATTCAGCGGTTGAGCGGCGTCATGTCCGCGTAGCGGTCGCCGACCGGCGCGGCGACAGCGTCGAGTCGCTCGATCTGCTCCGGGCTGAGCTGGACCTCGGTCGCCTCGACGTTCTGCTCCAGGTTCTCCACCCGACGCGTTCCGGGGATCGGGACGATGTCGTCGCCCTTCGCGAGCAGCCACGCGAGCGCGACCTGCCCGGCCCTCGCGCCGACCTCGCGCGCGACGGCGTCAACCTGCTCGACGATCCGGATGTTCGCCTCCAGGTTGTCACCCTCGAAACGCGGGTTGAATCGGCGGAAGTCGTCCTCCGAGAGTTCGTCGAGCGAACGGATGGTGCCCGTCAGGAAGCCGCGGCCGAGCGGCGAGTACGGCACGAAGCCGATGCCGAGCTCACGCACGGTCGGCAGCACCGCCTCCTCCGGGTCGCGCGTCCAGAGCGAGTACTCGGTCTGGACAGCCGTCACGGGATGCACGGCGTTCGCGCGCCGGATGGTCTCCGGGGCTGCCTCCGAGAGTCCGTAGTGGAGGATCTTGCCCTCCTCGATGAGCTCCTTGAGCGCGCCGACGGTCTCCTCGATCGGAGTCCCCGGGTCCATCCGGTGCTGGTAGTAGAGATCGATGCGGTCGGTGCCCAGTCGCTTCAGCGACCCCTCGACGGAGAGCCGCACGTTCTCGGCCGAGCCGTCGAGTCCGCGCTCGTCCTTCTGCCGGTGCAGGATGGTGCCGAACTTGGTGGCGATGACGACCTGATCGCGCCGGCCGTCGGCGAAGGCGCGCGCCAGGAGCTCCTCGTTCGCGTAGGGCCCGTAGATCTCGGCTGTGTCGAAGAACGTCACGCCGAGATCGATCGCCCGGTGAAGGGTGCGGATCGAGCCAGCGTCGTCCTGTCCAGCGCCGGTGTAGAACGCGGACATCCCCATGCAGCCGAGGCCCAGCTGCGAGACCTCGAGCCGCTCGGTTCCGAGAGTGGTCTTCTTCATGCGTTCGTTCCTGCTTTCTTCTCGTAGAGACCGATCTTGTAGTCGATGGCCGCGAGACTCGCCGCCATCTCCTCGAGCTGCTGCGCCACCCCCATGCGGTGCAGGAGCAGCAGCTCCAGCCGTTCCGCGGTGGTGTCGTCGCCGCGCCGGGCGAGCTCCACGTACCGGCGCACAGTAGCGATCGGCATCGCGGTCGATCGCAGCTTCGTGAGGAACACGACCCAGGCGAGGTCGGCTTCCGAATAACGGCGGTGCGAGGACGAGGCACGCTCGACGGGACTCAGCATGAGACCTTCGCGCTCGTAATAGCGGAGGGTGTGCGTGGAGAGCCCGGTGCGCTCGGCGACGTCGGAGATGGACATCGCCGTGATGCTGTCGGTCATACCGCCACGATAAGACTTAGAGTGCGCTCCAAGTCAACCCGGCGACAGCCTCAGCGTTCGCTGGACACCCGCCCTGCGTTGCGCAGGAGTAGGACCGCTGCCACCATGAGCAGCGCCGCCCAGAGCGCTGCGAAGATCGCGTCACCCCACGCATCGCCACGGATCCATCCAACTTGGTAAGTGAGAGGATTCGCTGTCGACACGATCCGGGAGAACGCTGGCGCAGTCTCCAGCGAGTAGAAAAGCGGCGCAGACAGAACCACGGGCAGGGATGTCAGGACGACGATCATGTCCCTCTTGGCGTAGGACTGAATGCGCGATCCGACAGCTACACCCGCACCGATCCAGCCGATCGCGATGAGGACGGCGATCCCGAGCCAGCGGAGTGTCGACGAGCCGAACACATCCCAGCCGAAAGTCGCGAGGCCGCACAGTGCAACGAGGGTGATCTGGACCGCGAGCACCCCAAGGGTAAAGATCACGATACTGACCAGGTAGCCGACCACGGAGCCGCCCTGCAGCGTGTAGAGCGCGAAAACGCCCCACTTGCGATCATTCGCGACATCGCTCATCGCATTCGTCGCCGCACGAAATGCCAGGAAACAGCACATCCCGGCAAACGCGAATCGGCCGTAGCCGCTCGGATCGGCCATCCCACCGGCCACGCCCGGTACGAGGAACACGAAGTACGCCAGCGGCTCGATGAACTTAGCCAAATAGGAGAAACGCCAGTTCCAGAGGGAGAACACGTGGTACTTCGCAAGGCGCAGCGGTCGGGCGATCATGCAGCACCGCACAACGCTTCGTAGGCGTCCCACAGATCGTCCGATCCGCTGGATCGCCGGACGAAGTCGGCAACGGGTTCATCTGCAACGATGAGCCCACCCTTCAGCGCGATCACACGAGTGCAGAATGAGGCGAAGCGGGATGTCTCATGCGTGCTGATCAGGGCTGAAGCGCCCTCTGTTCGCCTCCGCTCCAGGTACTCGAAAACGATCCGGATCCCAGCGGGATCCAGTCCCGTCGTCGGCTCATCGAGGATCATCAAGCGCGGTTTTCCGATCAACGCTCGCGCGATCTGCGTCCTGCGAAGCTCTCCGCCGGAGAGAGTCTCCGCGGTTCGGGTGACATATTCGGTCAGATGCAGCGCGGTTGCGAGTTCGTCGAGGTCGCGTCGGAGTTCAGTGCACTGCACCGCACGTCTCATCTCGACGCCGAGTGTGATGTTCTGCTGCACGGTCAGGGACCAGTCGATGATTTCACGCTGAGGGCACCAACCGATCTCACCTGGGTCGACTGAGCGCTCGATGCTTCCGGTAGTAGGGCGCAACAGGCCACCGAGAACTTCGAACAGCGTCGATTTCCCTGCGCCGTTGTGACCGACGACCGCGATGAGCTCGCCTGGATGGACGACGAGTGAGACCGGACTCAGTGCAGGTTTGGGCCGGCCGGGATACATCTTGCTGATTTCGCGGGCCCGAAGAAGGGGTGATCTATCCATCGATCGCCTCCATGATTCTCTGGGCCACGTCTTCGACCGCGTCGGAGGATGATGTCGTCACGATGATCGTGCTCTTCGGGAGGAGACGTCGGGCGTCGAACGCCCGTGAGCGCGTGAACCACGAGAGTCGTATTCGCATGTCGACCTCTCGGAGGTCGAACGACTTCCCCTTCTGCAGCGCGACTACCGCGTCTAACCGTCCGCCGGGTGCATTGCCCGCGCCGAGGACATCGATGGGTCTGATCAATGCGACGAGTCCAGTATCCGGTGAGACAGTGACACGATGATCAGAGCTGTTGAGCATGTCGACGCGTGCGCGAAGTGTATTCCTCCGGAAGCCGAGAGGTGATTCATGCTTCAACACCGATTCTGTCTGCACGTCGAACACGGCAGTGGAATCGCTCACCAAGCGGCCGTCGAGCGAGCAAATGGCAATCCGGCGCCACGAGGCTGCTCTCCATCGCTTCCATGATTAGTCCTTGACATTTCACACCTTGAATCCCCAAGGTATGAAGTGAAACTACCGTTAAGTACGTTCCTATTCAAGGCAGAGTTCTCACCTCGTGCGGGCGCGCTCTATTCTCGAGCGGGGCGAACTGCTCCGCCCAGGGACCATGACATGTCGATCAGTCGGGCGAACCGTGCACCCTTGCAGCGAGCGCCCCTCCAGCGACATAGGTGCGCCGAAGTCGCTCGATCTACCCGTCCGCGTTGCGCCGGGTCAGCTCCTGCTCGGGCAACGGGCGTGCGATCGGCACGCGGCTGCCGAGCACCTGAGCCACGAGGTCGCGGGCGATCTTCTGGGCGGTCAGGCCGGCCTCGTCGAGGATCTCGTCACGGGTCGCGTGGTCGATGAACTCGTCGGGGAGGCCGAGCTCGTCGACCGCCGTGTCGATGCCGGCCTCGCGGAGGTCCTGGCGCACGCGGGTGCCGATGCCACCGACGCGGATGCCGTCCTCGATCGTGACGACGATGCGGTGCTCCGCCGCCAGCCCGAGCACGCTCTTCGGAACCGGGACGACCCAGCGCGGGTCGACGACCGTCGCACCGATGCCCTGAGCGGCGAGGCCATCGGCGACCTTGAGTGCGAGATCCGCCATCGGGCCGACGGCGACCAGCAGGACGTCCTTGCGGTCGTCGTCGCGCAGGACGTCGACGCCGTCCTCCAGGCGGTGGACGGCCGGGATGTCGGCCTGGACGCTGCCCTTCGGGAACCGCAGCACCGTGGGGCCGTCGTCCACGGCCACCGCCTCGGCGAGCTCCTCACGGAAGCGGGTGGCATCGCGCGGGGCGGCGAGGCGGATGCCGGGGACGACCTGCAGGATCGCGAGATCCCAGATTCCGTGGTGGCTCGGCCCGTCCGGACCGGTGACCCCGGCTCGGTCGAGCACGAACGTGACACCGGCCTTGTGCAGGGCGACGTCCATCAGCACCTGGTCGAAGGCACGGTTGATGAACGTCGCGTAGATCGCGACGACCGGGTGCAGGCCGCCGAAGGCGAGGCCCGCGGCGCTGGTGGCGGCGTGCTGCTCCGCGATGCCCACGTCGTGCACGCGGTCGGGGAAGCGCTCAGCGAATTTGTGCAGGCCCGTGGGCCGGAGCATGGCCGCGGTGATGCCGACGAGCTTCGGGTCCTTCTCGGCGAGCCGGACGATCTCGTCCGCGAAGACGCCCGTCCAGCTCGGCTTGCTGGAACTGTCGATCGGCTCCCCGGTCTCCGGATCGATCTGACCGACGGCGTGGAACTGGTCTGCGGCGTCGCGCAGAGCCGGCTCGTAGCCGCGCCCCTTCTGCGTGATCGCGTGCACGATGACGGGCGCGCCGTAGTTCTTCGCCTGCAGAAGGGCCTCCTGCATCGCCTGGATGTCGTGGCCGTGCACCGGTCCGATGTACTTGATGTCGAGGTTCGAGTAGAGCGCCTCGTTGTTCGAGAACCGGCTGAGGAAGCCGTGCAGGCCGCCGCGCACGCCGCGGTAGAACGAGCGGCCCGGGGCGCCGAGCTTGTCGAACGCGCGCTGGCTGGTGAGGTAGAGGCTCCGGTAGGCGCGCCGCGTGCGCACGGTGTTGAGGAACCGGGCCATGCCGCCGATCGTCGGCGCATAGGAGCGGCCGTTGTCGTTGACGACGATGATCAGCTTGCGGCTGTTGTCGTCGGAGATGTTGTTGAGGGCCTCCCACGTCATCCCGCCGGTGAGGGCGCCGTCGCCGACGACGGCGATGACGTGCCGGTCGGTCTGCCCGGTCATCTCGAAGGCGCGCGAGATGCCGTCCGCCCAGGAGAGCGACGACGACGCGTGCGAGCTCTCGACGATGTCGTGCTCGGACTCCGACCGCTGCGGGTAGCCCGCGAGGCCGCCCTTCTGGCGCAGCTGGGAGAAGTCCTGACGACCGGTCAGGAGCTTGTGCACGTACGACTGGTGCCCGGTGTCGAAGACGATGGCGTCGCGCGGCGAGTCGAAGACGCGGTGGATCGCGATCGTGGTCTCGACCACGCCGAGATTGGGGCCGAGGTGCCCGCCGGTCTTCGCCACGTTCGCGACCAGGAAGGCCCGCACTTCAGCGGCCAGCTGGTCGAGCTCCCGGTCCGTGAGCCGATCGAGATCGCGCGGCTCGTGGATCGTTTCGAGGATGCTCATGGATTCGAGTGTAGGGCCGTGGAATCGAGAGGAGGCTCGGAACCGGCGATTCCGAGCCTCCCCTTGACAACGGTCTGGTTACACCAGGCTCCGGAGCACATACTGCAGGATGCCGCCGTTGCGGTAGTAGTCGGCCTCACCCGGGGTGTCGATGCGGACGACCGCGTCGAACTCGACCGTCTGCTTGCCCGCGGGCGATTCGGAGCTCGGCTCGGCCACGACGCGGACGGTCTTCGGGGTCCGGCCCTCGTTGAGCTCCTCCAGGCCCGAGATGGAGACGACCTCGGTGCCGTCGAGGCCGAGCGACGCCCAGCTCTCGCCGGCCGGGAACTGCAGCGGGACGACACCCATGCCGATGAGGTTCGAGCGGTGGATACGCTCGAAGCTCTCGGTGATGACCGCGCGGACGCCCAGAAGGCTGGTGCCCTTCGCCGCCCAGTCGCGGGACGAGCCGGAACCGTACTCCTTGCCGCCGAAGATCACGAGCGGGGTGCCCTGCGCCTGGTAGTTCTGCGACGCGTCATAGATGAACGACTGCGGGCCGCCCTCCTGGGTGAAGTCGCGGGTGTAGCCGCCCTCCACGCCGTCGAGGAGCTGGTTCTTCAGGCGGATGTTCGCGAACGTTCCGCGGATCATGACCTCGTGGTTGCCGCGGCGCGAGCCGTAGGAGTTGAAGTCCTTGCGGTCGATGCCGTGCTCGTCCAGGTAGCGGCCGGCCGGGCTGTCGGCCTTGATGTTGCCGGCGGGGCTGATGTGGTCGGTGGTGACCGAGTCGCCCAGCTTCGCGAGCACCCGGGCGCCGGAGATGTCCGACACCGGCGTGGTCTCGAGCGTCATGCCGTCGAAGTACGGGGGCTTGCGCACGTAGGTCGACTTCTCGTCCCACTCGAAGACCGAGCCGGTCGGAGTCGGGAGCGACTTCCAGCGCTCGTCGCCCTCGAACACGCTCGCGTACTCGTGGGTGAACATGCCCTCGTTGATCGAGGAGTCGATGGTCTCCTGAACCTCTGCGGCATCCGGCCAGATGTCCTTGAGGAAGACGTCGTTGCCGTCCGCGTCCGTGCCGAGGGCGTCGGTCTCGAAGTCGAAGTTCATCGACCCGGCCAGAGCGTACGCGATGACCAGCGGCGGGCTCGCCAGGTAGTTCATCTTGACGTCGGGGTTGATGCGGCCCTCGAAGTTGCGGTTGCCCGAGAGGACGGCGGTGACCGCGAGGTCGCTGTCGTTCACGGCCTGCGAGATCTCGTCGAGCAGCGGGCCCGAGTTGCCGATGCAGGTGGTGCAGCCGTAGCCGACCGTGTAGAAGCCGAGGGCCTCGAGGTCCTTGGTGAGACCGGCCTTCTCGTAGTAGTCGGTGACGACCTTCGATCCCGGTGCGAGCGTGGTCTTGACCCACGGCTTCGACTTGAGGCCCTTCTTCGCCGCGTTGCGGGCGAGGAGTCCGGCCGCGAGCATGACCGACGGGTTCGAGGTGTTGGTGCACGAGGTGATCGCCGCGATCGCGACCGCGCCGTGGTCGATCACGAAGCTGTCGCCGCCCTCGGCCAGCGTGACGGGCGTCGGGTTCGACGCCGTCTTCGGCGCGTGGCTGTGGTGCGAGTGCGAGTGGATGCTCTGGGCGTCCTCCGGCTGCAGCTCTCCGGGGTCGGAGGCCGGGAACGACTCCGAGATCGTCAGGTCGACCAGATCGTGCGAGACGTCCGCGTAGTTGGTCAGGTCCTTCTCGAACTGGTCCTTCGCGTCGCTGAGCTCGATGCGGTCCTGCGGGCGCTTCGGGCCGGCGATCGAGGGGACGACCGTGGAGAGGTCGAGCTCGAGGTACTCGCTGAAGACCGGCTCGGTCTCCGGATCGTGCCACAGGCTCTGCGCCTTGGAGTACTCCTCGACGAGCTTCACCTGCTCCTCGCTGCGGCCGGTGAGGCGCAGGTAGTCGAGGGTCACGTCGTCGATCGGGAACGTGGCGGCGGTCGAGCCGAACTCGGGGCTCATGTTGCCGATGGTGGCGCGGTTCGCGAGGGGCACCTCGGCGACGCCCGCTCCGTAGAACTCGACGAACTTGCCGACGACACCGTGCTTGCGGAGCATCTCGGTGATCGTGAGCACGACGTCGGTCGCGGTGACGCCGGTCGGGATGGCGCCGCTCAGCTTGAAGCCGACCACCTTGGGGATGAGCATGGAGACGGGCTGGCCGAGCATCGCCGCCTCGGCCTCGATTCCGCCGACGCCCCAGCCGAGCACGCCCAGGCCGTTGACCATCGTGGTGTGCGAGTCGGTGCCGACGCAGGTGTCCGGGTAGGCGAGCAGCTCGCCGCCGACCTCGCGGGTCATGGTGACGCGGGCCAGGTACTCGATGTTCACCTGGTGCACGATGCCGGTTCCCGGCGGCACGACCTTGAAGTCGTCGAACGCGGTCTGGCCCCAGCGGAGGAACTGGTAGCGCTCCCCGTTGCGCTCGTATTCGATGTCCGTGTTGCGCTCGAGCGCGTCCGCCTGCCCGAAGAGGTCGGCGATGACGGAGTGGTCGATGACCATCTCGGCCGGCGCGAGCGGGTTGATCTTCTTCGGGTCGCCGCCGAGCGCCGAGACGGCCTCGCGCATCGTGGCGAGGTCGACGATGCAGGGCACGCCGGTGAAGTCCTGCATGATGACGCGGGCCGGGGTGAACTGGATCTCCGTGTCCGGCTCGGCCGTGGGGTCCCACGAGCCGAGGGCGCGGATGTGGTCGGCGGTGATGTTGGCGCCGTCCTCGGTGCGGAGGAGGTTCTCCAGCAGCACCTTGAGGCTGAACGGCAGCTTCTCGTAGCCGTCGACGGTGTCGATCCGGAAGATCGTGTAGTCCTTGTCGCCGACGCTCAGGGTGCTCTTCGCACCGAAGCTGCCGAACGCGGAACCTGTAGTGGCTGACACGTTGCCCTCTCCTTCATCGGCAGGCGCTGTCACGCGAGCCGCATCCATCTTGGTTGTCCGTCGAAGCGTGTTTCCAGCAAGGTAAGCCTAAGTCGTCGGCGACCGGATTTATCTTGACGTCAAGATAAATCTACCACGTTCACTGCCGGTCGAAGACCAGGCCGCGCTCCCTGGCGAACCGGTAGAACAGCTCGATCCCCGCCGCTCCGACGGCACCGACCGCGATGCCCCACGCCAGTCCCCACGACAGGCTCAGGTGCATCTGGAAGAACTCGGCGGTGAACGGGATCGCGCACACCAGGACGAACGCTCCGGCGACCGCTCCGAGGAGCGCCCAGCGTGGGCCGCTCAAGGGCCGGGTGAGCACGCACAGTATCCAGAGCGACACGCAGAAGAGCGTGACCGTCGCGATGCTGCGCGCCTCGTGCAGCGGCAGCGTTCGGTGGATGGGGGCGTACGCGACCACGGCCGCGAGTCCCGCGATCACGCCGGTCGGCACCGAGTATTTCAGGATGCGCGGCAGCACGCCGGGCGTGTAGATGCGCCGGTTGGGCGCCAGCGCAAGGAAGAACGACGGTATCCCGATCGCCAGCGACGACACCAGCGTCATCTGCCGCGGAAGGAACGGGAACGGCCACAGCAGCACCGCGCTGACGAGGGCGAGCAGGATGCCGTAGACGGTCTTCGCGAGGAAGAGGTTCGACACCCGCTCGACGTTCGCGATGACACGGCGCCCGGAGGCCAGCACGCCCGGGAGACGGTCGAAGCGGTTGTCGAGGAGCACGAGTCGCGAAACAGCCTTCGTCGCGGCGGTCGCCGAGCCCATCGCGATCCCGAGATTCGCGTCCTTGATCGCCATCGCGTCGTTCACACCGTCGCCCGTCATCGCGACCGTCCGCCCCTGCGCCCGCAACAGGCCGACCGCGGTGCGCTTCTGCTCGGGGCTGACCCGCCCGAGCACGTTCGCGGTGCGCAGGGCGGTCTCCAGCTCCTCGTCCGTCGTGAGAGCGGACGCGTCCACTGCGGCGCCGTCGAGGCGCAGCTCACGTGCGATGGCACCCACCGTCACCGGGTTGTCCCCCGACATCACGACCACGCGTACGTCCTGCTCGGCGAAGTAGCCCAGCGTGTCGCGAGCCTCCGGCCGCAGCGTCTCCCCCAGGATCACCAGGCTCGCGGGCACGAGCGCGAGACCGGTGAGCGCGATCTGCGCGCCCTCGGGCAGCGCCGACGACGCCCGGGCGAGCGCCAGCGTCCGCCGACCGGTCGCGGCGATCTCCGTCGCGCGGGCGAGCTCGGCCGGGTGGTCCGCGAGGACGCGTTCCGGGGCGCCGAGCACCCAGGAGGTCTCCTCGCCGGCGATGCGGACGACCACTCCGCTGTACTTGGTCGCCGAGCTGAACGGGACGCGCCGCACGACCGTGTAGGCGTCGCTCCGGAACCGGTCGGCGAGGATCCCCGCCGTCGCGTTCCCCGCATCGTCGGCGCCGAACGCCGCGAGGGCGATCTCCGACTGCTCGTGGGGGACGGTGTCGCCGAGGTGCATGGTCCCCTCGAGCTCCAGCTCGCCGCTCGTCAGGGTGCCCGTCTTGTCGAGGCAGAGCACGTCGACACGGGCGAGCACCTCCACGGCCGCCAGCTCCTGCACCAGCACCTTGCGGGAGGCGAGCTGGATGGCCGCCACGCCGAACGCGAGGCTGGTGAGGAGGACGAGCCCTTCCGGGATCATGCCGACCACGGCCGCGACCGCGTCGATCAGCGCCCGCCGCCAGCGCGCGTCGACGAACAGCTCGCCGAAGCCGCCGTACGCGAGAACACGACCGACGAGCGTGATGAGGATGATCGGGCCGAGGATCCACGACAGGTAGACCAGGATGCGGTTCGTCGCATCGCGCAGCTCGGAGTGCACCAGCGAATGCCGCTTGATCTCGCTCGTGAGCTTGCTCGCGTACGAGTCGGCGCCCACGGCCGTGACGAGGGCGTAGCCGGTGCCGGTGACGACGTGCGAGCCCGACAGGAGCTGCGCGCCGTCGTCCTTGAACACGGGATCGGACTCGCCCGTCAGCAACGACTCGTCGAGCGCGAGGCCCGTGCTCTCCACCACGACGGCGTCCGCCGGGATCTGATCGCCCGGGCGCAGCACGAGCAGATCGTCGAGCACGACGTCCTCGAGGGGGACGGCGACCACCGCCCCGTCCCGGCGCACCCGGCTCTCCGGAGCGGCGAGCAGGGCGGCGCGGTCGAGCACGAGCTTGGCGCGCACCTCCTGCACGATCCCGATGAGGGCGTTGGCGACGACCACTCCGTAGAAGAAGCCGTCCCGCAGGTCGCCGAGCAGCAGCACCGCCACGAAGCAGACCGTGAGGATCCCGTTGAAGAGCGTGACGATGTTCTCGCGCAGGATGTCGCCGATCGAGCGGGAGCTCGTCTGACGCTGCGCGTTGTGTCGGCCGTCCGCGCGGCGTTCCGCCACCTGGGCCGCGCTCAGGCCGTCTCCCACGCGCGCGTCGGTCATGCGTCCCCCGGGGTGCCTCTGCCTAGGTGTCCGCCGGTGTGGGCGGGATCTCCCGCGGCGGGTTCTTCTGCGAGGGGGTCGTGCCCTGCCGGGTCTGCTGCGGGAACTGCCCACGCACGACGAAGTAGGTCACCAGCAGGAGCGGTGCGTACAGCGGCACGCCCATCAGAAGCTTGGTGAGCGCCAGTGCGCTCGTCGCCTCCGGCGTGTGTGCCAGATAGAGCGGGACCTGCACCAGCAGCCGGGCTGCGAAGAGCAGGAACCAGAGGAAGGTGAGCGCCTGCATCACCCGGAACTTCGACTTCACCCCGCGCCACGCGAGGCCGTCGCCCATGAGGTACCCCGCAGCGAGGCCGATGAGCGGCCACCGCACCAGGATCGAGATCAGCAGCGCGGCGCCGTATGCGGCATTGGTCCAGATGCCGAGCAGGAAGTTGTCCTCGCCGCGACCGGTGATCAGCGCGAGGATCGCCGAGACGCCGACGCCGATCAGGCCCGCGATCGCCTGCGTGACGGGCGTCTTGCCGGCGATGCGGACGATGGTGAAGACGACCGCGACCAGCACGGAGGCGCCGATCGAGAGCGGCACGTTCTCGGTGAACGTGAAGAGGATGAGGAACACGAGCCCCGGCAGGATGGTCTCCGCAAGTCCGCGCACCCCGCCCAGCGCGCCGAGCAGTGCGGCGCCGGTGGGGGCCTCCCCTTCGGCGAGCTGGCCGAGACCCGACGTGCGCGCCGCGCGCGCGAGGCTCGCGCCGACGCTCGCAGCCACCTCGTCGCGCTGCGTCGCGTCGCCCGGCGTCGTCTCGTCGTTCGGGGTCTCGTCACGCGGGGTCTCCCGCGGGTCGTGCTCTGCCATGCGTTCCTAAAGAGAGGTGTAGCTGTTGTCCGTGCCGCCGGCCGACGGCGCGGCCGGCATCCGCAGCGGGATGAGGTCGCGCGGGGGCATCGGCACCGAGCCGCGGACGACCACGATGCTGCGGAAGAGATCTTCGACGAGCGCGGCCGCCTCGGGCTGGATGGCCGCGTCCCCGGCGATCACGCCGCGCAGGAACCAGCGGGGCCCGTCGACGCCGACGAAGCGCGCCACCCGGGTCTCGCCCGGCTTGCCCTGCGGGGCGGCAACCGGGATCTCGGCGATCAGCTCGGGCCCGAACACGCCGTCCCGCTCACTGATCCGGCCGCCCTGGCGCTGCACCTGATCCGCGATCTGGCCACGGATCTCGTGCCAGAGCCCGCTGGAGCGGGGGGCGGCGAACGGCTGCACCTGGAGCGTCGATCCCGCGTAGTCCAAGCCGACCGCGACGACGCGCTGCGACTCCTCCTCCACCTCGAGACGCAGATGCAGTCCCTCGCGGGGCAGGATCTTCACGCCGCCCAGATCGACGTAGGGGCGGACCGGGTTGGCCTCGCTCTCGTCGAGCGGGCCCTCGGTCTCGCGGTCCTCGGGCGCCGACTTGGCGTCGTCGAGTGGCGCCTCCGGGGCGAGCTCGTCGGCGCCGGTCCCGGCCGCCTCGTTCTTCTCCGGGGTGCCGCTGGTGTCGCTCAAGCGTGTTCTCCTGACTGGGTCACGGTGTATCCGGACGAGCCGAAGCCCGCGGTGCCGCGGTGGCTCTCCGGAAGGGTGTCGACGGGGATGAACCGGGCACGCGTGACCGGCATGACGATCAGCTGGGCGATCCGGTCGCCGACGGCGATATCGTACGGCATCGACCTGTCCGTATTGAGGACGGTCACCCGGATCTCGCCGCGGTACCCCGCGTCGACGGTGCCCGGGGAGTTGACGATCGTGATGCCGTGCTTCATGGCGAGCCCGCTCCGCGGCACGACGAAGGCCGCGTATCCGTCGGGGAGGGCGATCGAGACGCCGGTCGCGACCGTGTGCCGCTGCCCGGGGGCCAGCGTCACCGCCTCCGCCGCGCACAGGTCGGCTCCGGCGTCGCCCGGGTGGGCGTAGGCAGGGAGGGTCGCGGCGATGATCGGAACGTCGACGGATTCGGTCACGTGTCGAGGGTAGTGCAGAAGTCTGATCGAATAGAGACCATGGACCTCTACCGTGAGCGGCTCTGGGCGACCCCCTGGCTCTTCGTCTCCACCCTGCTGATCATCCCCGCGGTGATGCTCGTGTTCGCCCCGATCAACTTCACGGTCGGGGTCGTGCTGGCGATCGTGTTCTATGTCGCGATCGTCGTGGCTCTGCTCGTCTCCGCACCGACGCTGCGCGTGACGAAGGAGGAGCTGATCGCCGGACACGCGCGCATCCCACTGTCGCTCACGGGCGATCCGGTCGCCTTCACCGGCGACGCCGCCACGCTCGAGCGCGGCCAGCGGCTCGACGCGCGCGCCTGGCTGCTCATCCGCGGCTGGATCAAGCCGGTCGTCAAGGTCCCGGTCGCCGACCTCGACGACCCGACGCCGTACTGGCTCCTCTCAACAAGAAACCCGGACCAGCTGGTCCGGGTTCTCGAGGAGGCTCGACTCACGTCGTGAGTCGCGGGGCGCGTCGCTCAGGCGGCGCACTCCACACAGATCGGCCCGAGCTTGCTCTCGTGGTCGATCTGCGAGCGATGCTTCACCAGGAAGCAGTTCACGCAGGTGAACTCGTCGGCCTGCGGAGGGAGCACCACGACATCGAGGTCGAGGTCCGACAGGTCGGCACCGGGGAGCTCGTAGCCGCCGGGGTTGTCGGCGTCCTCGACGTCGACAACGCCGGACATCTTGTCCGGAACTCGCTCCTTGAGGGCCTCGATCGACTCGGAGTCGTCCTCGGTCTTCCGCGGTGCGTCGTAATCCGTTGCCATGCCCATCCACTTCTCGTACGTAACGGCCGATTCTCGCAATCGGCGGCCATAGTTTGCATCAATCGCCAGGGAATAGCAAAACCACTCGGAAGCCTCTCAGCGATTGCGCAGGAGTCAACTTCCGGCACGCCCGGCGTATTCCCCGGATCGCCCCCGTTCCCGTGCCATCCTGGCCCGGTACGCACGCGAGTTCGGAAGGCATCCACATGCAGGATTTGAAGGTCATCGGGGTCGAGAACGGTGCGATCGTCGCCGTCGGCGACGACGGTGAGCGATTCCGCATCGCCGTCGACGACGCCCTGCAGTCGAAGATCCGCCAGGTGCGGCAGCAGGCGTCCGCAGAGAACGTCAAGCTGTCGCCGCGCGAGGTCCAGGCCCACATCCGCTCCGGCATGTCCGCGGAGGACGTCTCCGCCGTGACGGGCGCCCCGCTGGAGTACGTGCAGCGTTTCGAGGGCCCGATCGTCGCGGAACGGGAGCACATCGTGGCGAGCGCTCTCAGCGTGCCCGTGCGGACCGCCGTCGAGGTCGATCCTCTGGGCGACCCCGACACATTCGGCTCCGTCATCCGCGATCGTCTCGCCTCGCTGGGCGTCACGGGTGAGCGCTGGGCGAGCTGGAAGGACTCGGAGACCGGCTGGATCGTCAAGCTCGAGTTCACCGCCGACGAGATCGACCACGACGCGCGCTGGTCGTACGACGCGCGCAAGCACGGCCTCTCCCCCCTCAACTCGGAGGCGACGACGCTCTCCCAGGCCGGCGAGCTGCGCGGCGGCGCGCTGATCCCGCGGCTGCGGGCGGTACTGCCCGACGAGGGGGAGCCGGACACCTCGCGCTTCGACAGCGGCGCCTTCACTTTCCCGGAGCCCGTCGCCGACCTCCTCGGGCCCGAGATCACCACGCCGATCGAGCCGTTGACCACGGCACGTGCCGGCGCCAGCAACTCCATCTCCGTCTCCGCCATCAACCGGGCCGACGACGAGACCCCACGCGACCTGCACCAGACCGCCGACCTGCTGGAGGCGCTGCGCCGCCGCCGCGGCGAGCGCGAGGCCGCGACCTACGACGAGAAGCCGGAGACTCCCGCCTCCCCCGCCGCCCCGCGACCGGAGGACGCCGCCCTGGTATCGGCGCCCACGCCGTTCCGCATCGTGGACGAGGCGATCGGCGCGGTCGACCCCGCCTCCCCGATCGAGGAATCCGCTCCGGTGGTGACCTCCACGGAGCAGACCCCCGCCGGGGGCGGACGGCGCAAGGGTCGCGCCTCGATGCCGAGCTGGGACGAGATCGTCTTCGGCGCGCGCACGGACGACGACCTGGCCTGACCGGCCGACCACCCCGACGGCAGCGCTACCCGGCCGCTCCGAACCGCAGCAGCGGCACGCGGGTCTCGTCCGCGGTGAGCGAGCCGTGCTGGCCGACCATCCCACGGCCGGTGCGTGCCGTGTCGCGCGAGTCGTAGTAGGCGATGCGCTTGCGGGCGCCCACCAGGACGTCCCCGATGCGCGGGGCCACCGCGTCGTCGACGTGCGGGCCGAACCAGCCCGCTGCGACGGCTTCCGCGCGTGTCGCCACCCACGACCGCTCCCCCTCGACGGCGCGCCATCGCCCGGCGACGGCCGCAGCGTCCTCGCCTGATTCCGCGTAAAGGTGGAGGAACCGCGGCTCGCCGGCGACGGCCGCCACTCCCTCCAGCAGTTCGGGAGCGGTGTCGAACAGCACGTGACCGCTCTCGGGCACGTCGAGCACCCCGTGGTCGGCCGTCAGCAGGGCCGCGCTCCGCGGGCCGAGGCGGCGGGCGAATGCGGCCACCAGCGCGTCCAGCGTCTCCAGCGCCGCCGTCCAATCCGGCGACTCCCATCCCTTCGCGTGCGCGAGCTGGTCGAGCTCGGCCACGTACAGATAGGTGATGCCCGGACCGGCGCCCGCGACCACCGACTCGGCGATCTCGAACCGGTCGGCCATGGTGCGGCCGCCGACGAACTCGGCTCCGCGCAGCACGGCGGCGGTGAAGCCCGAGTCGGCGTACTTGGGCAGGCCGATGGCACGGGCGGCGACGCCCTCCTCCGCCGCCCGCTCGAAGACGGTGCGTGAGCGCTGCCAGGTCGCGGGGTCCATCCGGTCGTCCCAGCCGCTCAGCTGGTTGGTGAGCCGACCGGCATCATCGCGCACCCGGTAGCCGACCATGCCGTGCTCCCCCGGCAGCGTTCCGGTCGTGAGCGTGGTGAGCGCGGCCGCGGTCGTGGTCGGGAAGCCGGCGTCGATCGTGGTCGTCCTGCCGAGCAGCGGGGCGACGGTACGGGCGTGCCCGGCGCGCGCACGCAGCGAGGAGGCGCCGAGGCCGTCGACGACGATCACCACGACGTGGTCCACGGCGGGGAGTCCCAGCTCGTTCTCCTCCCCCCGCACGGCGGCGAGCGAACTCGGGAGAACCGCGGCCAGGCTCGTCCTGGTGGTGAACGCGGCCGGTAGCATGGGGGACGACATCCGGCCCAGTCTGGCACACGCGGGCAGGACCCCTCCGCCCTTCCCGAGATTGCACGAATGACACCAGCAGACGACCAGGCTCCGGCCGGCATCACCGAACGCATCGAAGACGTCGACGTCACGACCGAGATGCAGGGCTCCTTCCTCGAGTACGCCTATTCGGTGATCTACTCCCGCGCCCTCCCTGACGCGCGCGACGGCCTCAAGCCGGTGCAGCGCCGCATCCTCTACATGATGACCGAGATGGGTCTGCGGCCCGACCGCGGTCACGTCAAGTCGGCGCGCGTGACGGGCGAGGTGATGGGGAAGCTGCACCCGCACGGCGACAGCGCCATCTACGACGCCCTCGTCCGCATGGCGCAGGACTTCACGCTGCGGGTGCCCCTCGTCGACGGGCACGGCAACTTCGGCTCCCTCGACGACGGCCCCGCGGCCGCCCGGTACACCGAGGCGCGCCTCGCGGCCGCCGCCCTCGCACTCGCGGAGGACCTCGACGAGGACGTCGTCGACTTCGTGCCCAACTACGACGCGCAGCTCATGCAGCCGGACGTGCTGCCCGCAGCGTTCCCGAACCTCCTCGTGAACGGCGCCAGCGGCATCGCGGTCGGCATGGCGACCAACATGGCCCCGCACAACCTCATCGAGGTCGTCGGCGCCGCCCGTCACCTGCTCGACAACCCCGAGGCCACCCTCGACGACCTGATGGCCTACGTGCCCGGCCCCGACCTCCCGTGCGGCGGCACCATCGCCGGGCTCGCCGGTGTGCGCGACGCCTACGCGACCGGGCGCGGCAGCTTCCGGATGCGCGCCAAGGTGGCCGTCGAAGCGATCACCGCGCGCAAGAGCGGCCTCGTCGTCACCGAGCTCCCCTACATGGTGGGGCCGGAGAAGGTGATCGAGAAGATCAAGGACGGCGTCAACGCGAAGAAGCTGAACGGCATCTCCGACGTCACCGACCTCAGCGACCGCCAGAACGGCCTCCGCCTGGTCATCGGCATCAAGACCGGGTTCAGCCCGGACGCCGTGCTCGAGCAGCTCTACCGGCACACTCCGCTCGAAGAGGGCTTCTCGATCAACAACGTCGCGCTCGTCGAAGGCGGCCCGCAGACGCTCGGCCTCCGGGACCTGCTCTCCGTCTATCTGGACCACCGTGTGCGTGTCGTCACACGCCGCTCCGAGTTCCGGCTCGCGCGCCGCAAGGAGCGCCTGCACCTCGTCGAGGGCCTCCTGATCGCGATCCTCGACATCGACGAGGTCATCCAGGTCATCCGCACGTCGGACGACACCGAACAGGCCCGCACGCGCCTCATGCAGGTGTTCGACCTCAGCACGCTCCAGGCCGACTACATCCTCGAGCTGCGGCTGCGACGCCTCACCCGCTTCTCGCGCATCGAGCTCGAAACCGAGCGCGACCAGCTGCGCGCCGAGATCGCCGAGCTGGAGGAGATCCTCGCCAGCCGAGCGCGCATCAACGCCCTGGTCTCCGACGAGCTGGAGCAGGTCGCGGCGAAGTTCGGAACGCCGCGCCGCACCCTCCTCACCGAGGCCAAGCCGTCCATCGCCGGCGTCTCCGGGCGCGGCAAGGCCGGCCAGGTGCAGCTCGAGGTCGCCGACGTGCCGTGCCGCGTGTTCCTGTCGACGACCGGACGCATCCTGCGGGTGGACGAACCGCCCGCGACCGACGGCGTCGAGCCCGGGGCGCTGGGCCGCATCCAGGCGCCCGCGCGACGCAGCAAGCACGACGCGATCCTCTCGCAGCTGGACACCACGAGCCGCTCCGAGATCGGGGCCGTCACGAACACCGGCCGGCTCATCCGCTTCTCCCCCGTCGACCTGCCCGCGGCGCCGCTCAACTCGATCCAGCTCGGCGCCGGCGTCAAGGTCGGCGACTACCTCGCCCTTGCCGACAAGAAGGAGCGCATCCTCGCGGTCGTCTCGCTGGATGCGCCGCGCACCATCGCGCTCGGGACCCGCCAGGGCGTCGTGAAGCGTGTCGTCGCGGGCGACTGGGCCAACAAGCAGGAGTTCGAGATCATCGCGCTCAAACCCGGTGACGAAGTCGTCGGCGCCCTGCAGGTCGACGACTCGGACGAGCTCGTCTTCGTGACGAGCGACGCACAGCTCCTGCGCTTCCCGGCCTCCTCGGTGCGCCCCCAGGGCCGCGCAGCAGGCGGCATGGCCGGCATCAACCTCGGGGACGACGCCCGCGTCCTCTCCTTCGGCGCCGTCCCGGCGGACGAGAAGGAGGCCGCCGTGGTCGTCACGATCGCGACCGGGGCGCAGACGCTCCCCGGCACGGACCCGGGCAGCGGCAAGGTGAGCGATCTGGCCGAGTTCCCGGCGAAAGGCCGGGCCACCGGCGGCGTGCGCGCCCAGCGCTTCCTCAAGGGCGAGAGCGAGCTCGCGGTGGCCTGGGTCGGCCGAGGGCCCGCCCTCGCGGTCGCCCCGGACGGCGTCGCACGCGCACTGCCGGAGGGCGGCTCGCGCCGCGACGCATCGGGTACGCCCCTCGACATGGTCGTCGGCTCGATCGGCCGCCAGATCGGCTGAGCGGGCCGCACAGGCACCGCAGCGGGGTCGCATCCTGCCGCTTCCGGCCTCCCGGAACGGCGGACTGCGACCCCGCTGTCGTGCGCGCGGCCGACGGATCGGCTAGGCGTCGATGCGCGCGCGGCTGAGGTCGTCGGCCCCTGCGATGATGAACTCCTTGCGCGGAGCCACCTCGTTGCCCATGAGCAGCTCGAAGACGCGCGACGCGGCCTCCGCATCGGGGACGCGCACGCGGCGCAGGGTGCGATGGGTCCGGTCCATCGTCGTCGTCGCCAGCTGGTCGGCATCCATCTCGCCCAGACCCTTGTAGCGCTGGATGGGCTCCTGGTGCTTCTTGCCGCGCTTCGCCAGGTCGGCGAGGACCGCGTTCAGCTCCGCCTCCGAGTAGGTGTAGATCGTCTCGTTCGGCTTGGACCCGGGGTTCTGCACGATCACCCGATGCAGGGGAGGCACGGCGGCGAACACGCGCCCCTCCTCGATCATCGGCCGCATGTACCGGAAGAACAGCGTCAGCAGCAGGGTGCGGATGTGCGCACCGTCGACATCCGCGTCGCTCATGATGATGACCTTGCCGTAGCGGGCGGACGGCAGGTCGAAGCTGCGACCGGAGCCCGCGCCGATGACCTGGATGATCGCGGCGCACTCGGCGTTCGAGAGCATGTCGGACACGGAGGCCTTCTGCACGTTCAGGATCTTGCCGCGGATCGGCAGCAGCGCCTGGTACTCGCTGTCGCGCGCGCGCCGCGCCGTGCCGAGGGCCGAGTCGCCCTCCACGATGAAGAGCTCGCTGTTGGCGACATCGCTCGATCGGCAGTCGACCAGCTTGGCCGGCAGCGACGAGGTCTCCAGCGCGTTCTTGCGGCGCTGCGTCTCCTTGTGGGCGCGTGCCGAGATCCGCGACTTCATCTCGGCGACGACCTTGTCGAGCACGAGGGCCGCCTGCGCCTTGTCGTCCCGCTTGGTGGACGTGAACCGCTCGGTCAGGGTCTTCTGCACCACCTGGGCCACGATGTTGCGCACAGCCGGCGTGCCGAGCACCTCTTTGGTCTGCCCCTCGAACTGCGGTTCGGGCAGCCGGACGGTGAGCACGGCGGTCAGACCGGCGAGCACGTCGTCCTTGTCGAGCTTGTCGGTGCCGACCTTGAGTCGGCGGGCGTTCTGCTCGACCTGCGCGCGGAGGAACTTGAGGAGCCCCTGGTCGAAGCCGGTCTGGTGGCTGCCGCCCTTGGGCGTCGCGATGATGTTGACGAAGCTGCGCATGACGGTCTCGTAGCCGGTGCCCCAGCGGAGCGCGATGTCGACCTCGCAGCTGCGGGTCAGCTCGGTGGGGACCATCGCCCCGCTCTCCGAGAGCACGGGGACCGTCTCGGTGAAGCTGCCCTCGCCGGTGAGCCGCCAGGTGTCGGTGATCGGTGAGTCCGGGGAGAGGAAGTCCACGAACTCCGAGATGCCGCCCTCGTACTGGAAGGTGGTGCGCTCGCCCTCGGGGCTGCGCTTGTCGTCGATGGTGATCGCGAGTCCCGGAACGAGGAACGCGGTCTGGCGTGCGCGCCCGACCAGATCCTCCACCGAGAACGTCGCGCCCTTCGTGAAGATCTGCCGATCGGCCCAGTAGCGGATGCGGGTGCCGGTCTTCGCCTTGGCGACCTTGCCGACGACGCGCAGTTCGCTGCCGCTGACGAACGGCGAGAACGCCGCATCCGGACTGGCGCCGTCCTTCCCGTCGGCGAACACACCCGGCTCGCCGCGGTGGAACGACATGGCCCAGGTCTTGCCGTCGCGGTCGACCTCCACATCGAGCCGCTCGGACAGCGCGTTGACGACCGACGCGCCGACGCCGTGCAGCCCGCCCGACGCGGCGTACGATCCGGTGCCGAACTTGCCGCCGGCGTGCAGCTTGGTGAAGACGACCTCCACGCCGGTCAGGCCCGTCTTGGGTTCGACGTCGACAGGGATGCCGCGCGCCGTGTCGCGCACCTCCACGCTGCCGTCCGGGTGCAGCACGACGTCGATGGCGCTGCCGTGCCCCGCCAGCGCCTCGTCGACGGAGTTGTCGATGATCTCCCAGAGGCAGTGCATGAGCCCGCGCGAATCGGTCGAGCCGATGTACATGCCGGGACGCTTCCGGACGGCCTCCAGCCCCTCCAGCACCGAGAGATGCCTGGCCGAATAGTCTGAGCTCGCCACGAGTGCTCCTTGCGTTCCGGGTCCGCCCGGAGGATGCGGGCGTGCTGCATCCTCCAGCGTAGACAACGCCGCGGACACCCTCCGCCACCGACACCCGACGCCGCGGATGCTTCGCGTTGAGCGAAATAGCAGCCAATGCGCGACGGATTGGCGCCCGGGCGTGGTTCTATAGAGGTACCGAGTTCACCGGTTGCGACTGAAAGGAGCATCACATGTCGACGATCACTTCGGAGAATGATGCGGTTGACGAGCTCGCTTCGGGTCCGCAACTGACTGCTGCGGACCGTTGCGACAGCTGCGGAGCACAGGCCTACATCCGCGTCGTCGTGAACAACGGGGAGCTCCTCTTCTGCGCCCACCACGGCAAGAAGCACCAGGAGAAGCTGTCCGAGATCGCGCACAGCTGGCACGACGAGAGCGCCCGCCTGTTCGAAGAGCAGCGCGCGTAACGCGATCGCGTCGCGACCCGCGAGGCTGACCGGACGATGACCGCAGGGCACGGCGTGCACAGGCGCGCCACCATCGACCTGTCCGTCGTCCGCTCGACCGCAGCGGCCCTCACCGCATCGCTCCACGACTCCACCGCCGATCTCCGCGCCGACGCGTACGGACACGGGCTCATCCCCGTCGCCCGTGCGCTGTCGGAGGCGGGGGTCGGCGGTTTCGTCGTCTCCCGCGTCGAGGATGCGGCGGCTCTGGCCGACGATGGCGTCGCGGCTCGCGTCACCGTCGGCGGACCGCCACCGGACGCGCCGTCGCTGCTCGGTCCCGAGCTCTTCGGCCTCGAGCCCCGCGTCCCTGCGCCGCCGGCCATGCGTCTCGAGGGAGAGATCATCGCCGTGAAGCGCGTCGCGGCCGACCGGGGCGTCTCCTACGGCTACACCTACCGGACCTCCCGCCCCTCGACGCTCGTGCTGGTGGCCCTCGGCTACGCGGACGGCGTCCTCCGCCTCGCCTCGAACAAGGCGCCGGTCCAGGTCGGTGCCACACGCGGCCGGGTGACCGGCCGGATCGCGATGGACCAGTTCGTCGTCGACATCGGCGATGGCGCCGCTTCCCCCGGTGACCCTGTCGTGCTCTTCGGCGATCCGGCGGCAGGCGAACCGGGCGTGCTCGACTGGTCCGACGCGATCGGCGTGTCCGCCGCCGTGATCACAAGCCGGCTGGGCCGGCGTATCGAGAGGCTCTACCGCGCATGACGATCGTCGACGCCATCGCCGAGCCGTTGCCACGCGCGGTCATCGATCTCGCGGCCCTCCGGCGCAACGTCTCCCACCTGGCATCCATCGCCGCTCCGGCGGAGGTCATGCTCGCCGTCAAGGCCGACGCGTACGGCCACGGCTTGCTGCCGATCGCGGAGGCGGGACTCGAGGCCGGGGCCACCTCACTCGCCGTTCTCGAGGTCCCCGCCGGGCTGGTCCTCCGGCGGGCGGGAGTCACCGCTCCCCTGCTCGCCTGGCTGCACGGCCAGGACACGGACTGGCGCGCGGCGATCGAGAACGACATCGAGCTGGGGGTCTCCGCGGTCTGGCAGCTCGAAGGGATCGCCGCCGCGGCCGCCGACCGGCCGGCCGTCGTCCATCTCAAGGTCGACACCGGCCTGAGCCGCAACGGCGCGACGCGCGAGGACTGGCCGGCGCTCGTCGACACCGCGCTCGCGCTGCAGGAGCGCGGCCTCCTGCGCGTCCGCGCCGCGTGGTCGCACCTGGCGGACGCCTCCCTCGAAGAGGACAGGCGGGCGCTCGGAGAGTTCCACGAGGCCGTCGCCGAGGCGGAGGCGCGCGGTGCCGTGTTCGAGATCCTCCACCTGGCTGCGAGCTCCGCGGGAATCCGGATGCCGGAAGCACGCTTCGACCTCGTGCGGTTCGGTATCGCCGCCTACGGATTCTCCCCCTTCGATGACGCCACCGGCGCCGAGCTCGGGCTCGTCCCCGTGATGCGCCTCGAGGCCCCCGTCACCGACATCCACGTCGGCGGCACCACACGGGTACGCATCGGCATCGGCTTCGGCGACGGTGTCCCGACGCTGGGGATCGCAAAGTCGTCCGTGCAGCTGGCCGGCCACCGATGCCCGGTGATCGAGGTCGCCGCGGACTCGATGCTGGTCGACGCGGGCGACGCGCGCGTGCGCGTCGGCGACACCGCCGTCCTGTTCGGGCCCGGCGACCACGGCGAGGCCACCGCGGAGACCTGGGCCGACTGGGCCGAGACGATCGCCGACGAGATGATCACGGGAGTCGCCGCGCGCGTCCCCCGGGTGTACGTCGGCTAGAGCGAGACGCCCAGCCGCTCGGCGATGGCGCGCCGCGCGTTCGTCGCGTAGCGGTCCACCCGCTCCGTCTGTGGGACCGGTGGCAGCTCGCCCCGCAGTGCCGTCGCGAGCAGGAGATCCGCCAGCGCGGGGTTCATCGGGAGGACCGGACCGTGCAGGTGCGTGCCGATCGCCGCGCCGACGGTCACGCCTTCGACGGAACCGTCGTTCCCCGTCCCGCTGAGCACGCGGCCCAGCGGTTCGCCGCCCTCGAGCTCGGTCCGCGCCGAGTGGTTCTCGAATCCGGCCAGCGTCCCGGTCTCCGCCGTGCGCACGACGATCTCGCCGACGTGGCGGGCACTGCCGAGCACGGCGCGGCTCGGGAACACTCCGGCGCCGGCGAGCGTCTCGCCGTCCGGAGTGACCAGCTCGCGGCCGAGCAGCTGCCAGCCGCCGGACACGGCGAGGATCGGCACGCCGGCATCGCGCCAGTCGCGCAGGCGGCCCGCGATGTTCACCACGTCCGCGTGGACCGCGCGCTGTGCGGAGAGCGGTCCGGAGCCGATGTGCACGATGTCCACGCTCGCGGGCAGATCGGCTCCGGGCGTGTGGGTGACGACCTCGGTCTCGACGCCGCGCCAGTGGGCGCGTTCGGCGAGGGCGAGCACATTGCCGGCGTCGCCGTTGATCCCCAGCTCGCGCGGGTACAGGTGCAGGATGCGCAGCACGCTCACCGCTCGCCGCCTTCCAGGTCGAGGAATCCGAGCTGCTTGCGGATCAGCATCATCTGCTCGTAGTTGACGATCATGGTCTTGGTGCCGTGCGCGGGCTTCGGGAGGGCGAGGAAGGCCGCGAGAGCCGGCTTCAGCTCGGGCACCACCTGGTGCACCGGAATGCCCGCGTACGCGAACCGGGTGGCGAACTGCCACGCCTTGGTCCCCGAGACGACGTCGACCTGCTCCAGCTTCGAGAGGTCGATGTCGTACACCCACGACGGGTCCGGTGTGCCCTCGTCGACCGCGACGAACACCTGCTCCGGGGACGCCGCGAGGTAGTCGAGGTTGAGCTGCAGGCTCGGCGGGTTCTTCATCATGATGATCTCGATGTCCTCGTCACCGACCCGTAAGGTCTCCCCGCGCCCATAGACGGTGCGGAGCGAGGCCATCGCCGCGACGACCGCCGTCGACCGGAACCGGTCGCCGAGCAGCCGTCGCGCCAGCGCCGTGGCGCCGGCGGCGTCGACAGCGTAGTGCAGCCCGCGCGCCGGAAGCCCGATGCGGACGTTCTCCCCGCCGATCGTGAGCTGGGCGCTCTGCGTCTCGAGGGCCGAGACGAACACCGCGGGCACTGGCAGGGCGCCGGCGGCGACCCCGCTGAGGTCTTTCACGTTCGCGAGGCCGTTGGGCGCCGCCTCGATGATCGAGGGCGCGACGGCGAATGTCGAGACATCGCGGCCGCCGGCGGCGAGGTCGGCCCCGATGCGCGACAGGCTGTCGTCGTCGGCGTTCACCACCACGAACTCGGACGAGGTCTCGGCGATGGACCGCAGCATCCCCACGACGCGCGTGGGCTCGAAGAAGCGGTTGAGCTGGTCGATCTGCACGTTGAGCAGCAGCGAACCCCGTGGCTTCAGCAGTGTGGCGAGATCGACGCCGTAGGCCTCGTCGACCTCGATCACACCGACGTCTCCGCGCACATAGCCGTCGAGCGGAACGTCCGCGAGCAACGCCGAGGCGATGCCCTGCGGGAGGTTGCCGCCGGACGGATTCGTGAACACCTCGAGACCGTGCTCACGCAGGATGGCCGTGAGCATGTTGGTGGTCGTCGACTTGCCGTTGGAGCCGGAGACGAAGACCACGCCGAGCGGCAGCCGGCTGACAGCGCGCTCCAGGAACGTCGGTGCGATCGCGAGCGCGACCCGGCCGGGCACCGCCGACCCCCCGCCGCGCAGGCGCAGGAGCCAGCGGGCGAGGCGGCCGGCGACGACCGCCAAACGATAGCGCACCGGTTTACTCGAGGTAGTCGCGCAGCGACTGCGAGCGTGACGGGTGGCGCAGCTTCGCCATCGTCTTCGACTCGATCTGGCGGATGCGCTCGCGCGTCACGCCGAAGGTGTCGCCGATCTGGTCGAGCGTCTTCGGCATGCCGTCGCCCAGGCCGAAGCGCATGCGGATCACGCCCGCTTCACGCTCCGAGAGCGAGTCGAGCAGGCTCTCCAGCTGCTTCTGCAGCATGGTGAAGCCCACCGCGTCCGCCGGGACGACCGCCTCGGTGTCCTCGATCAGGTCGCCGAACTCACTGTCGCCGTCCTCGCCGAGCGGGGTGTGCAGCGAGATCGGCTCGCGACCGTACTTCTGCACCTCGATGACCTTCTCGGGGGTCATGTCGAGTTCCTTCGACAGCTCCTCGGGGGTGGGCTCGCGGCCCAGGTCCTGCAGCATCTGGCGCTGCACGCGGGCGAGCTTGTTGATGACCTCGACCATGTGCACCGGGATGCGGATGGTGCGGGCCTGGTCCGCCATCGCGCGCGTGATCGCCTGGCGGATCCACCAGGTCGCGTACGTGGAGAACTTGAAGCCCTTGGTGTAGTCGAACTTCTCGACGGCGCGGATGAGACCGAGGTTGCCCTCCTGGATCAGGTCCAGGAACTGCATGCCGCGGCCGGTGTAGCGCTTGGCGAGGCTGACCACGAGGCGCAGGTTGGCGCCGAGCAGGTGGCTCTTGGCGCGCTGTCCGTCCCGCGCGACCCACTTGAGCTCGCGCTCCAGCTCCTTGGTCATGCCCTGCGTGTTGGCGAGCTTGTCCTCGGCGAACAGGCCGGCCTCGATACGCATCGCGAGCTCGACCTCCTCCGCCGCGTTCAGCAGTGGGACCTTGCCGATCTGCTTGAGGTAGTCCTTGACCGGGTCGGCCGTCGCGCCGGTGATGGTCGTCGAGTAGACCGGGATGTCGTCGTCCTCGTCGACCGCGCGCAGCACCAGCGCATCGGTCGGCAGCGGGGCGGCCGCGACGGCCGCCGCGGCGACGTCGGCCGCCTTCTGCGGTGCGTCGGCGTCGTCGGAGTCATCCGCGTCGTCCGAATCGCCGGTCGCGGCATCCGTGTCGTCGTCCGAGTCCTCGGCGTCGATCTCGACCTCGGCGTCGTCGTCGACCTCCTCGTCGTCGTCCTCGCCGGCCGCACGCCCCTTGGGCTTGCTCGCACCCTTCTTGGCCGCCGGCTTCGCAGCAGCGGTCTTCGTCGTCTTCTTCGTGGCGGCCTTGACCGCCGTCGCGCCCTCGGCGCCCGCCACCGTCTCCTCGACCGTGTCGGCCTCCGGGGCCTTCGTTGCTGCACGGGTTGCCATGTGAACACCTTTCAATACCAAGCGGGACCGGACTCCTCGCGGCTCCGTCGTGGCTCAGGGTTGCGTGCGGACATTACTAAGACCCATGTCAAGTCCTGGGAGGAACGTCGGGCATCGTCGAATGCTCCGACCCACAGGAAATGAACGGGTCCAGATACCAATTATTGCACGATTCACGCATGCCCCCGACCACGTCGGCCGTCGCGCACGGCCGGTCGCGCCTTCTTCCTCGGCCTCGCGGTCAGCGAGTCTCGCGACCGCTCCGCCTGCGCCATGCGTCGGAGAGTGAAACCCAGATCGGGGCCACTTCTATTCCCTCGTCCTCCTGCATCCGGCGGCGGGTGCGGCGGCGGGCGCGGACGAGGAGCGCGACTCCGAGGCCGACGATCACGTATTGGATTGCGAACGCCCAACGGAACGCGTCGAGCGCATACAGGTCGGGGGCGCCGCCAGCGGCGACCCGGGCCCCGTTCTGCAGGTCCAGAGCGACGCCGATCAGGAACATCATCACGAAACTGGCCAGGAACCCGCCGACGTTGACGATCCCGTTCGCCGAGCCCAGCGAATGCAGCGGGTTGGACGTGCGGGCGAAGTCGAACCCGATGACGGAGCCCGGGCCGCCGATGCCGATCGCGATCAGGAGCACGACGAGCAGCCAGGCCGGCGGCACTCCCGGCCACAGGAGCACGACGGCCCACACGACGCCCATCATCCCGACGATTCCGAGCACCAGGTTGCTGCGGCGCAGGGGGAAGCGCGCGGTGAGGAGCCCGAGGACCGGTCCGGCGATGAGGCCCGTGACCACGGAGACGATGAGCAGCGCTGCCGCCTCGGCCGGATCGATGCCGAGGGCGAACACCATGAACGGCAGGCCCCACATCAGGCTGAACACGGTGCCGGAGGACTGGGTGACGAAATGCGACCAGAAGCCCAGCTGGGTGCCGGGGCGGGCGAGGCTGACGCGCAGTTGCCGCAGCGACTCCGACCAGGTCGCCGGGCGCGGCCCCTCCGTCGAGCCGACGGGGCGGTCGAAGACTGCGACCGCGATCGCGATGAGCGCGAGCACCGACAGCGATGCGGCGGAGAGGAAGGCGGTCGTCCACCCGGCCTGGTGGAGGATGAGGGCGAAGGGGATGGCCGACAGCACCTGGCCCAGCTGGCCGATGTTGCCGATCCACTGCGACAGCTGCGGGACGATGCGGCCGCGGAACCACGAGTTGGTGAGGCGCATCACCGACGTGAACACGGTGGCGTCGCCCGCGCCGACGAGGATGCGACCCAGGATCGCGACCGCGATGCTCGGCGCGAAGGCGACCGCGATCTGCCCGGCGACCATGAGGGCCGTCCCGGTCAGCATCAGCCGACGAGACCCGATCCGGTCGATCAGCACGCCGACGGGGATCTGCATCGCCGCATAGACGATGAGCTGGACGACGGCCAGAGAGGAGAGGACCGACGCCGAGACGTGGAACCGCTCGGTGGCCGAGACGCCGGCGACGCCGATGCTGGTGCGCTGCATCACCGCCACGAGGTAGGCGAAGGCGCCGATCCCGAAGACGAACCAGGAGCGCCGCGAGTTCACCCCCCGAGTCTAGGCCCGGCGCCGCGTCGGCTAGCGGTCCGCGAGGCCGTTCTCCTCGTCGCCGTGCCGGCGGAACGCGAGGAAGTTCTCCAGTTCCGCGGCGATCTCGTCGGCGGACGGGAGCTCGCCATCGCGGTCGGTGAGCGGGGAACGCAGCTGGTTGTCCTCCATGTACGTGTCGTGCCGCTCCTCGAGCGTTCCGACGAGCTTCGCGAGCTCGGCGTTGCCGGCGACCTGCTCGTCGATGTTGGCGATGAAGTCGCGATCCTCCTGGCGGAGCCGGTCGCTGGGAAAGATGAGGCCCGTGGCCGCGCTGATCGAGTCGAGCCCGGCGATCGCCGCGGCGGGGTATTCGGTGTCCGCGAGGTAGTGCGGGATGAGGAGGACGAATCCCGCGATCGGATACGACCGCTCCTGCAGGCGGTACTCCAGCAGGTGGAGCGCGTTGCCGGGCACCTGCGTCTGCGGCTTCCACACCGACATCGCCTCGATGAGCTCGGAGCGGTTGCCGCTGACCGTGACGCCGATCGGCCGTGTGTGCGGCACCGGCATCGGGATGGCGTGCACCCAGGTCACGCTACGCACCCGGTAGCGCTCGATGAGTCCGAGCACGGCCTCCGTGAACGCCTCCCACCGGAAGTCGGGCTCGAAGCCCGAGAGGAGGAGGAACGGCTGGCGCAGCTCGTCATACGCGAGGTAGAGCTTGAGCGTGGCCGGCTGGTAGTCGGCCAGGTGGTCCTGGTCGAAGTAGATGAGCGGCCGCCGGGCGCGGTAGTCGAGCAGGATGTCCGCGTCGAAGGTCGCGACGACCGTGCTGTCCAGCGTGCCGAGCAGATACGTGCCGAGCTGGCTCACGCCGGCGCCCGCGTCGGCGAAGCCGGTCAGGCCCGCGACGAGCGGAAGTCCCTCCGGGACCTCGACGGCCGGGTTGAGCTCGAACAGATCAGCGGGGTGTCGCATGCATCAACTCTAGGCCGACCGGATGGCGGCGGACGCTGCCTGCGGCGGCCTCGCAGCACGCCCACAGCGAACAGCCGGTCGGCCGGGCGGGCTAGGGTCGGAGCATGACGGTTCCTGCTCTCGCGCTCGCCTCCGATTCCTCTTCTCTCACTCCCGCCGACGTCGTGGTGGTCGGCGCCCGCGTCGCGCGCGACGAGATCACGGTGCTCTCGGGTGCCGATCGCGACGGCCTCGCCGCGCAGCTCGCCGCCGTCGGCTTCGGCGGCGGACGCGACGAGCTGGTGCGCCTCCCCGGCGCCGACGGCGGCCCGTCGATCGCCGTGATCGGGCTCGGCGACGAGCTCGACGAGGACGCCCTGCGGTATGCCGCGGGCAGCGCTGTGCGCCAGCTGGCCGGCATCGAGCACGTCGCCGTCGACCTCCCGGCGTCGGACGACGCGCGCCTCGGTGCCGTGGCCGAGGGAGCCGCTCTCGGGTCGTACGCTTTCACCGAGTACCGCGAGAAGAGCAGCGCCAGGACGCCGGTCGGCCGCATCACCGTCGTCGGGACACCGTCGACGGTCGTCGCGGACGACCTGCTGGCCCGCGCCGCCGCCGTCGCCGGCGCCGCCGCGCTGGTGAAGGACCTCGTCAACACTCCCCCGCTCGACCTCTACCCCGAGACGTTCGTCGACCGCGCGCAGGAGGCCGCGGCCGGGCTCCCGGTCGAAGTCACGGTCTGGGACGAGGCCGCGCTGGCCGAGGGCGGCTTCGGCGGCATCCTGGGCGTCGGTCAGGGCTCGACCCGCCCACCGCGGCTGGTGAAGGTCGACTACGCCCCCGCCGGAGCCGCGCGCCACCTCGCCCTCGTCGGCAAAGGCATCACCTTCGACTCGGGCGGCCTCTCTTTGAAGCCCGCGTCCGGCATGGTCGGCATGAAGTACGACATGACGGGCGCCGCCACCGTGCTCGCCGTCGCCCTGGCGGCCGCGCGCCTCGCCCTGCCCATCCGTGTCTCCGCGTGGCTGTGCCTCGCCGAGAACATGCCGTCGGGCTCCGCCATCCGACCGAACGACGTGCTGCGCATCCGCGACGGCCGCACGGTCGAGGTTCTCAACACCGACGCCGAGGGTCGGCTCGTGCTCGCCGACGGGCTCGCCGCAGCGAGCGAGGAGCACCCGGACGCGATCGTCGACGTCGCCACCCTCACCGGTGCCGCCATGGTCGCGCTGGGCACCCGCTACGCAGCGGTCATGGGCTCCGAGGGCCTCGTCGACGACGTGCTCTCCGCCGCTCGCGCCAGCGGCGAGCTGCTCTGGCCGATGCCGCTCGCGGGCGAGCTGCGCGCGACGATCAACTCGGACGTCGCCGACATCGCCAACGCCAACCCGGGCGTCACCGCGGGCGGGATGCTGCTCGCCGGCGTGTTCCTGCAGGAGTTCGTCGGACGCACCGGCGACGACGACGACGCTCCGCGCATCCCGTGGGCGCACCTCGACATCGCGGGACCCGCGAAGGGACCCGCGTCGCCCTACGGATTCACGGGCAAGGGACCGTCCGCCGTCAGCGTACGTGCGCTCCTGCGTTTGGCCGAGGACATTTCGCGGAAGTAGTAGGGTCGTATGGGCGAGAAGATCTCGTCCGTCAACGCCTGCCCGGAGTCACCCCTCGGGGCAGGATCGTGTCACGAATCCTGATGCGCGAGGGAGTAACTGGGTGTCTGAGCAGAACTTTGACATTGTGGTGCTCGGCGGTGGGAGTGGAGGCTACGCAGCAGCGCTGCGTGCGGCCGAGCTCGGTTTCACCGTGGGCATGATCGAGAAGGACAAGGTCGGCGGCACCTGCCTGCACCGCGGCTGCATCCCGACCAAGGCGCTGCTGCACGCGGCCGAGGTCGCGGACTACTCCCGCGAGTCGGCGAAGTACGGCATCATCACCCAGCTCCAGGGCGTCGACATCAACGGGGTGACGGAGTATCGCCAGGGCATCATCGCGAAGAAGTACAAGGGCCTGCAGGGCCTCGTGAAGGCCCGCGGCATCACCGTCATCGAGGGCGAGGGCCGCCTCACCTCGCCGACGACCGTCCAGGTCGGCGACGACACCATCGTCGGCAAGCACGTCGTGCTCGCCACCGGCTCCTACTCGCGCAGCCTCCCCGGACTCGAGATCGGCGGGCGGGTGATCACCAGCGAGCAGGCGCTCGAGCTCGACTTCGTCCCCAAGAAGGTCGCCGTGCTCGGCGGCGGCGTCATCGGCGTCGAGTTCGCCAGCGTCTGGAAGTCGTTCGGCGCCGAGGTCACCATCATCGAGGCCCTCCCGCACCTCGTCCCGAACGAGGACGAGTCGATCAGCAAGTCGCTCGAGCGCGCGTTCCGCCGCCGCGGCATCGACTACCGGCTGGGCGTGCGCTTCTCCGGCGTCACCCAGAACGAGAGCGGCGTCGTCGTCTCGCTCGAGAACGGCGACACCGTCGAGGCCGAGCTGCTGCTCGTCGCCGTCGGCCGTGGCCCGCAGACCGCCGGTCTCGGCTACGAAGAGGTCGGCGTCTCGATGGACCGGGGCTTCGTCCTCACCGACGAGCGCCTGCAGACCAACATCCCCGGCGTGTACGCCGTCGGCGACATCGTCCCCGGCCTGCAGCTCGCGCACCGCGGCTTCCAGCAGGGCATCTTCGTCGCGGAGGAGATCGCGGGCCTGAACCCGATCGTCGTCCCCGACGTCAACATCCCCAAGGTCACCTACTGCGACCCCGAGGTCGCCTCCATCGGCCTCAGCGAGGCCAAGGCGGTCGAGCAGTACGGTGCGGACAAGGTCAGCAGCTACGACTACAGCCTGGCCGGCAACGGCAAGAGCGAGATCATCGGCACCAGCGGCACGGTCAAGGTCGTTCGCGTGAACGACGGCCCCGTCGTCGGCGTGCACATGATCGGCGCGCGCGTCGGCGAGCTCATCGGCGAAGCCCAGCTCGCCGTCAACTGGGAGGCGTACCCGGAGGACATCGCCCCGTTCATCCACGCGCACCCCACCCAGAACGAGTCGCTCGGCGAGGCCTTCCTGTACCTCGCGGGCAAGCCGCTGCACACCCTCTAAGTCCGCCGCTGCCGCGAACGCGGCTGCAATAAGCTACTGAACGATCAGGTTTTGAAGGAGAGAAGCTCATGAGCGAATCCGTCAGCCTCCCGGCACTCGGCGAGAGTGTCACGGAAGGCACGGTCACCCGCTGGCTGAAGAATGTTGGCGACCGTGTCGAGGTGGACGAGCCCCTGCTCGAAGTCTCGACCGACAAGGTCGACACCGAGATCCCGTCGCCGGTCGCCGGCGTCATCGAGGCGATCCTGGTGCAGGAGGACGAGACCGTCGAGGTAGGCACCGCGCTCGTGACCATCGGCGACGGCTCCGGCGCGGGTGCCGAGGCTCCCGCCGAGGCCGCTCCCGCCGAGGCTCCTGCTCCGGCCGCGGAGGCTCCCGCTGCCGCGCCGGCACCCGCCGCTGAAGCACCGGCCCAGGCCGCCGCGCCGGCTCCGGCCGCTGAGGCCCCGGCCCCGGCCGCTGCGCCGGCCCCCGCCGCTGAAGCACCGGCCCCGGCCGCTGCGCCGGCCCCCGCCGCTGAAGCACCGGCCCCGGCCGCTGCGCCGGCCCCCGCCGCTGAAGCACCGGCCCCGGCCGCTGCGCCTGCCCCGGCCGCCGCGCCGGCACCCGCCGCTGCGCCGGCTCCGGCCGCTGCCGAGGCCCCCGCGTCGGGCGGCGCACACGCCAGCAACGCCGGCTACGTGACCCCGATCGTGCGCAAGCTCGCCAACGAGCAGGGCGTCGACCTCTCGACCGTGACCGGCACCGGTGTCGGCGGGCGCATCCGCAAGGAGGACATCCTCTCTGCCGCGCAGCCCGCCGCTGCGGCTCCGGTCGCGTCGGCCGCCCCGGCCGAGGTCGAGGTGTCGCCCCTGCGCGGCACGACCCAGCCGATGTCTCGCCTGCGCAAGGTCGTCGCCGAGCGTGCCGTCATCTCGATGCAGTCGACGGCGCAGCTCACCTCGGTCGTCGAGGTGGACGTGACCAAGGTCGCCGCGTTCCGCGACAAGGTCAAGGGCGACTTCCTCGCCAAGACCGGCGTGAAGCTCTCCTTCCTGCCGTTCTTCGCCCTGGCGGCCGCTGAGGCGCTGAAGACCTACCCCGTCATCAACGCCACCGTCGACGGCGACAACATCGTGTACCCGGACCACGAGAACATCTCGATCGCGGTGGACACCGAGCGCGGCCTGCTGACCCCCGTGGTCAAGGACGCCTCGTCGCTCGACCTCGCCGGTCTGGCGAAGGAGATCGCCGACCTGGCCGAGCGCACCCGCGACAACCGCCTCAAGCCCGATGAGCTGGCCGGCGGCACGTTCACGCTGACCAACACCGGTTCGCGTGGCGCACTGTTCGACACCCCGGTCGTCTTCCTCCCGCAGGTCGCGATCCTGGGCACGGGCATCGTCACAAAGAAGCCGGTCGTCATCACGGCGGACGGCACCGAGTCGATCGCCATCCGTTCCACGGTGTACCTGGCCCTCTCGTACGACCACCGCATCGTGGACGGTGCCGACGCGGCCCGCTTCCTGGTCGCCGTGAAGAACCGCCTCGAAGGCGGCGACTTCCAGGGCAGCCTCGGGATCTGATCCCTCTCACGAGTACACCGCTCGTATCCGCCAACCGGCCTCGTTCCTCAGCAGCAGGAGCGAGGCCGGTTCGCTGTCCGCCCCACTCGCGGCATCCGGCACGATCCGCACGAGCGCGGCATCCCCCCAGCGCTGTGTCACCTCGGCGCTCGCGCCCGCGGCACGAGGGTCACCCCGCGCCGACAGCGCCGCGAGCGCCGCCTCTGCCGGGTCGTCACGAGACGGCACCCCACCGGCCTCGTGCTCTTCGGCGGCCTCCGGCGTCGTCACGCACGACGGTCCGGACACACCATCGGGTGATGCAGGGCCAGGCGACAGGGCATCCGGCGACGCGCCCTCTCTCCCCGGGTCACTGTTCCTCCCGGCATTTCCCGTCAGCTCGAAGAGGTCGACCTCGCCGCATCCCCTCGCGCCGGACCGCGGGTCACCCGACGCTGCCGGCCGTGGCGTGGGCGACGACGTGGCCGGACGCGGATCACGCGAGGACGACGCCGAGGGCGCGGTCGCCACCGCCACGGGAGCGTCCCGAGCCGGGCCCTGTTCCTCGAACGGCGGCGCCGTCGCCACGACCAGTACGCCGGTGACCACGGGCGCACCGATCGCGAGGACGAGCTTCGGCCGACGCCGGACCATCGACACCACCGCCGTCCGCACCGCCCCGAACGGGTCCCCGTCCAGCACCACATCCCACCGGGCGCTCCGCCGCCGCTTCGCACCCGCCGCCGACCGCCGACCGCGCGATCCGGCCTCGACGCGAACGGCGGCATGCGCCCTGGTGCCCATACTGGCGCCCACACCCGCTCGCACCCTCGACCCGTCGGCCGCGCCACTAGCAGTCAATCGCATCGCCACCGGGGGCGCCACCGTCAGCAGCTCCTCCCGCAGCCCGCCTCCGCCGAGCGCCATGACCCGCTCCACCCGGGCGAGCAGGGCACGTCCGCTGCCGTCGGCGACGGCGGACGCCATCTGCCGTACCAGGCGCAGGAACGCCTCCGCGTCGCGCGCGGCGCTCTCCTGCGTCAGCGGCCCGACGCCCCAGAGCCCACTGAGCACCGGGCAGCCGTCCGCACGGAACCGGATCCGCTCCCCGCTCGGCTCGAGGCCGCCGAAGCCCGCCCGGTGAGCTGCCTGCAGCACGTCGAACACGGCCAGCAGCACGGTGATTGCCTCGCCGAGGCTCAGCGGTCCTGCGTGCACGCGCGAGCGGAGGCTGCCCGCCGGCAGATGCTCGTCGAGGCGACTGCAGATCGGGTTCCCCCGCACCTGACGCTGGGGCAGCCCCGTCACCGTTGCGAGATGCTCCGATACGATCGCGTGCCGCGCCTCGGCGTCCGGGAAACCCATCCCGCTGCGTACGCAGAGCACCATGCTGCGCGCCAGCTCGCCGCCGTGCACGACCACGGCGTACTCCTCCGCCGTGGACCGCAGCACCTCGCGCCGCTCGACCCCCATGCACGCCGCGATCGCCGCCGCCTGCTTGCCCACGTCCGACGCATGCCGCGCCGCCCCTCGCTGATCTGCCATGCCCCCATCCCACCGGCCGCTCGCCCGCTCCGGCACGACGATCGCAGATCCGTGGACTTCGCGCCGTCGCCCACCGGCTGTGGAGGAGATCCACCCCAGACGACAACTTTTTAGACTGAGTACATATATGCTGTCCCGGTGACCAGCTACGACGCGACCGCACTCGACACCGGCTTCGTTCCTTACGACGAGGCCCTGCTCCACCAGCGCTCCCTCCACGCGGCCGTGGCCGCCGGACGCGCTCCGGACACCGTGCTGCTGCTCGAGCACGCACCGGTCTACACAGCCGGCAGACGCACCGAGGCGGACGAGCGCCCGGTCGACGGGACGCCGGTCGTCGACGTCGACCGCGGCGGCAAGATCACGTGGCACGGTCCCGGCCAGCTGGTCGGCTACCCGGTGCTCCGACTGCCCGACCCGATCGATGTCGTGGGATACGTGCGGCAGCTCGAGGCGCTTCTGATCGATGTGCTGGCGGGCGTCGGCGTACGGGGCGAGCGGGTCGACGGGCGCTCGGGTGTGTGGATGCGCGGCGACGGACGCGACGAGAAGGTCGCGGCGATCGGCATCCGCGTCGCCGACGGCGTCACGATGCACGGCTTCGCACTGAACTGCTCCAACGATCTCGAACCGTACGAGCGCATCGTCGCCTGCGGCATCCGCGACGCCGGCGTCACGACGGTCTCGCGCGTCCTCGGCCGGACCGTCACACCCCGCGACATCGCGCCCCTCGTCGTCGAGGCCTTCGACCGCCACGTCGCCACCGCGAGCACGCCCCACCCCGCCGGCAGGCGCACTGCGGGCACGTCCGTCCTCCCGGCCGGAGCCGCCGCGTGAGCGCCGCGCCCGACGGCCGCCGCATGCTGCGGCTCGAAGTCCGCAATGCCCAGACCCCGATCGAGCGCAAGCCGGAGTGGATCAAGACCCGCGCGAAGATGGGGCCGGAGTACCGCCAGCTGCACGCGCTCGTGAAGACGGAGGAGCTCCACACGGTCTGCCAGGAGGCCGGCTGCCCGAACATCTACGAGTGCTGGGAGGACCGCGAGGCCACCTTCCTCATCGGCGGGTCGCAGTGCACGCGACGCTGCGACTTCTGCCAGATCGACACCGGTAAGCCCGCCGAGTTCGACCGCGACGAGCCACGCCGCGTCGCCGAGTCCGTCGCGCGCATGGGGTTGCGCTACTCCACCGTGACCGGCGTCGCGCGCGACGACCTGGAGGACGAAGGTGCCTGGCTCTATGCGGAGACCATCCGCGAGATCCACCGGCAGAGCCCCGGGACCGGCGTGGAGATCCTGGTGCCGGACTTCACCGGGCGCCCGCATCTGCTGGGCGAGGTGTTCTCCGCCGGGCCGGAGGTGTTCGCCCACAACGTGGAGACGGTGCCGCGCATCTTCAAGCGCATCCGGCCCGCGTTCCGTTACGAGCGCTCGCTCGACGTGCTGACCCAGGGCCGGAACGCCGGGCTCATCACCAAGTCGAACCTCATCCTCGGGATGGGCGAGGAGCGTTCCGAGATCAGTCAGGCCCTGCGCGACCTCCACGACGCGGGAACGGACATCATCACGATCACCCAGTACCTCCGGCCGAGCCCGCGCCACCTGCCCGTGGCCCGTTGGGTGCATCCGGACGAGTTCGTCGAGCTGAAGGCGGAGGCGGAGGCCATCGGGTTCCTCGGCGTGCTCGCCGGCCCCCTGGTGCGCTCGTCCTACCGCGCCGGGCGCCTCTGGGCGCAGTCGATGCAGGCGAAGGGTCGTCCCGTCCCGCCCGACCTGCAGCATCTCGCCGACGCGTCGCTGGGGTTCGCGCAGGCCGTCTCCTGACCGCGAACGGCGTCTGCCGAAGGCTGTGCGGGACGGTATCCTTGTCGGTATGGCACGCAAGGACAAGTCCAGCAAGGAGCCCGGTCGGCTGAAGCAGATGTGGCAGGTCTTCCAGATGACCCGCCGCTACGACGACCGCGCACTGCTCTACATCATCCTGGGCTTCGTCCTCCCGATCGTCGCGGGCGTACTCCTGGCGATCTTCCTCTCCGGCGGCAACGTCTTCACGATGGTCCTCTGGATCATCGCGGGCGTCTTCGGCGGCGTGCTGGCGGCGCTCATCATCCTCGGCCGCCGCGCCGAGCGGGCCGCCTACTCGCAGATCGAGGGACAGCCCGGTGCGGTCGGCGCCGTTCTGCGCAGCTCGCTCAAGCGCAGCTGGCGCGGTTCGGAGATGCCGGTCGCCGTCAACAGCAAGACGCAGGACGCGGTCTACCGTGCCACGGGTCGCGGTGGCGTCGTGCTCATCAGCGAGGGCCCGAAGACGCGCACCCAGCGCATGGTCGACGAGGAGCGCCGCAAGGTGACCCGCGTGCTCCCCAACGTCCCCGTCACCGTCATCAGCGTGGGCCCGGACAGCGACGCCATCCCGCTGCACCGTGTGCCGCGCACCCTCGCCAAGATCAAGCCCACCCTGACCAAGGCGGAGGTCCTCGCGATCAGCAACCGCCTGCAGTCGCTCGAGAACGCGCTCCCCATCCCGAAGGGCATCGACCCGATGAAGGTCCGCGCACAGCGCGCCCGCTGAGTCGTCTCATGCGAGAACGCGCCGCCCCTCGGGACGGCGCGTTCTCGCGTTGCGGGACCCTGCGGGGCTCCCAGCGCTCAGCCGCGCAGCAGCACGGTGCCGGCGATCTTGTCGTGGAACCCGCGCTGGTCCGAGTCCCACACGAGCGCGGGGACGACGATGCACAGGAGCGCCGTGCGGACGATCGGACGCCAGACACCCACCCATCCCCCACGGACCGGGACGAGGCGCAGCCCGAAGATCCGGTGCCCGATACTGCCGCCGATGGTCGGGATGAAGACAACCTGCATGAGGGCGAAGATGCCGATGTTCGCCCAGCCGTCGTAGTGGAAGAACGCGAACGAGAGGAACGAGGCGATCGCCCAGTCGATCACGATCGCCCCGAGGCGGCGGCCGAAACGTGCCACCGAGCGCGGCCCGACCTCCGGGAGTCCGAGGCGTTCACCGGGATAGCGGCTGGGGGCGATGTCGCCGGAGCGGTTCGGGACGGGGTTCTGGGGCACCCGTCGAGTTTACCCGGGGCCGGTACGCGTAACATGCCGGAAACATTTGCGTCACCCCGGGGAAACGGCCTCCCCCTACCGTGGGTGTGGGACTGCACGCGCAGTCCGGTCACCGCAAGCCATTGGGAGTCCTCCGTATGTTCCGTGATTCTTCCGAGGTGCTCAAGTTCATCAAGGACACCGACGTCAAGTTCCTTGATATCCGCTTCACCGACCTGCCCGGTGTGCAGCAGCACTTCAACATTCCCGCTTCGACCGTCGACGAGGAGTTCTTCTCGGTCGGTCAGCTCTTCGACGGCTCCTCGATCCGCGGCTTCGCGTCGATCCACGAGTCGGACATGCAGCTCATCCCGGACGTGTCGACCGCTTACATCGACCCGTTCCGTGTCGAGCGCACCCTGATCATGGTCTTCGACATCTACAACCCGCGCAACGGCGAGATCTACGCGAAGGACCCGCGCCAGGTCGCCAAGAAGGCGGAGAAGTACCTCGCCTCCACCGGCATCGCGGACACCGCGTTCTTCGCCCCCGAGGCGGAGTTCTACATCTTCGACGACGTGCGCTACGAGGTCAACCAGCACTCGTCCTTCTACTCGGTGGACTCCGAGGAGGGCGCCTGGAACACCGGCCGCGTCGAAGAGGGCGGCAACCTCGCCAACAAGACCCCGTACAAGGGCGGCTACTTCCCGGTCAGCCCGGTCGACAAGCAGGCCGACCTGCGCGACGACATCTCGCTCAAGCTCATCGACGCCGGACTCATCCTGGAGCGCGCGCACCACGAGGTGGGCACTGGCGGCCAGGCCGAGATCAACTACCGCTTCGACACCATGGTCGCGGCCGCGGACGACATCCTCAAGTTCAAGTACATCGTGAAGAACACGGCCGAGCAGTGGGGCAAGGTCGCGACCTTCATGCCGAAGCCGCTCTTCGGCGACAACGGCTCGGGCATGCACACCCACCAGTCGCTGTGGAACGACGGCAAGCCGCTGTTCTACGACGAGTCGGGCTACGGCGGCCTCTCCGACATCGCCCGCTGGTACATCGGCGGCCTGCTCAAGCACGCCCCCGCGGTTCTCGCCTTCACGAACCCGACGGTGAACTCGTTCCACCGCCTGGTCCCCGGCTTCGAGGCCCCGGTCAACCTGGTCTACTCGGCCGGCAACCGCTCCGCCTCGATCCGCATCCCGATCACGGGCACCAACCCGAAGGCCAAGCGCATCGAGTTCCGCGCGCCGGACGCGTCGGGCAACCCGTACCTCGCCTTCGCCGCCCAGCTCATGGCCGGCCTCGACGGCATCAAGAACCGCATCGAGCCGCACGAGCCGGTCGACAAGGACCTCTACGAGCTCCCGCCGGAGGAGGCCAAGAACATCCCCCAGGTCCCCGGCACCCTCGCCGAGGCCCTCGACGCGCTCGAGGCCGACCACGACTTCCTCACCGCGGGCGGCGTGTTCACCCCGGAGCTCATCGAGACCTGGATCGAGTACAAGCGCGAGAAGGAGATCAAGCCGCTCGCGCAGCGTCCGCACCCGTTCGAGTACGAGCTGTACTTCGGCGTCTGACGAGACCTGACGAGGCGTGACGGGGCCCACCAAGGCCCGACGAGCACCTCTCGGGAAGCCCCGGCTCCCCTGGTTTTCCAGGGAAGTCGGGGCTTCTTCGTGTCCCCGCTCCATCAGGTCTGCAGAGCCCTATCCACCGCGATGGTCGATCAGGCGGACTGCCCCAGGGTCGAGATGTGTCAGCTGCGCGACTGGTGGCTTGGAGCGCACCAAATGACCGTGGCGCTCAATCCTGCTTCTCTCGATATGCAGGCGGTACGGACCGGGAGTCATCCGGATGGTGATAGAGGTTGCGGACCGAGTTGGCGGCCGTGCGCACATTGAACTCTTTCCTCATCGCCTGCGTGCCCGATGATCGATCGTCGAGGGCCCCCGAACGGGACGTCGCGATCAGTCCGTCAAGGTCATGAGTCGAGTAGCGCCCGTCGAGGGGGTTTCGCATCACGAGACCGATAGTGCGAGTCATCGGGTAGAGCACGAGTCGAGCTGTGGCAACCCCGACCCCCATCGCTGCGCCGAACTGTTCGTGAGCCACCAACGACACGGGAGCGTCGGACGTAATGAGCCCCGGCTCAGCGAAGTGAACCAGTGTCCAGGGTCGGGTCGCGAGGAACCCTGCAACCGGTGAGGTCAACTCGCCCATCAGTTCGATGTGGTCGCGAGCGGTGTACGACAGTGCGAAGCCGTCAGGCTCGAGAACGAGCGCCCAGGCCTCGTCGATCTCGGCAGTGCTGAGTGGACGTCCTGCGGTGTCGGAGGCCCACCGAGCGAAGTCCTCTCGGCCCAACTGGCCAGCCGCTGTGGAGAACAGCTCCGCGGCTGTCGACTGCATGAGTCTGCGCTGTTCCGGCCCACGGAGCATTTGCAGCGCGAGGAACTCGGCAAGCGTGTCCCGATCCTCCTTAGGGAGCGGCCATTCACCCCCGACAACCCGCTCGAAGAGTTCAGCGGTCTCCGCCTCGATTCCCGACCCGAGCGCCTTCTCGAACACATCCGAGCCGTTCGGATGGCCGGGTAGCGAGTTCAAGTGATTCTCGCCGCCGGTGTTCTCGACCAACGAGATGAAACTGCTGCGTTCCGGCAGACGAACCGTCTTGATCCGCCCGCCCTCGTCGGCGAATCCTTGGAGGACGAAGCGCGGATTGATGTGGTGGTACTTCGCGACGCTCATTCAGCCACGGTAATTGACGGGGTGCGCACGTCTCCACCTGCCGACAGGGCGTTCGTTCGACGTAGTTGGACCGTCGAACTGCGCACCGCGGGCGTACCGCCGAACGTGGAGGTCTCTCCATCTGGCAGCTCGCCGATCACGCCGACGTGCTCGTCTGTCGGAAAGTCGTGCCGGACGACATGGTCAAAGCCGAAGAATCGCGCCTCAGCGCGGCGTTCGTCACCGACGTCGGGCGATGGCCGTTCGCGAACCGAAAAGGCTGAGCTACCAGACCGGCAACGCCTCGCGCCACTCATGCCCAGGCGGGAGTCCGACTCGATCGGACTCGAGCGCCCACGCCCTGAACCGTGCGGGCAGCAAGACGGGCGCGTTCTCCTGGGCGTCCAGCAACAGATCCCAGCGGTCTTCGTATCCTGCGAACGTCGGCACGGACACCCTGGCTCGGTCCGCAGTGGCATTGCGCTGACCAGCGGGAATCCCCGGAAGGGTGAGCCAGTTCATGTGCTCGATCCAGGCGGCAGCCGCCACGTGGATCCTCGGCACTACGTAACTGCGTGGCGGCAACGCCAGGTCGTGCGGAACAGCGACCATCACGAAGAACTCCTGGGACCCACGACTCGGCCCCTGGGATTTGGAGCCCAGGGGCCAGCTGATTCCATCGAGCTTCGGTCCACGCGCTGCCTTCACTTGAATCTCGACCAGACGACGCTGATCGCCCTCGGCCAGTACCGCGAGGATGTCCGTGCGCTCGAGACCATCGCGAGTGAGCGCCGGCGCCCATCCGCGCCGCGCCAGCTCGGCAGCAACGTGATGCTCGCCGATCGTCTTCGTCTGCTTCGTGTCCACCATCGCTTCGACTGTAGCGACCTGTGCGGAGTCTCCCAATGCGAGACCGCGGGCCCCGGCCGAGGACAGTCGAACCAGCTCAGCCCGTGGGTGCCGGCCGCTCCTGGATGCCGTAGAAGCTGCGCTCGAAGACGGCGCGGGCACGGCGGGTGACGGCGAGGTAGTCCTCCTCCAGCCGGGTCGCGGAGCCCGGCGGGTACTCCATCAGGCGGGCGACGCCGTCGAGGGCGACACGGTCGGAGGGGAGGACATCGGCGGTCTTGTTCGTCCAGAGGGTCATCGCCGAGCGGGCGCGTGAGGCGAAGACCCACGCCTCGCGGAGCTTGGCGGCGTCCTCCTCGGTGACGAAGCCGTGCTCGGCGGCGACGGCGAGGGCGTCGAGGGTGCTCGGTGTGCGCAGGGCCGGGATCGCCGCGCCGTGCTCCAGCTGGATGAGCTGCACGAACCACTCGACGTCGCTGAGGGAGCCGCGGCCGAGCTTCAGGTGGCGGGAGGGATCGGCGCCCTGCGGCAGGCGCTCGTTCTCGACGCGGGCCTTGATGCGCTTGACCTCGCGGATCTGGCGCTCGCCGATCTCGGCCGGGTAGCGGACCTCGTCGGCGAGAGCGTCGAAGGCGTCGAGGAGGGCCTCGTCTCCGGCGACGCCCCGCGCGCGCAGGAGGGCCTGCGCCTCCCAGGTCAGCGACCAGCGCTCGTAGTACGCGCGGTACGAGTCCAGCGAGCGCACCGGGGTGCCGTTCTTGCCCTCGGGGCGGAGCCCGATGTCGAGGTCGAGCGGGAGGATGTTGTCCTCGGTGAGTCGCGAGAGGTCCGAGACGATCGCGAGGGCGGCGCGATGCGCTTCGTCCTGCTCGGCGGTGAGCGGACGGAAGACGTACATGACGTCCGCGTCCGAGCCGAACCCCAGCTCGCGTCCGCCGAACCGCCCCATGCCGATCACGGCGAACTCGAACGCGTCCGCGTCGCCGCGCGCCGCGCGGATCGCGGCCAGCACGCCGGCGATCACGTTCTCGGTGACGGCGCTCAACCCGTGCGCCAGCTCCTCGATCGTCGCGAAGCCCAGGATGCCCGAGAACGCCAGCCTCAGCACCTCCCGACGACGCACCGCGCGCAGAGCGGCGGCCGCCGTCTCCGCGGAATCGTGGCGCGCCAGGATGGCCGCCGTCTCCTCCCGGAGCAGCTCGGCCGAGCGCGGGCGCAGCTCGTCCTCCGTCTCGAGCCAGGCGACCGACTCGGGGATGCGTCCCAGAAGCTCACCGGCGAATCGCGATCCCGAGAGCACCCGGGTCAGACGCTCGGCCGCTCCGGTGGAATCGCGCAGCATCCGCAGGTACCAGTGCGTGGAGCCGAGATCCTCGCTGAGACGGCGGAAGGTCAGGAGACCGTAATCGGGATCCGCGCCGTCGGCGAACCACTGCAGCATCACCGGCAGCAGGTGGCGCTGGATGGTCGCGCGCCGCGAGACCCCCGAGGTGAGCGCCCCGATGTGGGCGAGCGCCCCGCGCGGGTCGCGGAAACCGATCGCTGCGAGCCGCGCCTCGGCCTGGGCGCTCGTGAGCGCGAAGTCCTCGCTCGGCGTGGCCGCGACGGCGCTGAGCAGCGGACGGTAGAAGAGCCGCTCGTGCAGCCCGCGCACGCGGTGCTTGATCTCGTTCCAGCGGGCGAACAGCTGGGCGGCGCTCGGCGCGAGGCCCGTCGCTCGCGCCAGGATGCGCTGGTCGCCCTCGTCACGGGGCATCAGATGGGTGCGGCTCAGGTGCCGCAGCTGGATGCGGTGCTCGATCAGCCGCAGCGTGCGGTAGTCCTGCGCGAACGCCGCCGCCTCCTCTCGGCCGATGTACCCCTGCGCGGCCAGGGCGGCGAGGGCCGAGAGCGTGTCGCGCTGCCGCACCTGGTCGTCGGTCTGGCCGTGTACGAGCTGGAGCAGCTGCACGGTGAACTCCACGTCGCGCAACCCGCCCGGTCCGAGCTTCAGCTGGTAGTGGACCTCGTCGTCCGGGATGTGCTCGGTGACGCGCTCGCGCATCCGCTGCACCGACTCGACGAAGTTCTCGCGCGACGCGCTGCTCCACACCTTGGGTGCGAGCGCCGCAAGATAGCGCTCCCCCAGCCCCGGGTCTCCGGCGAGCGGGCGTGCCTTGAGCAGAGCCTGGAACTCCCAGCCCTTGGCCCAGCGGTCGTAGTAGGCGACGTGCGACTCGAGTGTGCGCACGAGGGCGCCGTCCTTGCCCTCCGGACGCAGATTGGGGTCGACCTCCCACAGACCCGGCTCGATGGCCGGCTCGTGGATGCCGCGCATCGTGAGCATCGCGAGCCGCGTCGCGATGTCGACCGCGCGGCCTCCGCTCAGCCCGGCCTCGTCGTCGCCTTCGGTGACGAAGATGACGTCGACGTCGCTGACGTAGTTGAGCTCCCGGGCACCGGCCTTGCCCATCCCGATGATCGAGAACCGGGTGGCGCGCACCTCGTCCTCCGGGAAGCGTCCGGGTCCGGTGCCGCTGGTCTGGCGGCGCGCGACGGCGAGGGACGCCTCCAACGCGGCCGCGGCCAGGTCGGAGAGCGCTGCGGCCACGGCGTCGAAGCCGGCGACCGGGTCCTCCTGCTCGAGGTCGAAGCTCGCGATCTGCACGAGGCGCCGACGGTAGCGGACCCGCAGCGCGGTCCAGGCCTGCTCCTCGACGAGTGCGGCGAAGCCGTCTACCGCCCCCACCGAATCGAGGAGGTCGAGCCGGAGCTCGTCCGCGGTCGGAAGCGCCGTGACCGGGTGATCGAGTGCGGCGAGCTCGGCGGGCTGCCGCAGGAAGAACTCGGCCGCGCCCTCCGACGCCCCGATCACCCGCAGCACTCTGCGTGCGTCGTTGCGCGACGGGACGTAGCGCGCGCTCTGCACCGGCGCGTGCTGCAGGAGACGCAGCGCGAGAGCCAGCGCGTTGTCCGGATCCGCGGCGGCGCTCAGCGGGGGCAGGAGGTCGTCGACCGGGAACCCCGTGAGGGCGGCCAGCTCGTCGAGCTCGGCCCGGACGGAGCTCAGCCCGACGAAGCCGGCGCGCGCCAGCACCGTGAGGGAGAGCTGCTCGCGCGACACGACCGGGTCAGAGGATCTCGAGGTTGGTCCGCAGCTCGTACGGCGTGACCTGTGCGCGGTACTCCGCCCAGTCTTTGCGCTTGTTGAGGAGCACGTAGTTGAAGACCTGCTCCCCCAGCGTCTCCGCGACCAGCTCGGACTCCTCCATCAGCGAGATGGCGTGGTCCAGGCTCGCCGGCAGCTGGTTGTAGCCGAGGGCACGGCGCTCCGTGTCGCTCAGGGCCCACACGTTGTCCTCCGCCTCCGGCGGCAGCTCGTACTGGCCCTCGATGCCCTTGAGGCCCGCGGCCAGCATGAGCGAGAAGGCGAGGTACGGGTTGGCGGCGGAGTCGATGGCGCGGTACTCGACGCGCGAGCTCTGGCCCTTGTTGGGCTTGTAGAGCGGCACGCGCACGAGCGCCGAACGGTTGTTGTGGCCCCAGCAGACGAAGCTGGGCGCCTCGTCGCCGCCCCACAGGCGCTTGTAGGAGTTGACGAACTGGTTCGTCACCGCCGTGATCTCGGGCGCGTGCTTCAGCAGCCCCGCGATGAACTGGCGGCCCACCTTCGAGAGCTGGTACTGCGCGCCGGCCTCGAAGAACGCGTTCGTGTCACCCTCGAAGAGCGACATGTGGGTGTGCATCCCGCTGCCGGGCTGGCCCGACAGCGGCTTCGGCATGAACGTCGCGTAGACGCCCTGCTCGATCGCGACCTCTTTGACGACGGTGCGGAACGTCATGATGTTGTCGGCCGTGGTGAGGGCGTCCGCGTAGCGCAGGTCGATCTCGTTCTGGCCGGGGCCCGCCTCGTGGTGGCTGAATTCGACCGAGATGCCGAGATCCTCCAGCATCCGCACGGACCGCCGGCGGAAGTCGTGCGCGGTGCCGCCCGGGACGTTGTCGAAGTAGCCGGCGGAGTCGACCGGCTCGGGGCCGTTCTCGTCGAAGGCGGACGACTTCAGCAGGTAGAACTCGATCTCCGGGTGCGTGTAGAAGGTGAAGCCGCGGTCGGCCGCCTTCTCGAGCGTGCGCTTGAGCACGTTGCGCGGGTCGGAGACGGACGGCTGGCCGTCGGGCGTCGTGATGTCGCAGAACATCCGCGCCGTCGGATCGATCTCCCCGCGCCACGGGAGGATCTGGAACGTCGTGGGGTCGGGGTGCGCCAGCAGGTCGGACTCGTACGCGCGCGTGAGACCCTCGATCGCGGAGCCGTCGAAGCCGAGGCCCTCGCTGAACGCGCCCTCGACCTCCGCCGGCGCGATGGCGACCGACTTCAGAGTGCCGACGACGTCGGTGAACCACAGCCTCACGAACTTGATGCCACGTTCCTCGATCGTCCGAAGAACGAAGTCGCGCTGCTTGTCCATCCTGCCCCTTTCGTCAGCCCCTCCAGACTAGTGGTTCCGGGGCTCCGAACGGGCTCGGGACGCGTCACTAGACTGAGGCGCATGACCGAGCAGTCACCCGTTCCGAGCGTCCACCCCGCCACCCCGTCGATGCAGTCGCTCAAGCGCGTGCGCACGCGGCACTTCCAGGCGGCGAAGGACGAGGGCTCGTCGTTCACCGGCCTCACCAGCTACGACATGCTCACGGCGCAGATCTTCGACGAGGCCGGGATCGACTTCCTGCTCGTCGGGGACTCGGCGGGCAACAACGTGCTGGGCTACGACACGACCCTCCCGGTCACGGTCGACGAGCTCATCCCGCTCACCCGCGCGGTGGCGAAGGCCGTCAAGCGCGCCTTCGTGGTCGCCGACATGCCGTTCGGCTCGTACGAGACGGGGGTGGAGGACGCGCTGCACACCGCGGTCCGGTTCATGAAGGAGACCGGCGCCCACGCGGTCAAGCTGGAGGGCGGCGTGCGCAGCGCCGACCAGATCCGGCGCATCGTGGATGCGGGCATCCCGGTGATGGCGCACATCGGGTTCACACCGCAGAGCGAGCACGGGCTCGGCGGCCACCTGATCCAGGGTCGCGGCGAGGGAGCCGAGCAGCTGCTGGCCGATGCGCACGCCGTGGAGGATGCGGGCGCGTTCGCCGTCGTGCTCGAGATGGTCCCGGCCGCGGTGGCGCAGCGTGTCACGCAGGAGCTGCGCATTCCCACGATCGGCGTCGGCGCGGGCCCGCACGTCGACGGTCAGCTGCTGGTGTGGACGGACTGGGCCGGCTTCACGACCGGCCGCGTGCCGAGCTTCGTCAAGCAGTACGCCGACCTCAAGACGGTGCTCTCGGGCGCCGCCGCGGCGTACAAGGCGGACGTGCAGTCCGGCGCGTTCCCCGGGCCGGACCACAGCTTCTAGAAGAGGTCAGCGGCCGTCGGCCGCGTCCTCCTCGGCCCACTTGGCACTGTTCTCGCGCAGCTTCTCGAGCGCGTGCTCGGCCTCCTCGCGAGTGTCAAACGGCCCGACGCGATCAGGCGCCGGGGACAGGAAGCCCTGCTCCACGGCGCCGGTCTTCATGTTGTACCAGTACTTGTGCTCCGCGTCCTGCGTGATGCCGTACTCGTTCTCACCGGTCATAAGCTTGATCCTATGCCCAAGGATTCCGCCGGCCACCTGATCCCCGGTCGTGTCACCGCGACGCGTCCCGTGCCCGCGCGCATCCCGCGGCCCGAGTACGTCGGGAAGCCCTCGCCCGCGCCCAACACGCGCGGCGACGTGTACTCGCCCGACGAGATCGCGCTCATCCGGGCGTCGGGGCGGATCGCCGCGCAGGCGATCGCCCTGGTCGGCGAGGCGGTGCGGCCGGGCGTGACCACCGAGGAGCTGGACGCGATCGGGCACGAGTTCCTGATCGCGCACGACGCCTACCCGTCGACGCTCGGCTACCGCGGGTACCCGAAGTCGATCTGCAGCTCGGTCAACGAGGTGGTGTGCCACGGCATCCCGGACGACACCGTGATCGAGGAGGGCGACATCGTCAACATCGACATCACCGCGTACAAGGACGGTTTCCACGGCGACAGCAACCAGACCTTCATCGCGGGCACCGCGAGCGAGGAGGTCACCCTCCTCGTCGAGCGCACCCGCGAGGCGCTGAACCGCGGCATCAAGACCGTCGCCCCCGGCCGCCAGGTCAACGTCATCGGGCGGGCCATCGAGTCGTACGCCAAGCGCTTCGGCTACGGGGTCGTGCGCGACTTCACCGGGCACGGCGTAGGCGCCACGTTCCACTCGGGCCTGATCATCCCCCACTACGACTCGGCTCCGGCCTACGACGACGTGATGGAGGTGGGGATGGTGTTCACGATCGAGCCCATGCTCACCCTCGGGACGCACGAGTGGGACATGTGGGCGGACGACTGGACCGTCGTGACGCGCGACCGCAGCATGACAGCCCAGTTCGAGCACACGCTCGTCGTCACCGAGCGCGGCGCCGAGGTGCTCACGCTCCCCTGACCGCGGGGCCGGCGACCGGCTCCGCGACCGGGGCCGGCGCGACCGCGCCCGCATCCTGCGGGCGCCTCGGCCCGGCGGACGGCAGCACGAACGCGATCGCCACGCCCAGCACCGTGGCGCCGACCGCCACCCAGAAGGCGGACGAGAAGGCAGCGTCGAGCGTGGACCCGCCGAGCACCGCCGCCTGCAGCAGCACGGCGAACACCGCCGTGCCGAACGAGCCGCCGAGTTGCTGCGCGGTGCGCGTGAGGATGCTGGAGTGGGCGATCTGCTCGCCGCTCAGTCCCTGATAGGAGGCGACCATGAGCGGCATCGTGACCGCGCCGAGACCGAAGCCGCGGACGAACAGCGCGACGAGCAGCAGCGGGTCGGCCGACGCCGGCAGTCCGAGCGCGAACGGCACGGTCGCGACCGCGACGATCGCGAAGCCGACCACAGCGATCCAGCGCGCACCGATCCGGTCGATCAGTCGCCCGGCGAGCGGGCGGCAGGCGAGCATCCCGAGCCCCTGGGACACCAGGAGAAGCCCGGCGCCGAGCGCGTCCACACCGCGCATCTGCTGGAAGAACAGCGGAAGGAGCAGCATCGCACCGTAGAGGGCGACACCGGAGAGGAAGAGGAGGGTGGAGGCCGACCACACCGACCGCACCCGCAGCAGCCGCACATCGACCAGCGCGTCCCCGCGACGGTGGACCGCCCAGAATCCGAAGCCCGCGACGAGCACGGCGCCCGCCACCAGCGGGATCCACGCGTCGGCCCGGGCGAAGCCGCCGTCGAGCACGGAGTCGGAGAGTCCCAGGAGGAGACCGGCCAGACCGGGCACGAGGAGCAGGACGCCGACGATGTCGAGGCGGCGACGCGGATCGCGCCCACGGTCGGAGGGCAGCATGCGCCAGGCCAGGATCAGTCCGACGACACAGAAGGGGATGTTGACCCAGAACACCCAGCGCCAGTCGCCGACGGCGAGGATGAGGCCGCCGAGCACCGGGCCGAGCACCGGACCGGCCATCGCGGGCAGACCCACCACGGCGGTGACGCGCCCCAGTTGTCTCCCGCCCGCGACCTCCATCACCATCGTGGTCATCACCGGCAGCATGAGACCTCCCCCGACGCCCTGGAGCACACGGAAGGCGATGAGGCTGTCGGCATTCCACGCGAGGCCGGACAGGATCGAGCCGAGGAGGAAGATCCCGAGGGCCGCCATCCAGACACGCTTGCCGCCGAACCGGGCGAGGCACCATGCCGACAGCGGCACGGTCGCGGCGAGCGCCAGCAGGTATCCCGTCGTCACCCATTGGATGTGCGCGACGTCCGTGCGCAGGTCGGTCGCCAGCGAGTGCAGGGCGATGCTGAGGATGGTCGTGTCGAAGACCACCGCGAGCGCTCCGACGACCAAGGCTGTCGCCGTGCGGACCACGGTCCTGTCGAGTTTCTCCGCTGCCATGAGCCCACTCCTTAAGATGCGTGTATGTATCTAAACGCCGACCATACGCCGATCGGATAAGATGCGCAAATGGACTCTAATTCCTCACCTTCTCGCCGCCGGCGCGGAGCGGAGCTCGAGAGCGCGCTCCTCGACGCCGCCTGGGAGGAGCTCGACGCCAACGGGTACGCGGCGCTTACGATGGAGGCCGTCGCGGCGCGCGCGGGGACGAGCCGGCCGGTCATCGCCCGCCGCTGGCCGACCAGGAGCGACCTGGCGATGGCCGCCATCCGCGCGCACTACGACGGCGACCCGATCGACGTCCCCGACCGCGGCAGCCTCCGCGCCGACGTACTCGACCTCCTCCGCCAGTTCAGTGCGCGGCGCAGCGGGCTCGTCGCGCTCATCATGCTGCGGTTCTCCGGCATCGTCAGCGAGGCGGAAGGCGGCGTGGCAGGACTTCGCGAGCGCCTCATCGCCCCGGGCCCGTCCATGCTGGACGAGATCCTCGACCGTGCCGACGCCCGCGGGGAGATCGATCGCAGCCGCCTGCCCGACATCGTGGCCGGCCTGCCGACGATGGCCCTCCGGCACGAGATGCTGATGACGCTCCAGCCGCCGGCGGACGAGACGCTGGTCGCCATCGTCGACGACCTGTTCCTGCCGCTCGCGACGGCCACCCTCGCGCCCTCCGCCCGCGACCCGCGGTAGATTCGTGGGCATGAGCGGTCAGAAGCACGCAATCGGCATCGACATCGGCGGAACGGGAATCAAGGGAGGGCTGGTCGACCTCGAGACCGGGGAGCTGATCAGCGACCGCGTCAAGCTGCCGACGCCCGAGGGCGGCGAGCCCGACGGCATCGTCGAGGTCACCACGCAGATCGTCGACCAGCTGGCGGCGGAGGAGCCCGACGCGCCCGTCGGCGTCTGCTTCCCCGCCATCGTCAGCCACGGCGTCACCCTCTCGGCCGCGAACGTCTCCAAGAAATGGATCGACCTGCACGCCGAGGATCTGTTCGAGAAGGCGCTGGGCCGCGACATCCACTTCGTCAACGACGCCGACGCCGCCGGATACGCGGAGACCCGCTTCGGTGCCGCGAAGGGCAAGGACGGGTTGGTCATCATGACGACACTGGGCACCGGCATCGGCTCCGCCCTCATCTACGACGGTGTGCTCATCCCCAACGCCGAGCTCGGGCACCTCGAGGTCGACGGCCACGACGCCGAGTCGCGCGCCGCCTACTCCGCCAAGGAGCGCGACGACCTGAGCTGGGAGAAGTGGGCCAAGCGCCTCCAGAAGTACTACTCCACCCTCGAGTTCCTGTTCACCCCCGACCTGTTCATCGTCGGCGGCGGCGTCTCGAAGAACTACCAGGAGTTCCTCCCGCTGCTGAAGCTGAAGACCGAGATCGTCCCGGCTGTCCACCGCAACAACGCGGGCATCCTGGGGGCAGCGGCGCTGGCGGTCGCGAGCTAGCGCGAGCGATCCGCAAGGATTCCGCAGCGGGGCGTTAGGGATGCGTTAGGAGCGCCTCCGTGCGCCCCGCACGGGTGTGGACTCTCTCCTGCCCCGGTCGATCGGCCGGGGCGTCCTCGTGGATGGAGAGAGTCGTGCTGGACATCGTCTACCTCCTCGGAGTGGTCGTGCTCGCGCTCGTCGTGGGTCTGGCCGGCCGGGGGGTCGAGAAGCTGTGATCGTGATCGATGCGGTCGCGGCGCTGCTCGCCGTGGCCGCCGTCGCCTACCTGGTGGTGGCGCTCGTGAAGCCGGAGCGGTTCTGAGATGGGCGCGGACTCCGTGACGGGCACCTGGCTGTTCGTCGCCCAGTTGGCGACGCTCATCCTCCTGCTCGCCGTCGCCTACCGCCCCCTGGGGGACTACATGGCGCGCGTGTACACCACCGACCGCGACCTGGCCGTCGAGCGGGGCGTCTACCGGCTGATCGGCGTGGATGCGCGCAGCGGCCAGACCTGGCCCGCGTACCTGCGCGGCGTGCTGGCCTTCTCGGTCGTCGGCATCCTGATCGTCTACGGTCTCCAGCGGCTGCAGGAGTTCCTGCCCTACTCGCTGGGGATGCCCGCGGTGCCGGAAGGGACCGCGTTCAACACCGCGATCTCGTTCGTGACGAACACGAACTGGCAGTCGTACTCGCCGGACGCCACGCTGGGGTACACCGTGCAGTTCGCCGGATTGGCGGTGCAGAACTTCGTCTCCGCCGCCGTCGGCATGGCCGTCGCCGTCGCACTGGTGCGCGGGTTCGCGTCGCGATCGACCGGGACGATCGGCAACTTCTGGGTGGACATGATGCGCGGCACCGTGCGCATCCTGCTGCCGCTCTCGGTCGTCGCGGCCGTCGTCCTGATCGCGGGCGGGGTCGTGCAGAACGTCAACGGGTTCGAGCACGTGACGACCCTCACCGGAGCCGCCCAGTCGATCCCGGGCGGACCGGTCGCCTCGCAGGAGGCGATCAAGCTGCTCGGCACCAACGGCGGCGGCTTCTACAACGCCAACTCCGCGCACCCGTTCGAGAACCCGACCGCATGGACGAACCTCGTCGAGGTGCTGCTCATGCTCCTGATCCCCTTCTCGCTGCCGCGCACCTTCGGCACGATGGTCGGCGACAAGCGGCAGGGATACGCGATCCTGGCGACGATGGGGACCCTGTTCCTGGTGTCGCTCGTCGGCATGACGCTGTTCGAGGCCGCCAGCGGATCGATGGAGGGCAAGGAGACGGCCTTCGGCGTGCTCGGGTCGACACTGTTCAACACCACGAGCACCGCCACATCGACCGGCGCCGTGAACTCCATGCTCGACAGCTACAGCCCGCTCGGCGGGATGATGGCGATGATCAACATGATGCTGGGCGAGATCGTGCCCGGAGGCGTCGGCTCGGGGCTCTACGGCATCCTGGTCATCGCGATCATCGCCGTCTTCGTCGCGGGGCTGATGGTCGGCCGCACGCCGGAGTATCTCGGCAAGAAGCTCGGACCGCGGGAGATCAAGCTGGCGAGCCTCTACATCCTGACCACACCGACGCTGGTGCTCCTGGGCACCGGGCTCAGCTTCGCGATCCCGGCCGTCCGGGCGGACATCGAGAAGACGTCCATCCTCAATCCCGGACTGCACGGGTTCAGTGAGGTGCTCTACGCCTTCACCTCCGCCGCGAACAACAACGGCTCGGCCTTCGCCGGGCTCACGGCGGCGACCCCCTGGCTGAACACGGCCCTCGGCGTCGCGATGTTCCTCGGCCGTTTCCTGCCGATCGTGTTCGTTCTGGCGCTCGCCGGCTCGTTCGCGGCCCAGGGGCGCGTCCCCGCCACGGCAGGAACGCTCCCGACGCACCGGCCGCAGTTCGTCGGCCTGATGATCGGCACGGTCGTGCTGGTCTCCGCACTCACCTATTTCCCCGTTCTCGCGCTGGGTCCCCTGGCGGAAGGGCTCCAGTGACACCATGACCACACTCACCCCTCATCGCGGCATGCGCGCCCCCCAGGAGCGCACCCGCCCCTCCGGCGCCTTCAGTGGCGCCCAGTTGATCGCCTCCCTCCCCGGCGCACTGCGCAAACTCGACCCTCGCCTGATGTGGCGCAACCCGGTCATGTTCATCGTGGAGGTCGGCGCGGCTCTGACCACCGTGGTCGCCATCGCCCAGCCGTTCCTCGGCGCAGGAGGCGCCGGCCCGGCGGCCCTGGCCTTCACGTGGAGCATCGCCGTCTGGCTCTGGCTCACCGTCGTGTTCGCCAATCTGGCGGAGTCGGTGGCCGAGGGCCGCGGTAAGGCCCAGGCGGCCACGCTGCGCGCCACCCGCTCCACCACCCTCGCGAACCGCGTCGTGGGCTTCGACGAACAGGCCGACCCTGAGGCCGCGTCCGCCGCGCTCGAACAGGTCGCGTCGAGCGAGCTCGCCCTGGGCGACGTGGTCGTCATTGCGGCGGGCGAGGCGATTCCCGGCGACGGCGACGTGATCCGCGGCATCGCGACCGTGGACGAGTCCGCCATCACCGGCGAGTCCGCCCCCGTCGTCCGCGAGTCCGGCGGCGACCGCAGTGCCGTCACCGGCGGCACGCGCGTGCTCTCCGACCGCATCGTCGTGCGTATCACGTCGAAGCCCGGCGAGACCTTCGTCGACCGGATGATCGCGCTCGTGGAGGGCGCGTCGCGACAGAAGACGCCGAACGAGATCGCCCTCAACATCCTGCTGGCCAGCCTCTCGATCATCTTCGTCATCGTCGTGCTCGTGCTGCAGCCCGTCGCCGGCTACTCCGACGCGGCCCCGACCGTCCCGGTGCTCATCGCCCTGCTGGTGTGCCTCATCCCGACGACCATCGGCGCGCTCATCTCCGCGATCGGGATCGCCGGAATGGACCGGCTCGTGCAGCACAACGTGCTCGCGATGTCCGGCCGAGCGGTCGAAGCCGCGGGCGACGTCACGACGCTGCTGCTCGACAAGACCGGCACGATCACCTACGGCAACCGGCGCGCGAGCGAGTTCACCGCGATCGGAGGGGCCGATCCGGAGGATCTCATCCGTGCGGCCGCTCTCTCCTCGCTCAGCGACCCGACGCCGGAAGGCGTGTCGGTGCTCGACCTCGCTGCATCGCTCGGGCACGAGACGCCCACGACCGTCGAGGGCGAGATCGTCCCCTTCACGGCCCAGACCAGGATGAGCGGCCTCGACCTCCCCGACGGCTCGCAGGTGCGCAAGGGTGCGGCGAGCGCCGTCGTCGCCTGGGTGCGCGAGTGCGCGGCCGCGGCAGGCGCGACACCGCCCTCCTCCGCCGCACTGGCCGAGCTGGACGCCGAGGTGGAGCGCATCTCGCAGGTCGGCGGCACGCCGCTCGCCGTCGCGACACGCGGGGCCGACGGCAGCGCCGCCCTGCTGGGCACGATCTACCTCAAGGACGTCGTGAAGGAGGGGCTCGCCGAACGGTTCGCCGACCTGCGCAGGATGGGCATCCGCACCGTCATGGTCACCGGCGACAACCCCCTGACGGCGAAGGCGATCGCGGCGGAGGCCGGCGTGGACGACTTCCTCGCCGAGGCGAAGCCCGAGGACAAGCTCGCGCTCATCCGGCGCGAGCAGGAGGGCGGCGCCCTGGTCGCCATGACGGGCGACGGCACGAACGACGCCCCGGCCCTCGCCCAGGCCGACGTCGGGGTGGCCATGAACACGGGCACGTCGGCCGCGAAGGAGGCGGGCAACATGGTCGACCTCGACTCCGACCCGACCAAGCTGATCGACATCGTGCGCATCGGCAAGCAGTTGCTCATCACGCGCGGAGCGCTCACCACGTTCTCCATCGCCAACGACGTCGCGAAGTACTTCGCGATCATCCCGGCGATGTTCGTGGCGGCCTTCCCCGGCCTCTCCGCGCTCAACATCATGGGCCTGCACTCGCCCGCATCGGCCATCCTGTCGGCGGTGATCTTCAACGCCATCGTCATCGTCGCGCTCATCCCGCTCGCACTGCGCGGTGTGCGCTACCGACCCTCGGCCGCGTCGGCCCTGCTCGGCCGCAACCTGCTGATCTACGGGCTCGGCGGGATCATCGCCCCCTTCATCGGGATCAAGCTGATCGACCTCGTGGTCGCGTTGATCCCCGGATTCTGACACGCACGGATAAGGACACGACAATGAACGGCCTCCGCGGCGCCTGGCGCCAGTACTGGGTCGCCCTGCGCGCCATGATCGTCCTGACGATCGCGCTCGGCATCGCCTACACCTTCGTCATCACCGGGATCGGGCAGCTCGCGCTGCCCGCACAGTCGAACGGCTCGATCATCTCGGTGAGCGGGAAGCCGGTCGGCTCCGCCCTTCTCGGCCAGAGCTTCACCGACGCGCACGGGAAGCCGCTTCCGCAGTGGTTCCAGTCCCGTCCGTCGGCGGCGGGCGACGGCTACGACGGCGCCGCCTCCTCGGGCAGCAACCTCGCGGCGTCGAACCCCGCTCAGCAGAAGGCGGTCGAACAGCGCATCGCGACCATCGAGGCGAGTGATGGCGTGCCCGCGCACGCCATCCCGAGCGATGCCGTCACCGCCTCCGCCTCCGGGCTCGACCCGCACATCTCCCCCGCATACGCGCTCCTGCAGGTCGACAGGGTCGCGGCGGCGCGCGGCCTGCCTGCCGACCGGGTGCGCGCGCTCGTCGAGTCTAGGATGCAGGGACGGGACCTCGGCTATCTCGGGGACCCGACCGTGAACGTGCTCCAGCTCAACCTGGCCCTTTCGGAGATGGACAAGTAGACATGCCACGTGGTCGCCTGCGGGTGATGCTCGGCGCGGCGCCGGGCGTCGGCAAGACGTACGCGATGCTCGAGGAGGGCAAGCGCCTGCAGGGGCTCGGCAAAGACGTCGTGGTCGCGGTCGTGGAGACGCACGGTCGCGCTGCCACCGCCGCGATGCTCGACGGGCTCGAGGTCGTCCCCCGCCGGGTCGTCGAGCACCGCGGCGTTCAGCTGACCGAGCTCGACCTGGAGGCGGTGCTCGCGCGGGCCCCGCAGCTGGCCCTGGTCGACGAGCTCGCCCACACCGACGCCCCCGGGTCGCCGCACGCGAAGCGGTGGGAGGACGTCGACGCGATGCTGGACGCGGGCATCGATGTGATGTCGACGGTCAACATCCAGCACATCGAATCGCTGAACGATGTGGTCGAGCAGATCACCGGCGTACAGCAGCGGGAGACCATCCCGGACGCCGTGCTGCGCCGGGCCGACGTGATCGAGGTGGTCGACCTCGCCCCGCAGGCGCTGCGCGACCGGCTCACCGAGGGAGCCGTCTACCCGGCGTCGCGCATCGACGCGGCGCTGTCCAACTACTTCCGGCTCGGCAACCTCACCGCCCTGCGCGAGCTCGCGCTGCTCTGGCTGGCGGACGAGGTGGACAGCGCGCTGCAGAAGTACCGCGCCGAGCACGGCATCGCCGGCAAATGGGAGGCGCGCGAGCGCGTGGTCGTCGCCCTCACCGGCGGCCCGGAGGGCGAGACCCTGCTGCGTCGTGGCGCACGCATCGCCGCGCGGTCGGCGGGCGGCGAGCTGCTCGCCGTCCATGTCACGAGCGAGGACGGCCTCCGCACCGGCGCCCCCGGCACCCTGGCGGCGCAGCGTGCGCTGGTCGAGCAGCTCGGCGGCAGCTACCACCAGGTCGTCGGCAGTGACATCCCGCGCGCCCTGGTCGAGTTCGCCCGGGGCGAGAACGCCACCCAGCTCGTCATCGGCGTCTCACGGCGCAGCCGGCTCGCGGCGCTCCTCACCGGCCCCGGAATCGGCTCGACCGTCATCCGCGAGTCGGGCGACATCGACGTGCACATCGTGTCCCACTCCCGCGCCGGCGGACGGTTCTCGCTGCCGCGCCCGACGGGTGGCCTCACCGTGCGCCGACGCGTCCTGGGTTTCGCGCTGGCGCTGGTCGGCGGCCCCCTGCTCACCCTCCTCCTCACGAGCGTGCGCTCCGGCGAGTCGATGACGGCGGACGTCCTCAGCTATCAGCTTCTCGTGGTCATCGTCGCGCTCGTCGGAGGCATCTGGCCCGCCCTGTTCGCCGCCCTGCTTTCGGGCTTGACGCTCGACTTCTTCTTCGTCGACCCCCTCTACACGATCACGATCAGCGAGCCGCTGCACCTGCTCGCCCTCGTGCTCTATGTCGTGATCGCCGCTCTGGTCAGCCTCGTGGTCGACCAGGCCGCGCGACGCACCCGGGCGGCTCAGCGCGCGACCGCCGAGGCGGAACTGCTGGCGACGATCGCGGGCGGGGTCATCCGCGGACAGGACGCCCTGCAGGCGCTCATCACCCGCACCAGGGAGGCGTTCGGTCTCACCGGGGTACGCCTGCTCGACGGCGACGACGTCGTCTCGATCGACGGGGAGCCGGCGGACTCCGCGCACACGCAGCGCCTCCCGGTCGGTACCCGGGGCACTCTCGAGCTCTCGGGGCGCGACCTGGCCGCGAGCGACCGGAGGCTGCTCGGAGCCATCGTGGCTCAGCTCGACGCGGCGTTGGAGCACCGGGACCTCGCTGCGACCGCCTCGGAGCTGGGCCCGCTCGCCGAGGCGGACCGCGTGCGCAGCGCGCTCCTCGCCGCCGTCGGCCACGACCTCCGCCGCCCCCTCGCCGCCGCCACGGCCGCGGTCACCACCCTGCGCCAGACGGATCTCGCCCTGAGCGACGAGGATCGGGAGGACCTCCTCGAGACCGCGGAGGACAGCCTCGACGGCCTGGCGACGCTCGTCACCAACCTGCTCGACGTGAGCCGCGTGCAGGCAGGGGTGCTGGGCGTCTCCCTCGCTCCGACGGAGCTCGACGATGTGATCTCGCCGGCGTTCGACGAGCTCGGCGTCGGCCCGGCGGAGGTCGAGCTCGACATCGCTCCCGACCTTCCCGCGCTCGTCGCGGACGGCGTGCTGCTGCAGCGCGTCGTCGTGAACCTGGTGGGGAACGCCCTGCGCTACAGCCCGCCGGACCGTCTCCCGGTGCTGGCCGCGAGCGCGTTCGCCGGAATGGTGCAGGTGCGCGTGATCGACCACGGTCCCGGCATCCCCGGCGAGCGGAGGGAGGCGGTCTTCCTGCCGTTCCAGCGCCTCGGGGATACGGACAACGACACGGGCATCGGCCTCGGCCTGGCCCTCTCCAAGGGCTTCGTGGAGGGGATGGGCGGAACGCTCGACGCCGAGGACACGCCCGGCGGTGGACTGACCATGGTGGTGTCGCTGCCCGCGGCGACGGAGGAGGAGCCTGCGTGAAGATCCTGATCGCCGACGACGACCGGCAGATCCTCCGCGCCCTGCGCATCCTGCTGACCGCACGCGGATACGACGTGCTCACCGCGAGCACCGGCGCCGAGGCGCTGTCGGAGGCCGTCGAGCACCATCCGGACCTCGTCATGCTCGATCTCGGGATGCCCGAGCTCAACGGCATCGAGGTCATCGAGGGGCTGCGCGGATGGTCGACCGTGCCCATCCTGGTCGTCTCCGGTCGCACCGGCTCGGCCGACAAGGTGGACGCGCTCGACGCCGGCGCCGACGACTACGTGACGAAGCCGTTCGCCGCCGACGAGCTGCTCGCCCGCATCCGGGCGCTGACGCGCCGCCAGACCGGCGCGCCGGACGAGCCGGTGGTGACCTTCGGTGCGATCAGCGTCGACCTCGCCGCCCACCAGGTCACGCGGACGACCGTGGACGGCGTGGAGCATGTGCGGCTCACGCCGACCGAGTGGGCCATCCTCGAGGTGCTCGTGCGCAACCCGCGCCGTCTGGTGACCCGCCAGGCACTGCTCACCCAGGTGTGGGGGCCGCAGTACACGAGCGACACCGGGTACCTGCGCCTGTACCTCGCTCAGCTGCGCAAGAAGCTGGAGCCGGAGCCCTCCCGTCCGCGGTACCTGCTCACCGAACCGGGGATGGGCTACCGGTTCTCCCCCGACGCAGACTGAGCGAGCTCCCCGAGTGCAGCCAACGCGCGCCCGGCCAGCAGGGTGATCGCGAGGGCGAGACCGAGCGCGACGACGCACGCGGTCATCCAGTAGCCGAGCGAGAAGGTGGAGATGCGGAAGACGTCGCCGGACAGGTCCATCGCCCAGTACATCGGCTCCGGCACGATCGACGGGCACACCAGCAGCACGGCGACGCACGAGGCGTAACCCACTCCGACCAGCACGAACACGCAGATCGCGAGCGCGCCCGCCCGGGAGACGAGCTGCGCGGTTCGCTCCTCCATGCCCCGCTCCCCCTCGCGTGCCTCCGTCGTGCTCGTGCAGGGAATGGGCCGGCTGATACGCCGGGTTCTGTCACGACACCGTGGTGCCGCGGACGGCCATCTCTCTTGGGGCGACGTCGCCGCCGCCCTCCAGCGGTCTACCCGGGAACTCGGCGAGCCACCTTATGCGTTCCCTGTCTGACCTTGCTCCGGGCGAGGTTTACCGAGCCGACCGGGTCACCCCGGCCGCTGGTGGTCTCTTACACCACCGTTTCACCCTGACCACCGGCCGAGGCCGGTGGCGGTCTGCTTTCTGTTGCACTGTCTCGCGGGTTGCCCCGGGTGGGTGTTACCCACCGCCCTGCTCTGTGGAGCCCGGACGTTCCTCGGCGGCCCGCTCACGCGGACCGACGCGACCGTCTTGCCGACCCATTCCGCTGATCACGATAGCGCAGGCCGGCTGTGCGCCGGGTCAGAGTCGGCTCAGAGACCGGACTCCTCGTTGCGGATGAGGATGGCGCTGCTGTCGGGGCACAGGACGACGTCGTCGGCGGCCGCGCGGCGGATCTCGGCGAGGTCGGACTCGGTCAGCTTCACGTTGGATCCGAGAGAGACACCGCGCTGCAGCAGGGCGGCGCCGAGCCCGTAGCGGGCGCGCTGGCGTTCGTAGAGCGCGACCAGGTCGGCAGGGAGCGCGCCGGCGATGGTGGCGCGGTCGGCGGCGAGCGCCGTGCGCTGCGCCGCGATCTTCTCGGCTTCCGCGTCGCGTGCCGCCTCGAGCGCCTCCACGCGCGAACCGAGCTCCGCGCGCTCCGCCTCGACCGCGGCGAGCGCCTTCTCGAGACCGTCGACGCGCTCCATCACGGTCAGCTCGATCTCCTCGAGGTCGCCCTGTCGCTTCGCGAGGGAGGCGAGCTCGGCCTCGAGCGCCTGGACGTCCTTGACGGAGGCGGTCTGCTGCACGCGGTCGTTGTCGCGTTTGATCCGCGCCTCCACCAGCTCGACATCGGACTCGACCCGCTTCAGCTCGGTGCGGGCGTCCTCCAGCTCGCCGGTCGCGGCGATCCAGCGTGCGCGCAGGGCCTCGACCTCGGGCTGCAGGGCGCTGAGCTCCTTCGTCTGCGGCAGGGTGGCGACCGCATGGTCGAGCTGTGCGAGGCGGGTGTCGGCGGACTGCAGGCGCAGGAGTTCGTTCTGGTCGGCGGGGCTGGCTTTCACGGGCGGTGCTCCATCTTCGTGGGGGACGGTCGTCCGGGTCTGCCGGGATCGTCGAGGGCTGGTGGGTTCTGCGTGCTCACTGCAGGATGGCGAAGTCCCAGGGGTCGGTGCGCAGCTCGCTGACCAGGACCTCCACGCCCGGGAGGGCGGCGCGCAGCTGCTCGGCCGCGACCTCGAGCCACAGCCACTCGCTCGCCCAGTGCGAGACGTCGAGCAGGGCGGGGCCACCGCCGAGCACCGCTTGCTCGCGCGCCTCCGAGGCGGGATGGTGGCGCAGGTCGGCCGTGATGTAGACGTCGGCGGAGCGGACGGCGTCTTCACCGAGCAGGGAGTCCCCCGCCCCTCCGCACACCGCGACGCGGGAGACGGGCTGGTGGTAGTCCCCCGCGGCGCGCACTCCCCCGGCGGTGGGAGGGAGGACGCCGGCGATCTCGCGGGCGAGCGCACCGAGCGTGGTCGGCTGCGGCAGGGTGCCGACGCGCCCGATGCCCGTCACGCCGTCGGCTGCGGGGGCGATCGGGACGGCGTCGATGAGCCCGAGGCGCGCGGCGAGGACGGCGCTGGTGCCGGCGGCGACGACGTCGGCGTTGGTGTGCGCGGCGATCAGGGCGCAGCCGCCGCGGATGAGCCGGGCGAGCAGCGCTCCCTTGTACCGGTCCTCCGCGACGCTCGTGACCCCGCGCAGCAGCAGCGGGTGGTGCGCGAGAAGCAGGTCGATTCGGCCCTCGACGGCTTCGTCGACGGTCGCGGCGACCACGTCGACGGCGAGCAGGATGCGCTCGACCGGGGCGGCCGGGTCGCCCGACAGCAGCCCGGGGGCGTCCCAGCCCTCGGCTCCGGAGAGCGGCCACAGGCCCTCGACGGTCTCGCGGACGGAACGGAGGGTGTGCTGCACGGGATAGAGCCTACGGGATCAGGCGACGCCCTGCTCCTGGCGCCGGACGGCCGGGATGCCCGCCACGAGCGGCGTCACCAGCCCCAGCACGAGCGCGACGACGACACCGATGTTGCTGGTGCCGATGCCGGCCTCCGGGTCGATGCCGAGCAGCCGGAAGAGGTAGCCCTCCCATGCGAGCCAGGGCAGGTCGGAACTCACGAGCCCCAGCCCGACGGCCGACGCCACGAACAGCATTCCCAGGTTCACCCAGCGCCAGTCGGGGTACACCCCGCCGGTCGCCAGCAGCGACGGCTGGTGGAAGCGGCGCTCGCGCAGCATGGTCTCCGCCGCGAAGAGACCCGTCCACGCGGCGACGGGCACGGAGAGGGCGGTCGGCACGCCGCGGATGACGCTGTCCAGGTCGGTGACCGTGAGGGCCAGGACGATCCCGGCGAGCGCGATCGGACCGCCCGCGACGACCGTGCTCCACCGCCGGCCGAGCCGGACGCCGAGCGCGTCGAGCGTGAAACCCGCCGAGTACATCGTGAGCACCAGCGCCGAGATCAGGCTCAGCCCGACGGCGAGGAGCAGCGGGACCGGGAACCAGCCGGGGAGGCCGAGGGCGACGAAGCCCGAGACCGGGTCGCTCGCGAGCCGGTCGGCGAGCCCGGGGTGAGAGGCCGCGAGAAGGCCGCCGTACGACACCAGGACGAACGGAGGCACCCCGGCCCCGAAGGTCGCCCACAGCATCGCGGCGCCCCCGGACGAGGTCGGTCGTTGGTAGCGTGCCACCTCCGCGCTGCTCATCGCCCAGGCGAGCCCGAGGTAGCTGAACACCAGCACGGCGCCCGTCACGACGTGCGTCCACAGCGCGTCGGGGACGGCGAGAGCCCTGACGAGGTCGACGTGCCGCCACGTGCCGGCGATCATCACCGAGATCAGCGCCGCGGAGGCGATGGTGAGGAGGAGCTGCACCCGCGCGACGAGTGCGTAGCCGAAGTACGCGACGAGACCGGCGATCAGGATCGCGGCCAGCAGAGCGACCGCTGTCGGCGTCGCGCGGTCGGCCGCTCCGCCCCACGACACCGCGAGCGAGCCGGCCGCCGTCCCCGCCAGCCAGAGCAGCACGGCGCCCCAGAACAGCTTGGTCAGCAGGGCGAGGATCGCGGGGATGGCGTTTCCCCGGAGCCCGAATGTCGCCCGGGAGACCACCATCGTCGGCTGGCCGCTCCACTTGCCCGCGAGCGTGCCGAGCCCGAGCGGCAGGAACGACAGCGCCACCCCGACGAGGGTCGCCACCAGCAGCTGCCGCAGGCTGAGCCCGAGGGTGAACAGCGTCGCGCCGACTCCGATCGAGATGAGGGAGGAGGTGCCCGCGAACCAGAGCCAGAACATCCGTGCCGCGCGCCCCACCCGCCGGTCGACCGCCGACGGCTCGAGGTCGGCCTCCTCCGGCTCGAAGAGCGGCGCGGGGACCGGCTCGGCGCCGGAGAGGACCGTCTCGTCGAGCGCCACCCGCGGCGACGCGACCGGCGACGGCGCCGTACTGTGCACGTCATCGGCGTCGTCGTGCAGGTCGGTGTCGATGCGTGCGGACGTCGCATCGATCGGGCCGAGCTCGTGCGTGACGACCGGACCGGTGCCCGGAAGGTCGGGCAGGGCCGGTGCCAGCGCGATCCTCGGGACGACGGGCGGCGCGGGGCCGGCTGCCGGCTCGGGCTCGGTCTCTGGCTCGGGCTCGGTCTCTGGCTCGGGCTCGGGCCCCTCCGCCAGGAGCGGGAGCGGCTGCGAGTCGCGCAGCGCCAGCTCGGGGGGCACGAACGACAGGGGTTCGGCGCGCGAGGGAGGAGCGGGCGCAGGGGGCTCGGGCTGCGGAGACGGCACGGGTCGCGCCGCCGCCCCCACCCAGGCGCTGAAGGTCGGCTGCGGACCCTCCATCTGCCGCCGCACCGGCAGATCCTCGAAGCTGATCGCCTGCGTCGGCGGACCGATCCAGTCGTCGTCCTCCTCAGCGTCGCGCTCCGGCTCCGGCTCCGACTCCGCATCTGGCACCGCGGCCGTGCCCACGACAGGGATCGCGGAGGTGATCCGTGCGACCTCGCGCTCCAGGGCAGTGGCGAGCTCGTCGTCGCTGTGCCGTTCCGCGCCCGGACCCGTCTCCATGTCGAAAGACTACGACTCGCGTCGTGCGGGGGTCAGGGGTGACCGAACGGAAGTACCATCGTTGTCGATGAGCGAGACGATCCCGACCCCGTACGAAGACCTGCTGCGCGACGTCCTCGCGAACGGCAGCCGCAAGTCGGACCGCACCGGCACCGGCACGCGCAGCGTGTTCGGCCGCCAGCTGCGCTTCGACCTCGCCGAGGGCTTCCCCCTCATCACCACCAAGCGGGTCCACTTCAAGTCGATCGCGTACGAGCTCCTCTGGTTCCTGCGCGGGGAGAGCAATGTCGGCTGGCTGCGCGAGAACGGCGTCACCATCTGGGACGAGTGGGCCGACGAGCGCGGTGAGCTCGGACCGGTCTACGGCGTCCAGTGGCGCTCCTGGCCGGCGCCCGATGGCTCGCACATCGACCAGATCGCGCAGGTGATCGACCAGCTGCGCCGCGACCCCGACTCACGCCGGATCATCGTCTCCGCCTGGAACGTCGCCGACATCCCGAACATGGCGCTCGCCCCCTGCCACGCGTTCTTCCAGTTCTACGTCGCCGACGGCCGGCTCTCCTGCCAGCTCTACCAGCGCAGCGCGGACATGTTCCTCGGTGTCCCGTTCAACATCGCGAGCTACGCCCTCCTGACCCTGATGGTCGCTCAGCAGGTCGGCCTCGAGCCCGGCGAGTTCGTCTGGACCGGCGGCGACGTGCACATCTACGACAACCATGTCGAGCAGGTGGAGGAGCAGCTCTCGCGCGACCCGTACCCCGCGCCGCGCCTCCGCTTCACCCGCACGCCCGACAGCATCTTCGACTACCGCTATGAGGACTTCGTCGTCGATGACTATCAGCACCACCCGGCGATCCGCGCCGCGGTGGCCGTCTGAGCCGCGTGTCGGTCGCGCTCATCTGGGCGGAGGCCCACGACCGCATCATCGGCGCCGACGGCGGCATCCCGTGGCGCCTCCCGGAGGACATGCGGCACTTCCGCGCCCAGACCTCGGGCTCCCCCGTGGTCATGGGTCGCCGCACCTGGGACTCCCTGCCGGAGCGGTTCCGCCCGCTGCCGGGCCGCACCAACATCGTCGTCACCCGCCGAGCGGACTGGTCGGCTCCGGGCGCAGAGGTCGCGCACAGCATCGAGGACGCGCTCGCGGCGGCCGGCGACGCCGACACCGTCTGGGTGATGGGCGGCGCGCAGCTCTACACCGCCGCGCTCCCGCTCGCCGACCGCGTCGAGGTGACCGAAGTCGACCTCGCCGTCGACGGCGATACGCGTGCCCCCCAGCTGGGCGATGGCTGGACGGCCGAGCACGGCGAGTGGCTCACCTCCGCCGACGGACTGCGCTACCGCTTCGTGCGCTACCTCAGGTGAGCCCCGCCACCAGGTTCACCGTCGTCGCCAGGATGACCGAGCCGAACAGGTAGGAGAGCAGCGTGTGCCGCAGGATCGCACGCCGGATGTACGAGCTGCTGATGTTCGTGTCCGAGACCTGGAAGGTCATCCCGAGCGTGAACGCCAGGTACGCGAAGTCGCTGTAGCGCGGCGGCTCCTTCTGGTTGAAGTCGACGCCGCCGTCCTTGCGGTAGTACATCCGCGCGTAGCGCAACGTGTAGACGGTGTGCACGAGCACCCACGAGAGCGCCACACTCAACACCGCGAGCAGCGCCACCACCAGCTGCGGCGCGCCCTTCAGGTGCCGGGCGTCGACGACGATGTACACCACCGCCACGACCGAGGCGACGGACGCGAACAGCAGGAGCCAATCGGTCACCCGCCGGCCCGGGTCCTCCAGCGTGGCATGGCTGCGCGTCTGCGCGCCGTCCAGCCGCCACACGGTCGTCCACACCCAGACGATGTAGACGACGCACGCGCCCGCCCAGCCCGCGATCACGGCGTAGTGCCAGGCGTCCAGGAGCCCGACCACCACGCCGACGGCCACACCCGCGGCCAGCGCCACGATCATCCGCGCGCGCGACAACCCGCGGCCCTTCTGCACTTCGTCGGTCACATTCAGGATGTTCGCACACCCCGCCCGCGGCACGACCCCGCCCGCGCCGGTACGATCGGAACGTGACCTCCCCCGCGACACCTCTCACCGACCTGGACACCGAGGCGCTCCGCGCCGCGCACGCCGAGTTCTCGCGTGCGTACGAGGAGCTGAAGGCCACCGGCCTCTCGCTCGACCTCACCCGCGGCAAGCCGTCCGCGGAGCAGCTCGACCTCTCGGACGACCTCCTGCACCTCCCGGACGGTGAGTACCGCGACGCGGCGGGCACCGACCTCCGCAACTACGGGGGCCCGAACGGGCTGCCGGAGTTGCGCGCGATCTTCTCCGACGCGCTGCGCGTGCCGGTCCCCCAGCTCCTCGCGCTCGGCAACTCCAGCCTGACCCTCATGCACGACGTCATCGTGCAGGCCCTGCTCTACGGCGTGCCCGGCGGGGAGCGTCCGTGGGCCGGCCAGTCCATCAGCTTCCTCGCGCCGGTGCCCGGTTACGACCGGCACTTCACCATCTGCGAGCGCTTCGGCATCCGGCTGGTCGCCGTCCCGATGAACGACGACGGCCCCGACGTCGAGACCGTCGCATCGCTCCTCGCCACGGACGACAGCATCAAGGGCATGTGGTGCGTCCCGGTGTACGCCAACCCGACCGGAACCGTCTACAGCGAGGAGGTCGTGCGCGCCCTCGTCTCGCTCCCCGCCGCCGACGACTTCCGCCTGATCTGGGACAACGCCTACGCCGTGCATCACCTCGCCGACGAACGCCCCGAGCCGATCGACGTGCTCGCCCTCGCGGCCGAGGCGGGCAACCCCGACCGCCCGCTCGTCTTCGCCTCGACCTCCAAAGTCACCTACCCGGGTGCCGGAGTCGCCTTCGTCGGTGCGTCGGAGGCGAACATCGCCTGGTTGCAGCGCAACCTGGCTGCGCAGAGCATCGGGCCGGACAAGATCAACCAGCTGCGCCACGTGAAGCTGCTGAAGGACGCGGAGGGCCTCGCCGCCCACATGGAGAAGCACCGCGCGATCGTCGCCCCGAAGTTCGCCGTCGTCGACGAGACGTTCACCTCTCGCCTCGCCCCCTGGGGCGGCGGCACGTGGAACGCCCCGAAGGGCGGCTACTTCGTGAGCCTCGACGTGCTCGACGGCACTGCGGCGCGCGCCGTGCAGCTGGCCAAGGAGGCCGGCATCGCCGTCACCCCCGCTGGCGCGACCTTCCCCTACGGCGACGACCCGCGCGACGCCAACATCCGCATCGCGCCCACCTTCCCGCCGATCGGGGAGCTGCGTACGGCGCTCGACGGACTGTGCACGGCCATCCTCCTCGCCGAAGCCGAAGCGCTCCTGGCGGAGCGGGGCTGATCGTCCGGTGACCCTCGCGGGCACGGCGTCAGGTGCTCGGCCGGACTGGACGATCCGGCCGAGCGTCGAGGACGACTGGCAGGCCTACCGCGCGCTCCGCTTCGAGATGCTGGAGGACGCGCCGCTGGCGTTCCTCGAGACCCTGGAGGCCGCGCGCCTCCACCCCGACGAGCACTGGCGCCGCCGCACGGACGGCACGTCCACCACGACCCGGCTCTTCGCCGCGGTGGCTCCGGGTGGGACGTGGCTCGGCAGCATGGGCGGCCACCAGGCCGCGGGCACCCGTGACCCGTATCTCGTGGGCGTGTACGTCACCCCGGGTTACCGCGGACGCGCGGCCGGAGTCACGGACGCCCTCCTCGACGCCGTCATCGAGTGGGCGCAGGGACGCGGCGACCGCCTCCTCCTCGACGTGCACGAGCACAACCCCGCCGCGATCCGCTACTACGAGCGCCGCGGCTTCGTCTTCACCGGCCGCACACAGCCTTACCCGCTCGACCGCAGCACACGGGAGCGGGAGATGGCCCTCGCGCTCTGAGGAGCATGCCCGGAACGGTGGATGCCGCCTCCCCGGCGTAGGAGGCGGCATCCGCTGTGCGGCGTCCGCTCAGACCTCGCCGAACCCCGTCTCCACGAGGGCCACCAGGGCGTCGACCGCGTCGGTCCCAGCCGGGTCGTCCGACGCGATGCGGGCGGTGGAGCCCGCGGTGAGCCCCAGGGACATCACGCCGAGGAGGCTCTTGGCGTCCTTGCCGTTGACCGTCACCTTCGCCGGGAAGGTGTTGGCCAGTTTGACGAAATCGGCGGCCGGGCGGGCGTGCAGACCCTGCGGGTTGCGGACGAGCACCTCGCGCTCGTAGGGTCCGTCCGCTCCGACGGAGGCCGGCGCAGCCTCGGGTGCGGGCGCCGGAGACGCGGCCTCGGCCGCCTGCGCCTCCCCCGCCCACGCCGTCCGCGCCGTCTCCGCGGCGGCGGCGACCGCGGCCAGGTCGGCACCCGTCTCCGCCGAGACCGAGGCGGCGATCCCGCCCTCCACGAAGGGCACGTCGACCACGCGCACGCGGGCGCGCTCGTCGTCGCCCAGCATGTCGAGCACCGTCTCCGCGGTGAGCAGGGCCGAGCCGAGGTCGCTGATCACGACGACGCCCGACCCGGTGTCGGCCTCACCGACTCCGGCCATCACCTTCGCGAAGCTCGTGCCGATACCGTCGTAGTCCGTGCCTCCCGCCGCGACCAGGCGGACCGAGGGCGCCATCTGCGCCGCGAGGGCGACGGCGCCGTCGGCCAGGAGCACGCTGTGCGAGACGAAGACGATGCCCACCCGCTCGGTCATCCCGCCGCCTCCGCCGCCGCGCGCAGGATGAGCGCGGTCGACTGTGCTCCCGGATCGCGGTGGCCGGCGGATCGCTCGCCGAGATAGCTCGCCCGCCCCTTGCGGGCCACGAGCGGCTCGGTCGCGACGGCGCCCTGCTCGGCGGCGTCCGCCGCGGCCGCAAGGATCTCCGCGGGCGACGCCCCGGACTCCTGCGCGGCTGCAGCCGCCTCCACCGCGGGGGTCCAGGCGTCGACCATCGTCTTGTCGCCCGCCTCCGCCTTGCCGCGGGACACGATGCCGTCCCGGGCTGCGCCGAGCAGCGCGACGAGTGTCGGCCCGTCGATGTCGGCGTGGTCGCCGACCGGCTCCGCGGCCTTCAGGAACGCGGTCCCGTAGAGCGGGCCCGACGCGCCTCCGACGGTCGAGATGAGGGTCATCGCCACCGACCGCAGGGCCGCGTTCGGAGTGGCGTCCCCGGGGAGCTTCGCCAGCGCGTCCGCGGCCGCGTGCATGCCGCGGTCCATGTTCTCGCCGTGGTCGCCGTCGCCGATCTCCCTGTCGAGGGTGTTCAGCTCCTGCTTGTGCTCCCCGACCGCCGCGGCGGCCGCCATCACCCAGGCCGAGACCCAGTTCGTGTCCAGCGCCATCAGCGCCTCCTCCTCGTGTGGTGTGGTCGTGGGCCTAGAGTCCCCAGCGGAGCGCGGCGGTGTGCACCGGCGCGTCCCACAGCGCGGTCAGCTCGTCGTCGAGCTTGAGCACCGAGATCGAGGCGCCCTGCATCTCGAGCGACGTGACATAGCTGCCGACGAGCGAACGCGAAAGGGTGATGCCCTTCTCGTCCAGGATCTCCGCGGCGCGCCGGAACAGGATGTAGAGCTCCGACAGCGGGGTGCCGCCCATCCCGTTGACGAACAGGAGCACCTGGTCGCCCGACGAGAACGGCAGGTCCGAGAGCACGGCGTCCATCATCCGGTCCACCAGGCGGTCGGCCGGCTCGATCTTGATGCGCTCGCGGCCCGGCTCGCCGTGGATGCCGACGCCGAACTCGATCTCGTCCTCGGGGAGCACGAAGCCCGGCTCGCCGGCGTGCGGCACCGTCCCGTCCGTGAGGGCGAGACCGATGGAACGCACGTTGGCGTTGACCCGCTCGGCGATGGAGGTCACGCCGTCGAGGTCGTCGCCGCGGTCGGCCGCGGCGCCGGCGATCTTCTCGACGAGGACGGTTCCCGCCACCCCACGGCGCCCGGCCGTGTAGAGGGAGTCCTGCACCGCCACGTCGTCATTCGTGACGACTGCACGCACGGTGATCCCCTCGGCGCCGACCAGATCGGCCGCGGTCTCGAAGTTGAGCACGTCGCCGGTGTAGTTCTTGACGATGTGGAGCACGCCGGCGCCGCCGTCCGCGGCTTTGGTGGCCTCGACGATCGGCATCGGCGTCGGCGAGGTGAAGACCTCGCCGGGGACGGCCGCGTCGAGCATCCCCTTGCCGACGAAGCCGGCGTGGAGCGGCTCGTGGCCGCTGCCACCGCCGCTGACCAGGCCGACCTTGCCCTGCACAGGGCCGTCGGCGCGCGACACGAAGCGAGGATCATCCGACACCGTCACGATGTCGGCATGGGCCCGGCCGAACCCCGCGAGGGACTCCGCCACGACGTCGGGCACGTCGTTGATGAGCTTCTTCATTGAAAACCCTTCTTTCCACAGCTGTCGGTGCTTGCTACCTCAGCGCGTCGCCGCCACCCACTCGTCGAGCTTCGCGGCCGCAGCCCCGGAGTCGATGGCCTGGGCGGCGACCGCCATGTGCGAACGGAACCGATCCAGGATGGAGTCCTGGACCCTCGACGGGTCGGACGCGAGCTCGTACGACACGAGCCCGGCCGCCGCGTTGAGCAACACGATGTCGCGCACGGGGCCCTCCTGGCCCGCGAGCACGGCACGCACGACATCCGCGTTGTACGCGGCGTCCTTGCCGAGCAGGTCCTCGATCCGCGCCCGGGGGATGCCCAGGTCGCGCGGATCGATGTCGTGCTCGGTGACGAGGCCTCTGGAGACCTCCCAGACGTGGCTGTGACCCGTGGTCGACAGCTCGTCCAGCCCGTCGTCGCCCCGGAAGACCAGCGCGGTCGCGCCGCGGGTCTGGAACACGCCGACGATCAGCGGGATGCGGTCGAGCGTCGCGACGCCGACCGCCGACGCCTCGGGCCGCGCCGGGTTGCACAACGGTCCGAGGTAGTTGAAGACGGTCGGGACGCCGAGCTGCGACCGCACCGGGCCCGCGTTGGCGAAGCCGGGGTGGAAGGCGCTCGCGAAGGCGAAGGTGATCCCCGTCGTGCGCAGCACCTCGGCGACGCGCTCGGCCGGCAGGGAGAGGTCGATCCCGAGCGCCGCCAGCACGTCCGAGGAGCCGGACGAGGAGCTGGCCGCCTTGTTACCGTGCTTGATCACGGGCACCCCCGCGGCGGCGGCCACGATGGAGGCCGTGGTCGACACGTTCACGGTGCCGAACCGGTCGCCTCCGGTGCCGACGATGTCGAGCGCCATCGGGTCCACCGCGAGCGGCACGGCGTGGTCGAGGATGGCGTCGCGGAAGCCGACGATCTCGTCGACGGTCTCGCCCTTCGCCCGCAGAGCGACGAGGAAGGCGGCGAGCTGGGCGTCGGTCGACTGCCCGGTCATGACCTGATCCATCGCCCAGGCGGCGTCCGCGACACTGAGATCCTCGCCGGCGAGCAAGGAGGTGAGCACGGACGACCAGGACTGTGATTCCGTCATGAAACGATCCTATTGCGCACCGGTGGGCCACGGGGAGCCACGCTTCCGGGCGTCAACTAAGGGCAGCCTAACCACTCTGGGGGTTAATTCAGACCCTTCAGGTGAGAAAACCACGGCTCCTTTTCAGCCATAATGGGTTACGTGACGAGCACCTCAATCTCCCCTGCAGCGAATGCGCCGGCGATCAACCGGCCCAACGTCGTGGCCGTCGGCACCATCGTCTGGCTCGGCTCGGAGGTGATGTTCTTCGCGGGACTCTTCGCGATCTACTTCACCCTCAAGTCGACGTCGCCGGACCTCTGGGCCGCCGAGACGGCGCACCTCAACATCCCCTACGCGGCGACGAACACGACCATCCTCGTGCTCAGTTCCGTCACGTGCCAGTTCGGGGTGTTCGCCGCGGAGCGTCTGCAGGCCCACCGCACCGGAGGCCTGTTCCAGTTCTGGAAGTGGGGCCTCGTCGAGTGGTTCCTGCTCTCCTATGCGCTCGGCGCCATCTTCGTCGCCGGCCAGATCCTCGAGTACGCCACGCTCGTCAGCGAGGGCATCTCGATCCACTCGAACGCCTATGGATCGGCGTTCTACCTGACCACCGGTTTCCACGGACTCCACGTGACCGGCGGCCTCATCGCCTTCCTCCTCGTCATCGGCCGCGCCTTCGCGGTCAAGCATTTCGGCCACAAGGAGGCGACGAGCGCCATCGTCGTCTCCTACTACTGGCACTTCGTCGACGTCGTGTGGATCGGACTGTTCGCGGTCATCTACATCATCCGTTAGTAGAAATCAGGAGCTGACACCACCCCATGCGTCCCCGACACTCCGGACCCGCACAGAACCGCAGCACGGCGAAGCCCGTGCGCAAGAGCGGTCGCCGCCACCCTCTGGCCACCGTCGCCCTCCTCGCGATCGGTCTCGGCCTGACCGGCGGCGCCTACGCCGCCTTCACCACCACGACGGCGTCGGCCGAGACGGCTCCGGCAGCGGCGTCGCAGGCCAGCGTCGACGAGGGCAAGAAGCTCTTCCAGGCCAACTGCGCCACCTGCCACGGCATGGAGGCCCAGGGCACCGAGGCGGCGCCGAGCCTCATCGGCGTCGGTGCGGCCGCCGTCGACTTCCAGGTCGGCACCGGCCGCATGCCCATGCAGATGCAGGGCCCGCAGGCCCAGGAGAAGCCGGTCCAGTTCACCGACGAGCAGACCGCTGCTCTCGCCGACTACGTCGCCTCCCTGGCCCCCGGCCCGTCCATTCCGGAGCAGAAGTACCTCGACGGCAAGGGGGACGCCGCCCGCGGGGCCGAACTCTTCCGCATCAACTGCGCGATGTGCCACAACGTCGCCGGCGCCGGTGGAGCGCTCACCGAGGGCAAGTACGCCCCGCCGCTCACGGGCGTCAGCGCCAAGCACATCTACGAGGCCATGATCACCGGCCCGCAGAACATGCCGGTCTTCAACGACCTGAACGTCGACCCGCAGGGCAAGGCCGACATCATCACGTACCTCATGTACATCCAGGAGCACCCGTCCCCGGGAGGCTTCGAGCTCGGCTCGCTCGGCCCGGTGGCCGAGGGCCTGTTCCTGTGGATCTTCGGCCTCGGCGCCATCGTCGCCCTGACCGTGTGGATCACGGCGAAGTCCAACTAGCCGGTACTGAGCGTAGAGAAAGCGTAAGAAGGAGAACAATGGCACAGGACGAGAACGGCGGTCACGAGCTGACGCCAGCCAGTTCGTCAGCCGTCGACGCCCACCGCACGGGCGAATCGGGGACGGCGATCGTCGTCCGCGACGCGCCCGAGAACCCGGGCTTCCCGCCGCACCGGCCGCGCGTCACCGACCTCGACCCCAAGAAGGAGCGGCGCGCCGAGCGTACCGTCTACACGCTCTTCTACCTGTCGATCGCCGGAAGCGTCTGGGCCGTCGCCGCGTACATGGCGTTCCCGATCCACGACAGCGACCCCGCGTCGGTGCGCCTGAACAACCTGTTCATCGGTCTCGGCATCACCCTCGCACTGCTCGCGATCGGTATCGGCGCCGTGCACTGGGGCAAGGCGCTCATGCACGAGAAGGAGGGCGTCGACCTCCGCCACCCCGTGCGCGGCAGCGAGGGCACCACCGAGCGGGCCGTCGAGATCTTCCGCCAGGCCGACGAGGAGTCCGGCTTCAACCGCCGCACCCTGGTCCGCAACAGCCTCATCGGCGCGCTCATCGCGTTCCCGCTCCCCGCGGTCGTCCTCTTCCGCGGTCTCGCGCCGCAGGACGAGGACCCGGTCGAACTGCTCTCGCAGACGATGTGGGCCAAGGGCGTGCGCCTCACGCGCGACCCGTCCGGCACTCCGATCAAGGCCTCCGACGTCACCCTCGGCAGCGCGTTCCACGTGATCCCCGAGGGCCTCAACGAGACCGACGACATGCTCGAGCAGAAGGCCAAGGCGGCCGTCCTGCTCATGCGCCTCAAGCCCGAGGACCTGCACGTCTCCAAGGGCCGTGAGAACTGGAACTACGACGGGATCGTCGCGTACTCCAAGATCTGCACGCACGTCGGGTGCCCGGTGGCGCTCTACGAGCAGCAGACCCACCACCTGCTCTGCCCGTGCCACCAGTCGCAGTTCGACATCACGCACGAGGCCGAGGTCATCTTCGGACCGGCCAAGCGCCCGCTGCCGCAGCTTCCGATCACCGTTGACGCCGATGGCTACCTGGTCGCCCGCAGCGACTTCCACGAGCCCGTCGGCCCGAGCTTCTGGGAGCGCCATTGAGCACCACAGCCGCCGCACCCGCGGCACCTACGCCGGTCAAGAGCGGTGGATTCACGGCAGCAGCCGCGAACTACATCGAGGACCGCACCAGCATCTCGGGCGCCGTCAAGGAGTTCGGCCGCAAGATCTTCCCCGACCACTGGTCGTTCCTGCTCGGTGAGGTCGCGCTCTACAGCTTCATCGTCATCCTGCTCTCGGGGACCTTCCTGACGTTCTTCTTCCAGGCGTCGATGGCCGAGGTCGTGTACCACGGCTCGTACGTCCCGCTGAAGGGCATCCACATGTCCGCGGCCATGGAGTCCACGCTCAACATCTCCTTCGAGGTGCGAGGCGGCCTGCTCGTCCGCCAGATCCACCACTGGGCGGCGCTGCTGTTCGTGGCGGCCATCGGCCTCCACATGCTCCGCATCTTCTTCACGGGCGCGTTCCGCAAGCCGCGCGAGCTCAACTGGGTCATCGGCTTCGTCCTCTTCATCCTCGCGATGGCCGAGGGCTTCACCGGCTACTCCCTCCCGGACGACCTGCTCTCGGGCAACGGCCTCCGCATCATCGACGGTCTGATCAAGGGTCTGCCGGTCGTCGGCACGTGGATCTCGTTCCTCCTCTTCGGTGGCGAGTTCCCGGGGACCGCGATCGTGGGGCGCCTGTACACGCTGCACATCCTGCTGCTGCCGGCGATGGTGCTCGCCTTCATCGCGCTGCACCTGATGTTCGTCGTCATCCACAAGCACACGCAGTACGCCGCTCCGGGCCGCACCCAGGGCAACGTCGTCGGCTACCCGGTGCTCCCGGTGTACGCGGCCAAGGCCGGTGGATTCTTCTTCATCGTGTTCGGTGTCGTCGCGGCCATGGCCTCGCTCTTCACCATCAACCCGATCTGGAACTACGGACCTTACGATCCCTCCCCCGTCTCGGCCGGCACCCAGCCCGACTGGTACATCGGCTTCGCGGACGGCGCGCTGCGTCTCGTCCCGCCGGGCTGGGAGTTCGTCTGGCTGGACCGTACCTGGTCGTTCAACATCATCATCCCGGTCGCGATCCTCGGACTGTTCATCGTCACCGTGCTGATCTACCCCTTCATTGAGGCGTGGATCACCGGCGACAAGCGTGAGCACCACATCCTGGACCGTCCGCGCAACGCCGCGACGCGCACCGCGATCGGCGCTGCCGGCGTCACGTTCTACGCGGTCTTCTGGGCCGCCGCGAGCTCGGACCTCATCGCCACCCACTTCAAGCTGACGATGGAGGGCGTGATCCACACCCTGCAGGCGCTGCTGTTCCTCGGGCCGTTGATCGCGTTCGTGGTCACGCGCCGCGTGTGCTTGGCGCTCCAGAAGAAGGACCGCTCGATCGCCCTCCACGGCTACGAGACCGGTCGCATCGTCAAGCTCCCCGGCGGCGAGTTCATCGAGGTGCACGAGCAGCTGAGCGACTACGAGCGCTGGCGGCTGGTGAGCTACGAGTCCTACGAGCCGCTGATGATCCGCCCGAACAGGCAGGGCAAGATCACCATGGGCAACCGGATGCGTGCCGGACTCTCCCGCTGGTTCTTCGAGGACCGGATGGTCCCGCCGTCTAAGGGCGAGCTCGAGTCGGGTCACGACCACCACTGACCCGGTCCCCGTCGTGAGAGCGCCGGTGCGTGTGACGCACCGGCGCTTTCGCATTCCCACACGCGCCCTCTGTTGCCCGCCGACATCCGCTTTCCCCCGGAGCCTGCCGTGACCGATCTCCACCGCCTCGCCTCCTGGCTGCGCTGCCCCGTGTGCGCCGCCGATCTCGCCCCCGTGGACCGCCTCGTGCTCGGTTGCGCCAACGGCCACCGGCACGACGTCAACAAGCGTGGCTACATCAGTCTGCTCGGCGGCTCGAAGCATGTCGGAGACAGCGCTCCGATGCTCGACGCCCGCGATGCCGTGCTCGAGGGCGGCCTCTACACCGCGATCGCCTCCGCCCTGGCCGCCGCCGTCCCGCAGAGCGCCCTGCGCATCCTCGACGCCGGCGCGGGCACCGGGTATTATCTGCGCGCCGCACTCGCCGCACGTCCGGAGGCGACCGGCCTCGCGATGGACCTCTCCCACGCTGCGGTCACCCGCGCCACGCGATCATCGGACCGGATCGACGGACTCGTCGCCGACACGTGGCGCCCTCTGCCGCTGCACGACGCCGTGTGCGACGTCATCCTCGACGTCTTCGCTCCACGCAACCTGCCCGAGTTCGCCCGGGTGCTCGAGCCCGGCGGGACGCTCATCGTCGTCGTCCCCCGGGCCACGCACCTCGCCTCCCTCCGGAACGCCACCGCCATGCTGGATGTTCCCGACGACAAGGCGCTGGATGTCATCACCGCGGCAGCGCCTCTGTTTGCCCTCCAGGGGCGCGAACACGTCGAGGAGACACTCGCAGTCGACGAGCCTCTCCGACGCGCTCTCATCGCCATGGGACCGTCGGCGCATCACGTCGACGCCGGGACCGGCACGGGTATCGTCGGGCTCCCCTCCGAGACACGCCTCGACGTGGACGTTCTCCACTTCAGCGTCCGGGATGGCGGCCGCTCTCGCTGATCGACTCAGAGCCGTGCGGGGCCACGTCCGCCCCTGCCTGCCTGAGGTGCCGACGAAGGTCGACGACACCCGCAAAGAGGTGAGTCCGTATCGAGAGGCTGTCAGCGCCCACGAGTTTCGAGGCGGAGTCATCAGTGAAGAAGACGTCCTCGGCCGAGACATCGAGGGCGTCGAGGACGTGCTGGAAGGCGCGGACATCGGGCTTCGCGAATCCGATGTCGGCCGAGTTGAAGAATGCGTCGAATCGACCGCCGATACCCATCGCAGCGATCTCGGCGCAGATGGTGTCCGTTCCGTTGGTGAGCACGGCCGTCCGCACCCCGAGTCTCCGAAGTTCGTCGGACAGTTCCAGAACACCCTCATCGACGACCGCCGGTTGATCACCCCACTCCGCCACAGCTGCAGGGCTACCAACGAGCTCGCCGATCTCGTGCAGCCAGCGAGCTCGGCTGATTCGGCCCGTGGTGACGTCGTCTATGAGCGGCCTCGAGAAGGCGACACTCTCCAACCGCCCCGCCGTAAGGCCATATCTCCGCTCGATATCGACGACGACCTCGGGATCGAAGTTCCGGACGACTCCGTCGAGGTCGAAGAGCACGACACGAATCATTCGACGATCCTTTCCCCTCGGCCCACATCGCCACAGGTGGTCGGACGACGCCACTGGGCCGTCCCCCGAAGGAGACGGCCCAGTGGATGAGAGTCGTTCAGCGGTTGACGCTCAGCGCGCGAAGTACCCGCGGTAGTACTCGAAGACCCAGCCGACGATGCAGACGAGGCTGAAGGCCACACCGATGAAGCAGATCCAGAATCCGACGGCGAGGCCGAGGATCACCAGTGCTGCGCCGGCCGCCAGCGCGATCGGCCACCAGCTCCACGGGCTGAAGTGCCCGAGCTCCGGGTCGCCGTCGTCGATGTTGGCGTCGAGGCGGTCCTCCGGCAGCTCTCCGCCCTGGGAGGCATGCGAGCGGCCGATGTAGAACGCGATGAATGCAGCCAGGATGGCGCTCAGGACGAGCGCGACCGTACCGACCCACTCGACCTTCCCGTGCATCGGGTCGAGCAGGCTCCAGGCGGTGTAGACCACCGCGGAGAGGATGAAGAAGATCGAGAGGATCCAGAAGAGGATTGCATTTGCTCTCATGGGCTACTTCACCTCGTTGTTCGCGACGTCGAGCACCGGGGCATCCGGGGCGTCCTTGGCACCGCCGACGCCGATCGGGATTCCCGCCTCGGGGTGGTTCAGGTCGAACGCGGGCGACTCGGAACGGATGCGCGGGATCGACGTGAAGTTGTGGCGCGGCGGCGGGCAGCTGGTCGCCCACTCGAGCGAGCGGCTGTAGCCCCACGGGTCGTTGACCGTGACCTTGGGCGCGTTGCGCGCCGTCAGGTAGACGTTCACGAAGAACGGGATCATCGAGATCGCGAGGATTCCGGCGCCGATCGACGACAGCTGGTTCATCCAGGTGAAGCCGTCGGTGGGCAGGTAGGTCGCGTACCGACGCGGCATGCCGACGACGCCCAGCCAGTGCTGCACGAGGAAGGTCGTGTGGAAGCCGATGAAGAGCAGCCAGAAGTGCCACTTGCCGAGCCGGTCGTTGAGCATCTTGCCCGTCCACTTGGGCCACCAGAAGTAGAACCCTGCGAACATCGCGAACACGACGGTGCCGAAGACGACGTAGTGGAAGTGGGCGACGACGAAGTACGTGTCGGAGACGTGGAAGTCGAGTGGCGGGGAAGCCAGGATGACACCCGTCAGACCACCGAAGGTGAACGTGATCAGGAAGCCGATCGACCACAGCATGGGCGATTCGAAGGTCAACGAACCGCGCCACATGGTGCCGACCCAGTTGAAGATCTTCACACCGGTCGGGACCGCGATGAGCATCGTCATGAGCGAGAACCACGGCAGCAGGACCGAGCCGGTCACGTACATGTGGTGGGCCCACACGGTGACGGAGAGGGCGGCGATCGCGATCGTCGCGTAGATGAGGGTCTTGTACCCGAAGATCGGCTTGCGGCTGAACACCGGGAAGATCTCGGAGACGATGCCGAAGAACGGCAGCGCGATGATGTACACCTCGGGATGGCCGAAGAACCAGAACAGGTGCTGCCAGAGGAGGGCTCCCCCGTTGGCGGCGTCGTAGATGTGGGCGTCGAACACGCGGTCGGCGGCGAGGGCGAACATCGCGGCGGCGAGCACCGGGAAGGCCATCAGCACGAGGATCGACGTCACCAGGGTGTTCCAGGTGAAGATCGGCATGCGGAACATGGTCATGCCCGGAGCACGCATCGTGATGATGGTGGTGATGAAGTTCACCGCGCCGAGGATCGTGCCGAACCCGGAGAGGCCGAGGCCGAGCACCCAGAGGTTGCCGCCGATGCCGGGTGAGAACGTCGTGCTCGACAACGGCGCGTAGGCGAACCATCCGAACGAGGCCGCGCCCTGGGGGGTGAGGAATCCGGCGACCGCGATGAGCGAGCCGAAGGAGTAGAACCAGTAGGCCAGCGCGTTCAGCCGCGGGAACGCGACGTCGGGCGCACCGATCTGGAGCGGCATGAGCACGTTGGCGAAGCCGGCGAAGAGCGGCGTCGCGAACATGAGCAGCATGATCGTGCCGTGCATGGTGAAGAGCTGGTTGTACTGCTCTTTGGTGGCCACCACCTGCAGGCCCGGCTCGAAGAGCTGTGCCCGGATGATGAGCGCCATCACGCCGCCGATGAGGAAGTACACGAAGGACGAGATGAGGTACATGTACCCGATCGTCTTGTGGTCCGTCGACGTGATGTAGTTCACGAGGATGTTGCCCTTGCGCTCGATGCCGTTGGCACTGAGGATCGTGGGCTTCGGCGCGGGAGCGGTGGTCGCCCCGGGCGCCGGTGCTGTCGTCGTCATCGGTGTGTCCTACTCGTTGCCCTGAGGAGCGCCCGTTCCGGGCAGGTTCTGGTTGCGGTCGTACTCAGACCCGAGCTGACCCTTGAAGCCCTGGTCGCGCAGGCTCTGGATGTGGGCGTCGTACTCGGCCTGCGGCACGATCTTCACGTTGAAGAGCATCGCCGAGTGGTACTCGCCGCACAGCTCGGCGCACTTGCCGACGAACGTGCCGGTGCGGCCCGTCGTCTCGAAGTACATGTAGTTGGTCTTGCCCGGGATGACGTCCTTCTTGTAGAGCATCGCCGGCACCCAGAAGGAGTGGATCACGTCGCGCGAGTCCAGCTGGATGGTGATCTTCTTGTTCTCGGGCAGGTACAGGGTCGGGATCGACCCCTCCTGCACGGAGCCGGGGGTGGCGCTCGCGTCGTCCGGCTGGACCTGGATGCCCGGGTCGTACACGTTGTCCGTCACGTAGTTGAAGTCCCACGCCCACTGCTTGGCGTAGACCTGGATCTTGAGGTCCGGGTTCGCGTACGGCTTCTCGATCGCGTTCTGGTCCCGCGCGGTGAAGGCGAAGAAGCCCAGCACCAGGATGAGCGGGACGATCGTGTAGAAGATCTCGATCGGCATGTTGTAGCGCAGCTGCGCCGGGAGACCGGTCTGGCCCTTGCGGCGGCGGAAGACGATGACCGCCCAGACGATCAGGCCCCAGACGATGACGCCGACGATCAGGAGCACGATCCAACTCGTCACCCACAGACCGCTGATGCGCTCGGTGTGGTTGGTGACGGGCTGTTCGCCCTCGACGAATCCCGGGAGGAATCCGTTCAGCTGTGCTTGCGTGCAACCCGCGAGAACGACGGCGAGCGTCGCTGCGATCGGGATGGCAGCCCATCGGAGACGGCGATTGTGACGCACCGGTGACCTTTCGAGTGACTTCTGGGACAGTTCACATCCAAATGTATGTGGCTCTCCCTACCCTACTCCGCCGGACACCCTGATTCGAACACAATGGGCCGCCCTCGAGGGGCGGCCCATTGTGTTTTTGTGTGCTATGCGACGATCAGTGGAACGAGTCTCCGCACGCGCACGAGCCGGTCGCGTTGGGGTTGTCGATCGTGAACCCCTGCTTCTGGATGGTGTCTTCGAAGTCGATGGCGGCGCCGTCGAGGTACGGCACGCTCATCTTGTCGACGATGACCTCGACGCCGTCGAAGTCCACCGTGGCGTCGCCGTCGAGCATGCGCTCGTCGAAGTACAGCTGGTAGATCAGGCCGGAGCAGCCGCCGGGCTGGACGGCGACGCGCAGGCGCAGGTCGTCACGGCCCTCCTGCTCGAGCAGGCTCTTGACCTTGCTCGCCGCGGCCTCGGTCAGGCCGACGCCATGGGCCTTCGGCGCGGTCAGCGTTGTGTCGGTCATGGAACTCCTTCACGGAATACGGGACATCGGGAAACCGAAATCTGCGTCGATTGTACGTCGGAAAACCGAGAGGCTGTCCAGACGTTCAGACGGCGCTCAGACCGTGCGGCGGTCGAGCCGGGCGAGCAGCAGCGCCTCCGCGAGGATGGCTCGCTTGAAGACGCCGAGGTGCAGCGACTCGTTGGGGCTGTGCGCCCGGGAGTCCGGGTCCTCCACACCCGTCACGAGGATCTGGGCGCCTGGGAACTCCCGCACGAGGTCGGCGATGAACGGGATGGACCCGCCCACCCCGGTCTCCGCGGCCTCGCGGCCCCAGGCGTCGGCCATGGCGCGCTTCGCCTCCGTGGCGGCCCAGCCGGCGGTGTCGACGAGGAAGGCCTCGCCGGTGTCCACGTCCGAGATGTCGACGTGGGCGCCGAACGGTGCATTCGCGCGGAGGTGCTTCTCGAGGGCCGCGAACGCCTCGGCGGCCGGCTGGCCGGGCGCGACGCGCGCGCTGACGCGGACCGCGGCGCTCGGCAGCAGTGTGTTGGACGCGTTGGCGACGCTCGGAGCGTCGATCCCGGTGATCGTCACCGTCGGCTTCGACCAGAGGCGCGACAGGATGGGACCGGTGCCGACGGCCGTCACGCCGGGAAGCAGGGCGGCCTCCTCCCGGAACTGCTCCTCGCTGAGGTGGGGCGGCTCCTCCGCGTCGTCGTACGAGAGGAAGCCCTCGACCGCGACCGCCCCGTCCTCGTCGTGGAGCGTGGCGAGCAGCCTGATCAGCGCGAGCATGGCATCCGGGGCCGCTCCCCCGTACATTCCGGAGTGGGAGGCGTGCTCCAGCGTCGAGACGGTGAGGCGGAACGTCACGTTGCCGCGCAGCGACACGGTCAGCGCCGGAGTGTCGACGTCGACGTTGTCCGAGTCGGCCACGACGATCACATCGGCCGCGAGGGCCGTCCTGTTCTCGTGCAGGAAGTTCGCGAACGATCGGGAGCCGAACTCCTCCTCGCCCTCGATGAAGACGGCGAGGCCGAGGTCGAAGTCGGGCCCGAGCGCCTCGACGAGGGCACGGATGCTCGCGACGTGCGACATCACACCGGCCTTGTCGTCGGCGGCGCCACGCCCGTAGAGGCGATCGCCGCGGACCGTCGGCTCGAACGGCGGCGTGTCCCAGTCCTCGTCGGACCCGGGGGGCTGGACGTCGTGGTGCGCGTAGAGCAGCACCGTCGGGCGTCCGTTGCGCGCCGCGCGCGTGGCGAGCACCGCGGGCTGGCCGAGCTGGTCGCCGTCGATCGGCGCCTGCTTCACCTCGACGCTCTCGAACACGCCGGTCTCGCTCAACAGTGCGGCGACCGCGTCAGCGCTCGCCCGCACGTTCGCGGGGTCGAACGCCGACCACGAGACCGAGGGGATGCGGACGAGTCGCGAGAGGTCGGCAACCGTGGACGGCAGCCCGGTCTCGACGGCGGACCGCACGCGCTCCTCGGCCGCCGGATCGTCGGCTGCGGGCGAATACGGGTCGGAAGACGGCTGGGAGTCTGTCATGCGGGTAATCTTAAGTGACCCCACAACCGAAGGCTGAGCGTTGGCGAAACGAGACCACCCGGCGACCGAGGCGGAGACGCCGGTCGTCGAGACCCCTGAAGAGACTGCAGAGCGACTGACGCAGGGCAAGGGCGCTCCGACGCCGTCCCGGCGCGAGCAGGAGGCCGCCCGCAAACGCCCTCTGGTGCCGGGCGACCGCAAGGAGGCGGCCCGCAATGCCCGCGCCAAGCAGGCGGAGGCGCGCGAGAAGGCCCGCGTCGGCATGGCCAACGGCGACGAGCGCTACCTCACCGCCCGCGATCGGGGACCGCAGCGACGCTATGTGCGCGACTACGTCGACGCACGCTTCAGCATCGGCGAGTTCCTCATCCCGGTCATGCTGGTCATCATCATCCTGAGCTTCCTGCCGTGGCAGTTCCTGCAGGTGTGGGCCCTGTTCGCGCTGTGGGCGTTCTTCCTGATCTCCGTCCTCGACTGCATCGTGCTCGGCTTCCTGGTGCGCAAGCGCATCGCCGCGAAGTACGGCGCCGACAAGGTGGAGCGCGGCCTGCGCTGGTACGCCTCGATGCGCGCGCTGCAGCTGCGCGTGATGCGTCTGCCCAAGCCGCAGGTCAAGCGCGGCCAGTACCCGGCCTGACGTGACGATCGTCGCTGCCGCCGACGGGTCCGCCCTCGGCAATCCCGGTCCGGCCGGGTGGGCGTGGTACGTCGACGACGACTGCTGGTCGGCCGGCGGCTGGCCGCACGGCACCAACAACCAGGGCGAGCTGATGGCCGTCATCGATCTGCTGGAGTCCACGGCTCACCTCGACGACGACCTGCGCATCCTGTGCGACAGCCAGTACGTGATCAACGCCGTCACCAAATGGATGGCGGGCTGGAAGCGCAAGGGCTGGCGCAAGGCGGACGGCGCTCCCGTGCTCAACCGCGAGCTGCTCGAGCGTCTCGACCGCGCGTTGCAGGGCCGGCGGTACTCGTTCGAGTGGGTCAAGGGTCACGCCGGCCACGATCTCAACGAGGCCGCCGACGCGCGCGCACGAGCCGTCGCGACCGCGTATCAGAAGGGCGACCCCATCCCGATCGGACCGGGCTGGCCGCACGCACCGCAGAAAGCCGTGACCGCGTCGGATGCCGTGCGGGCGGACGACGTTCCGGACGCGACGGCGGCCACCGCCCCCTCTCCCTCTCTCGCGACGCCCGAGCCCGCGCTCGAGCTCGACATCTTCGGCGATCTCGCCGCGGCCGAGACCGACGAGGAGCTCGTCGCCCGTCTCGAGAGCGAACTGCTCGACCCCGCGGTGCGCTCCGACGCCTCCCGCGTGGCGGAACTGTTGCACCCCGACTTCGAGGAGATCGGACGTTCCGGCCGGCTCTGGGGCCGCGACGAGATGCTTCAGGCCCTCGCGGACGAGGAGTCGGCGCCGATCGAGTTCGACGTACTGAACACGGCGAGCGTCGCCGACGGCGTCATCCTGCTGACGGCGCGCACGATGGACGCGCGCGGAGGATCGCTTCGGAGCTCGCTCTGGCAGCGCACCGGGGGCCGCTGGCGCCTACGCTTCCACCAGGGCACGCCGGAGGCGTAGCAGCCCACGGTTGATCTGCCGCCCCCACAGCGGACCGCGGTAGAGGAATGCCGTGTAGCCCTGCACCAGGGTCGCCCCTGCGTCGAGACGCTCCTGCACGTCCTCCGCGGTCTCCACTCCCCCGACGGAGATGACGCAGAGCTCCGCGGGCACCGACGCGCGGATCAGCTTCAGCACCTCGAGCGACCGTGCGGCGAGCGGTGCGCCGGAGAGCCCGCCCGCACCGGCCGCAGCCACGACGGCGGGATCGGTGCGCAGCCCCTCGCGCGCGATCGTGGTGTTCGTGGCGATGATGCCCGCGAGTCCGAGGCGCACGACGAGCTCCGCGATGCGCTGCACCTGCTCGTCCGTGAGGTCGGGGGCGATCTTCACCAGCAAGGGCTTCTCCCCCGCGACCTCCTTCACGGCGCCGAGCAGCGGCGCCAGGAGGTCGAGCTCCTGCAGACCGCGCAGGCCCGGGGTGTTCGGCGAGCTCACGTTGACCACCAGATAGTCCGCCACCGGGGCGAGCGCGCGGGCGCTCGTCAGGTAGTCGGCGGTCGCGTCCTCGACCGCGACCACCCGGCTCTTGCCGATGTTGACCCCGAGCACGGGACGACGCCGGGCGCGCCGCACACGCAGGAGGCGGTTCGCCGCCGCCCCCGCTCCGTGGTTGTTGAATCCCATGCGGTTGACGACGGCGCGGTCCGGGATGAGACGGAACAGCCGCGGCGTGTCGTTGCCGGGCTGGGCGATCGCGGTGATCGTGCCGACCTCGACGTGGCCGAAGCCGAGTGCGCCCAGGCCGAGCACGCCCTCACCGTCCTTGTCGAACCCGGCGGCGACGCCGAACGGCGAGTCGAACCGCAGGCCGAGAGCCTCCACCGCGAGCGACGGGTCGGGCGCCGTGAAGCGACGCGCCAGGCCGCCGAGACCGAGTGCCGGGAGCGCTCTGATCACGAGGAAGGCGAGGTGGTGGGCCCGCTCGGGGTCGAGCTTGGAGAGGACGAGGTTGAAGAGTGTGGGATACATGCCGGTTCGAGAATACCGCGCGGCGGCGTTCGGGCCGGCGCGTCAGGCCTGCAGCTCGGCGGGCTCGCCGTGGTGGGCGACCCGCAGCTGCCGGATGGCCTCCTCGAAGTCGTCGAGCGAGTCGAAACCCTGGTAGACGCTCGCGAACCGCAGGTAGGCGACCTCGTCGAGCTCGCGCAGCTCGGGGAGGATCGCCAGGCCGATGTCGTTCGCCTCGATCTGCGAGGCGCCGGTCGACCGGATCGTCTCCTCCACCTTCTGCGCCAGCACGGCCAGGTCGGAGTCGGTCACCGGACGACCCTGGCAGGCCTTGCGCACACCGAGCATGATCTTCTCGCGGCTGAACGGCTCCGCCACCCCGCTGCGCTTGATGACGCTAAGGCTCGCCGTCTCCGTCGTGGAGAACCGGCGACCGCATTCGGGGCACTGCCGCCGGCGACGGATGGAGAGTCCGTCGTCGCTGGTCCGGGAGTCGATGACGCGGGAGTCCGGGTGGCGGCAGAAGGGGCAGAACATGCCTGAATTCTAGCGGCTCGCGCAGGAGGTCAGGCGTCCTCGCCGTCGTCGAACCGGATGGTGACCGCAGCGCCGTGCGCGGGCAGGTCCTCCGCGCTCGACAGGGCGACGATGCGGTCGGCGACCTCGCGGAGCGCGTCGCGGTCGTAGCGGATCACCTGCTGGGGTCGGAGGAACGAGTAGGCGCCGAGTCCGGGCGAGAACCGCGCCTGGCCCCCGGTGGGCAGAACGTGGTTCGAGCCCGCGAGGTAATCGCCCAGGCTGACCGGCGCGCTCGGCCCGACGAAGATCGCCCCGGCGTTCTGGATGTCGGCGAGGACCGTGTCGGGGTCGGCCGTCTGGATCTCGAGGTGCTCGGGGCCGTAGGCGTTGCTGAACGCGGCGGCGGCGGCCAGGTCGTCGACGAGGACGATCGCGGACTGCGGGCCGCCGAGCGCGGTGCGCACGCGGTCGCTGTGCCGGGTGGGGGCGACGAGCCCCTCCAGTTCGGCGACGACACGCTCCGCGAACGCGGGGCTGTCGGTGACGAGCAGTGAGGCGGCGGCCTCGTCGTGTTCGGCCTGGCTCACCAGGTCGGCGGCGACGAATCGCGCATCGGCCGCTTCGTCCGCGATCACCAGGATCTCGGTCGTGCCGGCCTCGGAGTCGATGCCCGTCTTGCCGCGCACCACGCGCTTGGCCGCGGCCACGTAGATGTTGCCCGGGCCGGTGATGACCTGGACCGGATCCAGGCCGATCTCCTCCACGCCCCACGCGAGCGCCCCGATCGCACCGGCGCCGCCCATGGCGTACACCTCGTCGATTCCCAGCAGCCCGGCCGCCCCCAGGATGACCGGGTGGACCGACCCCCCGAACTCGCGCTGCGGCGGGCTCGCGAGCGCCACCGACGCCACCCCGGCGATCTGCACGGGCACCGCGTTCATGACGACGCTCGACGCCAGGACGGCCTTGCCGCCCGGCACGTACAGACCGGCGCGCTCGACCGGCTGCCAGCGCTGGACGATCGTCGCCCCCGGGCCGATGCGCGTCTCCGCCGCAGGCGGCACCTGCACGGCGGTCGCCTCGCGCACGCGCGCGATCGCCTCCTCCAGGGCTTCGCGGACATCGGTGGGGAGCCCCTCCACCGCCGCCGCGATGTCGTCGGCGGGAACGCGGATCGCCGCGGGGGCGCCGCCGTCGAACCGCTGCGCCTGCTCGCGCAAGGCGTCCGCACCTCGGGCGCGAACGTCCTCGATCAGCTCGGTCGCGACATGCATCGCGACCTGGACGTCCACGACGGGACGGGGGACGAGGCGCTCGAAAGCGGCACGAGTAGGCTGGATTCCGCGGAGGTCGATGGTCTGCATCATGGCCAGCCCAGCCTATCCGCTCCCTCTCCCGTGTGACGGCGCGCGGAATTCTCCCCACCGATTGGTGCTTGCAGTAGACATATGAACAGCGCATCCCCCGACTCCACCGACGGCACCGTCACCGACGCGACCCCGGACCTGGCGGCGTTCCGCCAGACGTTCCGCCGCCACGCCGCCGGCGTCGCGATCGTCACCGCCCTCGGAACGGACGGGAAGCCGGTCGGCTTCACAGCCACCTCGCTCGCCTCCCTGGCCGCCGTGCCGCCGCTCGCCACCTTCAACATGGCGCTCTCGGCCTCCAGCTGGCCGGCCATCGCCGAGACGGACCGCGTCGTCATCCACACGCTCGGCGTGCGCAACAAAGCCGCGGCGCAGAAGCTGGCCGGCGACAACGCCCAGCGCTTCGAGGGTGAGCACTGGTACGCCGGCCCGCACGGCCTCCCTGTCATCAAGGACACGACCGCGTGGATGGTCGGGCGCATCATCGAGCGTGTCACGGTGCACAACAGCGCCGTCGTCGTGGTGCAGATCGAACAAGGCGGCCTCGGCGCCGAGGACGCCCCTCTGCTCTACCACGAGCGGCGCTACCACCGCCCCGCCGAGCTCGACTGAGCAGACCCGCGTCAGTCGAGCTCGCGCAGTTGCGCCGTGCGCTCTCCGCCCGCTGTGCCGGTGTTGACAGTGCCCGTGGGCTCGAACAGCACGGCCTCCACCTCCTCATCGGCCTTCGGGCAGTGCTCGATCCCGCGCGGCACCACGTAGACGTCGCCCTCGCCCAGGGTCACGTCGCCGTCGCGCAGCTGAATGGTCAGCTCGCCGCGGAGCACCAGGAACAGCTCGTCCGTGTCGGGGTGCTCGTGCCACACGAACTCGCCGAGCAGCTTCACCACCTTGACGTCGTAGTCGTTCACACTCGTCAGCCGGTGCGGCTGCCAGTGCTCGCCGATCCGTGAGAGTGCCTCGTGCAGATTGCGGACGCCGTCGCTCATGCTCCCACGCTAGACCAGGCAGTTGGGGCCGAGCAGCCCCTTCAGCTCCCCGTACAGGTCGGGGCTGACCTTGACGTGGTTCGGCACGCCGAGCACGCGGACGCGGCTGCCCGTCACCAGGTGGATACGCACCTCGTTCTCGCCGGGGTGCCGCGAGAACGTCTCGCCCAGCCGGGTGATGACGTCGGGGGTCGCGCGGCGGTCCTGCATGGTGATCTTCAGCGGGCTGCTGTCCTCGATCGGTCCGAGGTCGGGGTTCATCAGGCTGAAGGCGTGCAGATTCATGCCGTCGTCGCGTAGGCTCACACGGCCGCGGACGACCACGATCGAGTCGCCCGTCAGCATCGACGAGAACTCCTGGTACGCCTTGCCCATGAACATGACGGTCATCTCGCCGCCGAAGTCCTCGACCGTGATCATGCCGTACTGATTGCCGGACGCCTTCGCCACCCGGTGTTGCACGCTGGTGACCAGGCCCGCGATCGTGACCGTCTCGCCGTCCTGGATGCTGTCCGAACCGACGAGGTCGGCGATCGAGGTGCTCGCCATCTTCGCGAGCTGCAGCTCGAGCCCGGCGAGCGGATGATCGGACACGTAGAGGCCGAGCATGTCGCGCTCGAAGGCGAGCTTGTCCCGTTTACCCCACTCCGGGCGGTCCGGGATGCTGTGCTGCGCCTGGCCCGGCTCGTCGTCCTCCCACAGGCTGTCGAAGTCGAACCCGACGTCGCCGTTCGCCTCGTTGCGCTTGATCTTCACCGCGGACTCCACGGCGTCCTCGTGCACCTCCACCAGCGCGCGACGCGTGTGTCCCAGGGAGTCGAAGGCGCCCGCCTTGATGAGGGACTCGACCGTGCGCTTGTTCGCGGCGTGGATCGGCACCTTGGCGAGGAAGTCGTGGAACGAGTCGAAGCGCCCCTTGCTCTCGCGCGCCTCCCGCACGCCCTCGACGACGTTCGCGCCCACATTGCGCACCGCGCCCATGCCGAAGCGGATGTCCTCTCCCACGGCGGCGAAGTACAGGCTGGACTCGTTCACGTCGGGCGGCAGCACCTTGATGCCCATGCGTCGGCACTCGTTGAGGTAGAGCGCCATCTTGTCCTTGGAGTCGCCGACGCTGGTCAGCAGCGCGGCCATGTACTCGGCCGGGTAGTGCGCCTTGAGGTACGCGGTCCAGTACGAGATGACGCCGTACGCGGCCGAGTGCGCCTTGTTGAACGCGTAGTCGGAGAACGGGAGCAGGATCTCCCAGAGCTTGTTGACGGCGTCCATCGAGTAGCCGTTGTCCTTCATCCCCTGCGCGAAGCCCTCGAACTGCTTGTCCAGCTCGGACTTCTTCTTCTTGCCCATCGCGCGACGGAGGATGTCCGCCTGTCCGAGCGAGAAGCCGGCGACCTTCTGCGCGATCGCCATCACCTGCTCCTGATAGATGATGAGGCCGTAGCTGGTCGACAGGATGTCCGCGAGCGGCTCGGCCAGCTCTGGATGGATCGGCGTGATGTCCTGTTGACCGTTCTTGCGCAGCGCGTAGTTCGTGTGCGAGTTCGCGCCCATCGGGCCGGGACGGTAAAGGGCGATGAGCGCCGAGATGTCCTCGAAGTTGTCGGGGCGCATCAGGCGCAGGAGCGAGCGCATCGGGCCGCCGTCGAGCTGGAACACGCCGAGCGTGTCGCCGCGAGACAGGAGCTCGTAGGCGGGCCGGTCGTCGAGCTCGAGGTCTTCGAGCACGAGGTCTTCTCCGCGGTTCGCTTTGATGTTGTCGAGCGCGTCGTTGATGATCGTCAGGTTGCGCAGGCCCAGGAAGTCCATCTTGATCAGCCCGAGCGACTCGCAGGCCGGATAGTCGAACTGCGTGACAATCTGGCCGTCCTGCTCGCGCTTCATGATCGGGATGATGTCGATCAGCGGGTCGGAGGACATGATCACGCCGGCCGCGTGCACTCCCCACTGGCGCTTGAGGTTCTCGAGCCCGAGCGCGGTGTCGAAGACGGTCTTCGCCTCCGGGTCGCTCTCGACGACGGCCCGGATATCGACCGCCTCCTTGTAGCGCGGGTGGTTCTTGTCGAAGATCCCGGTGAGCGGGATGTCCTTGCCCATCACGGGAGGGGGCATCGCCTTGGTCAGCTTCTCGCCCATCGAGAACGGGAAGCCGAGCACGCGGCCGGAGTCCTTCAGAGCCTGCTTGGCCTTGATGGTGCCGTACGTGACGATCTGCGCGACGCGCTCCGAGCCGTACTTCTCGGTCACGTACTTGATGACTTCGCCGCGGCGGCGGTCGTCGAAGTCGACGTCGAAGTCGGGCATGGAGACACGGTCGGGGTTCAGGAACCGCTCGAAGATGAGTCCGTGCTGCAGGGGGTCGAGGTCGGTGATGCGCATGGCGTAGGCCGCCATCGATCCCGCACCGGAGCCACGGCCGGGGCCGACCCGGATCCCGTTGTCCTTGGACCAGTTGATGAAGTCGGCGACGACGAGGAAGTAGCCGGGGAAGCCCATCTGCGAGATGACGCCGATCTCGTAATCGGCCTGCTTGCGCACCTCGGGGGTGATGCCGTTCGGGTAGCGCTCGGTGAGGCCCCGCTCGACCTCCTTGACGAACCAGGTCTGCTCGGTCTCGCCCTCCGGCACAGGGAACCGGGGCATGAAGTTGGCGGCGGTGTCGAACTGTACGTCGCACCGCTCCGCGATCGCGAGCGTGTTGTCGCAGGCCTCGGGATAGTCCCGGAAGAGCTGGCGCATCTGGTCGGCCGACTTCAGGTAGAACTCGTCGGCGTCGAACTTGAAGCGGTTCGGGTCGTCGAGCGTCGATCCCGACTGCACGCAGAGCAGGGCCGCGTGGCTCTTGGCGTCCTCGGCGTGCGTGTAGTGGAGGTCGTTCGTGGCGACCATCGGCAGGCCCAGGTCTTTGGCGAGCCGGATCAGGTCGCTCATGATGCGGCGCTCGATGCCGAGCCCGTGGTCCATGATCTCGGCGTAGAAGTTCTCCTTGCCGAAGATGTCGCGGAACTCGGCGGCGGCTTTCACCGCTTCGTCGTACTGACCCAGTCGGAGGCGCGTCTGCACTTCGCCCGACGGGCAGCCCGTGGTCGCGATGATGCCCTTGCCGTACTGGCTGAGCAGCTCCCTGTCCATGCGGGGTTTGAAGTAGTAGCCCTCGATGGACGCCTTGGACGACAGCCGGAACAGGTTGTGCATCCCCTCGGTCGTCGCCGCGAGCATCGTCATGTGCGTGTAGGCGCCGGAGCCGGACACGTCGTCGCCCCCGCCGTCGCCCCAGCGCACTCGCGTCTTGTCGGTGCGGTGCGTGCGGGGAGTCAGGTACGCCTCCGTGCCGATGATGGGCTTGATCCCGGCATCGGTCGCGGTGCGCCAGAAGTCGTACGCGCCGAACATGTTGCCGTGGTCGGTGACGGCGACCGCGGGCATCCCCTGCCCTGCGGCGGCCTCGATCAGCGGCTTGACGCGCGCCGCGCCGTCGAGCATCGAGTACTCGCTGTGGACGTGGAGGTGGACGAAGGAATCGCTCATGTCGGGGACAAGCCTACGTCGTGCCAGGGACGTCCGGCGGGACGCGCGCGGCGACGGAGGAAATGTAGGTCGACGTGCATGGCGAACACAGGGAACGGAGGAGAGCCGAGGCAACTCACGTCGGAGCTCCTCCGCTCGCGACGCCCGTCGGGGCCGGCCTCAGGACGCCCGGAGGACATCGAGGGCGTGCTGGAGGTCGTCCGGGTAGCCCGTGGTGAAGGTGACCCATTCCCCCGTCGCCGGGTGCTCGAAGGCGAGCTGAACCGCGTGCAGCCATTGGCGCGTGAGGCCCAGCCGCGCGGAGAGGGCCGGGTCGGCGCCGTACATGGCGTCTCCGACGCACGGGTGGCGCTGCGCCGCCATGTGCACTCGGATCTGGTGCGTGCGGCCGGTCTCCAGGTGGATCTCCAGCAGGCTCGCCGCGGGGAACGCCTCGATCGTCTCGTAGTGGGTGACGGACGGCTTGCCGTCGGCGACGACCGCGAACTTCCAGTCGGACCGCGGATGGCGGCCGATCGGGGCGTCGATGGTGCCCGTCAGCGGGTCGGGATGACCCTGCACGACCGCATGGTAGATCTTCTCGACGGTGCGATCGTGGAAGGCCCGTTTGAGCGCGGTGTAGGCGCGCTCCGACTTGGCCACGACCATGAGGCCGCTCGTGCCCGCGTCGAGCCGGTGCACGATGCCCGCCCGTTCCGCGGCGCCCGAGGTGGAGATGCGGAACCCGGCCGCAGCGAGGGCGCCGAGCACGGTCGGACCCTCCCAGCCCACGGAGGGGTGGGCCGCGACGCCGACCGGCTTGTCGATCACGACGATGTCGTCGTCGTCGTGCACGATCGTCAGTTCGGGGACCGCGATCGGCACGATGCGCACCTCTTCGCGCGGCTGCCACGAGACCTCGAGCCACGAGCCGGCCGTCAGACGGTCCGACTTGTCGACGTCGCGGCCGTCGACGGTCACGCCGCCGGCCTCCGCGATCTCGGCCGCGAAGGTGCGGGAGAATCCCAGGAGCTTGGCGATGCCCGCGTCGACCCGGGACCCGTCGAGGCCGTCCGGAATGGGGAAGCTGCGGAACTCCACTACGGCTGCGGCTTCTCGGGGTGCTCGACCTCTGCGGCCGTCGGCGCAGGGGCCTCGTGGTCGGACTCCGGTTCGACCTCACCCTCGTCGTCCGCGGCACGGCGCCCGTCGAGCCCGACACCCCGGATGGTCAGGATCAGGAAGAGCGCCATGCTCGACACGATCGCGACATCGGCCAGGTTGAAGATGGCCGGCAGGAGCGGGATCTGCAGAAAGTCGACCACATGGCCGACACCGAAGCCCGGCTCACGGAAGAGCCGGTCGGTGAGGTTTCCGAGCAGGCCGCCGAGGAGCAGCCCGAACAGGATGGCCCACGCCGTCGACTTGATCCGCGGCGCGTACCAGATGACGAAGCCGAGCACGCCGACGCCGACGATGGAGAAGATCCAGGTGGATCCGCTGCCGATGGAGAAGGCGGCGCCGGCGTTCTTGACGAAGTTGAACTGCAGCAGCTGGCCGAGGACCTCGACCCGCTGACCCTCGTAGAGGTTGGCGACGACCAGGACCTTGGCGATCTGGTCGACGAGGTACACGCAGAGCGCGACCACCCCGAGGATCACCAAGGCCCGGACGCTGACCGAGGGCCGGGAAGGACTAGCCTCCAAAGCCGGGGAAGACCGGAGGCTGCTGGCCCTGGTCCGAGGTGCTGGAACCATCCGCGGCAACCGGGGCCGGCACACCGCCGCCCGCGCTCACCGGAGCGGCGGCACGGTTCTGGCCGAAGGCGGAGCCGCCCGCTGCCGGCTGGGCGTCGAGGTCGCGGAGCTGACCCTCGATGTAGCCCTTGAGGCCCTGACGGTAGTCGCGCTCGAAGGTGCGGAGCTCGTCGATGCGGCGCTCGAGCTGGGTGCGCTCCTGGTCGAGGGCGCTGATCTGGGCGCGCTGCTTCGACTCGGCCTCGGCGACGATGCGCGCCGCGGTGGCGTGCCCCTCGGCGATGAGCGAGTCGCGCTTCTCGACGCCCTCGCGCACGTGCTCCTCGTGGAGACGGCGCGCGAGCTGGAGGAGGTTGTTGGTCGCGTTCGGGTCGTTCGCGTTGTCGGCCGTGAACGCCGGAGCGGCAGCCGCGGCCGGCGCGGCTGCGGCGGACTGCTGGGCGGCCGCGAGGCGCTGCTTGAGCTCCTCGTTCTCCTGCTGGAGGCGGGTGAGCTCGCCGTTGTCGGCGGCAGGGGCGGCCTGCGCCGGGACCGGAGCCGGTGTGGACGAGCCGGAGCTGCGCTGCAGTTCTGCGATGCGCGAGTCGGCGGCGACGAGACGCTGCTTGAGCTCCTCGTTCTCCTGGCCCAGTCGGCGCAGCTCGACGACGACCTCGTCGAGGAAGTCGTCGACCTCGTCCTGGTCGTAGCCCTCACGGAACTTCGTCGGTTGGAACCGCTTGTTGACTACATCTTCCGGAGTCAGCGCCATGGCAAGCCACCTTAGATCTTGAAAGAGACGAACAGATAATGCGTTCAGCCAACGCTAGCAAAGTGGGCAGCCAGTGCGCACTCCGCCGCGCTCGCTCACGTCGGCTCGACCACCCTACATCGGCGTGGTCGGCCGTTCCGGGTTCGACGCTCAGCTGAATCCCAGCGTGACGTACAAACCGATGATCACCACGAGCATGGTGAGGCTCCAGCCGAAGTCCAGCGCGACCTGCCCCATCGACAGGGGCGGGATGATGCGACGGAAGAACTTGATGGGCGGGTCCGTCACGACGTACGTCGACTCGGCCAGCAGCAATCCGAACCCCTTCGGACGCCATTGCCGGGCGAAGGTCCGCACCAGGTCGAGCACGAAGCGCGCCCACATGACGAAGAAGTAGATGAGGAGGAGGTAGTACGCGACGGTCGCGACGATCGAGACGACAAACACTCTCCCAGTATGACGGAGAGCGCGGTATGACGGAGAGCGCACGCCCTCCCCCTCGGGGAGGACGTGCGCTCTCGTCGTGTCGGCGGCCGCGCGGCCGACCGGCTCAGTTCTGGGCGAAGAAGGAGGCGTCGACCTCGGCGTCCGCGCCGCCGTGCTCGCCGGAGACGACGACGTGCGACGGGGAGAGCAGGAAGACCTTCGGCGTCACGCGCTCGATCTTGCCGTAGAGGCCCTGCGAGAGGCCGCTGGCGAAGTCGATGAGGCGGCGCGCGTCGCCTTCGCTCATCTGCGACAGGTTGATGATCACCGGGATGCCCTCCCGGAACGACTCGGCGATCGCCTGCGCGTCGCGGTACTGGCGGGGGTGGACCGTGAGGATCTCGTTCATTTCCTGTACCGAAGCATTCCGTGCGGTGGACGATTTGCGCAGCGGGGTGACCGGAGCGCGGCCGGCCACGGGGGCGACCGGAGCGGGGTGGGGGACGGCCTGCACGGGAGCGGGGGCGGGAGCCTCGCGGCGCGGCGCGTGCTGCTGCGCCTGCTCGGGCTGCTCGTCGAACTCGAGCTCCTCGTCGGCGAGGCCGAGGTAGACCATCGTCTTCTTCAGCGGGTTGGCCATGCGCTTCCTCCGTGTAGACCTGTGCGCCGACGCCTCGCACGCACGTATTGCGAACCTTCTTCTCCTTCGAGATTAACGAAGGGTCGGCCGATTCCCGGTAATGGCGGTCCCGATCCGTAGGTGTGTCGCGCCGGCCGCGACCGCCTCGCGATAGTCCTGCGACATCCCGGCGGAGATCGCGGAGGCGTCGGGGGCCAGGGTGCGGACGCGGTCGCTGAGCGCTCGTACACGCGCGAATGCGCGGGCCGGCTCCTCGTCCAGCGGCGCCACGGCCATCACGCCGAGCAGGCGCAGGCCGGGCGTCGTGAGGACGTGCTCGACCAGAGGCTCGAGATCGCGGTCGGCCACTCCCCCGCGGGCGGGATCCTCCGTCAGGTTGAGCTGCACGAACGCGTCGACGGACTCCTCCTCGGAGCGCAGGGCGTCGACGAGCGAGACCCGGTCGATGGAGTGGATGACATCCGCATACCGGCGCACCTGCCTGGCCTTCTTGCTCTGCAGCTGGCCGACGAAGTGCCACCGGAGATCGAGGTCTGTCAGCCCGGCCGCCTTCTCCTGCGCCTCCTGGTGGCGGTTCTCCCCCACGTCGCGCACCCCGAGCGCGGCGAGCTCGCGCACGAGCGACGCGGGGTGGAACTTGGTCACCACGATGGTGGTGAGCTCGGCGGGGGCGCGCCCGGCCGACCGAGCGGCATCGTCGATGCCGGCCCGGACGGTCCGGAGGCGCTCCGCGAGCGGACTACTTGAGGAAGTCGGGGATGTCGAGGTCGTCATTCTCGTCGTCGAAGGCCGGGTCTTTGAGGGCGGTCTCGGCGACCGGGGTCTCCCCGGTCCAGGTCTCGGTCACGGGGGCCTCGACCTCGCCGGCCTCGACCACGGCGGACGAGGCGGCCGCCTCTTCCGATCCGGCCTCGACGAACGTCGAGCGACGGGTGTCGACCACCGGCTTCGAGCCGGGCTCGCCGCCGTCGAAACCGGCCGCGATGACGGTGACGCGCACCTCGTCGCCGAGGGTGTCGTCGATGACCGCTCCGAAGATGATGTTCGCCTCGGGGTGCACGGCCTCCTGCACCAGGCGGGCCGCATCGTTGATCTCGAAGATGCCGAGGTTCGAGCCGCCCTGGATGGACAGCAGCACGCCGTGCGCGCCATCGATGCTGGCCTCGAGGAGCGGGGACGCCACGGCCAGCTCGGCCGCCTTGATCGCACGGTCGGCACCACGCGAGGAACCGATTCCCATGAGGGCGCTGCCCGCGCCCTGCATGACCGACTTCACGTCCGCGAAGTCGAGGTTGATGAGGCCGGGGGTCGTGATGAGGTCGGTGATGCCCTGGACGCCCGCGAGCAGCACCTGGTCGGCGGTGGAGAACGCCTCCAGCATGCTGATGCCGCGGTCGCTGATCTCCAGCAGGCGGTCGTTGGGCACGACGATGAGGGTGTCGACCTCTTCCTTCAGCCGCTGCACGCCCGCCTCGGCCTGGCCCTGGCGGCGCTTGCCCTCGAACGAGAACGGCTTGGTCACGACACCGATGGTGAGCGCGCCGATCGACTTGGCGATGCGCGCCACGACCGGGGCGCCTCCCGTACCGGTGCCGCCGCCCTCTCCCGCGGTGACGAAGACCATGTCGGCGCCGGCGAGCGCCTCCTCGATCTCCTCCGCGTGGTCCTCGGCGGCCCGGCGGCCGACCTCGGGATCGGCTCCGGCTCCGAGGCCGCGGGTGATCTCGCGCCCGACGTCGAGCTTGACGTCCGCGTCGCTCATGAGCAGCGCCTGGGCGTCCGTGTTGATGGCGATGAACTCGACGCCGCGGAGGCCGAGCTCGATCATGCGGTTCACGGCGTTGACGCCGCCTCCGCCGATGCCGACGACCTTGATCACGGCGAGGTAGTTCTGATTTGCTGTCACGTCCGGCCTCCACGGGAACCTTCAACCTCAAGTCGAGGCTTAAAGTTATGCTGAGTATGCAATTCTCTTTCTCGACGTTAGGTGCGCGCGGCGCGTGCCGGGGTAACCCGGCAGGCGTGTCGGGAAAGTGCGCGCCGAAGCGGTGGCCGACACGGCGTCAGCCGGTCGTCACGCTGTGCGGCGACGACACGTCGTAGTGGCTCGCCCCGCCGGCTCCGGCGAGAAGCGCGGCGAGGTCGGCCGCCTTCAGATCCGAGTCCTCGGCGCTCCCCCACACCACGGTCGCGCCGCTGCCGCGCAGCGTGAACGAGACGTCGTCCTTGGTCGTCGCGGAGATCGTGTCGACCTGGGCGAGCGTCGCCGCGGGGAGCGCGCTGAGGACGCTCGCGGCGGCGGCGAACGCGGAGCCCGCGTCCTTGTCCGCCGAGCCGCCCGCCGCCGTGATCAGCGGCACGCCCTCCGGACGGGCCGCGGTCGACGAGATCGGGACCTTCGCCGCGTCGACCAGGACGAACGCCGCCCCCTCCTGCACCGCGCCGATCGGCTGCCGCTCGACGACGCGGATCACGATCGTGTCGGGCGGGTGGCTCTCGACCGTATAGCTGCGGATCAACGGGAACGCCGCGAGGTCGTGCGAGATGCCCGCCTGGTCGAGCAACGGCAGGGGTTTGCCGAGCTGATCGCCGAGCTTCGCTTCGATCGCCTTGGGGTCGAGCCGGGATGCCCCCGTCACTTCGATGTGCTTCAGTGCCAGGACGGGCGAGAAGGCCAGCAGCGTGACGCCGAGGACGAGTGCGGCGAGCACGCCGCCCGCCGCCAGCCAGGCGCGGCGGCGACGGCGTGAACGCTTCGTGAACCGGCGCACCTCCCCGCGCTCGACGCGCTTGCGCTCCTTGCGCGCCGCGCGGAGAGCCCTGCTGATGTCCCGGTTGCTCGGGAGGCGGTCGTACGGGGAGGTCTCGGCCGCGCGCGAAGGCGCCTCCACGATCGGGACGGGCTCGGTGGCTGTGCGCGCCGGCGACGCCGCCCGCTCCGGGGAGACCGCGCGAGGGGTCGTCTCCGAGGGGAGCCGCTCGGACGCGGCCGGCCGGGCGGACACCTGGTCGGTCTGCCGGTCGTATCCCTGGGGGCGCTTCACGGGCGACTACTCGCGGACGCGGCGGAGCGAGTCCAGCAGCTGGGGGACGATCCGGTACACGTCGCCGCACCCGAGGGTGATCACGAAATCGCCCGCACGCGCGATCTCGGCGGTGTGGTCGGCGGCGGCCTGCCAGTCGGCGATGAACGCGACATGCTCGGGATGCTCGAAGCGCTCGGACACGAGCGCGCCCGTGACGCCCGGCTCCGGGTCCTCGCGGGCGCCGTAGACGTCGAGTACGACCGTCTCGTCGGCGTACTTCTCGAGGGTCTCGGCGAACTCTTGTGCGAACAGTCGCGTGCGGCTGTAGAGGTGCGGCTGGTGGACCGCGATGATGCGACCGGATCCGACGACGGTCCGCGCCGCCGAGAGGGCGGCCGCGACTTCGGTCGGATGGTGGGCGTAGTCGTCGTAGACGCTGACGCCGCCGACGGTGCCGTGCAGCTCGAAGCGTCGCTCGGTCCCGCCGAACTCGGCGATGGCCGCCAGCGACGCCGCCGGCTCGAAGCCGAGGCCGGTGAGCACGGCGAAGGCGCCCGCCGCATTGATGGCGTTGTGGCGTCCCGGAACGCGCAGCTGCGCCGCGTACTCCGCGCCGTCATACGAGAGCCGGAAGGCGACCGGCCCGTCGGTGACGATCGAGTGGACGCGCACCGCGGCGTCCTCCGCCTCGCCGAAGGTCACGACGCGCTTGTCGGGCGTGGTCGCGAGCAGGCGGTCCGTCACGTGCTTCGCTCCGGCGTCATCGGACGACACCACGACGAGCTCGCTCGACTCGCGGGCGAAGGTGACGAAGGCCTCCTCGAACGCCTCCAGCGAGCCGTAGTGGTCGAGGTGGTCGGGATCCACGTTCGTGATCAGCGCCACGGCCGTGTCGTAGAGCAGGAAGGTGCCGTCCGATTCGTCGGCCTCGACGACGAACAGCTCGCCGCTGCCCGACTGGGAGCTCTTGCCGAGCGAGGCGATCACGCCTCCGTTGACGAAGCTCGGGTCCTCCCCCAGTCCGAGGAGGCCCGTGATGATCATGCCGGTCGACGTGGTCTTGCCGTGGGCGCCCGCCACGGCGACGAGACGCTTGCGGTTGATGAGCCAGGCGAGCGCCTGCGACCGGTGGAGCACCGGGAGGCCCTTCTGCAGCGCCAGCTGGTACTCCGGGTTGTCCTGCCAAAGAGCGCCGGTGACGACCAGGGTGTCCGCGTCGCCCACGTTCGCGGCGTCGTGGCCGACGGCGATCGTCGCGCCCAGGGCGCGCAGCGTGTCGATGTTCGCCGAGTGGCGCACGTCGGAACCGGTCACCGTATACCCGGCCTCCAGGAACAGACGGGCGATGCCGCTCATCCCGGAGCCGCCGATGCCCACGAAGTGGAGGGCGCCGAGCTCGTCGGGGATGGTCATGGTGAGGTCGGGCTTGATCACGGGCACTGCTTTCGGTTCACGCGGAGAATCTGCATCACGGGCTCCCATCCTCTCACGGGGTCACCGCGTCTCCTGGGAGCGCCGGACCAGCGCCGCCGTGCGGGCGGAGCCGTCCCGCACACCGGCCGACGCGGCCCGTGCCGCCATCCCGGCGACGCGATCGCGGTCGGCGAGCAGAGGAAGCAGTTCGGCGTCGACCCACTCCGGCAGGAAGGCGGCGTCATCGACGAGGATGCCGCCGCCGGCCCCCACCACGCCCGCCGCGTTGTAGCGCTGCTCCCCGTTCCCGATCGGGAACGGCACGTAGACGGCGGGGATGCCGAGGGCGGCGAACTCGCACACGGTCGCCGCGCCCGCACGGGCGACGGCGAAATCGGTGATCGCGAACGCGAGGTCCATGCGGTCGCAGTAGTCGATCAGGCGATAGTGCTCGACGCCCGGATCGGTCAGCTCGCCGCGGCCGCCCTGGATGTGGAGAACCTGCCAGCCCGCGGCCGTGAGCTCCTGAGCCCGCGCCGCGATCGTGCCGTTGAGACGGCGCGCGCCGAGCGAACCTCCCGTCACGAGCAGCGTAGGGCGATAGTCGGCGAGCCCGAACTCGGCGAGAGCGGCGGGGCGGGCGGCGACGCGGTCCAGCTCCTCGATCTCGATCCGCAGCGGCATGCCCACGAAGGTCGCGTGCGGCAGCGGCGTCCCCTCGAAGGCGACGCCCACCCAGGGTGTGTAGCGGGCGCCCAGCCGGTTGGCCAGGCCGGGCCGGGCGTTGGCCTCGTGCAGCACCAGGGGCACCCCCTCCTTGCGGGCGGCGGAGTAGGCCGGTGCGGCCGCGTAGCCCCCGAAGCCGACCACGACGTCGATGCCGCGGTCGCGGATCAGGTCGCGGACAGTGCGGATCGCGCGTCGGTACTCGCCCGGGAACCGCAACGCGGCGGCGTTCGGCCGGCGCGGGAACGGGAGCTTCGGGATGGTGAGCAGCTCGTAGCCGCGCGCCGGGACGAGCCGCGCCTCCAACCCCTCCTTCGTTCCGAGCACGAGGACCTCCGCAGCCGGATCATCGCGGCGCAGGCGATCGGCGACCGCCAGCAACGGGTTCACGTGGCCGGCGGTCCCCCCGCCGGCCAGCAGGTAGCGCGTCATGCGCGGGTACCCGCCCGACGGGTGGTGGCGGATGAGGACTGCGACTCCTTGCTCGATTCGCGCGCGAACGAGAGGACGATTCCGATGGCGACCATGGAACTGATCATCGCAGTCCCGCCCGCGGAGATCAGCGGCAGAGGCACACCCAGGACTGGTATGACGCCGAGCACGACCGCGATGTTCACGAAGGCCTGACCGATGAGCCAGACCATGATCGCGGCGGTCGTGACGCGGGCGAACGGGTCGGTGGAGGCGTGGATGATCCGCAGGAACACGATCGCGAGCAGCACGAACAACAGGAGGACGACGATCGCGCCGATCAGACCGAGTTCCTCGCCGATGATCGCGAAGATGAAGTCCGTGTCGGCCGCCGGGAGCCACGACCACTTCGAGTGCGAGTTGCCCAGCCCCACACCGAAAACGCCTCCGGACGCGAGGGCGTAGAAGCCGTTCTTGATCTGCCAGTCGACGTCGGGGTTCGCCGCGCTGGTGCCGCCGAAGTAGGCCGCGATGCGGCCGACACGGCTCGCGCTCGACAGCGCGACCGCCACCGCGACCGCTCCCATGCCGAGCGTCCCGATGACCAGGTAGCGCATCTTCACGCCGGCGTAGAACAGAGCGCCGAGGACGATAGCCGCCATCACCACGGTCGTGCCCAGGTCGCCGCCCAGGAGGACCAGGGCGATCGCCCCGCCGGCCACCGGGACGACCGGGATCGCCACGTGCTTCCACTGGTCGAGGACGTCCTTCTTGCGGGCGAGGACGACGCCGAGCCACACGACGAGGGCGACCTTGATCGCCTCCGACGGCTGCCCGGTGAAACCGCCGATGCGCAGCCAGTTGCGGTTGCCGCCGATCTCGACCCCCAGCGGGGTGAGCAGGACGAGCACCTGGAGGAAGCAGGCTGCCGCGAGCAGGAACCAGATGCTCTTCTTCCAGAACTGCGGTGGCAGGCGGGAGACCAGGAACATCAACGGCAGGCCGATGAGCGCGAACGCTCCCTGGGACCAGAACCGCGAGAAGAAGTTGTCGCTGTCGCTGTGCGACTCGACCGAGGATGAGGAGAGCACCATCACGAGACCGAAGATCACCATGAAGAGGGTGACCCCGAGCAGCAGGAAGTAGTTGGCCGACTCCGCGGTCACGTTCTTTCCGAGCGAGATGCGTGCGGTCAGGCCGCCGAGGCGCGAGCCGGACGACGAGGCGGCTCGGTCAGTCCTGTTCAGGACGCGAGGCGGAGAAGTCATCCGCCTCACCTCCCAAGTACTCGTTGACGGCCGCCTGGAAGAGGCGTCCTCGTTCCGCATAGTCGGCGAACTGGTCCATCGACGCCGCGGCGGGAGCCAGCAGGACGGTGTCGCCCTCGCGGGCGAGACCGCCGGCCGAGCGGACAGCCGTCGGCATGACCCCCTCAGTCTCGTCGGCCTCCACCTCCACCACGGGAATCGTCGGCGCGTGTCGCCGGAATGCCTCGCGCAGGGGCTCGCGGTCCACGCCGATGAGCACCGCTCCGCGCAGGCGCGCCGCGTGGGTGCGGACCAGCTCGTCGATCTCGACGCCCTTGAGCAGGCCCCCGACGACCCACACCACCGACGGATAGGCGCGGAGCGACGCGTCGGCGGCGTGCGGGTTGGTGGCCTTGGAGTCGTCCACCCAGCTGATCCCCGCCTCCACCCGCACCAGCTCGATGCGGTGCGCGTCGAGGCGGAAGGCCGTGAGCACATCGCGGATGGTCTGCGGCTCGACGCCGTAGGAACGCGCGAGGGCGCTGGCGGCCAGGATGTTGGCGACGACGTGCGGGGCGGCGAGTCCCGCCTCGCGCAGCTCGTCGAGTGTGGTGAGCTCCAGCGCCGTCGTCGCGCGATCCTCGAGGAACGCGCGGTCGCACAGGATGCCGTCGACGACACCGAAGTCGCTCGGGCCGGGGACGTCGAGGCCGAAGCCGATGGCGCGGGCGCCGTCGACGACCTCGGCCTCCTCCACCATCAGCAGCGTGTTCGCGTCGGCGCGATTGAAGACGCACGCGACCTGCGTGTTGTCGTACACCTTCGCCTTCGCTGCGATGTACGCCTCCAGTGAGCCGTGCCAGTCGAGGTGGTCGTCGGCGATGTTGAGGCACGCGGACGAGTACGGGGAGAGTTCGCCCCCGGCGTTGCGGTTGATCCAGTGCAGCTGGTAACTGGAGAGCTCGACGACGAGCACGTCGAAGCCCTCGGGGTCGCGGATGGCGTCGAGAACGGGCACACCGATGTTGCCGCAGGGAGCGACGCGACTTCCCCCGGCGAGGAGCATCGTGGCCGTCAACTGCACCGTGGTGGTCTTGCCGTTGGTTCCGGTGACGCAGATCCAGTCCGCCGGGGCGTTGCCGCTGCCCGGACCCGCGACCTTGTCGCGCAGCCGCCAGGCCAGCTCGATGTCGCCCCAGACGGCGATCTCGTTCCGTTCGGCCCACACCAGCAGCGGGTGGTCCCAGTGGAACCCCGGCGAGACGACGATCAGCTCGGGGTCGAACTCGGTCAGCCGCGCGGGAGGCGAGGACAGGTCCGGCTGCTCGAGCAGCTCCGCTCCGATGACCTCGAGCAGCATGGCGCGCTCGGCGTCGGCGGAGGCGGTGACCACCAGGACCTCGGCGCCGAGCTCCGCCAGCGTGTCCGCGACGGAGAATCCGGTCACCCCGAGGCCGTACACGGCGACGCGCAGGCCTCGCCAATCGTGGTGCCAGCTGGTCAACGCGGCAAGTCGCTCCCCGACTCTCACGTCGCCAGCCACTCGAGGTAGAACGAGCCGACGCCGGCGGCGACGAGCAGGCCGCCGATGATCCAGAAGCGCACGACGACCGTGACCTCCGCCCAGCCCTTGAGCTCGAAGTGATGATGGATGGGGCTCATCAGGAAGATGCGCTTGCCGTGCGTCAGCTTGAAGTACGCCCGCTGGACGATCACCGATCCGGCCTCGATGACGAACAAGCCGCCGATGAGCACGAGCAGGAGCTCGGTGTGGCTGAGGATCGCGAGGGCCGCGACCGCGCCGCCGAGCGCGAGCGAGCCGGTGTCGCCGAGGAAGATCTGGGCCGGGGAGGTGTTCCACCAGAGGAAGCCGACCACGGCTCCGACGATGGCCGTCGCGACGATCGCGAGATCGAACGGATCCCGTACCTCGTAGCACTTGGCCACGTTCTCGGGATTGAGATTGGAGTTCGCGCACGACTGGATCGACTGCCAGAAGCCGATGATGATGTACGCGCCGATCGCGAGGATAGAGGCGCCCGACGCGAGTCCGTCGAGGCCGTCGGTGACGTTCACGCCATTGGACGTCGCGGCGACGATGAAGTTGATCCAGATCAGGTACAGGCCGTAGCCGACGACGATGCCGATCGCGCCGAACTGCGTGAGATGGCCGAAATCGATCGGCAGGTCGCGGATGAACGAGACGTTCATCGACGCCGGGGTCTCGTCGTTGCCGTTCGGGAACGAGATGGCCAGGAACGCCCACACGGTCGCGACGATGACCTGCCCGGCCACTTTGGCCCAGCCGGTGAGGCCGAGGCTGCGCTCGCGCCGGGTCTTGAGGAAGTCGTCGACGAAACCCACGACGCCCAGGCCGACCATGAGGAACAGCACGAGCAGGGCGGAGACGCTGGTCTCGTCGCCCGTGAGCAGCAGCGCAGTGAAGTAGCCGAAGAGGGTGCCCAGGATGACGACGATGCCGCCCATGGTGGCGGTGCCGCGCTTGGCGTGGTGGCTCTGCGGGCCGTCGTCGCGGATGAACTGGCCCCACTGGAGGCGGCGGAACAGGCGGATGAACAGCGGCGTCAGGAAGAGCGAGAACGCCATCGACAGCGCACCGGAGGTCAGCAGGGCTCTCACGAGAACAATTCTCCCAGTCGGTCGCCGAGGAAGCGCAGCCCCGCGGAGTTGGAGGACTTCACGAGCACGGTGTCGCCCTCGCGGAGCGCGCCGGCCAGGTGGGCGTACGCGTCGTCCTGCGTGTCGAAGTAGAGGGACTCGCCGTCCCAGGAGCCTTCGTTGATCGCCGAGATGTGCATCCGCCGGGCGGAGGGCCCGACCACGACGAGCTGGCCGATGCCGAGCCGCACGGCCAGCAGACCGATGCGGTCGTGCTCCTCCCCCGAGAACTCGCCCAGCTCGCTCATCTCGCCGAGCACGGCCACCGTGCGCGCCCCGGGCTCGGCGATCTGCGCGAGCGTCTTGAGGGCGGCGGACATGGAGTCGGGGCTGGCGTTGTAGGCGTCGTTGATGACGGTGACGCCGCGCGCACCGCCCATGACCTCCATGCGCCAGCGCTCGGCGCGCGTCACCGCCTGCAGACCGGTGACGATCGCGTCGATGCCCACGTCGAGGGTGTGCGCCGCCGCGGCTGCCGCGAGCGCGTTCATGACGTGATGCTCGCCGAGCACGCGGAAGTGCACCTCGCGCTCGGAGCCGTCCGGGAGGTGGAGGGTGAACGATGTGCCGGCGGCGCTCGAGACGATGCCGGTCGCGCGCACGGCCGCCCGGTCATCCAAACCGAACCAGAGTACGCGGGCGACCGTCTTGTCGGCCATGGAGGCGACGCGCGGATCGTCGAGGTTGAGCACCGCGACGTCGGACTCGAGCAGGTCGCTGACCATCTCGGTCTTCGCCGCGAGCGTCCGCTCGATGCCGCCGAACTCCCCGGCGTGCGCGAGGCCGACTTTGAGGACGATCCCGATGTCGGGGCGCGCCATGCGCACGAGACGGGCGATCTCGCCGATGCCGCTCGCGCCCATCTCGGCGACGAGGAACTGCGTCTCCTCCGTGACCTCGAGCATCGTGACCGGCGCCCCGACCTCGTTGTTGAACGAGGCGCGCGGGGCGATGGTCGGACCGACCTGCTCCAGGATCTCGCGGAGGAGGTTCTTGGTGGTTGTCTTGCCGTTCGAGCCGGTGACGCCGACGATCTTCAGGCGACCGAGGGCGCGCACCCGGGCGATCACCTCGGTGGCGAGGTCGCCGAGCGCGACGACGGTGTCCTCGACGAGCAGTTGCGGCACCGCGAGGTCGAGCGGGTGGTCCACGACGACGAGCGCGGCTCCCGCCTCCGCGGCCTGCGGAGCGAACAGGTGTCCGTCGGTGAACTCGCCCGGCTTGGCGAAGAAGATCGTTCCGGGGACGACCTCGCGCGAGTCGGTGGTCGACAGGCCGTCGACCACGGTCTCGGCAGTGGCGGGGACGCCCGCGACGGCGGCGCCGTCGAGCAGCAGGGTGCCGCGAGTCGCCGCGGCGACCTCGGCGAGGGTGAGCGCGATCATCAGAGCCACCCGGCCTCTCGAAGGGCGAGACGGGCGTCTTCGCGCGCGGAGTACGGCAGGCGCTGGCCCGCGACCTCCTGGTAGTCCTCGTGCCCGGGTCCGGCGTACAGCACGACGTCGCCCTCGCCGGCGAGCGAGAGTGCCGTGCGGAACGCGGCGCGCGGGTCCGGAACCTCGTACAGCTCGCCGTCCGGGACGGCGGACCGCGCGCCGTCGAGGAGCGCCTGACGGATCGCGGCCGGGTCCTCCCAGCGGGGGTGGAAGTCGGTGATCACGACCGCGTCCGCGCCGCGCGCGGCGATGGCCCCCATGTCGGCGCGCTTCGTGGTGTCGCGGTCGCCGTCGGCGCCGAAGACCATGACGATGCGACCATCCGTGACCTTGCGGAGGGCCGTGAGCGTGGAGAGGAAGGCGTCGGGCGTGTGACCGTAGTCGATGAAGACGACCGGTCCGCGGTCACCGGACAGGCGCTCGGTGCGACCGGGGATATAGGTGTCGATCCCTCCGTCGCGATCGAGCGCCGCGCCGATCGCGTCGAGGTCGTAGCCCGACTCGACGAGCATCACGATCGCCAGGGCCGCGTTGGAGGCGTTGTACGCGCCCACCAGCGGAACGGAGGTCTCGATGCGACGGCCTTCCGGACCCTCGAGCGCGAACGCCGTGTCGGAGAGCGACTCGCCGAGGACGGACAGGGTCCAGTCGGCGTCGGAGCCGGGCGCGCTGGCGAGGGTGGTCACGGGGATGCGCGACTGCTCCACCAGCGCACGACCCCAGTCGGAGTCGACCGTGACGACGCCGCGACGGGCACGGTCCGGCTGGAACAGCTCGAGCTTGGCCTCGAAGTAGTCGTCCATCGCGGTGTAGTCGTCGAGGTGGTCGTGGCTGAGGTTCGTGAACCCGACGACGTCGAACTCGATCCCGTCGACGCGGTGGCGGCTGAGCGCCTGAGCGGACACCTCGAGTGCGACGGCGCGGACGCCCTCCTCGCGCATCCGGGCGAGCAGCGCGTGGAGCTCGCTCGCCTCCGGCGTGGTGAGCTTGCTCGTGATCGCCTGATCACCGATCCGGCGCTCGGCCGTCGAGCTGAGCCCCGCGACGACGCCGAGCTGGCCGAGGATCGCGTAGAGCAGATAGACGACGCTCGTCTTGCCGTTGGTCCCGGTGACGCCGAACAGTGTCGCCTGATTCTCGTCCGTGCGGTAGATCCACGCGGCGACGGCCCCGAGGGCGGCACGCGGGTCCGGGGTGACGATGACCGGCAGCCCCGAGGCGGACGCCAGCTCGGCTCCCGCCTCGTCGGTCAGCACGGCGACCGCCCCGGCCTCGGCGGCGGCCTCCGCGTAGCTCGCACCGTGCACGTTGCGGCCGGGCACACCGACGTAGAGGTCGCCGGGCTCGACGGCGGAGCTCGCGAGGGCCGCGCCGGTGACCTCGACGGCGTCGAGATCACCTCGGCAGTCCAACCCGAACTCCGCTACCAGCTGGGCGAGCGGGCGGGCGACGGGATGCTCGGGGCGCAGAGAGGAGGGCGCCGGTCCTGTCACGGGGCTCACTTTCAGTAGTACGGAGGGTAGTCGGCCGGGCTGGTCGTCGACGGCTTCACCCGGTAGGTCTTCAGCACCTGGCTCATGATCGTGTGGAACAGCGGAGCGGCTGCTGCCGACGAAGTAATGGTAGTCGGGTATCCGAGGTTGACCGAAACGACGTACTGGGGGTCGTCCACCGGGGCGACGCCCATGACCGAGACGTAGTACGACGGGAGGTAGCCGCCCTTGCCGTCCGGCTGCTGGGCCGTTCCGGTCTTCGCGGCGACGCGGTAGCCGGGGATCTGGAGCTGCTTGGCGAGCTCTCCCTTGGTGACCACCGACTCCATCATGCCGAGGGTGGTGCTCGCCGCGTCCGCGGAGACGACCTGAGTGGCCGCGCCCGAGGGGACGTCGGTGACCTTGCCGTCCGCGTCGGTGCAGCTCTCGACCAGGGAGAGCGGGATGCGCGCCCCTCCGTTCGCGAGCGCCTGGTACGCGCCGACCATCTGGAGCTGAGTCGCCGAGACTCCCTGGCCGAACATCGTCGCGTACTTGGTCTGGTCGTCCCACTCCGACACCGGATGCAGCAGGCCGTCGGACTCGCCGGGGTACGGCAGCCCTGTGGAGTCGCCGATGCCGAACTTCTTGAGGTAGTCGTAGCGGGTCTGGTCGGGCAGCGCGCGACCCAGCTGTGACATGCCGGTGTTCGACGACATCATCAGCACGCCGGTGAGGGTCAACCGCAGCGGGGCGTGATAGCCGGAGTCGTGCAGATCGGCGCCGTTGCCGGACTTCCATTCGTACGGTGCCAGAACCTGCGACGTCGGGCTGGCCTTGCCCTGATCGAGCAGCATCGCGGCGGTGAGCGCCTTGAAGGTCGAACCGGGCTCGTACGGGGTCGTCAGCGGGAGCAGGTTCCAGTACGACGGATCCGTCCCGTCGAGGTTGTTCGGGTCCGCTGCCGGCCACTGGGCGACGGCCTTGATCTTGCCGGTCTTCGCCTCCGCGACCGTGACGAAGCCGAACTTCGAGCCGGTGGCCTGTACCTGCTGGGCCAGCGTCTGCGTGGCGAACCATTCGAGGTCGCTGTCGATGGTCAGCTTGAGCGTGCCGCCGTCCTTCGCTTGCTTCTGCACGACGGTGCTGCCCGGGATCGCGACGCCGTCCGCACCCTGCTGGTAGGTCTCCGTGCCGTTCCGGCCGGCGAGGCAGCCGTTCTCGCTGTCCTCGAGGCCGCCGTTGCCGGAGTCGGACATGTAGCCGAGCAGGTTCCCGGCGACCGCGCCGTTCGGGTAGCTGCGGGTCTGGTCCTTGGTGAAGGTGAGCCACGCGTATGGGAGCTTGTTGAGCTTGTCGAACGTCCCCACGTCCATTCCGGACTTGATGAGCACGTACTTCGACTTGGGGTTCTGCGCGAGGGCGTCGTCGAACAGCTTCACGACGGCCTCCGTGCCCTGACCTGTGATCGCGCCGATCTTGGCCGCGGCCTCCTCCATCTTCTTGTGGCCGTCGGTGCCGGCGACCGCGTCCGAGGGAGACGCGGCCGCAGTGTACTTGTAGATCGTCGTCGCGAGCACGGTGCCGTCGTCGTCGACGATGTCGCCGCGGTTGCCGTAGAGCGTGGTCGACCGCTCCTTGGCGTCGACGGACTGGGCCTGCAGCGCGTCCGCCCGCACCACCTGGATGTCGACGAGCTTCGCGCCGAGGATGCCGACCGTCACAGCGACGGCCGCGACCGTCACCGCGGTCCGGCGCCGCAACATCTTCTTGCTGGTCATGCCCGCGTCCGTCCCGTCGTCAGTGCGTCACCGGCGTCGGCAGCGCTCCCTGCAACGGTACGGTCGGCGGGGTGGTCGGCGGGGTCGCCGCTCCCGCGCTTGCGGAATTCCCAGTTTGCGTCGTCGCGGTCTGCTGGCCCTGCGCGTTCACGACGCCGACACCGGCGAGGAGCGAGTTCGGGACCAGGTTGCCCTGGCCGCCGGTGACCGTTCCCGCAGCGCCGTTCGCCGCGATCGGGGCGCCGAGCACGGCTCCGTCGGAGAGACGCAGGTAAGCCGGATTGCTGTTGCTGACCATCCCGAGCGCATTGGCGTTGGCCGCGAGGTTCTGCGGCGACGACACGCGGGTGAGGTCCTCCGAGGCGGCCTGCAACGAGCGCTGCAGGCTGGTCTGCGTCGCCTGCAGGCCGTTGAGCGTGTAGGCACCCTGCGAGATCGCGATGCTCAGCAGCAGCTGCGCGACCACGATGACCAGGAGGGTGCCCACCGCCACCACCGCGTAGAGTGCGCGCGGCCGGGCGCGGCGCTGCGACCGGGAGGAGACGACCTCCAGATGCCCGCGACGCTCCTGCTCGGCGGGAGCGGGCAGCACCCCCTCGGGCCAGGAGGCCACGGGACGGCGGCGTGCGGTCGACTCGGCCAGACTCGTGCTCACGAGGCCCTCCTCACCCGTTCGGCCGCGCGCAGGCGCACCGGGGTCGCCCTCGGGTTCGCGGCCTTCTCGTCGTCGTCCGCGAGCTCGGCGCCGCGGATCAGCAGTCTCAGTTCCGGCTTGTGCTCGGGCAGCTCAACCGGCAGTCCGGGAGGTGCACTGGAGACCGACCGGGTCTGCAGCTCGCGCTTGACGATGCGGTCCTCCAGGGACTGGTAGGACTCGACGACGATGCGGCCGCCGACGCGCAGCGCGTCGATGGCGGCCGGGATGGCGCGCTGCAGCACGGCGAGCTCCTGGTTGACCTCGATCCGCAGCGCCTGGAACACCCGCTTGGCGGGGTGACCCTGCCGCTGCACGGCGACCGGGGTCGCCTTGGTGATCACGTCGACCAGTTGGCCGGAACGCACGAGCGGCGCCTGCTCGCGCGCCTGCACGATCTTCTGCGCATACCGGGCGGCGAGCTTCTCCTCGCCGTACTCGCGGAAGATGCGGCGGAGGTCGGCTTCCGAGTATTCGCGGAGGATGACCTCGGCGGTGAGCTCGCTCGTGCCGTCCATGCGCATGTCGAGCGGGGCGTCCTTCGAGTACGAGAATCCTCGCTCCACCCTGTCGAGCTGGAGCGACGAGACGCCGAGGTCGAACAGCACGCCGTCGGCCTCCTCGATGCCGAGGCCGTCGAGGGCCTCGCGCACGCCGTCGTAGACCGTGTGGACCAGGTGCACGCGGTCGCCGAAGCGCGCCAGGCGCTCCCCCGCGATGGCGAGCGCCTCGGGGTCGCGGTCGAGCCCGACCAGCGTCGCTCCCGGGAACCGCTCCAGCACGCCGGCGGAGTGCCCGCCCATGCCCAGGGTGGCGTCCACGAACACCGCGCCCGGCCGCTCGAGCGCCGGGCCCAGCAGCTCGATGCATCGCTCCAGGAGGACCGGGGTGTGGATCCTGTCGTTCTCCGTCGACTCGCTCATCGTTTCGAGGGCCCGTGCCCCTGAGTCCGGATCCCCATCCATTCCGACCTGACACCGGGGAAGGTGCGTCAGGGCGTATGGCTGGGAGTCCGGCGCCAGGCGCTAGAACAGCCCCGGGATCACCTCCTCGTCGGTCTCTGCGAATGTGGATTCCTGCTCCGCCAGGTAGGTCTCCCAGGCCTGGGCGTCCCAGATCTCGGCACGGCTGCCCGCACCGATCACGACCAGGTCGCGGTCGAGTCCCGCGTACGAACGCAGCGCCTGCGGGATGGTCACCCGGTTCTGCTTGTCCGGCACCTCCGCGCTCGCCCCCGAGAGGAAGACGCGCAGGTAGTCGCGGGCCTGCTTGCTCGTCACCGGCGCCTGGCGGATCTTCTCGTGCAGCGCCTCGAACTCGCGCTGGCTGAAGACGTACACGCAGTGCTCCTGGCCGCGGGTCAGGACGAGTCCGGACGCGAGCTCGTCCCGGAACTTGGCCGGCAGGATGATGCGCCCCTTCTCGTCGAGCTTGGGGGCATGGGTACCGAGGAACATCGGACGCCTCCCCACTCTTCCGACCCAAGGTTGTGGTGCGCCTCCACTTTACTCCATTTCCATCCACAAAATCACGCAATACGGGAATATTGGCCCGAATAGGGGTGTTCTGGCCCCGAAATTACGCGGATTTCGGCGGTGGAGGAAAGTGGAGGAAGTTGACACCTGCGGGGAGGAAAACGCGCACGAAAAAAGGCCGATCGCACGGATCGGCCTTAGTGGTGGTGCGAAGTGGAGGGGCTAGCCCTGCCCGTCCTGGCGCTTGTCCCAACGGTCGTTGAGCTTGTCCATGAAACCGGTCTGGCCACCGCGCGGCGCCTTGGCGCTGGTCGGCGCAGCCGGGGCGTCGGGATCGATCGCGACGCGCTTGCCCGGAGCGATCGCCAGCAGCACGCCGGCGAACATCACGACGAAGCCCAGGATGCCCACGATGGGCTGCTGGACGAACACGCCCGTGACCAGGACACCGACGCCGACGACGGCGATCAGGATCCCGAGGACGATCGATCGGTACGCGGGTCGCACCCGCTTGCCGCCGACCTTCGCGACGAAGTCTGCGTCGTTCTGATAGAGGCTGCGCTCCATCTCTTCGAGGAGGCGCTGCTCGTGCTCCGAAAGCGGCATCCGTTTCCCCCTCTTTCTCACGGGTTCAAGGCTTGTGTGGCTGATTGTAGCCGTGCGCCTTTGACTAGGCTAGGAGTGTGTCTGAAAGCATCCGATTCGTCGACCTGATCCAGTCCAGAATCGATGGATTCTTCGATGTCCGTGCATCTATTCTCGTCTCGATCGCGGAGGAACTCTCGCCGATCGCGGCGTTCTCAAGGGATTTTCTCAGCGGCGGCAAGCGTTTCCGTGCACTGTTCTGCTTCTGGGGCTGGCAGGCGGTGCGAACAGCGGGCGGCGAGAGCGACGACGCCCCCGTCACGACCGGTGGCCCGCTCGACGCCGTGGTGTCCGTGGCGAGCGCCCTCGAGCTCTTCCACGCGGCGGCCCTGGTGCACGACGACCTCATCGACAACTCGGACACCCGCCGCGGCGCGCCCTCGGCCCACCGCCGCTTCGAGCGGCTGCACGACGACGAGCACTGGCGTGGTGACGGGGAGTCGTTCGGCCACGGCGCGGCGACCCTGCTCGGCGATCTGCTCCTCATCCTGAGCGACGAGCTCTTCGACGAGGGACTCACGCAGGCCGTCAGCCCGTCGGCGCGGCGGGCGGCGCGAGCCGAGTTCAACCGCATGCGCATCGACGTCACGGCCGGGCAGTACCTCGACATCTTCGAGGAGATCGGCTGGGAAGGTCGCCCGGACGCCGATCAGCTCGCTCGTGCCGAACGCGTCATCGTCTACAAATCGGCGAAGTACAGCATCGAGTCGCCCCTCCTCATCGGGGCGAGCCTCGCGGGCGCGACCGTCGGCCAGCTCGACGCCCTGCGCGGCTTCGGCCTCCCACTGGGGATCGCCTATCAGCTGCGCGACGACCTGCTCGGCGTCTTCGGGGACGCCGCCGTCACCGGCAAGCCGAGCGGAGACGACCTCCGCGAGGGCAAGCGCACCGTCCTGGTCGCCCTGACCCGCGACGCGGTGCCGTCGGGCGTGCGCGCCACCCTCGACGAGCTGCTCGGCGACCCGGACCTGACGGAGCAGCAGATCAGCATGCTTCAGTCGACCATCCGCGAGTCGGGGGCCGTCGACGCCGTGGAGCAGATGATCGCCCGCAACGTCGAGCGCGCCCTCGCCGCCCTCGCGGCGGCGCCGATCGGCGAGCAGGCCAAGGCGCAGCTGCGCGACCTCGCCGTGGCCGTCACGCGGCGCGCGGCCTGAACGAGCCGCTCAGGCGAGCGCCTGGGCCACCCGCCGCACCTCGGCCTTGCGGCCGTTGCGCAGTGCTTCGATCGGCGACGTGCCGAGCGACTCCTCCTCCTCCAACATCCAGTCGACGGCCTCCTCGTCGCCGAAGCCGGCGTCGGAGAGGACGACCAGCGTGCCGTGCAGCTCGGCGATGGGCTCGCCGTCACGCAGGAACGCCGCCGGCACCTTGATCACGCCGTCGACGCGCTTCGCGGCCAGATGGCGGTCCTCGATCAGGCGGCGCACGCGGCTGACACCGATGCCCAGCTGATCGACGAGGTCGGGGATGGTCAGCCACTCGGTGGCCTGGACTCGCTCGTTCACGCCATCAAGCGTGCCACGTCCGGAGCCGCGACGTGAGCGGGGCCGATTGTTACGATCAGGTAAACTGCTTTCACATCCGTCACTCTGGTTGACTCCCTCTGCATTCTGTGTCAGCGTGGGCACCAGTGTGTCACTCGAAAGGGGGGTCCGATGTCCGTACGAGACGACGAAGCCGCTACGCACGAGCCCGTCCGCCACTGGGCCCGCTCGGTCCTCGGCACCGTGCCCATCGCGGTCGCGAGTTCGATCGCCGTGACCCTCAACCTCGTCACACCGGCGCAGGCCGTCCCGCCGGAGACGGCCGAACAGCCCCGTGAGAAGACCCCGACGACGGGATCGACCCGGATGGCGCCGGCCTCCGCCGGCACGACGACCTCCGCACCGCTCACGGCGTTCGCGGGCGTGCCGAGCAGCTACACCGTCGTGTCGGGCGACACCGTCAGCGGCATCGCGTCGCGCTTCGGGGTCTCGACCGCGAGCCTCCTCGCCCTCAACGGTCTGAGCTGGAAGAGCCTGATCTTCCCCGGCCAGGTGCTCGCGCTCACCGGGGCGGCCGCCTCGGCTCCTGCCCCGTCGGCTCCGGGACCCGCCGCCCCGGCCGTCACGAAGTACTCGGTGGTCTCGGGCGACACGATCAGCCGGATCGCCGGCCGTTTCGGGGTCTCGACGGCGTCGGTGCTCAGCGCGAACGGACTCAGCGGCTCGAGTCTGATCTTCCCCGGGCAGCAGATCACCATTCCAGGCATGACGACCGCCGCCGCCGTCACTCCGAAGCCGCCTGCGCCTGCGCCGGTCGCCGCTCCGGCGCCGCTCCCCGTGGCCGCCGCAGGCCAGGTGGTCGCCCTCACCGACGAGATGCGCGGCAACGCGGCCCTCATTGTCCGCATCGGGCGCCAGGAGGGCGTGAGCGATCAGGGGATCGTCATCGCCCTGGCCGCCGCCGCCCAGGAGTCGGGGCTGCGCAACGTGCGCTACGGGGACCGGGATTCGCTCGGCCTGTTCCAGCAGCGTCCCAGCACGGGCTGGGGCACGGCCGACCAGGTGCTCGACCCCGAGCGGGCGACCCGCGCCTTCTTCGGCGGCGCGAACAACCCCAACCCCGGGCGCACCCGCGGCCTCCTCGACATCCCCGGCTGGACGTCGATGACCGTCACCCAGGCGGCGCAAGCCGTCCAGATCTCGGCGTTCCCGGACGCCTACGCCAAGTGGGAGACCTCCGCCCGCGCCTGGCTCGCCCAGCTGGGCTGACCCGGGTGGCCCGCAGAAGGTCACAGGCGCATCACGGCCCGAGCGCACACCGGTGTTTTGCAGGGTCCACGCACCTGCCGTTCCCTAGACTCGTTCCGTGACCACGAGCCAGACCGACCCCTTGATCGGCCGTCTCATCGACGGCCGATACCAGGTGCGCTCGCGGATCGCCCGAGGCGGCATGGCGACCGTCTACCTCGCCACCGATCTGCGCCTGGAGCGACGAGTCGCGATCAAGGTGATGCACGGCCACCTCGCCGACGACAGCACGTTCAAGAGCCGGTTCGTGCAGGAGGCCCGGTCGGCGGCGCGCTTGGCGCACCCCAACGTCGTCAACGTCTTCGACCAGGGTCAGGACTCCGACATGGCCTACCTGGTCATGGAGTACCTTCCCGGCATCACGCTGCGCGATCTGCTCAAGGATTACGGCAAGCTCACCCCCGAGCAGACGATCGACATCATGGAGGCCGTGCTCAGCGGCCTCGCCGCCGCGCACAAGGCCGGCATCGTGCACCGCGATCTCAAGCCCGAGAACGTCCTGCTGGCCGACGACGGCCGCATCAAGATCGGCGACTTCGGCCTCGCGCGGGCGGCGAGTGCGAACACCGCCACCGGGCAGGCGCTTCTCGGCACCATCGCCTACCTCTCCCCCGAGCTCGTGACGCGCGGGGTCGCTGACGCGCGCAGCGACATCTACGCGCTCGGCATCATGATGTTCGAGATGCTGACCGGCGAGCAGCCGTTCCAGGGCGAGCAGCCGATGCAGATCGCCTACCAGCACGCGAACGACGCGGTGCCGGCTCCCAGCAGCAAGAACCAGGCGGTCCCCGCCGAGCTGGACGAGCTCGTCCTCTGGGCCACCGAGAAGGACCCCGATCGACGCCCCGCCGACGCCCGGGAGATGCTCGACCGGCTGTTCGAGGCCGAGAAGTCCCTCCGCGGCGAGGCGGTGCTGCAGCCGACGATGGTCCTGCCTCCGGCGTACGCAGCCGACGAGGGCGACACCCAGATCATCAACCCGGCCATCCGTCAGCAGGTGGCGGCCAACACGCCGAGCTCCGCCGACGCCCTCACCGCGGCCGCCAAGCGCCGTCGCGGCAAGGGGTGGTGGCTGTTCGCGCTGATCATCCTCCTGGCGGGTGTCGCTGGAGGCACCGGCTGGTACTTCGGCTCGGGTCCCGGCTCACTCGTTCAGGTCCCGAAGCTCGTGAATGTCGCTCCGGACGCCGCCGCGGCACAGCTGAAGGAGCTGGGCTTCCAGACCAAGCAAGCACCGGAGTACAGCACGACGGTGCAGAAGGGCCTCGTCTCGAGCACGGATCCGGGAGAGGGGGCATCCGCAGCCCGCGGCAGCCTGGTGACGGTCCGGATCTCGCAGGGCCCGGCGCCCATCACGCTCGGCGCGCTCGCCGGAACGACCCTCGACCAGGCCAAGGCCGAGATCACGGGCAAGAAGGCGCACGTGGGCGCGGTCGCCGAGCAGTTCGACGGGAAGGTCCCGTCCGGCACGGTCATCTCGGCGTCGGGTGCCCTCGACGGCCGCGACCTCTCCGGCGGCGGAGACTACTTCGAGGCGGCGACGGTCGACCTGGTGGTCTCGGTCGGCCCGATCCCGGACGTCGCAGGCAAGTCGGTGGACGACGCCACCGCCACGCTCGCGAAGGTCAACCTCAAGGTCGGCGAGGGCCCCCAGAGCTACAGCGACACGGTCGAGAAGGGCGACGTCATCGCCGCCCACCCGCAGAGCGACGTGGTGAAGCCGGGCGACACCCTCTTGCTCGAGACCTCGAAGGGACCGGAGCCCGTCCCGGTGCCCGACGTGGTCGGCAAGACCTGGGATGTCGCGAAGAAGGCTCTGCAGGACGCCGGCTTCCAGCTGAAGTACAGCCCGATCGCCGATGTCGCGCCTGCCGCGTTCGTGGTCTCGAAGATCTCTCCGGCGGCGGGAGAGCAGGCTCCGAAGGGGTCCACGATCACGGTGAACTTCGCGGGCTTCTAGCCCGTCGCCCGCTCCACGGAAGAGCCCCCGTCGTCCGAGGACGGCGGGGGCTCTTCCGTGGCGTGCGTCAGGCGTTGCCGAGCTCCTCCGCGACGAGGAACGCCAGCTCCAGCGACTGCATGTGGTTCAGTCGCGGGTCGCACAGCGACTCGTAGCGCGTGGCGAGGGTCTCCTCGTCGATGTGCTCGGAACCGCCGAGGCACTCGGTGACGTCGTCACCGGTGAGCTCGACGTGGATGCCGCCCGGGTTGGTGCCGGCCGCGCGGTGCGCCTCGAAGAAGCCCTTGACCTCGTCGACCACATCGTCGAAGCGACGGGTCTTGTAGCCGTTGGGCGTGGTCAGGCCGTTGCCGTGCATCGGGTCGGTGACCCACAGCGGCAGCGCGTCCGCGCCCTTGATGGCCTCCAGCAGCGGCGGGAGTGCGTCACGGATCTTGCCCGCGCCCATCCGCGTGATGAAGGTCAGGCGACCGGGCTCGCGCTCCGGGTCCAGCTTGTCGATCAGGCGCAGCATCGTGTCCGGCGTGGTCGTCGGACCGAGCTTGACGCCGATCGGGTTGCGGACTCGGGAGAGGAAGTCGACGTGCGCGCCGTCGAGCTCCCGCGTACGCTCCCCGATCCACACGAAGTGAGCGGAGGTGTTGTACGGGGTCCCCGTGCGCGAGTCGATGCGCGTCATCGGCCGCTCGTAGTCCATCAGCAGCGCCTCGTGGCTGGCGTAGAACTCGACGCGCTTGAGCTCGTCGAAATCGGCGCCCGCCGCCTCCATGAACTTGATCGCCTTGTCGATGTCGCGCGCCAGGCCCTCGTACCGCTGGTTCGCCGGATTGGCGGCGAAGCCCCTGTTCCAGCTGTGCACCTCGCGCAGGTCGGCGAAACCGCCCTGCGTGAACGCGCGGATCAGGTTCAGCGTGGACGCCGCCGTGTGGTAGCCCTGGACGAGGCGGCGCGGGTCGGCCTGCCGCGATTCGGGGGTGAAGTCGTAGCCGTTGACGATGTCGCCCCGGTAGGCCGGCAACGTGACGCCGCCGCGGGTCTCGGTGTCGCTCGAGCGCGGCTTGGCGAATTGTCCGGCCATCCGCCCCATCTTGATGACGGGGACGGAGGCGCCGTAGGTGAGGACGACGGCCATCTGCAGGACCGTCTTCACCCGGTTGCGGATCTGGTCGGCGGTCGCTCCGGCGAAGGTCTCGGCACAGTCCCCGCCCTGCAACAGGAACGCGTTGCCCTCGGCGGCGCGCGCCAGACGCGAGCGCAGCTGGTCGACCTCTCCCGCGAACACGAGCGGCGGCAGGGTGGCGATCTCGGCGGAGGCGGCGGCAGCGGCCTCCGCATCCGGCCAGGTCGGCTGCTGCTTGATCTCGAGGGTGCGCCAATAGTCCAGGCCCTCGATCACGGACTCGTCTGGTCGCACGACGGGATCTGTGGTCTGTAGCACTGGTCTTCCGCTCATTCGGGGGCGCGCCGCACTCGGCCGCGCCGGTGGGATTGGTGGATACCGAGCCTACCGTGCCGCGCAGCGAGAGCGTGACCGCGGGGCGATCGCGGGTCGAATGTGACGATCAGCGGGAGAGCGAGGCCCGCTTCTCCTTGACCGTGCTCGCATACACGTCGACGTATTCCTGCGCTCCGAGCGCGTGCAGCTCGTACATGATCTCGTCCGTGACGGAGCGGAGGATGAAACGGTCGCCCTCCATGCCGTCGAAGCGGGAGAAATCGAGCGGCTCGCCGATGATGATGCCGATGCGGCCGATCTTCGGGACGCGCGTGCCGATCGGCATGATGTCGGCGGTATCGACCATCGCGACCGGGACGACCGGTACGCCGGCCTCCAGGATCATCCGGGCGACGCCGGTGCGTCCGCGATAGAGCTTGCCGTCGGGGCTGCGCGTCCCCTCCGGGTAGATGCCGAGGATCTCACCCCGGGCCAGCACCGCGAGACCGGTGTTGAGCGATGCCTCCGACGCTTTGCCGCCGGAGCGGTCGATGGGCAGCTGCCCCGTCGCCTTCATGAAGGTCTTGGTCGCCCATCCCTTCAGCCCCTTGCGCGTGAAGTAGTCGCTCTTGGCGAGGAACGAGACGTGCCGGTCGACGATGAGCGGCAGGAAGATCGAGTCGATGAACGAGAGGTGATTGCTGGCGAGGATGACGGCCCCACCGGCGGGGATGTTGTCGAGACCGACCACCCACGGCCGGAAGATCCCGCGCAGGACGGGTCCGACCACCACGTATTTCATCAGCCAGTAGAACATCGCTCTGCAGCCTAGCCCCCGTCCGGCGTCAGAGGGAGGCGTGCACGCGGGCGAGATCCGCCGCGCCGACGACACCCGCGTCGTTCACGAGCTCGGCGATCTTGAACTCGGGCTCGGGGTGGTACCCGCGGGCCGGGAGGTTCTCGAGGTACGCCAGGCGGATCGGCTCGAGCAGCAGCTCGCCGGCCTGGGCGACCCCGCCGCCGAACACGAAGAGCTGCGGGTCGAGGATGGCGCCCAGGCTCGCGCAGGCCTGTCCCAGCCAGTCGCCGAGCTGGCGGAGCGCGGCGAGGGCGCCGGGGTCCCCCGCCATGATCAGGGTCGAGATGTCACTGCCGCTGAGGGTCCCGGTGCGTGCGCGCACGTCGGCGAGGGCCTGGCCGATGCCGCCCGCGTCGGCGAGCTCGTTCGCCATCCGCTGCAGCGCGCGGCCCGATCCGTACTGCTCGATGCAGCCGTGCGCACCGCAGCCGCAGGGCAGGCCGCCGGGCACCACGCGCATGTGGCCGATCTCGGCGCCGGCACCGAAGCCGCCGCGGAAGAGGCGGTCGTTGCTGACGATCGCCCCGCCGACCCCCGTGCCGATGGTGAGGATGACCATGTCGCTGACGAGACGGCCCGCGCCGAAGCGGAACTCTGCCCATCCCGCAGCGTTGGCATCGTTCTCGATCAGGACGGGCAGGTCGATGCGCTTCTCGAGCTTCTCCCGGAACGGCTCGTGGCGCCAGTTGATGTTCGGGGCGTAGTAGACGGTCGACTGCGCGGCGTCGATGAATCCGGCGGCCGCGACACCGGCGCCCGCGATCTCCTCCGGACCGTCGGAGAGGCGCTCGATCATCTCGACCACAGCGTTCTCGATCTCCGCCGGGCTGGTCGCGTCGGTCGGGACACGGTCCTCGCGCACGATGACCCCGAGCTCGTCGACGACGGCCCCCGCGATCTTCGTGCCTCCGATGTCGATCCCGATCGCGTGCACAGGCAGAACCTTCCAGAGGGGGCGGTGGTGGGATGGTGGGGGCGGGCCGCCCGGGAGGCGACTCCCGCCGCACCATCTAGAGTGTAGTTAACGAGTCCGGCCGAAGCCATTCGGTCGAGCCAGTCGCCCACCGGTATCGAAGGAGCTGCCCGTGATCAGTTTCGAAACACCCGCCGTCGTCCCTGCCGACCCCGAGGCCAACTCGACCGACCTGCTCATCCAGCGGGTCGCCGCGACCCCGGACGCGCCGCTCTTCAGCGTTCCGGACGGTGCCGGTTGGCGAGACATCACCGCAGCCGAGTTCCACCGTCAGGTCGTCGCGCTCGCCAAGGGACTGGTCGCCGCGGGAATCCAGCCCGGCGACAAGATCGGCCTGATGTGCAAGACGCGGTACGAGTGGAGTCTCATCGACTTCGCGACCTGGTTCGCCGGCGCAGTGCTCGTGCCCATCTACGAGACCTCCTCCCCCACGCAGATCCAGTGGAACATGGCCGACTCGGGCGCCATCGCCGTCATCCTGGAGAACGCCGAGATGCACGCCCGCTTCGACGAGGTGCACGCCGACCTCCCGCTGATCGGGGACGTGTGGCAGTTGCACCTGGGCGACCTCGACAAGCTCACCGCGGCCGGGGTCGAGGTGCCGGACGCGGAGATCGAGCGGCGCCGTAACCTCGCCCGCGGCGAGGACATCGCCACTCTGATCTACACCTCGGGCTCGACCGGCCGCCCCAAGGGCTGCGTGCTCACCCACTCCAACTTCGTCGAGCTCTCCCGCAACTCGGCCGAAGCGCTCACCGAGCTGGTCAACCAGCCGGGCGGCGCCTCCACCCTGCTCTTCATCACCACCGCCCACGTCTTCGCCCGATTCATCGCGGTGCTGTGCGTCACCGGAGGCGTGAAGGTCGGGCACCAGGCCGACACCAAGCAGCTGCTGCCTGCGCTCGCCAGCTTCAAGCCCACCTTCCTCCTCGCGGTCCCCCGCGTGTTCGAGAAGGTCTACAACTCGGCCGAGCAGAAGGCGGAAGCCGGCGGCCGGGGCAAGATCTTCCGCGCCGCCGCCGCCGTCGCCGTCGAGCACTCGAAGGCCGTCGAGTCCGGGTCGGTGCCGTTCGGGCTGAAGCTGAAGTTCGCCCTCTACGACCGGCTCGTCTTCAGCAAGCTGCGCGCCGCGATGGGCGGGCGGGTCCGATACGCCGTGTCGGGCTCCGCCCCGCTCGGTGCGCACCTCGGCCACTTCTTCCACAGCCTGGGCATCAAGATCCTCGAAGGCTACGGCCTCACCGAGACCACGGCCCCTGCGACCGTCAACCTCCCGGACTCCTTCAAGATCGGGACCGTCGGCCCCGCGCTCCCCGGTGTCGCGCTGCGGCTGGCCGACGACGGCGAGATCCAGGTGAAGGGGATCAACGTCTTCAAGGAGTACTGGAAGAACCCGGAGGCCACCGAGGCCGCCTTCGACGACGGGTGGTTCAAGACGGGCGACCTCGGCTCGTTCGACGCCGACGGCTTCCTCTCCATCACCGGTCGCAAGAAGGAGATCATCGTCACCGCCGGCGGCAAGAACGTCTCCCCCGCCGCTCTCGAGGACCCGATCCGCGCCAACCCGCTCGTCGGCCAGGTGGTCGTCGTCGGCGATCAGAAGCCGTTCATCTCCGCCCTCGTCACCCTCGACACTGAGATGCTGCCCACCTGGCTCGCCAACAACGGCGAGGACAAGGACATGACGCTGGCCGAGGCGTCCGTCAACCCGGCCGTCAACGCCGAGATCCAGCGCGCGGTCGACGCCGCCAACGCCGGCGTCTCGCGTGCAGAGAGCGTGCGCAAGTTCGTCGTGCTCGCGACCGAGCTCACCGAGGCGAGCGGCCACCTGACGCCGAAGCTCAGCATCAAGCGCAACGTCATCCTCGCCGACTTCGCCGACGTCATCGACGGCATCTACAGCGACAACCCCAAGACCCAGGGCATCTCCCTCGCCTACTGACCCCGCGCGATATTCGTGCCGAATGTCGAGTTTCACGCCGCGTTACTCGACATTCGGCACGAATCTCCGGAGGCGCGTGACGAAGGCGGCGCGCTCGTGGAACAGGTCGCGTGCCGTCACGCGTACCACCCGCCACCCCTCACGCTCGAGCAGTTCACGTCGCTCGATGTCGAGATGCCACTGGCGCTGGTCCACGCGGTGACCGTCGCCCTCGTATTCGAGGGCGATACGGTGGCGCGCGACCGTGAGGTCGGGGTGCAGGACAAGCCGGCCTCCGTCGACAGGTACAGGCGCATTGACGGCAATACCCGACACACCGCACTCCTCGAGCAGCAATCGCAGCAGCGACTCCGGCCGAGAGTCCGTTCCGTAGCGGATGCGCCGCAGCGCCCAGGTGCGAGAGCGTGAGCCCTTGGTCCGATGCAACTCGTCTGCCAGTGCCGCGAGATCATCATGGGTCACAAGGGCTTCCCTGCCGCGGGCTCCCACCAGGTGATCGCCTGCCGCCACTAGATCCTCCCTATCCAGAACCCCCGAGAGTTGGCACCAAATGTGCGCGGGCGCCGAAATGCGAAGACCATCCGTCACTGCGCCCTCGACACTGCGCAAGCTGTGCCCGACGACGCCTCGCGCGCGGCGGCGTTCGCGGGTATTCGACGGCGACGTGCAGGATGCCCTGCACGATGCCAGGTGGCAGGGGAATGCCGAGCAGAGCCGCGGCTGTCTGGTGACTGAAGTAGGCATCCGCCGGCATCACATGCAGGTAGGCCCGGCACCGCGCGAGCACACCCTCCGGTGGTCGAAACGTGTGGACGGCGTGGAACGGATGATGCAGGTCGCGAGCGCGGAGGCGCGACGCACTCACGCCCGACAGGCGTGCGTCCTCCGAGGTGAAGGATCGTCCACCGAGGCCGGCGGGAAGAGGTGCAGGAGTGCGCATCCCCTCATCGTGGCAAGCAGCTCGCCGCTCCTGCGCCCTCCCGACGCTTCTGTGGAAAAGTACCTCCTCATCGCCACAACTGTGGACGAACATTCGTGACGATTCGCAGGAATGGCGCACGCAGAGTCGACATTCGGCACGAATGCCGAAGGGGTCAGTCGCGCCAGGAGTGGGCGGGGGCGTAGCCGAGGAGGCGGCGGGCCTTGTCGATGGAGAGCAGGGTGTCGTTGACGCCGAGCTCGCCCTTCAGCGGGACGCCGGGGAAGACCTCGGCCACGAGCTCGGCGTTGGGACGGGTCATCACGGTGTCGGCGGCGGCGATGATGAAGCGGTCGAAACCGGTGGCGTCCCAGTCGAGGGCGCGTTTGACGGCCTGCGCGCCATCGCGGGCGTCGATGTAGCCCCAGAGGTTCCACTTGCGGGCCCGCGCGTCGTCGTCGAACGACGGGAACTCGGCGTAATCGGACGGGTCCATGACATTGGAGAACCGCAGCGCGACGATCTTGAGCGACGGGTCCCAGCGCACGAGCTCGATCGCCATCTGCTCCTCGAGGTGCTTGACCAGGGAGTAGGTCGACTCGGGACGTGCCGCGTAGTCCTCGTCCACCGGGATGTACGGCGGGGGCACGTCGAACGGCAGACCGAGCACGGTCTCGCTCGACGCGTAGACGATGTTCCGGATGCCCGCCCGGCGCGCGGCCTGGAAGACGTTGTACGTCGCGCGGATGTTGTTGTGGAAGGTCGCCACGTCGCTCAGGATGCCCGGGGCGGGGATGGTGGCGAGGTGCACGATCGCGTCGAACCCGGTGTGCCGGTCGTCGACGCCGAGAATGGCGTCGAGCGTCTGCCCGAAGTCGGTCAGGTCGACGCGCACGAAGCCGGGTCCGCGCTCTCCCACCACGTCGAGGCTGACGACGTCGTCGCCGCCCGCTCGCAGTTCGCGGACGACCGTGCGTCCGAGCTTGCCTGATCCTCCGGCGACCGCGATGCGCATGACGTCAGTCTAGGAGGAGGGAGGGACGGTCCGGGTCAGAACCAGTCGCTCTCGCGCACCTGCTTCATGGCCTCGCGCCGCGTCTCCTTGTCGAGGCGGTCGAGGTAGAGCTTCCCGTCGAGGTGGTCGGTCTCGTGCTGCAGAGCCTGCGCCATGACGCCGGTGCCGGAGACCTCGATCTCGTTGCCGTCGACGTCGATCCCACGCACGCGGGCGAAGGGATAGCGGAGGGTCTTGAACCACAGCCCCGGGACGGAGAGGCAACCCTCGTCGACCAGTTCGGGCTCGCCGGAGACCTCGACCAGCTCCGGGTTGATGACGTAGCCGACGTCGCCGTCCACGTTGTAGCTGAACGCGCGCAGGTTGACGCCGATCTGCGGAGCCGCGACACCGGCGCGCCCCGGCGGCAGCACGCTGTCGACCAGGTCTTCGACGAGGCCGCGCACCCCGTCGTCGATCTCGCCGACGGGCAGGGATGGGGTCTTCAGGACGGGGTCGCCGAAAATACGGATCTGACGCTCGGTCACGAGTACTACTCCTCGGTGGGGCGGACGGACGGACGGGCTCAGTCGCGCTCGGCGGGAAGTCCCTCGACCACGAGCGCGGCGAGGGTGCGGGCGGAGAGCTTGGTCAGCGGCTTGAGTGCCTTCCACTGCACCACAGAGCCGGCGGCGAGCTGCGGGTCGTACGGGATGCGGACGATCTCGCGGACCCGCGAGCGGAAGTGCGCCTCGATCTCCTCGAGCTTGACCAGGTTCGTTCCCTGCGTCGCCGTGTTGAGCGCCACGATCGCGTTGCGCACGAGATCGCCGTAGCCGTTCGCCTCGAGCCAGGTCAGGGTCTCGGACGCGAGGCGCGCCTCGTCGACGCTGCCGCCGGAGACGATGACGAGGGAGTCGGCGCGCTGGAGGGTGGCCCGCATGACAGAGTGGACGATGCCGGTGCCGCAGTCCGTCAGGACTATCGAGTAGAAGCGCGCCGTGAGGTCGGCGACGACGTTGTAGTCGTTCTCGTCGAACGCCTCCGAGAGCAGAGGGTCCGTGTCGGATGCGAGGATGTCGAGCCGCGTCTCGTCCCGCGAGACGAGCGCCGAGAAATCGGTGAAACCCGTGATGCTCGCGGCCTTGTGCACCACGTCGCGCACGGTCGCCCGCGTCTGCTTGGGCACGCGCTCCGAGAGGGTGCCGCGATCCGGGTTGGCGTCGATGGCGACGATGCGGTCGTCGCGGGCGTCGGCCAGCGCCATCCCGAGCAGCGTGGTGACGGTGGTCTTGCCGACGCCGCCTTTGCGGGTCAGCACCGGCACGAAGCGGGTGCCGCCCTCGAACTGCTTCTGGATGCGGTGGTCGAGCTCCTTGCGCGCACGCACCGTGGCGGAGTCGCCCAGGTTCACCGTGCGGAAGGTCGCGTTGTAGACGAAGCGCTGCCACGGACCCTCCGGGCCGGGACGGGTCTTGCGGTTGACCTCCAGCAGCCGGTCGGCGGTGAGCATGGCCGCCGGTTCGGGCTGCGTCGAGTGCTCGCCGCGCATCCGGTCGCGCCGTGACTGCCCGAACTGCTCACGCTGAGTGTCACCGGCCGGCAGCGGGACGACCGGCTCCGCCGTCTCCGTGCGGGTCGTCTCCGTCGGGCCGGTGGCCAGACGAGAGGCGACGATCGCGACGGAGGTCGTGCTCGGCTCTGTCGGCGACGCGACGAACCCGGGGTCGATCGGGATGTCGTCGATCGCGACTGCGGCCTCGTCATCCGGCACCTCTCGCGGAGGGGTCGGCGGAAGATCCACGGCGATGCTCAGCGTCTCCGGCGTGGTGAGCGTGAGCTCCTCGTCCAGGGGCGTGAGGTCGCGGCGCTCCGGCTCCTCCGGCTTCTGTGCCACGTTCTTCGGTCTCCTCCTGCCTCCTCACGGAGGCGACTTCGACAGTGTAGGCGCTACGCCGTCGCGACCACGACCAGGAGGTCGCCGGCATCGACCTGCTGGGTCTTCGGGATCGCGAGCCGCTCGATCGTCCCCGCGATGGGGGAGGTGATCGCCGCCTCCATCTTCATGGCCTCGATCGACGCCACGGCCTGCCCGGCCTCGACGCGGTCGCCGACGGCGACGTGCAGGGTGACGACGCCCGAGAACGGCGCGGCGATGTGGCCCGGCTTCGCCGAGTCCGCCTTCTCCGCCGCCTTCGTCTCGACGACGATGCTGCGGTCGCGCACGAACACCGGGCGCAGCTGGCCATTGAGCGTGGTCATGACGGTGCGCATGCCCTTCTCGTCCGCCTCGCCGATGGCTTCGAGCCCGATGTAGAGGCGCACGCCCTTGCTGAACTCGATGACGTGCTCCGCGCCCGGCTTGAGACCGTAGAGGTAGTCGAGCGAGTCGACGACCGAGAGGTCGCCGAACAGTTCGCGCATCTGCTCGAAGATCCGGGTCGGGGCGGGGAAGAGGAGCCGGTTGAGCGCGGCGCGGCGCTCCGCGCTCGAGCCTTCGAGCGCGGCCGCGTCCTCCGCGGGGACGTCCTCCACACCGACCTTGACCGTCTTGCCGGCCAGCACCTTGGTGCGGAACGGCTCGGGCCAGCCGCCGGGCAGCTCGCCCAGCTCGCCCGCCATGAAGCCGACGACCGAGTCCGGGATGTCGTAGTTCTGCGGGTTCTCGGCGAAGTCGTCCGGGTCGGCGTTCACGGCCGCGAGGTGCAGAGCGAGGTCGCCGACGACCTTCGACGAGGGCGTCACCTTGGGGATGCGTCCGAGGATGCGGTTGGCCGCCGCGTACATGTCCTCGACGAGCTCGAAGTCCTCCGCGAGGCCCAGGGCCTTGGCCTGCTGACGCAGGTTGGAGAGCTGTCCGCCCGGGATCTCGTGCTTGTACACGCGGCCGGTGGGCCCGGGGAGGCCGGACTCGAACGGCGCGTAGACATGGCGCACGGCCTCCCAGTACGGCTCGAGGTCCTCGACGGCGGAGAGCGAGATGCCGGTGTCGCGCTCGGTGTGGGCGAGCGCGGCGACGAGAGCGGAGGCGCTCGGCTGGCTGGTGGTGCCCGCCATCGGCGCGCTGGCCACGTCGACCGCGTCGGCGCCGGCGCGGGCCGCGGCGAGAAGCGTCGCGAGCTGGCCGCCCGGGGTGTCGTGCGTGTGCACGTGCACCGGCAGGTCGAAGCGCTCGCGGAACGCCGCGACGAGCTTCTCGGCCGCGGACGGACGCAGGAGGCCCGCCATGTCCTTGATCGCCAGGATGTGCGCGCCCGACTCCACGATCTGCTCCGCGAGCCTCAGGTAGTAGTCGAGCGTGTAGAGGTCCTCGGCCGGGTCGAGCAGGTCGCCCGTGTAGCAGACGGCGACCTCCGCGACCGCGGTGCCCGTGGCGAGCACCGACTCGATCGCCGGGCGCATCTGGGACACGTCGTTCAAGGCGTCGAAGATGCGGAAGATGTCGACGCCGGTCGCGGCGGCCTCGCGCACGAACGCGTCCGCGACCTGCGTCGGGTACGGCGTGTAGCCGACGGTGTTGCGCCCGCGCAGCAGCATCTGGATGTTGACGTTGGGCAGCGCTTCGCGCAGCGACGCCAGACGCTCCCACGGCTCCTCGCCGAGGAAGCGGAGCGCGACGTCGTAGGTCGCACCACCCCAGGCCTCGACCGAGAGCAGCTCGGGCGTCATGCGCGCGACGTAGGGCGCGACCGCGAGGAGGTCCTTGGTGCGCACGCGGGTCGCGAGCAGAGACTGGTGCGCGTCGCGGAACGTCGTCTCCGTGACCGCGAGGGCCTTCTGCGCGCGGAGCGCCTCGGCGAAGCCCTTCGGTCCGAGCTCCAGCAGCCGCTGACGGGAGCCGGACGGCGCGGGGACGTTGAGGTCGATCCTGGGCAGCTTGTCCGCCGGCTCGGCCGTCTCGGGCCGGGGGCCGTTCGGCTGGTTGACCGTGACGTCGGCGAGCCAGTTGAGGACCTTCGTGCCGCGGTCCTTCGAGACGCGGCCCTTGAACAGCTCCGGCCGCTCCTCGATGAAGGCGGTCGAGACGTCGCCGGCGATGAAGTCCGGGTCCTCCAGGACGGCCTGCAGGAACGGGATGTTGGTGGCGACGCCGCGCACGCGGAACTCGGCCAGGGCGCGACGGGCGCGCGAGACGGCGGCCGGGAAGTCGCGCCCGCGGCAGATGAGCTTGGCGAGCATCGAGTCGAAGTGGGGGCTGATCTGCGATCCGGGGCTGATCGTGCCGCCGTCGAGGCGGATGCCGCCGCCGCCGGGCGAGCGGTAGGTGGTGATCTTGCCGGTGTCGGGGCGGAAGCCCGCGGTCGGGTCCTCCGTCGTGATGCGGCACTGCAGGGCGGCGCCGCGGATGTGGACGGTGTCCTGGCTGAGACCCAGCTCGGCGAGCGTCTCGCCCGCGGCGATGCGCATCTGCGACTGCACGAGGTCGACGTCGGTGATCTCCTCCGTGACGGTGTGCTCGACCTGGATGCGCGGGTTCATTTCGATGAAGACGTGCTCGCCCGCCCGGTCGCCCGCGGTGTCGAGCAGGAACTCGACGGTGCCTGCGTTCTCGTAGCCGATCGACTTCGCGAAGGCCACCGCGTCGCGGTACAGCGCCTGGCGGATGTCGTCGGAGAGGTTCGGCGCCGGGGCGATCTCGACGACCTTCTGGTGGCGGCGCTGCACCGAGCAGTCGCGCTCGAACAGGTGCATCGTGTTCCCCGCGCCGTCGGCGAGGATCTGGACCTCGATGTGGCGGGGGCGCAGAACGGCCTGCTCGAGGAACATGGTGGGGTCGCCGAAGGCGCTGTCGGCCTCGCGCATCGCCTCTTCGAGGGCGGCGCGCAGCTCGCCCTTGCTGTTCACCCGGCGCATACCGCGGCCGCCGCCTCCCGCGACCGCCTTCGCGAAGATCGGGAAACCGATCTCGTCCGCGCCCGCCAGCAGCTCGTCGATGTCGCGCGACGGCGGCGTGGACTTCAGCACGGGCACACCCGCGGCGATCGCGTGCTCCTTCGCCGTGACCTTGTTGCCCGCCATCTCGAGCACCTCGGCGCGCGGGCCGATGAAGGTGATGCCTGCCGCGCGCGCGGCCTCGGCCAGGTCGGGATTCTCGGACAGGAAGCCGTACCCGGGGTAGATCGCATCGGCGCCCGACTCCTTGGCGACGCGGATGATCTCCGCGACGTCCAGGTACGCGCGCACCGGGTGGCCCGGCTCGCCGATCTGGTACGCCTCGTCGGCCTTGAGCCTGTGCATCGAGTTGCGATCCTCGTACGGGAAGACGGCGACCGTCTGGGCGCCCAGCTCATAGGCGGCGCGGAAAGCACGGATCGCGATTTCACCACGGTTGGCAACGAGGATCTTACGGAACATGGGGACCTTTCGAGCAGGGGTCGACACCACACAGCAAACGGTTAGGTTCTCTAAGACTAGTGAAGGTAACGTGGCTCTCGTGCACGTACTCAGCGTTAGTTCCCTCAAGGGCGGCGTCGGAAAGACGACCGTGACCCTCGGACTGGCCTCTGCCGCGTTCGCGAAAGGGCTGCGGACGCTGGTCGTCGACCTCGACCCGCAGTCCGACGTGTCGACCGGCATGGACATCCAGGTCGCGGGCCACCTCAATGTGGCCGACGTGCTCGCGTCCCCCAAGGAGAAGATCGTGCGCGCCGCGATCGCGCCCTCCGGCTGGACCAAGGGCCGCGCGGGCAAGATCGACGTCATGATCGGCAGCCCGTCCGCGATCAACTTCGACGGGCCGCACCCGAGCATCCGTGACATCTGGAAGCTCGAGGAGGCGCTCGCCAACGTCGAGCACGACTACGAGCTCGTCCTGATCGACTGCGCGCCGTCGCTGAACGCCCTCACGCGCACGGCGTGGGCCGCGAGCGACCGCGTCGCCGTCGTCACCGAGCCCGGGCTGTTCTCGGTCGCCGCCGCCGACCGGGCCCTGCGCGCGATCGAGGAGATCCGCCGCGGCCTGTCGCCGCGCCTCCAGCCGCTCGGCATCATCGTCAACCGTGCGCGCGTCCAGTCGTTGGAGCACCAGTTCCGCATCAAGGAGCTGCGCGACATGTTCGGGCCGCTCGTCCTCGCCCCGCAGCTCCCGGAGCGTACGTCGCTGCAGCAGGCGCAGGGCGCCGCGAAGCCGTTGCACGTGTGGCCGGGCGAGAGCGCACAGGAGATGGCGCACAACTTCGACCTGCTGCTGGAGCGTGTGCTGCGCACCGCCCGCATCGGCGAATACGCGACCGCCGGATCCTGACGCGTAACGGCCTGCTCCTGATCGGAGGCGCGGGCTCGACACCCGACGTCGGATGATCCGCCCGGACGCCCGCTGGGCGGGACCGGTTCTAGGAGGCCTTGGACTTCGAGGCGCGGCGCTGGGCCAGCTCGTCGAGCGAGTCGCTCTGCGTGTCGAGCTCGACCAGGCTGGACTCCACCTCGCGGAGGACCTTGCCCACGGCGATGCCGAACACGCCCTGGCCGCGACTCACGAGGTCGATGACCTCGTCGTTGGAGGTGCAGAGGTAGACGCTGGCGCCGTCGCTCATCAGCGTGGTCTGGGCGAGGTCGCTGACCCCAGACTCCCGCAGCTGGTTCACGGCGGTGCGGATCTGCTGGAGCGAGATCCCGGTGTCGAGGAGACGCTTGACGAGCTTCAGGACGAGGATGTCGCGGAAACCGTAGAGACGCTGCGAACCCGAGCCCGCCGCGCCGCGGACGGTCGGCTCGACCAGGCCCGTGCGGGCCCAGTAATCGAGCTGGCGGTAGGAGATGCCGGCCGCCCGGGCGGCGACCGCACCGCGGTAGCCGTTGGCGTCGTCCATGTCCGGCAGGCCGTCGGTGAACAGCAGACCCAGGTCGTACCGGGCAGCGCCGTCGTCACGACTCGCTTCGCTCATGATGTTCGCCTCTCGCCCGTTCTCGGATCGTGCGCCGACGGTGGGCGCTTCATCCACGGTACCGATGCGGGAGGTCCCGGGCAACGACATCCGGACATTCACTGTCGGCGTGTCGAGCGGTTCGGTCGGTCACGGACGCAGGCGCGCCAGCGACGAGCGGATGATGCTGCCGCGGACAACGTCGAGCTGACCGGCGATCTCGCGCGCGAGCTCGGCCGTGCGCGCCTTGCTGGAGACGTCGTTGCGGCGCGCGATCGGCACGAGGGCGGTCTCGATGAGACCGATCTCGCGTTCCGCCGCGGCGCGGAATCCGCGCAGATGACGGGGCTCGATGCCCGACTTGCGCAGTTCGACGAGGGCACCCAGCACGGTCAGGGCGTCCTCCCCGTAGAGGTCGGCCGGGGCGATCAGAGAGGCCGTGATCGCCTGCTGCAGGAGCTCCGGGCTGGCGCCCGACTCCCGCAGCAGGTCGTCCCGTTGGAGGCGCCGTTCTCCGACCAGGATCGACGGCGCGGCCGCTCCTCCCGGGATGCTCGGCTCGAGGCCGGCGTCGAGGTCGGCGAGGTAGGCCTTGATGACCTTGAGGGGCAGATAGTGGTCGCGCTGCATCCCGAGCACGGTGCGCAGTCGCTCGACATCCTCCGGGGAGAACTTGCGGTAGCCGGAGGGCGTGCGGGCCGGGGAGACCAGGCCGCGCTCCTCGAGGAAGCGCAGCTTGGACGACGAGAGGTCGGGGAACTCCGGAGTCAGTCGCTCGAGGACCTGCCCGATGCTCAGCAGGGCGCGCGAGGCGCCCGACGCCCTCGCCGCTTGCCGGGCCACTAGCCGTTCGCCGCGGCGGCGAGGTCTTGGCGGGACGCGTAGAACGTGAGCCGGAACTTGCCGATCTGGACCTCGGCGGAGTCGGAGAGCAGCGCGCTCTCGATGCGGACCCCGTCGAAGTAGGTGCCGTTCAGCGACCCCAGGTCGCGCACCTCGAACGCCGTGCCACGGCGGGTGAACTCGGCGTGGCGGCGGGAGACGGTCACATCGTCGAGGAAGATCTCGGCGTTGGGGTGACGGCCCGCGGTCGTCACGTCTGCGTCGAGCAGGAACCGCGCCCCGGCGTTCGGCCCCCGGCGCACGACCAGCAGGGCGGAACCCGAGGGCAGGGCGTTGATCGCCTCCTGCTCCTCCGGCGAGATCTCTCCGTCGAGCGGGAACATCTTCGAGACGAAGTCCTCGCCGAAACGCGCCGTAGTGTCTTCATTCCCCGACGCGGATTCACGCAGGGGGTTGTTCCCGGCGTCGTCCGCCGGTCGGTTCAGGTAGTTCTCGTCAGGCACCGTCAACCTCCTCGTGATCCAGCGTATCCGATCGAGCGGCCCCGTCATCGGCCGGAAGGCGTATTACTCGGGCGGTTTCGCGAATGTAGACGATACCTGCCCACCAGTAGAGGAAGGCGCCCCACAGGGCGAAGGCCCAGCCGAGCGGCAGGGAGAAGGGCGCGAGCGGGGCGAAGGCCTCGCCCAGCATCAGCAGCGGAAGCGCCCAGAACAGGCAGAACGTCGCGACCTTGCCCAGGTGATGCACCGGGAGCGGGCCGAAGCCGTGGTTCGCGAGGATGACGCCCAGCACCGCGAGCATGACGTCACGGGCGACGATCACGGCCACGAGCCACCAGGGGATGACCTCCCGCCAGGCGAGACCGATCAGCGCGGCGAAGATGTAGAGCCGGTCGGCCGCCGGGTCCAGGAGCTGCCCGAGACGGGACACCTGGTCGAGCCGGCGCGCGAGGTAGCCGTCGAGGAAGTCGGTGATGCTCGAGACGACGAGCACCAGGAGTGCGAGTGCGTCGTAGCCGACGATCACGAACGCCAGGAACACCGGCACCAGGGCGAGCCGGAAGAAACTGAGGAGGTTCGGGATCGTCCAGACGCGGGAGCTCACCTCGCGTTCGCCGACTCCATCCACATGTCCACTCTACTGACCGACGCCGAGGCCTAGGATGACGGACGTGGAGCCCTTTCTCATCTGCCTCTGGATCCTCATCGGAGTGTGCGCGCTCACGTGGGTGCTCTCGCTGATCACCGGCGAGCACTCCTGGGTCGACCGCATCTGGTCGCTCGTGCCGCTCGCGTACGTCTGGGTGTTCGCGGGGGCGACCGGGCTCAGCGATCCGCGTCTGGTGCTGATGGCGGTGCTCGTGACCCTCTGGGGCGCGCGGCTCACGTTCAACTTCGCGCGGAAGGGCGGCTACGCGCCGGGCGGGGAGGACTACCGCTGGGAGGTGCTGCGCGGCCGCATGCCGGCGGCGGCCTTCCAGCTGTTCAACCTGTTCTTCATCGTGATCTACCAGAACGTTCTGCTGCTGCTCATCTCGCTGCCCGCGTGGACCGCCTACGAGCACCGCACTCCGCTCGGGCCGCTCGACATCGTGCTCGCGATGGTCTTCCTGGCGTTCCTGGTCGGCGAGACCGTCGCGGATCAGCAGCAGTGGGACTTCCACCGCTGGAAGAAGGCCGAGGTCGCCGCCGGCCGCACGCCGTCGCCGCGGTTCCTGCAGACCGGGCTCTTCCGCCTCTCGCGCCACCCGAACTTCTTCTTCGAGCAGGCGCAGTGGTGGGTGCTCTTCCTGATCGGCTGCACCGCGGCGGGGTCGATCCTGCAGTGGACCGTCATCGGACCGCTGCTGCTCACCGGCCTCTTCATCGGCTCGACGGTCTTCACCGAGAGCATTTCGCGGTCGCGCTATCCGGAATACGTCGAGTACCAGCGGCGCACCTCGCCGATCGTGCCGTGGTTCCCGCGCCGCGGCGGCGCGGAGCCGGTCACCGCGTCCCGCTGACCGAGTCCTGCCGGCCGCTCCGTGCGGCGGCCGCTCAGGAGGTCGCGGCCTCCGGGCGCGCGGGCTTGGGGAACACCGAGCGCATGTGGTCGGAGTCGAGATAGTCGGCGACGCCGATCAGCAGCAGACTGAACACGATCTGCTCGGTGACCATCCAGAGCGGGTAGAGGCCGGGGATCGCGGCGAGCACCAGCGTCACCACGGGGAAGATCTTGGAGAACAGCCGCAGGCGCGAATACGCCCAGTAGTAGCCCTTCTGGGCGCGCCACGCGAAATAGAACAGGGTGGCGGTCATCGCGAGCACGATCAGGGCGCGCATCCACACGGCGAAGGGCACCGCGACCCCGCCGAGGGTGAGCACCACGGCGACGACGACCGCGGCGAGCCCGATCAGCAGCTCGGCGACGAGCAGCCAGAAGATGACGACGAACGCGCGACGGGTGCGCGGGTGGTCGCGTCCCTCCATCGGCACCGTGTAATCGGCGTGGCGTCCGCCCGCGAGGCGATCGAGCCGCTTCAACAGTTGTTCCATGCCTTCACGGTACCGCGGCGGGTGATCCGGGCACCGTGCGGGCGGAGCGCGTACCGTGGAGCCATGTCGTGCATCCGCTTCAACACCCCTGCCCAGCGCCAGGCGATGCGTGAGCACCGCCCGGCGATGCTCACGGCGGAGGAGGCCGCGGCCCTCCACCCGTCGCCGCCGGTGACGGAGAGCAAGATCCGCCGGCTGCGGCTGCTCGCGACCGACGCCAACCCGAAGATCCGGGAGGCCGTCGCCAGCAGCTACAACACACCGCTCGACCTCTTCGAGAAGCTCGCGGTCGACCCTGACGAGGGGGTGCGCGGGTGCGTCGCGAAGAACGAGGCGACGCCGTGCGACATTCTCCGCGAGCTCGCCGACGATCGCTCGGAGACGGTTCGGGGCTGGGTGGCGGTCAACTATTTCGTGCCGGCCGATGTGATGGAGAAGCTCGCGAAGGACCGCAGCAGGACGGTCCGCAGCCTCGTGCAGTGGAAGGCGCAGCTCGCCGAGGAGGAGGCGGTCGAGCACTCCGCCGCCGTGCCCGCCGGGGCCTGACCGTGCCCGACCCCTCGAGCGTCCGTGTCGACGCGTGGGCGTGGGCCGTCCGGCTGTTCAAGACGCGCTCGGCGGCCTCGGACGCGTGCAAGGCCGGCCACCTGAAGATCAACGGCGACCGCGCCAAGCCGTCGCAGCAGGTGCGGGTGGGCGACGAGGTGCGCGCCTTCGTCGCCGGAACCGAGAAGATCTACGTCGCGCGTCGGCTGATCGTGAAGCGGGTCGGTGCCGCGGTCGCGGCCGACTGCTTCGAGGACCGCACTCCTCCCCCGCCGCCCCGGGCGGAGACGCCCACCGACGTGACGCGTGAGCGCGGCGCAGGACGCCCGACCAAGCGGGACCGGCGGCAGATCGAGCAACTGCGGGGCCGCTGATGGTGCGGCGGACGCGTGGGACCGCCCGGGTCGGGATCGCCGGCTGGACCTATGCGCCGTGGCGCGGGGTCTTCTACCCGAACGGCCTGCCGCACCGCGCCGAGCTGGCCTACGCGGCCGAGCGCCTCGACTCGATCGAGCTCAACGGGAGCTTCTACTCCCTGCAGCGGCCCACCAGCTGGCGCAGATGGGCGGCGGAGACCCCCGATGATTTCGTGTTCTCCATCAAGGGCGGCCGCTACATCACGCACATCCTCCGCCTGAGGAACACGCGGGAGGCGCTCGCGAACTTCTTCGCGTCCGGGATGCTGACCCTCGGACCCAAGCTCGGCCCGCTGCTGTGGCAGCTGCCGCCGAACCTGCCCCTCGACCCCGAGGCGCTGGACGCCTTCCTGGCCGGCCTGCCCACGACCACCCGGGAGGCCGCCTCGCTCGCCTCCGAGAGCACGCTCGACGAGGACCGACGGGATGCCACGACCCCCGCCGACGTCCCGCTGCGGCACGCGGTGGAGGCGCGCCATCCGTCGTTCGCCGACCCGGAGTTCGCTCGCATCGCCCGCGCGCACGGGGTCGCGGTCGTCGTCGCCGACACCGCAGGACGGTACCCGATGCTGCGGGAGGTCACCGCCGGCTTCGTCTATGCGCGCCTGCACGGCGACGAGGAGCTCTACACGAGCGGCTACACCGACGAGGCGCTCGACCGCTGGGCGACGGACATCGACCGCTGGCTCGACGACGGACTCGATGTCTACGCGTACTTCGACAACGACGTGAAGGTGTGCGCACCCTACGACGCGATGGGCCTGCGCGAGCGCCTCGTCGGTCCGGCCCGACCCTAGTCCTGCAGCACCGACATCACATTGCCCGCCGGGTCGCGGAACCACGCGATGTCGGGCCCGCGGTTGTGGCTGCGGCCGCGCAGCACGCCCTTCTCATCGGTCGGGAGGTTCGGGTCGTCGTAGATCGTCGTGACCACCCCGCGCCCGTTCAGTTCGTCGACGGCCGCATCGATGTCGGCGACGACGAGGTTGAGGATCGTGAACGTGGCCGGGACGTGGTCCGGCTTCGGGTAGACGAAGACGTGCGACCCTCCCGGGAGGGCGATGTCGAGGTTGCCCATCGGCCCGTCCGTGCAGTCCAGCCCGAGGGTGTCCCTGTAGAAGGCGCGTGCGGCGTCGATGTCGTCGACGCTGAACCCGCTGAAGATGTCGAGTGCGGTGACCATGCCCTCCACTCTTGTCCTCCCAGGGGTTCGCGTCTAGACGAAGCGGACGGCCTCCTGCAGGCGGGTGCGCACCTCGAACGCCCGGTCGACGCTCTCGCGGGCGGCGGCGTTCGCCCCGTCGCGGAGGATCGTGGGCAGCACGGAGCGCCGGACGACGAGGGATCCCGCCAACCGGCCGCGCTGGATCACGTCGACGGGCACGGCCAGGTCGGCGTCGGGCACGACGACGATGAGCGTCGTGAAGCGCACGCCGGCCTGCCGCCCGAAGCTCTTCGCGGCGCGATGGAGATCGTGGAACGGCTCCTCGTCGCGATCGATGCCCGGGCCGACGAGCTCTCCCTTGGCGAGCTTGACCTCGGAACCCCAGTCGGCGGAGCGGAGCGCGAACAGCCCGGCCGGGCCGAGCACGATGTGGTCGAGCTTGGCGTCCGATGCCGGATGCACGGCGACGTCGTTCCAGATCGTGAAGCCGATGCCGAGACCCGACACGGAGCGCGCCGTGGCCTCCTCGGCGAGCGCCTCCGCGAGGAGCCCGCGGATCTCGCGCGGCGCAGAGCGCACGAGGGCGGGATCGTAGGGGTCCTCGAGCTCGGTTCCGCGTCCGACCCATTCGCGCAGCAGCGTGAGGTAGCGCTCGCGCGCGCGACCTCCCGGATGCCCGTAGCTGCGGGCGCGCACCGTCGCCCCGCGCGTGGAACGCGTCGCGTGGAAGGTCGCGCTGAATCCGCCTCCCGTGCCGTCGTGCTCCCCCGCGACGGCGTCGACGGTGACGGTCTCGCCCCGGTCGTAGCGGGCGCGGTCGTCCGGGTCGCCGACGAGCTCCCACGCCTCCTGCACCGCCTGGAACGCGGCGGCGGTGCCGCCGGTGTCGGGGTGGGTCTGCCGCGCCAGGCGGCGGTAGGCGCGGCGCAGCTCCTCCTGGGTCGCACTGGAGCGGACACCGAGCACCTCGTACGGGGTGGCTGCGGCCGGACTGTCGCTCATTCGCTCGGAGGATCCTTCTGTCGTGCGGGGAGGGTCGGTTTCCGACGATAGCGCGCTCGTCCGGGGATTCGCTTCATTTTTGATTGCGGCCGGAAAGTGACCGCATATCCGCGCAGACTGGACCCATCAGCTGAACCGGACAGAAAGGCAGCGACCATGGCCATCAGCGATTGGCGCATCGAACTGATCATCCTCCCCGTCACCGACGTGGACAGGGCCAAGGAGTTCTACGTCGACACGCTCGGCTGGAACGCCGACCACGATCAGCGCGTCTCGCCGACGCTGCGGTTCGTACAGGTCACCCCGCCGGGGTCCGCGTGCTCGATCGCCTTCGGTGAGAGCCTGACCGAGATGGCGCCGGGCACGATGCAGGGCCTGCAGATCGTGATCCCCGACGCCGACGAGGCCCTTGCTCACCTGCGCGAGAACGGCGTGGAGGCGCAGGGCGTCGCCGATCTCGCCTGGGGTCGGTTCGTGACTTTCACGGATCCGGACGGCAACGCCTGGTCCCTGCAGCAGCTCCCGCCGCGGCCGTGACGTGCGCTCAGCGGAGCGCGTAGCCGATGAGCAGCAGCGTGACGGCGAAGCCGCACACGTAGTTGATCCAGAGGAAGCGCCGCCAGCCCCGGTTGGCGGCGCTCGCCTGTTCGTCCGGCACCGACCAGTAGGGCGCGGCGGCGAGGAGGTACGGCACGGCCAGAACCGCGGCGAGCGGTCCCGGCCACGCGGTGAACAGCACGCACACCCCGGCGAGCGCCCAGGCCGCCATCGCGAGGCGGGTGGTGGCCGCGGCGCCGAGCACCGTGGCGATCGAGGCGATGCCGCCCTCGCGGTCCGGAACCACATCCTGCACGGCACCGAACGCGTGGCTGCCGACGCCCCAGAGGAAGAACGCGAGGAGCACGAGCCAGAGTTGCGGGGTGAAGGCCGCTCCGGCGAGCACGAGGCCGTAGAGCGCCGGGCTGACGAAGTGGAGGCTGGAGGTCGTCGAGTCCAGGAACGGGATCTCCTTGAACCGGAGCCCGCGCACGGAGTACGCCAGCACCAGGAACACGCTCGCTGCGAGAGCGAGCCAGGAGAGCGGCGAGCCGACCACCACAAGGTACACCAGGAACGGCACGCTGGTCACCGCGGAGGCGATGAGGGTACGCCTGTGCATCCCCCGGTCGAGCAGGGCGCCCTCTGCACCGCCCTTGCGCGGGTTGCGCAGGTCGGACTCGTAGTCGAAGACGTCGTTCACCCCGTACATGGTGAGGTTGTACGGCACGAGGAAGTAGAGCGTCCCGATGACGAAGGTCGCGTCGATGCGCCCCGCGGTGAGCAGGTACGCGGCGGCGAACGGGAAGGCCGTGTTGATCCAGCTGAGGGGGCGCGAGGCGAGCAGCAGCTGCCGCCAGGGAGCGGGCGCGGTCGTGGTCGTCATCGGGGCTCCCCCGGCGTTCCGCGCGGACGTCGGCGCAGGAGGAGCCACAGCGCCGGCAGGAGCAGCAGACCCGCCAGCGGATACGCGAAGTCCTCGACGGGTACGAGTCCCAGCCGCAGGCCGGTCAGGTGCGCGGCGCCGTACGTCATCAGGCCGACCCCGATCATGAGGTTGTCGAACACGGCGGTCAGCACACCGATCAGCACCCCGGTGAGGACCACCGGGAGCCACCAGCGCCGCAGAAGGGGCCGCCGGTCGGGGGCGCGGAGGAGCGCGACGACGAGCACGACGACAGCGACGGCGACGAAGACCAGGCTCAGCCAGAGATAGGTCACGAGCCTCCCTCCCGCCGTCGATCGAGCAGGGCGCGGGTGCCGAAGAGCACGATGAGGGTCAGATAGCAGAGGAACAGGAGGAAGAAGACCTCCTCGAGGGGCAGCTCCGGCGCCAGCTCGATGCCGGTCATGAAGCGCGACCCGCCGCGGGCGAAGATGCCGAGAGCGATGCCGGCGACGTCCCAGGCCAGGAAGAAGACCAGCCCCACGGCGATCACGACGGACGCCCGTCGCGGGTCGCGCCAGAACACGAGCCGGAATCGGGCGTCGAGGAGCACCATCGCGGCGAGCGAGAGCAGCACGGCCCCGAGGTAGATCAGCGTCATGACACGCGCTCCGTCTGCGACGCGGAGGCGAGGGGCTCGGGCAGCGGCGTGGCGGAGACATCACCGCGCACCCGCTTGACGGCCAGCTCCGCGCTGATCAGGCACATCGGCAGCCCGATGCCGGGGATGGTCGAGCATCCTGCGTAGAGCAGCCCGTCGATGCGTGCAGACGCGTTGCCGGGGCGGAGGAACGCGCTCTGGCGGAGCGTGTGGGCGGGGCCGAGCGCTCCACCGCGCCAGGCTCCGAGATCGCGGGAGAAGTCCTCCGGTCCGAGAGTACGGCGGACGACGATGCGGTCCGCCAGGTCGGGGATGCCCGCCCACTCAGCGATCTGGGCGATGGCCGCGTCCGCCGTCCGCTCGACCAGCCGGTCTCCTCCGCCGTCGACTCCGCCGGAGCCGATGGACTCGTCGGCGGGCACCGGCACGAGCACGAACAGGTTCTCGTGCCCCTCCGGCGCCACGGACGGGTCCGTCTCGCTCGGTTTGCACACGTAGAGGGAGGCGGGGTCGGGGATCCCGGGCGATGCTCCGTAGATCCGGTCGAAGTTGGCCTCCCAGTCCGTCGTGAAGAACAGGTTGTGGTGGGTGAGCTGGGGCAGCGAGCCACGCACGCCCAGCAGCACCAGGACGACCCCGGGGCCGGGGTCGCGCTTCTCCCACGCCCGTTCGGGATGCGTGCGCAGCTCCGGTGGGACGAGGCGCGTCTCCGTGAGGTGCAGATCGGCGGCCGACACGACGAGATCGGCGTCGAGCTCCCGCACGGCCCCGGTCGCGTCGACGTACGAGACGCCCGTGGCGCGGGCGCGGGCGCGCGCCGGGCCGCGCGCCGTGCGGATGGCCGTCACGCGTGCACCGGTCACGAGCTCCGCCCCGGCCTCCGCCGCGAGGGCGGCGACCCGGTCGATGAGGGCGGTGAAGCCGCCCATCGGGTAGCGGACACCGTCCTCCAGGTCGAGGTGGCTCATGAGGCTGTACATGCTCGGCGCCCGGTCGGGAGAGGTGCCGAGGAAGACGGCCGGGTAGCCCAGGATCTGACGCAGCCGCACGTCGCGGACGAATCCGGCGACGTACCGGTCGAGAGGCTCCAGCAGCAGACGGACGAGCCGACCCGCCCGACGCAGGATGCGGCCGCTCAGGAACGGCCGGAACGACGCGAACGTGCCATAGAGGAACGACGACACCGCCATCGCGTACGTCTCCCTGGCGCGAGCGAGGTAGCGGTCGAGCGCAGCGCCTGCACCGGGCTCGACACTCTCGAAGAGCTCGCGGTTGGCTGCGCCGTCCGCGCGGATGTCGAGCGGAGACCGGCCGTCCTCGGAGAACACCCGGTAGCCCGGGTCGAGGGTGACGAGGTCGAGTTGCTCGGCGGTGGTCGTGCCGAGCAGCCGGAAAAAGTGGTCGAAGACCTCGGGCATGAGATACCAGGACGGGCCGGTGTCCCAGCGGAAGCCGGCGCGCTCCCACGACCCGGCGCGCCCGCCGAGGGCGTCGGACTGCTCGAGCAGCGTCACCTCGTGACCATCGCGCGCGAGCAGCGCCGCCGAGGCCAGCCCGGCGATGCCGCCGCCGATCACGACGGCGCGGCGCGATCCGCTCATCGCAGCGACCCGGCGCCGGCGCGCACCAGGATGGCGAGCTTGGTCCGCGTCGGCACGCTGACGCGCCGACTCAGGAGCTCCGCCGCCGGGGTCTCGCGGATGCGGTCGCTCAGCTCGGCGAAGAGGCCGTGCGCCGCCAGCACCGCGCGCCGGCAGCTGTCCGGCAGCTCCGGGATGACGTCGGCCGCCGCCCCGAGGTCGCAGTCGATGTCGACGACGAGTGCGAGCTTCTGCCGCTCCGTCAGCCGGGCGGGATCGATGCCCGGGAAGTAGCTGCGGCCGAGCTCCGTGTAGTCGGTGGCCAGATCGCGGAGGAAGTTGATCTTCTGGAACGCGGCCCCCAGCCGCCGCGCACCGCTCTCCAGACGACGTCGGGTGTCGTCCGGAACCGGACGACCGGAGAGGAAGGCGGCCAGGCACATCAGGCCCACGACCTCCGCCGAGCCGTAGATGTACTCGCGCAGCTCGTCGGCCGTGAAGTCGACGGGGCTGAGGTCGCGCCGCATCGACGCGAAGAACGGTCGCGTCAGCTCGGCGCCGAAGCCGGCGGAGCGCGCGGTCGCCGCGAACGAGTGCACGACGACGTTGGCGCTGTACCCGGTACGCATCGCCCGTTCGGTGTCGGCCTCCAGCGCGTCGAGGAGGTCGCGCTGATCGTCGACGCTCAGCCCGGCCTCGGCCGCCGCTCCGTCGACGATCTCGTCGGCGATCCGCACCAGGGAGTAGACGTCCTCGACGCGGGGGCGCACGTCGGCACCGAGCAGGCGGGTCGCCATCCCGAACGAGGTCGAGTACTCCTTGATGATGGTGGCGGCGCCGGCGTGCGCCGCCCGCGTGTAGAGCGCGAGATCGGTCGGATGGGGGCCCGCCGGCACCGTCGCGGCCACCGGTGTGCGCGTCATGCGATCCTCCCCACGCAGCCCCGGGCGATGCCGGCGAGCTCCTCGGCGAGCGGCGGGGGCACGGCAGGGGCGTCGAGCACGGCGATGGCCCGGTCGACCTGGTCGATCAGCAGGCGCTCGACGAAGCGGCGGGCGCCGCAGTCCTCCAAGGCGGCGGCGAGCTCTGCGGCGTCGGCGAGCGTGAGGTCGCCGCGACCGAGGCGTGCCTCGATCGTCGGCCAGCTCTCGGTGCTGCGGGCGAAGGCGATCAGGGTGGTCTTCTTGCCCTCCCGGAGGTCGCTGAGGACGCTCTTGCCGGTACGCTCCTGGTCGCCGTAGACGCCGAGGAGGTCGTCGCCCAGTTGGAAGGCGACGCCGACCAGGCGCCCGTACTCGGCGAGCGCGGCCAGCAGGCGGTCGTCGCCGCCGGCGAGGATGGCCCCGGCCATGGTGGGCCCGGCGACCGAGTAGGCGGCGGTCTTGCGCTCGGTCATGCCGAGAACCGCGGGAAGGGTCGGGGAGGTGAGTCCCACAGCGAGGGAGACATCGGTGAGCTCACCCGCGGCGGTCACGACGACGGAGTGGTCGAGCACGTCGAGCAGGCGGAGCCGCGCCTCGGTGGGCACGTCGACGCGCCCCACGAGGGCTGTGGCGGCGTGCAGCAGGAGGTCCCCCGCGAGGATCGATGCGGCCTCGCCCCAGAGCGCGGACCGCGGGCGGTCGACTCCGTTCGCGGCCGCCTGCGCGGCGAACTCGCCGGAGAGGTTAGGCCTCCCCCGCCGCACGGTGTCGCCGTCGATGACGTCGTCGTGCAGGAGGAACGCGGTGTGCAGCAGCTCGAAGGCGACGGCCGTGTCGATCGCCGTCTCGTCGACGGGGCGGCCGAGCGCAGTGAGGGTGGCCAGCACGAGTCGCGGGCGCATGCGCTTGCCCCCGTCGGCGGCGGCGCGTGCACTCGACCAGAGGCGTTGGTAGTCGTCCCCGAGGCCAGCCGAGGCGGAGGTGCGCTCCGCGAAGAACGAGGCGAGGCGGCCGTCGACGCGCTCGAGTCCCGAAGCGATGTCGAGGGGTGTGGAGACGGCGACCGGACGGCCGACCCCGGTGTCGAATGTGGTCATCGGGACCTCCCTCGTCGGCTAGTTTATCTAGCCAAGATAGAATTCAGGCTATCACGCTTCTCACCGGGCGCGTAGGCTATCCTCATGAGTTCCAACGAGGACGCGCGGCGCATCACGGGCTCGATGATCGACCCCCGCGTCATCGACCCCCGGCAGGAACTCGTGCGACACGACGACCTCTCGGAAGAGGAGCTTGCCGAGATCGTGTGCGTGCTCGCCGCCATCCGCGGCTGGCGAGAGGCCGAGCAGCGGCTGAGCTTCGAGTCGCGGACCAAGATGCGGCTCAACGAGACCGACATGAAGGCGTTGCGGTACATCATCGCCGCGACGAACGCCGATGTCGTCGTCACCGCCGGGGCGCTGTCCGAGCACCTGCGCATCTCGACGGCCTCCACCACCAAACTGCTCGACCGGCTGGAGGCCTCCGGCCACGTCGTACGCCGTCCGCACCCGACCGATCGGCGTGCCGTGACGGTGGTCATCACCCCCGAGACGCACAGCGAGGTGCGCCGCACCATGGGCCGCCAGCACGCGCGACGGTTCGAGGTGGCCCGAGCGCTCACCCACGAGGAGCGCGAGATCGTCACCCGCTTCCTGACTGACCTCAGCGCGACCGCCCTCGTCATCCCCTCCCCCTCCGAGGACTGACCACCGAGCGCAGCCGGTCGGGCTCGGCGACGATGCGGTTCGCCATGCCGTTGAAGATCACGCCGTGGAAGGGCAGGATCGAGAACCAGTACAGCCGTCCGGCCAGCCCGCGGGGGAAGAAGACGGCCCGCTGACGGTAGTGGGAGCCTCCGCCGGCCGCCGGGGTGACGTCCAGCTCCAGCCACGCGCGGCCGGGCACCCGCATCTCGGCGCGCAGGCGCAGCGCACCACCCTCCGGGCCACGGGAGATCCGCTCCACCCGCCACCAGTCCAGCACCTCGCCGGTCGAGAGGCGATCGGCGTCGCGCCGCCCCCGCCGCAGCCCGACACCGCCGACGAGTTTGTCCATCCAGCCGCGGAGCGCCCAGGCCAGGGGGAACGAGTACCAGCCGCGCTCCCCGCCGATGCCCTCGACCACCCGCCAGAGCTCGGCCGGTGCGGCATCGGACTCCCGCTCCCGGACGTCGGTGTAGACGGTGTGCCCGGTCCATTCGGGGTCGCTCGGCAACGGGTCGCTCGGCGCCCCGGCGACAGAGGAGTTGCGCCAGCTCGTCTCGACGTCGCCGTCCCGCATCCGCGCCAGCGCGAGCCGGACAGCCGTGCGGTAGCCGGTGAGCCCGCCCTCCGGCGGCGGGATCACCGCGTCGATGTCGTGCTCGCGCATCACGCAGTCGTACTGCAGCGACTCGATGATCGGGACCGCGAGGCTGCGCGGGATGGGCGTCACCAGGTTCACCCATTGCGACGCGAGCCACGGGGTGAAGACCGGCAGCGACGCGATCGGCCGCTGCGGGAGCCCCGCCTCGACCGCATACCCGTTCATCATCTGGCCGTAGCGCAGGATGTCGGGGCCTCCGATGTCGAACGCGCGGGACACCTCCGGGGGCAGCTCCGCGGCGGCGAGGAGGTAGTGCAGCACGTCGCGGATCGCGATCGGCTGGATGCGGTTGCGCACCCAGCGGGGCGCCGGCATGTACGGGAGGACCTCGGTGAGCTGCCGGATCATCTCGAACGACGCAGAGCCGGAGCCGATGACGACCCCGGCCTGCAGCACGATCGCCGGCACGCCGGAGTCGAGCAGGATGCGGCCGACGGCGACCCGCGAGCGCAGATGCTGGGACAGCGGCCCGTCCGGGTGCAGGGCGCCCAGATAGACGATCCGGCTCACGCCCGCCGTACGGGCCGCCTCGGCGACGACGCGCGCGGTGTCGGCCTCCTCCGATGCGAAGTCCCCGCGTGCGCGCATCGAGTGGACGAGATAGTAGACGACGTCGATCTCCGCCATCGCGCGCTCCAGCGACGCGGCGTCGGACAGGTCGCCCTCGACGACCTCCACCTCGGCGGCCCAGGGCACGTCGGCGAGCTTCTGCGGCGACCGCGCCAGGACCCGCACGGAGTGGCCGCGCGCGAGCAGCCGCGGCACGAGCCTCCCACCCACGTAGCCGGTGGCGCCGGTCACGAGCACGCGCTGGGAGGTCATGCGCCGACCATACGCCGCACCGCGCGACGCGCAAGCAGGGGTGGAGCGGGAGCGTCGCCCGTGTCCTGTACGGTTCTCGCATGGGCAAGCTCGTATATGCGGGGACGACGGAGATCGGATTCGAAGACCGTGTCCTCGCACACCTGCAGATCGTGATCGGTCTCAAGCTGCGACGCAAGGAGGGCTTCTTCTTCTCCTGGCGCGACGAGCAGGGCGTCGGGGACGGCCGCAGCGCGATCTGGGTGGACCCGGCGGTGCCGCTTTTGTTCCGCTACAGCGGGGGCCGGCCCCCCAAGATCAACAAGGTCTGGCTGGAGCAGCTCACGATCTCGTCCAACAGCGCGGCCGGACTGCAGCTGACGGAGGAGATCGGAGCGCTCGGCGCCGACGAGGTCGACGCCGACTCCCCTCCGGGGCGCTGACCGCCGGGAGGCCGTGACCGCCGAGAGGCCTTGATCGCTATCACGCCCGCGCCTACCGTGGGCGCTGTCCACGGCGTGGCAGGAAGCGAGGAGAGGCCATGACAGCGGACGAGGCGGTTCCGGCCCCAGGGGTTCCGACGGACGCAGTGCCCGCGGCGGGTGCTCCGAGCGGTGACGACGGCCAGGCCGCGCCGCGCACCGCGGACGCCGCCCTCTCCGGCGAGCAGCCCGGCGACATCCCGTTCGAGCAGGCGGCCGCCGAGCACGAGAACCCCGCGCTCAGCTGAGCCCGGGGTTCCGGTGGAGGGTGCGGGTGCGTGCGCTCAGCGCAGGTACTCGAGCAGCTCGGGGCAGCGCAGGCGCTTGAGGCTGCGCGTCTCCAGCTGGCGGACCCGCTCGCGGGTGATGCCGTAGACCTCGCCGACCTCGTCGAGGGTCATCGGCTTGTGGCCGTCGAGCCCGAAGCGCATCCGCACGACCTTCGCGTCGCGCGGCGGGAGCTCGCGGAGGCGATCCTCCAGATCGCGGTGGCGGAACACGACCTCCACGGCCTCCGGCGGCCCGGGGAAGTCGTCGTCCTCGATGAGGTCGCCGAGCTCGGCGCCCTCGTTCTCCCCGACCGGCACGGCCAGCGAGACGGTCTCGGAGTCGCTCATCTGCAGCTTGTGCACCTCGGCCTCGGTGAGGTTGGCGGCCTCCGCCAGCTCCTCCAGGGTGGGCGTGCGGCCCAGCTCCCCGCCGAGGTCGCGGCGGATGCGGTCGAGCTTGTCGATCTTCTCCACGGTGTGCACCGGGATGCGGATCATGCGGGCCGTGTCCGCGATGCCGCGGAGGATCGACTGGCGGATCCACCAGGTGGCGTAGGTCGAGAACTTGTTGCCCGTGCGGTAGTCGAACTTCTCGACCGCGCGGACGAGGCCGAGGTTGCCCTCCTGGATCAGATCCATCACCGGGAGTCCGCGACCGGAGTAGCGCTTGGCGATGCTCACCACCAGACGCAGGTTGGCCTCGATGAAGCGCTCGAAGGCGCGCTTGCCGTCGTCGGAGAGGTACTGCAGTTCGCGCTTCTCGCGCGGGGTCAAGCCGGGGCGGGTGGCGAGCCGGTCGCCCGCGAGGACTCCGACCTCGATGCGCTTGGCCAGCGCCACCTCTTCGTCGGCCGTCAGCAGCCGGGTCCTGCCGATCGAATTCAGGTAGTCGCGCACCGGGTCGCTGGTCACTTCGAGCACAGTCATCGTGTCATCCCATCAGCTCGTTCGTCTGCGTTGCCGCGGTTGTTCGGTTCTTCCTTGCGTCCTCAGAGTAGGCAGGAGGGTATGTACCCCAACAAGGGGTTGACACTCCGACGACGCGTGCGCTAAAGCCTGTTTTCGTCCCCCGAATCCGCGCTGATGTCAAGGCTCTGCGCGGAATCCCCGGCGGATCGTACGGTGGCGGTCGTGAGCACACGTACACACGGTTCCCCTGCACCGACCCTCGGCACCATCCGGACGCTGATCCCCGCGCGGATGGACCGTCTGCCCTGGTCCCGCTTCCACTGGCTCGTCGTCCTCGGGCTGGGGACGGTGTGGATCCTCGACGGCCTCGAAGTCACCATCGTCGGCGCGATCGGCAGCCGTCTCACCGAGCCCGGCAGCGGTCTCGGGCTGACGACCGGCGAGGTCGGTGTCGCGGCGGCGATCTACGTGGCGGGCGCGTGCGTCGGCTCGCTCGTCTTCGGGTACCTCACGGATCGCTTCGGCCGGAAGAAGCTGTTCATCCTCACCCTCGGCCTCTACCTCGTCGCCACGGTGCTCACGGCCTTCTCGTTCGCCCCGTGGATGTTCTTCCTCTTCCGCTTCTTCACCGGTGCGGGCATCGGCGGCGAATACGCCGCCATCAACTCGGCCATCGACGAGCTCATCCCCGCCCGCCGCCGGGGACTCGTCGACCTGGCGATCAACGGGTCCTACTGGCTCGGCACGGCGTTCGGCGCGGTGCTCACCGTGTTCCTGCTCAATGAGCAGCTCTTCGCCGCCGACATCGGCTGGCGCCTCGCGTTCGGCCTGGGCGCGCTGCTCGGGCTCGTGATCCTCCTCGTGCGGCGCAACGTGCCCGAGTCGCCTCGGTGGATGTTCATCCACGGTCGCGACGAAGACGCCGAGAAACTGGTGGACGGCATCGAGGGCGACATCGAGGAGGAGCGGGGCGAGAGCCTCCCCGTGGTCCCCGACGAGAAGTCGATCGAGATCCGGCAGCGCCGTTCCACCGGCTTCGGCGAGATCGTGCGGACCGCGGTCACCCGCTACCCCAAGCGCTTCGTGCTCGGGCTGTCGCTGTTCATCGGTCAGGCCTTCCTCTACAACGCCGTGTTCTTCACCTACTCACTCGTACTGACGAAGCTGCTGCACGTGCCGGACGACATCGCCCCGTGGGCGCTCGTCCCGATCGCGGTCGGCAACTTCCTCGGCCCGATCCTCCTCGGCCACCTGTTCGACACGGTCGGGCGCAAGGTGATGATCACCACCTCGTACGTCGGCAGCGGGGTACTGCTGGTCGGCACCGCGATCCTCTTCGACGCGGGGGCGCTGGACGCGTTCTGGCTCACCGCCTGCTGGATGGCCGTCTTCTTCCTCGCCTCCGCCGGCGCCAGCAGCGCCTATCTGACGGTGAGCGAGATCTTCCCGATGGAGACGCGCGCGATGTCCATCGCCTTCTTCTACGCGGTCGGCACCGGGCTCGGCGGCATCATCGGCCCCATCCTGTTCGGCCAGCTCATCGAGGGCGGCATCCACTCGGTCGTGATCGGCTACTACCTCGGCGCCGGCTTGATGATCGCGGCGGGGCTCGTGGAGCTGTTCCTCGGGGTGGACGCGGAAGGCAAGTCGCTGGAGGACATCGCGCAGCCGCTGTCGGCCCGGGACGCGGCGGCCACAGATGCGGAGGGGCCGGCGTCGACGAGATCAGCCCGCGAGTAGCTCCAGCAGCGCCGGTTCCGGCACCCGCCCACCGGACGTGTCGATGACCTCGCCCTGGCGGTAGCGGTCGAACACGCGCGGGTCGATGTAGCTGTTGCGCGCGATCGCGGGGGTGTTTCCCAGCGCGGCGGCGGCCTCGTTGACCGCGGCGGTGACGCGCTTCTTGCGGCGCGATTCCGTCGTGCTCGTCCCGAACGCGGCGAGCGCCTCCGCCGCGACGATGGTGCCGTGGAGGGTGCGGAAGTCCTTGGCGGTGAACTCCCCGCCGGTGTGGCGTCGGATGTACTCGTTGAGGGAGGCGGGACGGATCGAGTGCCAGGTGCCGTCCTTCCACGAGAGCAGGCGGGAGCGCTGACCGCGGAGCGCCTGGATCTGGGTGAGCAGCTCGGCGAGATCGGCGTCGACGAGCGTGCTCGTCCACTTCTGGGCGGACTTCGCCGGGAAGGTGAGGGTGATTTCGTCTCCGTCGATGCGGGCGTGGCGGCAGAGCAGGGTGGTGAGGCCGCGGCTGCCGTTGGCGTGGAGGTATTCCTCGCTGCCGATGCGCACGCTGCCGAGGTCGATGATGCGGAACGCGGCGGCGAGGACGCGGTCACGGGTGAATCCCTCCGCGCGAAGGTCCATCGTCACCTTGCGGCGTGCCCCGGGAAGGGTCTCGGCCAGCTGAGCGGCGCGCTCGAACTTGATGCGATCCTGGTGCAGTCGCCAGGCGTCGTGGTACCGGTACTGCCGCCGGCCGGCCTGGTCCGTGCCGGCGGCCTGGATGTGGCCGCGGGCATCCGGCGAGATCCAGACGTCCTCCCACGCCGGCGGGATGACGAGCGAGCGGATGCGCTCCAGCTCGCGCTCGTCGACGACCGGGTTGCCGGCCTCGTCCTCGTAGACGGGGCCCTTCGCGCTCGGGCGACGGTGGTATCCCGGCCCCGAGGGGTCGGAGCGGCGCAGGCGCGTCACGCGGGCTTCTTCGTCTTCTTCGTCGGAGCTTTCTTGGCTGAGCCCCCCGACGACTTCTTCGCCGAGCCCGCGTCTGGGTCCGTGCCGGAGCGGCTGCGCTCGACGCTGCGCTGGAGCGCCTCCATGAGGTCGATGACCTCGCCGCCGCCCTTCGCCTTCTCCGGCTCCTCGCCGAAGGTCTCGGCGGTGTCGATGCTCTCGCCTTGCTCGAGCTTCGCATCGATGAGCTTGCGGAGCTCCTCCTGGTACTCGTCGGTGAACTTCTCCGGCTCGAAGTCGCCGGCGAAGCTCTCCATCAGCGCGGCGGAGAGCTTCAGCTCGCGCTCGGTGATGCGCGGCGAGCTGTCGAGGGCGGGGAAGTCGGCCTCGCGGATCTCGTCGTGCCACAGCATCGTCTGCAGCACGAGCACGTTCCCGCGGACGCGCAGCGCGCCCAGCCGGGTCTTCTGGCGGAGCGCGAAGTTGACGATCGCGGTGCGGTCCTCGTCCTCCAGCGTCTTCCGCAGCAGGGCGTAGGCCTTGAGCGACGTGGAGTCGGGCTCCAGGTAGTAGCTGCGGTCGAGCATCATCGGGTCGATCTGCTCGTTCGGCACGAACTCGACGACGTCGATCTCGCGGCTGCGCTCGGCGGGCAGGGAGGCGAGGTCGTCGGGCGTCAGGATGACCGTCCGCTCGCCGTCGTCGTACGCCTTGGCGATGTGCTCGTACGGGATGACCTTGCCGTCGATCTCGCAGCGGCGCTGGTACCGGATGCGGCCGCCGTCGGCGTCGTGCACCTGGTGCAGCGCGACGTCGTGATCCTCCGTCGCGCTGTAGACCTTCACCGGCACGTTGACCAGCCCGAAGGTGATCGCGCCCGTCCATATGGCCCTCATGCGCTCCATGGTGTCCGCGAGTCGCCCAGATTTCAACCAGTGATCGAAGGATGGGCGGCGGCGTACGGTGGGCGCATGGCAGCGGAGGACACCGAGACCGTCTCGATCGACGGCCACCGGCTGAAGCTCACGAACCTCGACAAGGTGATGTATCCGGAGACGGGGACGACCAAGGCGGACGTGATCGGCTACTACCACGCGATCGCCGACGTGCTCATCCCGCACGCGCGCGACCGGATCGCTACCCGCAAGCGCTGGGTGCACGGCGTCGGGACGGCCGAGCATCCCGGCGAGGTGTTCTTTCAGAAGAACCTCGATCCGTCCTCCACCCCGAGCTGGGTGAAGCAGCGGACGATCACGCACAAGACCAGCACGAACACGTACCCGCTGGTGAACGACACGGCGACGCTCGTCTGGCTCGCGCAGATCGCGTCGCTGGAGATCCACGTGCCGCAGTGGCGGGTCGGCCGCGGCGACCAGCGCCGCAATCCCGACCGCATGGTGCTCGACCTCGACCCGGGCGACGGCGCGACCCTCGCCGACTGCGCGGAGGTCGCCCGGCTGGCGCGCGACATCCTCGGCGGGATGGGGCTGGATCCGCTCCCCGTCACGAGCGGGTCGAAGGGCATCCACCTGTACGCCCCGCTCGACGGCTCCCAGACGAGCGACCAGGTCTCGGCCGTCGCGCACGAGCTGGCGCGAGCCCTGGAGGCCGACCATCCCGACCTCGTCGTCAGCGACATGAAGAAGGCGCTTCGCTCGGGCAAGGTGCTCGTCGACTGGAGCCAGAACAACGGCGCGAAGACGACGATCGCGCCCTACTCGCTGCGCGGCCGGCTGCGGCCGACCGTCGCCGCGCCGCGCACGTGGCGGGAGCTGGCGTCGAAGGAGCTGCGCCACCTCGAATACCAGGAGGTGCTCGAGCGGGTGAGCAAGCGGGGAGACCCGCTCGCCGCGCTGACGGCCGGGGGGACCGCGGAGGCGGGGCATCCCGACGCCGACCGGATCGTCATCTCCGACGCAGCGGCGAAGAGCGACCGGCTCACGACCTACCGGTCGAAGCGGGACGCCGCCAAGACGCCCGAACCGGTGCCGGAGGTCAGCCCCGACGCCGCCGACGGCCGGTCCTTCGTCATCCAGGAGCACCACGCCCGGCGATTGCACTGGGACTTCCGTCTGCAGCACGATGGCGTGCTCGTCAGCTGGGCCCTCCCGAAGGGGCCGCCCGACGACCCGAAGCAGAACCACCTCGCCGTCCACGTCGAGGACCACCCGCTCGAATACGGGACATTCGCCGGCGACATCCCGCACGGCGAGTACGGCGCCGGGCACGTCGACATCTGGGACCACGGCGAGTACGCGCTCGAGAAGTGGCGCGACGACGAGGTGATCGTCACCCTCACCGGCCAGAAGGACGGCGGCCTCGGCGGTGTGCCGCGGAAGTTCGCGCTCATCCGCACCGGCGGACGCGACGGCGACGAGAAGAACTGGCTGATCCACCTGATGAAGGCCGACGGCGCGGGCGCGGCGGCGAAGCCGGGCCCGGCCATCACCGATCCGCCCGTCTCACCGATGCTCGCCACCCTCGGCTCGGAGAAGGATGTCGACGACGAGGCCGACTGGGCCTTCGAGATGAAGTGGGACGGCATCCGCGCCATCGCCGTCGTGCGCGGGGGCCGGCTGCGGCTGACGACCCGCAATGGCAACGACGTCACCGCGACCTACCCGGACCTGGCCGGACTCGCCCGGCTGGCCGACGGCCACGACCTCGTGCTGGACGGCGAGATCGTCACGCTCACCCCCCGCGGGCGTCCCGACTTCGGGTTGCTGCAGTCCCGCATGGGGCTGACCCGGGCGGCCGAGGTGGCGGCCGCCGCCGAACGTGCGCCGGCACACTACTTCGTCTTCGACCTCCTGGAGCGGGACGGCCACGACCTGCGCCGCGAGACCTACGACGACCGCCGCTCGGCACTCGAGGAGGCCGTGCGGCCACCCGGCGGCGATCCCGTGCAGGTGCCTCCCGCGTTCGCCGGGGACCTCGCCCACGCCGTGTCCTCCTCCCGCGAGCTGGGGCTGGAGGGAGTGATGGCCAAACGCCGGGACAGCACCTACGTCTCGGGGAGGCGCACCCGGTCCTGGATCAAGATCAAGCACCATCTCGCCCAGGAGGTGGTCATCGGCGGGTGGACGCCCGGCACCGGACGGCGCGCCGGGTCGCTGGGCGCGCTGCTGCTCGGCATCCCGGACGGCGACACCCTCCGTTACGTCGGCAAGGTCGGCACCGGCTTCTCCGACGCGGACCTCGACCGCCTCACGAAACTCCTCTCCGCGCACCCCCGGAAGACCAGCCCGCTGGCGGACGTGCCCTCGACCGACGCCCCCAGCGCTCACTGGGTGCGCCCGGAGCACGTCGGCGAGGTGGAGTTCGCCGAGTGGACGGGCACCGGCCGGCTCCGCCAGCCGTCGTGGCGCGGTCTCCGGCCCGACAAGTCGCCGGACGAGGTCGTACGGGAGGTAGGATCGTCGTCGTGAGCACGCACGTTACCGCCCCCAGCACGTCCACCGCCGAGACCGTCACCGCCGACGACGAGCACGGCGGCCTGGTCCGCAGCCTGAGCGCCACCCTCCCCGGCGCGCTCGGCTCGGTCATCGCGACGGTCGTGGTGCTCGTCACCATCGTCTTCGGCATCTGGAGCCTCATCGCGACCTGGAGCGGCAACCCGGGCGCCGGTCTCCCGCTCTTCCAGGTGGTCGTCGCCGGCACCGTCGTCGCGCTCAACGCGATCTTCGCGCGCAAGACGTTCAGCTACGTCATCACCCTCATCGGCGCCGTGCTCTGGCTCTGGGTGTCCGTGACCCCGTTCGAGGCGTTCTGGCAGACGATCCTGCAGGCGGTGACCTTCACGATCATGGCCGCGGGTGTCGTCTTCTCGACCGCCGCGGTGGCGCTCAGCAAGAAGCCCCGCTTCTGAGTCGGGGCGACGCTCCCGACACGAAGGAGCCCGACGATACGACGCTGGCCCGCCGGCGCCACTTCGTCGACCTCAGCCCGCTGAGGGAGTCCCCCGCGTTCGCGCGCCTCTGGCTCGGCGGCGCGATCTCCGGCATCGGCGGTCAGATGACCATCGTGGCGGTCGGCCTCCACATCTACGACCTGACCGGGTCGACCCTGGCGGTGGCACTCGTCGCCCTCTTCGCGCTCGTGCCGATGATCGTGTTCGGACTCTACGGCGGGGTGCTCGCCGACGCGTTCGACCGTCGGCTGGTCGCACTGATCACGGCCATTGTCGCGTGGGCCTCCACCGCGGGCATCGCGGTGTTCGCGTGGCTCGACATCCAGGTGGTGTGGCCGCTCTATGTGCTCACGACGATCAACGCGGTGGCGTCGGTCATGATCGGCGGCACGCGGCAGGCGATCACGCCGCGCCTGCTGCCCACCCGGCTCCTCCCCGCGGCGAGCGCGCTCGGCGGGATCAGCATGGGCGTGATGGTCACCGTCGGACCGGCGCTCGCGGGCGTGCTGGTGGCGACGGTGGGCATCCCGTGGACGTACACCCTCGACGTGCTGCTCTTCACGGCGGCGTTCCTCGGCATCTTCACCCTGCCGGCGATCGTGCCGGAGGGTGAGAAGCAGAGCGCCGGGCTCGCGTCGGTGCTGCAGGGTCTGCGCTTCCTGCGATCGGCGCCCAACCTCAGCATGACGTTCGTGCTCGACGTGATCGCGATGACGTTCGGTCAGCCGCGCGCGCTGTTCCCCGCCGTCGGCGCGCTGCTGATCGGCGGCGGTCCGGTGACCGTCGGCATCCTGACCGCGGCCGGCGCCGTCGGCACCCTCGTGTCGAGCGTCTTCTCGGGGAGGCTGGGTCACGTGCGCTGGCAGGGTCGTGCCGTGGAGCGGGCCATCCTCGTGTACGGCGCCAGCATCCTGGGCTTCGGGATCGTGCTGGCCGTGGTGGCGCTCGGCGGCTGGACGGGCGGCGGTGCGTCGATCGCCCAGGCCAATCTCCCGGCGCTCGTGCTCGCCACGCTCCTGCTCGCCGCCTCCGGCGCGGCCGACAACGTCAGCTCCATCTTCCGCATGACCATCCTGCAGGCCTCGGCGCCCGACACCATGCGCGGGCGGCTGCAGGGCGTGTTCACGGTCGTCGTGACCGGCGGCCCGCGGCTCGGCGACCTCTATATCGGCCTCCTCGCGCTCACCGGCGCGCTCTGGTTCCCGCCGCTGCTGGGCGGACTCCTGATCATCGTGCTCGTCGCGACCGTCGTGCGCGTGCAGGGGGCCTTCCGGCGGTACGACGCCCTGGAGCCGACTCCCTGACGTCCCCGCCGCAGCGCTGACGTGTGCGCGTGGCCTCGGGACGGCTGGACCGGCTCGCCCCGCCGCTCTCGTCCCGCACCGGCGCACAACCGCGGATGCTGTGCTCAGGCCCGCACCGGATCGGGACCGACGTAGCGCGCTGACGGTCGGAAGATCTTGCCGTCCTCCGCCTGCTCCAGCACGTGCGCCGTCCAGCCGACGACGCGCGCGGCGGCGAAGGTCGGCGTGAACATCGGGCGCGGGATGCCGCAGAGCTCCATCACGATGCCGGCGTAGAACTCGACGTTGGTGTGCAGCTCGCGGCCGGGCTTCAGCTCGGCGAGCAGCTGCTGCACGCGCTCTTCGACGCGCACCGCGAAGTCCACGCGTGCACCGCCGAATCCGAGGGCGACATCCCGCAGCATCCGGGAGCGCGGGTCCTCGGTGCGGTAGACGGCATGGCCGAAGCCCATGATGCGATCACCCGAGCGCACGGCGGCGGTGACCCACTCGTCGATGCGGTCGGGCGTGCCGATCGCGTCGAGCGTGTCGAGCGCGCGGCTGGGCGCACCACCGTGCAGCGGCCCGGAGAGCGCGCCGAGGGCGCCGCCGACCGCGGAGGCGAGGTCCGCTCCCGTCGAGGCGATGACGCGAGCGGTGAAGGTGGACGCGTTGAAGCCGTGGTCGATCGCCGCGGTCATGTAAGTGCTCAGGGCGCGCTCGTGCTCCGGTGCGGGCTCCTCCCCGGTGAGGAGGAAGAGGTAATCGGCGACATGGCCGAGGTCGTCCCGCGGCGCGAGCGGCCGACTCCCCCCGGCGAGCGCGTGCAGGGAGGCCAGCAGGACCGGGGTGATCGCGGCGACGCGGATCGCGTCGCGCAGCCGGGCGCCCGCGTCCTCGTCGTAGACGGGACGGATGCCGTCCGCCGCCGCGACCGCCGTGAGCGCCATCCGCAGACCGGCCAACGGATCGCCTGCGGTGAGCCGTGCGATCGCGGGCAGGAGCTCGGAGACCTCCTCCGGCACGCGGCGGGCCTCCGCGACACGGACCCGGAAGGCGTCGAGCTCCGCGTCGCCCGGCAGCTCGCCGTGCAGCAGCAGATACCAGGACTCCTCGAAGGTGCGATCGCGGGCGAGGTCGACCGCCGAGTGCCGCCGGTAGTGGTAGAACCCCTCCTGCCCGCGCACGTCGCCAAGCGCGGTGCGCGCGGCGACGACGTTGGTGAGCCCACGGGGAACGTCGATCAGGGTGTCGTCCATCCGGTCCATGAGGATAGTGTGAACATGGATTTTCACGACGTCAACGTTGATCGGATCAACATGGATGCACTCCCCCGGCTGACCGCCGAGCAGACCGCCACGCGGCTCGGCGTCAAGCTCGAGACCCTGTACGCCTACGTCGCCCGCGGCCGCCTCACCCGGGTGCGGACGGCGGAGGGCTCCACCTTCGACCCACTGGAGGTCGAGCGTTTCGCCGCATCCCGCCGCCGTCGCGACGCGCCGGCCGGTGCTCAGGGCGGTCGCTCCGAGGGCCGCCCCCTGATGGTGATCGAGACGGACTTCGCACTGATCGAGGACGGCGAGCTGTACTACCGCGGGCGCCGCGCGACCGATCTCGCCGCCGAGAGCTTCGAGACGGTCGCGCACTGGGCGCTCACCGGCGACTGGCAGCCGGAGATCCGGTTCCGCCCCGGCGCCGGAATGGCCGACGTCCGGCGTGCGGTGGAGTCGCTGCCCGCCTCCGCCGGGGACCGCGACCGGCAGCTGATCGCGGTGACAGCCCTCGCCTCCGCAGACCCTTTGCGGACCTCCCTCGACCCGGCGAGCGTCGCCGGGGCGGCTGAGCGCATGGTCGCCGGGATGGTGGAGGCGCTCCCCCTCCTCCGGGCCGAGGGTGAGCACGAGACCGACCCGCTCGCACTGCGCCTGCACCGCCGGCTCCGCACCGGGCCGCCCGCGCCGAGCGCGGTCGCCGCCCTCGACGCGGCGCTCGTGCTGCTCATCGACCACGACCTCGCCGTGTCCACTCTCGCCGCCCGCGCCGCGGCCTCCGCGCGCGCGACTCCATACGGCGTCGTGGTCGCCGGGATGGGCGCGCTCGACTCCCCGTTGCACGGCAACGCCAGCCGGGCGGCCCATCGCCTGCTCGCCCGGGTGGTCGACGGAGAGGAACCCGCACGGGTCGTCGCCGACGCCGTCGTCGGCACCGGTGGACCGGTCCCGGGGTTCGGGCAACCGCTCTACCCGGACGGGGATCCACGGGCCAGAGCCCTCCTCGATCTGCTGGGCGGCGACCCCGATGCCGGTCCGGTGCTCGCCGCGGTCGGGAGTGCGGCGAGCCTCCTGAGCGATCGCACCGGTGCGCTGCCGAACGTCGACCTCGCACTCGGCGCGCTCACGCTCGCGCACGGGATGCGCGATGACGCCGGCGAGGTGATCTTCGCCACGGCGCGGTCGATCGGCTTCGTGCTGCACGCGCTCGCGGAGTACCGTGAGCCTCCGCTCCGACTGCGACCGGTCGGCCGCTACACCGGCCCGACCTGACGCGGTCGACGACCGCGTGCATCGCCGCGGGACGGCCGCGCCCGCGTGTGCACACGCCGTCGTCCCGAGCGGCAGCAGCCGCTACCGCCGCAGCGCCTTGCGCGCCAGCCAGTTGCCGAGGAACTGGGCGGCCTGCACCAGCACGACGATGGTGATGACCGCGATCCAGGTCACCGCCCAGTCATAGCGCTGGTAGCCGTAGGCGATCGCGAAATTGCCCAGGCCGCCGCCGCCGATGCTGCCCGCGATCGCCGACAGGTCGACGATCGCGACGAAGATGAACGTGTAGCCCAGGATGAGCGGGCCGAGCGCCTCCGGGATCAGCAGCGTGGCGATGATGCGCAGCGGGTGGGATCCCATCGCGCGGGCCGCCTCGATCACGCCCGGCTCGATCGTGACCAGGTTCTGCTCCACGATCCGCGAGATGCCGAACGTCGCGGCGATGGTCATCGGGAAGATCGCCGCGGGCGTGCCGAGGAACGTTCCGAGCACCGCCTGTGTCAGCGGGGCGATCGCGGTCATGAAGATGATGAACGGGATCGGGCGGATGAAGTTGACCACGATGTTGAGGACCGTGAAGACCGCCGTGTTCTCCAGCAGGCCGCCCTTGCGGGTGGTGTAGAGCAGCACGCCGAGCACCAGCCCGAAGACGCCACCGAGCACGAGGGTGACGACGACCATCCAGAGCGTCTGCCCGATCGAGTCGAGATAGACGGGCCAGAGAGTGGACCAGTCGCTCATGCGGCGACCTCCTCGACCTCGGTGACGGTGCGCAGCTCGGCGACCAGCGCGTCCACGGCGGCCGGCTCACCGAGCAGCTCGAGCGTGAGGCTGCCGAACGAGCGGCCCTGCAGCGCGGAGATGCCCCCGTAGACGATCTCGAAGCGCACGCCGTGACGGCCGACCGCATCCGAGAGCACCGAGCCCAGCCGGCCGTCGTCGGTGATGCGGGCGGAGACGATACGGCCGGTGTGCTTGCCGCGCAGCCGCTCGATGTCGGCGGCCTCGGGCTGGTTGCGGAGTACCGTGCCGACGAACCGCCGAGCGGTCGACGTCTGCGGGTCGGAGAACACCTCGAAGACGCTCCCCTGCTCGATCACCCGTCCGGAGTCGAGCACGGCGACGCGGTCGGCGATCGACCGGACGACCTCCATCTCGTGCGTGATGACGACGATCGTGACGCCGAGCTCCTCATTGACGCGCTTGAGCAGCGCGAGCACGTCGGCGGTGGTCTCGGGGTCGAGGGCGCTGGTCGCCTCGTCGGCGAGGAGGATGTCCGGATTCGTCGCGAGCGCCCGCGCGATGCCGACGCGTTGCTTCTGGCCGCCGGAGAGCTGGTCGGGATAGGCCCATGCCTTCTCGGTCAGCCCGACGAAGGCGAGCAGCTCCGCGACGCGCGTCTTGCGTTCGTCCGCCGGCCAGCCCGCCACCTTGAGCGGATAGGCGATGTTGCCGAACACGGTGCGCGAACGGAACAGGTTGAACTGCTGGAAGATCATCCCGATCCCGGCGCGGACGCTGCGCAGCTCGCGCTCCTTCAGCGCGGTGAGCTCGCGGCCATCGACGACGATCGAGCCGCTGGTCGCGTGCTCGAGGGCATTGATGAGGCGCAGGAGCGTGCTCTTGCCGGCACCGGAGTAGCCGATGATGCCGAAGATCTCGCCGCGCTCGACGGCGAGATCGATGTCTTCGACGGCGGTGACCGTGGCGTCACCCGAGCGGAAGCTCTTGGTGACGCCACGGAACTCGATGATGGGGCTCACCGTGCTACTTCGCCGCCTCGATGTTCTTCTTGAGGGTGTCGAGGACCGCGATCAGGTCGGACTGCGGCTTGTCGACGATCACCGCGGTGTTCTTCGACTCGGCGAGAACGGACTCGGTGACCTCCTTCGAGTGGTAGAGCTCGGCGACCTTGAGGTACGTCGCGTTGTCCTTGTCCTTCTCGCGGGCGACGAAGGCATTGATGTAGGGCTCGGCGGTCTCGGACTTCGGGTCGTCCTGGAAGATGGCGGACTTCGGGTCGATGCCCGCGGTCAGCGCGAAGTTGTTGTTGACGATGGCGCCGTCGGCCGAGTTGAGCGCCGGGGCGGTCTGGGCCGCGTCGACGGGGATCACGGTGACCTTCGAGGCCGCGACGTCGATGTCGGCGGGCGTGGCAAGAGTGTTGCCGCCGTCCTTCAGCGTGAGGAGGCCGGCCTTCTGGAGCACGAGGAGCGCTCGGGCCTGGTTGGTCGCGTCGTTCGGGATGGCGATCTGCGCGCCCTGCGGGATGGCGTCGACCGAGTCGTACTTCTTCGAGTAGAGCGGCAGCGGCACGACGAGCGTGGAGGCGATGGGCACGAGGTCCTGCTTGGCCTGCACGTCGTAGTTCGCGAGGAACTGCAGGTGCTGGAAGAGGTTGAGGTCGATCTGCCCGTCAGCGAGCGCCGGGTTCGCCTGCGTGTAGTCGCTGAAGCCGACGACGTCGATGGTGATGCCCTCCGCCGCCGCCTTCTTCTTGAGGATCGACCAATACGGTGCGGCCTGCTCGGTGGTGCCGATCTTGACCGTGACGTTCTTCGAGCCCGCGGCCTGCGAGGATCCGGTGCCCGCGAGGTTGACGGCGATGAGCACGCCCGCCACGACGACGGCGACCACCGCGACGCCGATGCCGACGAACCAGCCGGTCTTGGACTTCTTCGGCTTCTCGGGCAGGGCCGGAGCCGGCGAACCGGCAGGAGGGGTGGCGTCGGGCATGGCTGTGCCTCTCTCTTGTGAAGGGGGGATGTGATACCGGTGTTCGTCCGCCGGTGGACCCAGCCTCTCAGCCGCCCGGTGGAGGGTCAAAAAGCATTCCGAAATGTGACGAGGGACGTCTCGCCCGCGCTGTTCCGGACACCCCTATGACGCAGGCGGCGGCGCGCGTAGTGTGGCGGGCACCGAGCGAAGTGGAGGCCCCCATGGGCGCGATCGACGACGACGACATCACCACCAGTGCCAGCGGCGGCGGCGAAGGCCCCGCGGACGGCGGAGCCAACCCGAACGGCCACGACGGCGGAGCCGACGGATCGGCCGGCGAAGGCCCGGCCGACGGCGGAGCCAACCCGAACGGCCACGACGGCGGAGCCGACGGATCGGCCGGCGAAGGCCCGGCCGACGGCGGAGCCAACCCCAGCGGCCACGACGGCGGAGCCGACGGGTCCGCTTGATGGCGACGGACGGGCGCGGGCCGGGCGACCGGCCCGCGCTTTCGCGTTGCACGGCGATCGGGCGGGACGCGTTCGCGGCGGACCACTGGGGACGTCGGCCGCTGTTCACCCGCGCGGCCGACCTCGACGGCGGCTTCGCCGATCTGTTCAGCGCGGAGGATGCGGACACACTCGTCGCCGACCGGGCGCTCCGCACCCCGTTCGCCCGCATGGCGAAGGAGGGCGACGTGCTTCCCGCCGCGCGCTACACGGGCGGTGGCGGTTTCGGGGCCGAGATCGGCGACCAGATCGCGAGCGACCGCGTGCTCGCCGAGCTCGCCGCGGGCACCACGCTCGTGCTCCAGGGGCTGCATCGCACCTGGGCGCCGATCGCGGAGTTCGCGCGGGCGCTCTCCGCCGAGCTGGGTCATCCCTGTCAGGTGAACGCGTACATCACACCGGCCTCCGCACGCGGCTTCGACCCGCACTACGACGTGCACGACGTGTTCGTGCTGCAGATCGCCGGGGAGAAGCAGTGGCGCATCCACGAGCCGGTGCACCCGGATCCGCTGCGCGGCCAGCCGTGGACAGACCACCGTGCCGCCGTCGCCGCCCGAGCGCAGGAGCCGCCCGCGATCGACGAGACGTTCCGCCCGGGCGATGCCCTGTACCTGCCGCGTGGCTGGATCCACTCGGCGACCGCGCTCGGCGAGCTCTCCATCCATCTCACGGTAGGGGTCGCCGCGTACACGCGCGAGGAGGTGATGGCTGCCGCGGTCGGGCAGGCCTCCGACATCGCCGCCCTCCGCACGTCGCTGCCGCTGGGCTTCGACCCGGACGACCAGGCCGCGGTCGACGCCGAAGTGTCGGCTGCCCTCGACACGCTCCGCGCGGCGCTCGATGATCCCGCGCGCCGCGCGGCCGTCGCCGCGGCGGTCGGGGCGACGCTGCGTGCGCGGCGGCGTCGCGACTCGCCTCCCGGACCGGTCCGCCCCCTCGCCACGGTGGCGGCCTCCGATCGCCTGGACGGGATGACCGTCGTCGCCGCACGGAGCGGGCTCCGGCCCGAGCACACCGTCGAGGTCGAGACGGTGACGATCCGTCTCGCCGGCCGCACCGTCGCCCTCCCGATCGCGGCGCGCGCCGCCGTCGAACGGCTCCTGGACGGGAGTCCTGTCCGTGTCGGCGAGCTCCCCGGCCTCGACCCGGAGTCCGCGGTGGTCGTCGCACGGCGACTGCTGCGGGAGGGCGTCGTCGTGATCGCACCGTGACGGACCCCCGATGACGACGGCGGCCGGCTGGCTCCCCTGCAGCGACCGCGCCCGCGAACGGGGCGACCCGCTCGCGGGCACCGCCGGCCTCGGCGAGCGGTGGTTGCTGGTCGAGATCGAGAGCGGGTGGGGGCGGCACGCCTTCTTCGACTCGGCCCTCGACCCGGCCGTGGGCGCAGCGCTGGTGGCGCGGGCGGAAGCCGCGGGGATCCGTCCGCTGGCGATCCGCCGCACCGGGCTGCGAGCGGAGGACCGTCGTGGCCAGCGGTCCTGGCGCTGGGCCCTCGTGGATGCTCGTCCCGGGCGCGCCGCCATCCGCTGGGGACGCGCGGACACGGAGCGGGAGCTGCTCGCGCTGCCGCTCGACGGCAGCGCGGGCGTTCCGAGCGACCGCCCGGTCTATGCGGTGTGCGCGCACGCCCGGCACGATCAGTGCTGCGCCGTCCGCGGACGACCGGTGGTGCAGGCGCTGGCGGCGGCGCATCCCGACGAGACCTGGGAGTGCTCGCACCTCGGGGGCGACCGCTTCGCCGCGACCATGATCGTGTTCCCGCACGGACTGCTCTACGGGCGCGTCCCCGCTGCCGAGGCCGGGCAGGTGGTCGCACGATACGCAGAGGGCCGCGTCGATCCGCGCTACCTGCGCGGTCGCACCGCGCTCTCGACCGTCGCGCAGGCGGCAGAGGCGTTCGCCCGGGACCACTCCGGCGACGACGCGATCGAGGCCTTCCGCGTGCTGGAGGAGCATGCGCACCCGCACGGGTGGACCGTCCGCCTCGCGCACGCCGGCGGAGCGGTCGAGGTCGAGGTGGGCGAGCGCCTCTCGGAGCCGCTGCTCAGCACCTGCGCGGCGACCGTCGCCCACCGGGTCCGAGAGTTCGTGCCGGTCTCGGTGCGCCGGGCCTGAGCGCGGGCGCCTACGCGGGCTGCGACTGCGCGATCCCCCACTGCTGGATCTTCACCAGGTTGCCCGCCGGGTCGCGGAAGGCGCAGTCGCGCGAGCCGTAGAACTGGTCGATCGGCTCCTGCAGCACCTCCGCTCCCGTCGCGCGGATGCGCTCGAAGAGGCCGTCGACGTCATCGGTGCTGAAGACGACGCCCGGCAGGGTTCCCTTGGCGGCGAGGGCGGCGAGGGCATCGCCGTCGGCTTGCGGGCGCCCCGCGTAGGGGTCGGAGATGACGATCTGCGAGCCCGGCTCGCCGGCGACCCCCATCGTGATCCAGTGGTGGCCGTCGTAGGCGACGTCGTTGAGGACGTCGAGGCCGAGCGCGTCGCGATAGAACGCGAGGGACTCGGCGGGATCGGTGGCGATGATGTCGACGAAGTGCACGGAGATGCTCATGGCTCCACCCTACGAAGGCGGCACCGGAGGCGCTTCTCCAAAACTGCTCGCCCCGTCCTGGTGCGGTGCGCGCCCCGGCGCCGGCGGGCTCAGCTGCTCCGCTGGTGCTCGCGCACGGGACGGACGCGCTGCTTGGCGATGCAGTCCGGCATCGCGGTGACGGAGAGGTGCTCGCGCGAGCGGTAGCTGGAGGGCGTCTCCCCCACCAGCTCGCTGAACTTCGCGCTGAACGACCCGAGCGACGTGCAGCCGACCGTCATGCACGCGTCGGTCACGCTCATCCCGGTGCGGAGCAGTGCCATCGCGCGCTCGATGCGGCGTGTCATCAGGTAGCTGTACGGCGTCTCGCCGTAGGCGGCGCGGAATCGGCGCGAGAAGTGGGAGGCCGACATGTAGGCGTGCGCGGCGAGGGTCGGCACGTCGAGCGGCTTGGCGTAGTCGCGGTCGATGAGATCGCGCGCCCGCCGGAGCGCCGCGAGCGTCTGCAGCTCCTCGCGGTTCATCCCTCCACCGTAACCCGCGCGGCCTCCGGCGACCAGGCGGGGATGTCCTCCACGAGCCGGATGAACCCGCTGAGCTCGGTGACGCCCGCCGGGGTCGTCGGCAGGAACTCGGACAGTTCGGGCGAATGGACGAGGAAGGCCGCCCACTTCGCGCGCGAGATCGCGACGTTCAGACGGTTCATCATCAGCAGGAACGACATGCCGCGCGGCGCGTCCGCTGCACTGGAGGCGGCGAGGCTCACGATCGCGATCGCGGCCTCCTGCCCCTGGAACTTGTCGACCGTCCCGACCCGTACGGCTGTCTGCCCGGCGGCGTCGAGCGCGGTGCGCACCTGCGCGAGCTGTGCGTTGTAGGGCGTGACCACGATGACGTCCTCGGGAGCGAGAGGTGCGTCGGTCGCACCGGCGGACGGGTCCGTCCAGGAGCGCCCGAGCACCGTGTCGACGAGCTCGAGGACCACGGCCGCCTCTTCCGGCGACGCGGTCGCGTTGCCGGTGTGCGCGACGGGGACGGGGTGCAGGCCCGGCTCCACGCCGTCGAGCACGCGGTCGCTCGCGGTGGGGTGGGCGTGCAGCCGCCCCTCGTATGAGAGCACGGAGACCGCGTCGGCCAGAGCCGGATGCATGCGGCGGCTCTCGGCGAGGAAGTAGCCGTACGCGGCGGGCAGCACGTCGTGCCCTTCGCTCACCCAGCCCAGCGCCGAACCGTCGACCGGTTCGGGGTGGCGGCCCTGGCTGACCTGGGGCAGCTGCTGCGGGTCGCCGAGCAGCAGGAGGTTGCGCGCGGCGACACCGACGGCGATGGTCGAGGCGAGGGAGAACTGGCCCGCCTCGTCGACGACCAGGAGATCGAGGCTGTCGCGCGGCACACGGCCGGGGTTGGCGAAGTCCCAGGCGGTCCCTCCCAGCACGAAGCCGGACGCCGCGTTGTCCTCCGCGAAGACCAGGTGGGCGTCCGACGGGAGAACCGTGTAGGCCCGCTCGACGTCGGGAGCGGCGGAGGCACTCGCCGCCTTGCCGACCCGTGCGGGATCGAGCCCGGCCGCCACGACGCGGTCGAGCAGGTTCTCCACCACCGCGTGCGACTGGGCGACCACTCCGACGCGCCAGCCGTGCTCGGCGACGAGCCGGGCGATGACGTGCGCGCCGAGGTACGACTTGCCCGTGCCGGGCGGCCCCTGCACGGCGAGGTACGAGCGGTCGAGGTCGAGCAGGCTCGCCACCACCGCCGTGATGCGTCCGCCGCCGTCGGCCGGCCCCTCGTCGGCCAGCCGGCCCGAGCGGGTGCGCGGCGGTGTGCGGCGCAGCAGATCGACCGTCGCATCGACCGGCCAGGTGCCGCCACGCAGCGCGGCGAGGAGGTCGGAGCCCCACTCGCGGATCGCGTCGCCCAGCCGTCGTGCGTCCGGCGGCGCCGCGGGTGTGAGCGCCGTGGGCGTGTTGCGGTACGGGAGGACGTCCTTCGGCAGTGTCTCCCGAACCACGACGGAGCCGTCGTCGGTCGCTCCGATCACGGCGACGGTGCGGGCGGTGCGCGAGCCCGGCTGGGCACGCGGCTGGCGGTAGGGCCCCGGGAACTCGTAGAGCAGGAAGGGCCCGCTGCGCTCGCTGACGCGCACGGCGCTCCCCGCTCCCCACTGCCCGCTCAGGAGCAGCTCGCGGCGTTCGACACGCTGTCCGTCGTCCTGGTGCCAGTCGCGGACGACCTGCACCGACTCGACGGCGAGCACGTCGCGGGTCTCGGCCCACTCCTCGATCGGCTGGATGAGGCGGGCGTAGTGCGACTGCCAGAAGGTCTTCTGCTCGCGGCGGTGGAAGTCGATCGCGGCCGCCGCAAGGGCGACCGCCGCTCGATCGGGAGTGCGGTGCGGGTCGAGCGGATCGCCCGCGTACCCGAGCAGGGCGGCGCGCAACGGCGACTCCTCCGGGGCGGGTTCGAGGTCGTCGACGGGTGCCGCGCCGACCGGGATGCTGTTCTCCGCGGCGCGGTCGAGCAGCCAGTCGCGCAGGCGCAGGGTGCTGACGCAGTCGTAGCGGTTGTAGTCGGCGAGCGCGTCGAGCAACGGCTGCGCCTCGTCGTCTCGTCCCAGCGCCAGCAGGTCGCGGGCGTTGGCGTACTCGGTGATCGAGTCGGCGCCGTTCGTGACTTCGCTGTGGCGCAATTCGTCGCCCATGTAGAGCGGTTCGAGCTTCTTGATCGAGTACGAGCGCGACCCCACCCGGACGGCCTTGCGCACCAGCGGGTACAGGTCGACCAGCACCGCGTCGCGCAGCAGGCCGTCGACCTCCTCTTCGCCGACGCCGTGGCGGGCGGCCAGCGCGAGCAGGTGGGTCTGCTCGTAGGCCGCGTAGTGGTAGATGTGCAGCTGCGGGTACTGTCGGCGGCGCTCGCGCACGAACGCGAGGAACGCCTCCAGTGCCACCCGCTCGGCTGCGAAGTCGTGCCCCCAGAAGGCGGTGTACTCGGCGTCCACGTCGACCATGCCGAACAGGTAGTCGAGTCCCCAGCGCTCGCCCGCGCCCTCCGTGTAGAGCGGATCGCCCTCGAAGTCGAAGAAGAGGTCGCCCGGATCGGGCTGCGGAAGGGCCGCGAGCACGGGCGCGTTGTAGACCCGGACGGGAGGGGCCTCCCCCGGTGCGGCCCGCAGCTGCAGCCGAGCCTGTTCGCGCAGCCCCTCGAGCGTGCCGTCGGGGATCCCCTCGATCGGCCCGTCGGAGGCGGCCAACGAGTCGATGGTGCCGAGCCCCGCGGCGATCAGGCGGTCGCGCTGCGTGACGCGCATCCCCGCGACCAGGAGCACGTCGTGGGAGGCCTGCACCTCGGCGTCGCACGTGTCGCAGCGACCGCAGACGGTGAAGCGGGGGTCGCCCCACGCGACCGCACCCGGATCGGCCAGATGCGCGTCGATCACATCGAGCAGACGGGCGCGGCGCTTGCGATAGACCGGTTCGATGTCGGACAGCCGGTGCTCGCTCACGGATCCGTCGCCGAGGAGCAGCTCGACGGTCTCGTCGGTGTCCACCCCGAGCCGGCGCAGCTGGTCGGCGTAGGCGGCGAGCTGCAGCAGCGCGGTGACGCGCGCACTGCGGGCGAGCTTGGAGTCCTGCACGCGGTAGCGGCCATCGGGACGACGCACCACGAAATCGGCGAAGCCGACGAACGCCCCGTCGAAGAACGTCGCCTGGAACACGACCTCGGCCTCGGACCGGAACGCCTCCGAGGTGAGCGCGACGGCCTCCGCCAGAGCGTCCGCCGTCAGATTCTCGGGGCGCGCGATTTCGGCCACGCCGCTCCCGAAGGTCTCGCGGTAGCGCTCCAGGATGTGGTGCTCGTGCTCGTCGCCCAGCCGGGATGACCGCACGTACATCGGGTCCTCGATCTCGCGTTCCTTCTCGATGCGCCCGAGCTTGACGTCGAGCGAGCGCAGGAACGCGAACTCGCATTTGGAGGCCTCGGTCAGATCGCTGGCGCTGGTGACGATGACTCCGTCGAGCACGAACACGCGCTGCCCCTTCCGTCGAACCTCCCCTCAACCTACCGGGGACCCCCGACACCCCCGGAGCGGCTCAGCCCTTCGCCGCCGCCTTCATCGCGCGCTTGTGCTCGCGCACGCGGGTCAGCGACGCGGCGTCGACGATGTCGGCGACCGACCGGAAGCCCTCGGCACCGTAGTCCCCTGCCGCCTCGCGCCAGCCCGGCGCCCGCACATCCTTCTGCTTGCCGAGCAGGGCGAGGAAGATCTTCGCCTTCTGCTCGCCGAAGCCGGGCAACGCTCTGAGACGGCGCAGCACCTCCGCGCCCGACGGATCGTCGCGCGTCCAGATCGCGGCCGTGTCGCCGCCCCAGTCGGAGACGATCGCGGCGGCGAGCGCCTGCACGCGACCCGCCATCGAGCCGGGAAAGCGGTGGACGGCGGGCGTCTGCTTCATCACGGCCGTCAGCTCGTCCGGGTCGAGCGCGGCGATCTGCGCGGGCTCGAGTGCGCCCAGCCGGTCGCGCAGCTTCGCCGGGCCGGCGAAGGCCGTCTCCATCGGCACCTGCTGATCGAGCAGCATCCCGACCACGAGGGCGAACGGCGAACTGTCGAGAAGGGCGTCCGCCTCGGCGTCGCCCGTGATGTGGAGGGACATGCCCTCATGGTCCCACGCACCCGCCTGCTCCGGAAAGCCGCACCGCCACACCGCTCAGTTCGCCGTTCAGACGGCGTTCTCGCGCCGCCGCGCGTACAACTCCGGATCGGCGCGGGATCGCTCCGCAGGGCGATGTCGACGACGCGCGCTCACTGCAGCAGCAGCGCGACCCCCGCGATCGCCGACAGCACCGCAAGCAGCAGCGCGACCGCCAGGAGCACCGCGTGAACGATGAGGAACGGGGTGGCCTTGCCTGCGGCGTCGCGGGCTCGGGCGTCCCGGCGGACGCGGGTGAAGAAGCGGGGCCACGCGAAGACGTTGAAGGCGGCATTGAGGAACAGGACGAGGGCGGCGAAGACGGTCATCGTGCCTCCAGCGTACGGGACCGGCCGAAGCGCTCGCTCAGGAGGTCGAGCATCGCGAGCGCGGCCGTGCTCGGGCGCGGGCGCGCGATCGCGTCCAGCCGCCACTCGATGCGCTCCCTCAGGGGGATCACGACGGCACCCGCGGCGGGGATCACCGTGAGAGCGGGTAGGACCGCGACGCCGAGGCGCGCGGCGACGAACCGCGGGATCTCGCCCAGGTCGGACAGCTCCGTCGGCACACGGCGCGAGATCCCGCGCGCGGCGAGCTCCCGGTCGAGTGTGACCCGGTTGCCGAACCCCGCGCGGGCGTCGACCCACTGCTCGTCCGCCAGCTCGGCCAGCGACACCTCCGGGCGTCCGGCCAGCGCGTGATCGGCCGCGACCACGGCCACGAACGGCGAGACCGCCAGCTCGCGCTCGAGCAGCCCGGGCAGGCGATCCGGGAGGCCGACGAAGGCGACGTCGAGCCGCCCCTGCCGCACATCCTCCGCCAGCCCGGTCGAGCCGCTGGGCGACGGCCCGAGGCGCAGATCGACGAGAGGATGCCGCTGATGGAACTCCCCCATGATCCCCGGCAGGTCGATCGTCGTGAGGTTGGTGAAGATGCCGACCCGCACGACGCCGCGCAGCTCGCCGTCGCCGCGCGCCGCATCCCGAACGCGCTCGACGGCCCGCAGCGCGTCCCTGGCCTCCTCCAGCACAGCGACGCCCGTCGCGGTCGGCCGCACCCCGTGCGGATCGCGCTCGAACAGGGCGGCGCCGAGCTCTCGCTCGAGGGCCCGGACGCCGGCGGAGACCGTGGACTGGGCTGCGAACACCCTCTCGGCCGCGCGCGTGAAGTTGAGCTCTTCGGCGACGGCGACGAGGTATTCGAGCTGACGGGTCTCCATGGGCCCATGATAGTGCGGCCATCGATCATTCCGATGACAGGCATCGATTCTATCCGTTGGACTCGATTGCCGGGGCGGTGCATTCTTCACATATGACCACCATCCGCGAACCCGAGACCGCTTCCGTCCCCGCACAGCACACCGCTCCGCTCCGCCGCGCCGGCGGCTGGCGCTTCCGCCACGGTGCAGGATTCTGGGTCATCGCCGCAGCGTTCCTCGCGGTGATGGCGTTCTCCACCGTGCCGACCCCGCTCTATGCGCTGTACCAGGCGCGGGACGGATTCCCCACCTGGGTGATCACCGTCGTCTTCGCCGCCTACGCGGTCGGGGTCATCGCCAGCCTGTTCCTCATCGGACATCTGAGCGACTGGGCCGGCCGCCGCAGGATGGTCCTGATCGCCCTGCTGGTCGAGCTCCTGGCCGCGGCCGTCTTCCTGGTGTGGAACGACGTCTCGGGTCTGATCGTCGCGCGCGTGCTCTCCGGTGTGGGGGTGGGTGCTCTCACCGCGAGCGCGACGGCGCATCTCAGCGAGCTCCGTGCGGTCGCCCGTCCGGAGGAAGGACCCCAGCTGGCCGGGACGGTCTCCACCGTCGTCAACACGGGCGGACTCGCCCTCGGCCCGCTGCTGGGCGGCGCGTTCGCGCAGTTCCTCCCTGCTCCGCTGCTGCTGCCGTACGTCGTGTTCCTGGTCGTGCTCGCACTGGCCTCGCTCGCGGTCGCGCTCGTGCCCGAGACGGTGGAGCGGGCCGAGGAGCGCCCCGCCTACCGTCCGCAGCGGATCTCGCTCCCCGCCTCGGCGCGCGGCGCGTTCTCCGCCGCCGCCGTCGCCGCGTTCGCCGGCTTCGCCGTCTTCGGCCTCTTCACCTCGCTCGCGCCGAGTGTGGTCTCCGGCGTCCTGCACCAGAGCTCGCACCTCCTCGCCGGCGCGGTCCCGTTCACCGTGTTCGCCGCCTCCGCCCTGTCGCAGATCGTGTTCGCGCGGTTGCGGATGCGCGCCCAGCTGGCCCTCGCCCTGGTGCTGATGCTCGTCGGACTCGCGGGTCTCGCCGCGGGCGTCCTGGTCGCGTCGTTGGCGGCGTTCCTGGTGAGCGGCATCCTGGCCGGGGCGGGCGTCGGCCTCCTCTTCCGCTCGGCCATCGGCGTGACGGCGGCGCTCTCCGCCCCCGAGCGACGCGGCGAGGTCCTGGCGGCGATCTTCCTGGTCGCCTACATCGGTCTCGCCCTGCCCGTGCTCCTGGTGGGCGTCGCCCTGATCGTGTGGCCGCTCGTCCCCGTCCTGATCGTCTTCGTCGCGGCGGTCGGCGTGCTGGCCCTGGTGGGCGGACTGCGGATGCTGCGCACCGCCTGACCGGCGGCGGCCATCCGCCGGCGTGGCGTCAGCCGGGCAGGTCGATCACCCGCAGCGATGTCGCACGAGCGTAGCCGCCCTCGACGAGGTCGACCTCGAAGCCGGCCAGTTGCTCCAGGTGCCGTGAGACGCGCAGCGCGCCGACATCGAGAGGCTCGCAGCCGATCGCGACGACGAGCTCAGTGACGAGCGTCTTCGCCGGGCCGTCGTCGGCGGCCACCAGCACCTGCGGACTCCCGTCTCCGGCGAGGTGCTCCGCGTAGACCGTGTTGAAGGCCTTGACGACGATCGCGCCGGGCGCGGCCTCCGCCATCCGCTCGGCCAGCGACGGCCCGGCCCCGTAGCGGCTCTCGAAATGCGGCGGATCGATCGGGTTGCCCAGGTCGAGCACGACCCGACCGGCGAGCTCGCCGGCGAGCTCGCCCACGACCTCGAGAGCGGCCGTGTCCCGTACCGCGACGATGACGACGTCGCTCTGCGCCGCGTGGAGCAGGTCGGTCCCGGAGCTGGCGCCGATCTCGCGGGCCAGCGTCTCGGCCCGGACGGGATCCCGCGACCCGATGACGACGTCGTGCCCGATGGCCGACAGCCGGCGGCCGAGCGCCGCGGTCATCGCGCCCGTGCCGAGGATGCCGATCCTCACCTGTCCTCCCCTCCGTCGATCCCCGTCCGACGGACCGGGTGCGGACGATCGCACGTCCGCACCCGGTCCGTCTGCGGCCGATCGCTCAGCAGTACTCGTAGCGGTAGGCGCTGTTCCCCTTCGCGACCACGTCGCGGTCGCGGAGGATCACCGAGATGTTCTTGCCCTGCGCGGCGCACGCCTGGGTGTACGCGGAGCGGGGGTTGTCGGTGTACTCGATCTCGATGACGTTGTTCCCGTACACCGAGGTGTAGGCGTCGCACTCCGTGTTGTACTGGCACTCCTCGGCGATCGCGAAGTCGAAGCCGACCGTGTTCTTGCCGGCCGACCCGAGCTCCGTCGTGTTCTTCTGCGCGATCGCGAGGCCCTTCTGGTGCGCGTGCGCGGCGAGGAGCGTCGCCAGGTTGACGTTGTTCTGCTTCGTGAGCAGCTGCTTGCCGCCGCTCTTCGAGCGCGTCCAGGAGTCCAGGTTGTCCGGCTCGACCGCCTGGAATCCCTTGGTGGCGCACTCGTCGATCCAGCCGTTCACGATCGCGGCGATCCGGGTGCGCTTGGCCGCGGTGGACGTGTCGAGCAGGTACTCGTTCCACTCCGGGTCGCCGACCTTGACGCCCTTCGCGTTGCGGAGGATCAGGTCGTCGTTCGCGCCCGCCCACGTCGTGGTGTCGTCGGGCTGCGTCTGGAACGCATTGACGTAGCAGATGTTGTACTTCCCGGCGACCGGGGCGGCGGTGTGATCGCGGTCGACGATCCCGACGGACGCCGCCGGTGTGTACGGTCCGCCGATCTGGTAGTCGAACTGGGCGTTCACCGGCGGCGGCGCCGGTGTCCCCGTCGCCGCCTGGGCGGCCGTCCCGCCTGCCACGACCGACACGGCGATCGCGCCGGCCGACAGCAGGGTGGTGAGGATGGTGCGAGATGAGGCACGCATCGGTGCTCCGATCTGCGGATGCCCCGCCTCGAGCGTGATCTCTGGCGTATCGCCCGGCGATCGTTCCCCTGACCGCCGGTAGGGCTCTCCACGGCGCGCTCAGGATACGAGGGGCGCGCGGGCCGACGCAAGAAACGCTCAATCGGACCGACGATTCGGGACCGCCGCCCGACCGTCGTGATCGCTCAGTCCGCCGCCACCAACTGCACCCGGAGGGAGTCCACGCGCGTCGCGATCACGTCGTCCGCGGCCCAGCGCTGGGCGAGCCGGGCCAGGATGACGTCCAGTTCTTCCCTGGTCAGGCCGGTGGCCAGCGCGAGCCGCACGACGAGCTCCTCCCCCCGCAACCGGTGGTCGGGGTCGCCGGCGTCCAACCGCACGGCGTGGACCCCGAGCTCTGTCGCGATCGACGCGTCGAAGGCGGCGGACACCTCGGGATCGCGGTGACTCGGCAGCCAGCGTCGCCCTCGCGCCACGGCCCAGACCGCGGGCCGCCGCAACACGAACTCCGTCTCGCTGGTCGGGTCGAGGACGATCAGTTCCGTCTCCTCGGAGGCCGCGGCGAGCGCGGCTCGACGGCCGTCGACAGGGACGGGACGCGCGGCGGGATTCCAGGTCTGCATCGCCGTCACGGACGAGAACACCGGCAGGACGCTCCGGCCGTCCGGGCCGGAGACCGTCACGATCGACAGCTCCTGCGACTTGTCCACCGTCAGTCCGGCATCGGTCGTGCCCTCGTCACCGAGTTCGGCTACGAGCGGGATGAGGAGGCGGGACTCCCCGAGCACGTGCACGACCGCCTCGGGTCCGACCTCTCCCGCGCGGAACGCCGCGAGGGCGCCGAGCAGCGCGGGGGGCGCCGTTCCGTCGTCGTCGCCGAACGGGTTGTCGTCGAAATGCCGCCCGTCCCAGGGCTGCCCGGCGGAGTCGGCGAGCGAGGCCGCGAAGCTCCGCAGGCGGTCGGCGCCCTGCTCGGTCGGCGTCGCGGGCGGGCGCGCCGCCGCGGCGTCCTGACCGTCGTCCGGGTCAGTAGCCCGCGACATCCAGCGCCTCAGGGAGCGTGAACGCGCCGGAGTACAGCGCCTTGCCGACGATGGCGCCCTCGAGTCCCAGCGGGACCAGCTCGCGCAGGGCGGCGATGTCGTCGAGGTTCGCAATGCCGCCGGAGGCGACGACCGGGCGCTCGGTGCGGTCCATGACCTGACGCAGCAGATCGATGTTCGGTCCGCGCAACGTGCCGTCCTTGGTCACATCGGTGACGACGTACCGGGCGCAGCCGGCCTCCTCGAGGCGGTCGAGGACCTGCCAGAGGTCGCCGCCGTCGCGCGTCCAACCGCGCGCGGCGAGCGTCGTGCCGCGCACGTCCAGCCCGACCGCGATCGCCTCCCCGTACTGCCCGATCACGTGGGCGGCCCACTCCGGGTTCTCCAGCGCGGCGGTGCCGAGGTTGACGCGCGTCGCGCCGATCTCGAGCGCCTGCTCCAGCGACTCGTCGTCGCGGATCCCGCCCGAGAGCTCGATGTTGACGCCCTTGACCTGGCGGATGACCTTCTTGAGAAGCGACCGGTTCGACCCGCGGCCGAAAGCCGCATCGAGGTCGACCAGGTGGATCCAGTCCGCGCCGGCGTCCGCCCACTCGGCGGCCGCGTCGACCGGGTCGCCGTAGCTGGTCTCGCTGCCGGCCTCGCCCTGCGTCAGACGCACAGCCTTGCCGTCCGCCACGTCGACGGCCGGGAGCAGGACGAGCTTCGGCGTCTTGTTGAATTCGCTCACAGTGTTTCCTCGTTCGGGCCCGCGGAACAGCGGGACGGATGATGCGCCGAGAGGCGGGTTCAGAGGGTGCCGATCCAGTTGCGCAGCAGCTGGATGCCGGCGACGCCGGACTTCTCGGGGTGGAACTGGGTGGCGCTCAGCGGGCCGTTCTCGACCGCGGCGACGAAGCGCGGACCGTGCTCGGCCCAGGTGACGCGCGGCCTCGGGAAGGGCCCCGTCACCTCGAGCGTCCAGTCCTGCGCGGCGTAGGAGTGGACGAAGTAGAAGCGCTCATCGCGCAGGCCGGCGAACAGCACGGAGTCCTCTGGGGCGTCCACCGTGTTCCAGCCCATGTGCGGCACGACCTCGGCCTCCAGCAGCCCGACGGTGCCCGGCCACTCTCCGAGCCCCCCGGTCTCGACGCCGTGCTCGACGCCGCGCTCGAACAGCACCTGCATGCCGACGCAGATGCCGAGCACCGGTCGACCGCCCGCGAGCCGACGGTCGATAACCTCGTCACCGTGCGAGGCGCGCAACGCGTCGATGACCGCGGTGAAGGCACCGACGCCCGGCACCAGCAGGCCGTCGGCCTCCAGCGCACGCCGCCGGTCGCCGGTGAGCTCCACGTTCGCGCCCGCCGCCTCGAGCGCCTTGACGGCCGAGTGGACGTTGCCGGAGCCGTAGTCGAAGACGACGACGTCGGGTGTGCCGGAAGCCGTCACAGCGCGCCCTTGGTCGACGGGATGCCGTTCACCAGCGGATCCAGCGCCTTCGCCTGGCGGAACGCACGCGCGAACGCCTTGAACTCCGCCTCCGCGATGTGGTGCGGGTCGCGCCCGCCGATGACGGTGACGTGCGTCGTCATGGCCGCGTTGAAGGAGATGGCCTCGAAGACGTGACGCACCATCGAGCCCGTGAAGTGACCGCCGATGAGGTGGAACTCGAACCCGGCGGGCTCACCGCCGTGCACCAGGTACGGGCGGCCGGAGAGGTCGACGACCGCCTGGACCAGGGCCTCGTCCAGGGGCACGAGCGCATCGCCGTACCGGGAGATGCCGCTCTTGTCGCCGAGCGCCTGACGGATCGCCTGACCGAGCACGATGCCGACGTCCTCGACGGTGTGGTGCACGTCGATCTGCGTGTCACCGTTCGCGCGCACGCGCAGGTCGGTCAGCGAGTGCTTCGCGAACGCCGTGAGCAGGTGGTCGTAGAACGGGACGCTGGTGGCGATCTCGGAGACGCCCGTCCCGTCGAGGTCGAGGCTCAGCTCGATGCTCGACTCGCTGGTCTCGCGCTGCAGGCTGGCGGTGCGATCGGTCATGACTGCGAGTTTACTGGGACGGCGGACGCGCTGCCGGACGGGCGCCCGAGCGCGGCCAGCGCCTCCAGGAAGGCGGTGGTCTCTGCCTCGGTCCCCGCGGTTACCCGCAAGTGGTTCGGGATGCCCACGTCGCGGATCAGGATGCCGCGCTCCAACAGCGCCTCGAAGACCGCGTGCGGGTCCTCCACTCCGCCGAACAGCACGAAGTTGCTGCCGCTGCGGTGCGGCGCGTATCCCAGGGCCGCGAGTTCGACGACGAGCCGGTCGCGCTGCTGCCGGATCTCCCCCACCATCGCGAGCATCTCGTCCGCGTGGGCGAGGGCGCCCACCGCCGCCGCCTGGGTCAGCGCCGACAGGTGGTACGGGAGGCGCACCAGACGAAGGGCGTCGACGACGGCCGGGTCGGCGGCGAGATAGCCGACGCGGGCGCCGGCGAAGGCGAAGGCCTTGCTCATGGTCCGCGAGACCAGGAGACGGGGGCGCCCGTCGAGCAGAGCGAGAGCGGACGGCTCTCCCTCGGGCATGAACTCGGCGTAGGCCTCGTCCACGACGACGATGCCACGGGCCGCGTCATACGCGGCTTCGATCGTCGCGAGGCCCAGCGGGGTGCCGGTGGGGTTGTTGGGCGAACAGAGGATGACGATGTCGGGGTCGGTGCGGCGGATCTCCGCCGCGGCGGTCTCCGGCGTCAGCTCGTAGTCGGTGTCGCGCGGCCCGGCGATCCAGTCGGTGCCGGTGCCGGATGCGAGCAACGGGTACATCGAGTACGTCGGGGCGAACCCGAGCAGGCTGCGGCCCGGCCCTCCGAACGCCTGCAGGATGTGCTGCAGCACTTCGTTGGATCCGTTCGCCGCCCAGATCCGGCTCGCGTCGAGGCCGTGGCCGAGGTAGCGCGCGAAGGCCTCGCGCAACTCCGTGAACTCGCGGTCGGGGTAGCGGTTGACGCCCGTGATGGCGACCGCGACGCGGGAGACGATGTCCGCCGCGACGTCCTCCGGCACCGGATGCGTGTTCTCGTTCACGTTGAGAGCGACGGGAACCGACTTCTGCGGGGCACCGTACGGCGTCCGTCCACGCAGGTCATCACGGATCGGGAGATCGGAAAGGGAGGTCACCACTCCATGCTAGCCAGGTCGACCGGCACGACTCCCCCGTATGACGCCCGGTCGATCGCGCTGCTCAGTGCTCGTACTTGGTCTCAGTGCTCGTACTTGGTCGGGACCGCGAGCTGCTGCCCGGGCGACACGACGCCGGAGGCGTCGAGCCCGTTCAGCTGCACCAGGTCGGCGATGACGTCGCGAGGATCGGCGCTCGGCGCGATGCGCTCCGCGACCGTCCAGAGCGAGTCGCCCGACTCCACCGTCACGTGCTGGAAGGCCACGTGGGCCTGCTCGCTGGTCGCCACGGCGCCGCCCCCATTGAGCGCGAACACCAGGGCTCCGAGGATGAGCGGGAGAGCCGCGAGCGTCGTCAGCACAGCCCGACCGCGTCGCGTGAGACGCAGCCGCGTGCGTGCGCCCGCGGGAAGAGCGGGAATCGTGCTGCTCACCATCACCGTCGTGCTCATGGCCGTGACCTCCTCGTGCGTCGCTGATGCGAAGCTGTGTTCCGAATGTATCTTCGAATGTCCGAAACCGCAAGACCCGATGCGCCCGAGAAATCCGCCCACGGATTTCGAGACACACTCGAACACATGTTTGTTTCCGGCCGTATCGTGGATACAGTTTCGATTGTCTGGACTTCACCTTTCCAGGCACCACCGACATTCGGGACGAGCGGATGCGGTCGAGCTCACGAAGGGACGAGCGTGTCGAACGAGAATCAGGCTCCGCGGGGCGGCACGCGCCGCCGAAAGAACCTCAGCGAGAAGCAGCTCGCCATCCTCGACGTGATCCAGAAGTCCGTGAACCAGCGGGGCTATCCGCCGAGCATGCGCGAGATCGGCGACGCCGTCGGCCTCTCCTCCCTCTCGTCGGTCACTCACCAGCTCAACCAGCTGGAGCTGAGCGGGTACCTGCGCCGCGACCCGAACCGCCCCCGCGCCCTCGAGATCCTCATCGACCTGCCGTCGTCGTCGTCCGAGTCCGTCGACTACGAGAACCAGACCCCTGTCGGCGACGCCGCGATGGTCCCACTCGTCGGCCGCATCGCCGCCGGCGTGCCGATCACGGCCGAGCAACAGGTGGAGGAGGTCTTCCCCCTCCCCCGCCAGCTGGTCGGCAACGGCGAGCTCTTCATGCTCAAGGTCGTCGGCGAGTCGATGATCGACGCCGCCATCACCGACGGCGACTGGGTCGTGGTGCGCCAGCAGAACACCGCGGAGAACGGCGACATCGTGGCGGCGATGCTCGACGAGGAGGCCACCGTCAAGGTCTTCCGGCAGCGTGACGGCCACACGTGGCTGCTGCCGCGCAACTCCAACTTCGAGCCGATCCTGGGCGACTACGCGCAGATCCTCGGCAAGGTCGTCGCCGTCCTCCGCGCCGTCTGACCCCTCCCGGGCGTCACGATTTGGACCAAATGTCGCGTTTGCGGAGCCGATAGGCGTTATTTAGTCCACATGGGCATGGGGATGCGCGCGCATCAGGCCCAGCCGAGCTCCTGCAGCTTCGCGTCGTCGAGGCCGTAGTAGTGCCCGATCTCGTGCACCAGTGTCACCCGCACACGGGCGCGCAGCTCGTCGACGTCCGAGCAGCTCTCCTCCAGGTTGTTGCGGAACAGCGTGATGCGGTCCGGCAGCTCACCGAATCCATAGACGCCGCGGGTCGTCAGCGGCCGTCCGCTGTAGAGCCCGAACAGGCGCGGCCGCTCCCCCGACGGCTGGTCCTGGATGAGGAACGCCACGTTGTCGAGGTGCCCGACGATCGCGTCCGGCAGCGCGTCGAACACGGCGCCCACCAGCTCCTCGAACTCGGCGTCGGTCATCTGCACCATGCGCCCATCCTCGCGCACGGGGCACGGCAGAGGGGCGCCGTCCGCCCACGGCGGAACGACGCCCTTCGGCGACCGGGAGGGTCAGGCCTCGACGGACACGCGCTCGCGCACCGCGCGCGTCGCCTCGATGATGTTGCGGAGCGATGCGACAGTCTCGTCGTATCCCCGTGTCTTCAGTCCGCAGTCCGGGTTGACCCAGAGCTGGCGACCGGGGATCGCGCCGAGCGCCGTCTCGAGCAGCTCGGTGACCTCGGCGACGGAGGGGACGCGCGGCGAGTGGATGTCGTAGACGCCCGGGCCGATGCCGTGCTCGAAGCCGGAGGTCTGGACGTCGTGCACGACCTCCATGCGGCTGCGCGCGGCCTCGATGCTGGTGACGTCGGCGTCGAGGTTGCGGATCGCGTCGATGACCACACCGAACTCCGAGTAGCAGAGGTGGGTGTGGATCTGCGTCTCGTCGCGCACGCCGGCCGTCGCGAGCCGGAAGGAGCCGACCGACCAGTCCAGGTACTCGTCCTGCGCGGCACGCTTCAGCGGCAGCAGCTCGCGCAGCGCGGGCTCGTCCACCTGGACGACGCGGATGCCCGCGGCCTCGAGGTCCTCGATCTCGTCGCGCAGCGCGAGCGCGACCTGGCGGGCGGTCTCGCCGAGCGGCTGGTCGTCGCGCACGAACGACCAGGCGAGGATCGTCACCGGACCCGTCAGCATCCCCTTGACCGGCTTGTCGGTGAGGCTCTGCGTGTACGTCGACCAGTCCACCGTGATCGGCTTCGGTCGCGAGACGTCCCCCCACAGGATGGACGGACGCGTGCAGCGCGATCCATAGGACTGCACCCAGCCGTTCTGGGTGACGGCGAACCCGTCGAGGTTCTCCGCGAAGTACTGCACCATGTCGTTGCGCTCGGGCTCGCCGTGCACGATGACGTCGATGCCGATCTCCTCCTGCAGGTCGACGACGCGCTTGATCTCGGCCTGCATCCTGGCGAGGTACTCCGCCTCGGTGATGAGCCCTTTCACCAACTGTGCGCGGGAGCGGCGGATGTCGCCGGTCTGCGGGAAGGAGCCGATGGTCGTGGTCGGGAGGAACGGCAGGCCGAGCGCCGCGTCCTGGGCCGCGAGCCGGTCCTCGTAGGCGCCGCGGCGGAAGTCGGCCTCGGTGAGCGCGGCCTCGCGGGCGCGCACCGCGTCGACCCGGACGCCCGGGGCGGAGGCGCGGTCCGCGAGCGACGCGGTCGCCGCCGTGAGCTCGTCCTGGATGGCCTCGTGGCCGTCCACCAGGCCGCGGGCCAGCACGGCGACCTGCCCGACCTTCTGGTCGGCGAACGCGAGCCACCCCTTCAGGCGAGCGTCGAGGTCGGGCTCGTCCTCGACGTCGTGCGGCACGTGCAGCAGCGAGGTGGAGGTGGAGACGGCGACGTCGGGGCTGAGCGACAGCAGCTCGGTGAGCGTGCCGAACGCGGCCTCGAGATCGCCGCGCCAGATGTTGTGGCCGTCGATCACGCCGCCGACGACGGTCTTGGTCGCGAGCGACCCGGCTGTCGCCGCGTCCAGCCCGGACGGCAGCGAGCCCCGGACGAGGTCGAGTGAGAGGGCCTCGATCGGCGAGGCGGCGAGGACGGGGAGTGCGTCGTCCAGGCTGCCGTACGGGGCGGCGACGAAGATCGCCGGGCGGTCGGCTGCGCCGCCCAGCGCGGAATAGGCGGTACGGAGCGCCTCCAGGACGGCCTCCCGCGGCTCCTCGATGCTCTCGCTGACGAGGGCCGGCTCGTCGAGCTGCACCCACGGTGCGCCGGCGGCGTCGAGCCGGGCGAGCAGCTCGCGGTACACCGGCAGGAGGTCGGCCAGGCGCGACAGCGGCCGGAAGCCCTCCGGCGCCTCGTCCGACGCCTTGCTGAGCAGCAGGAATGTCACCGGGCCGACGATCACCGGTCGGGTGACGAAGCCGGCGCCGCGCGCCTCCTCGAACTCGCGGACGAGACGGTCCGACGCGAGGCGGAAGTCGGTCTCCGGGCCGATCTCCGGCACCAGATAGTGGTAGTTGGAGTCGAACCACTTCGTCATCTCGAGCGGGGCGTTGTCGCCCTCGCCCCGCGCGATGGTGAAGTAGCCGGCGAGGTCGACGGAGCCGTCCGCGCGCGCGAGGCCGGAGAACCGGCTCGGTACGGCGCCGACGGCGACGGCCGCGTCGAGCACCTGGTCGTAGTAGCTGAAGCTCTCGGGGATGGAGGCGTCGTCGCGGCCCAGCCCGAGGCTCGCAAGCCGCTCGCGGGTGGCGGCGCGCAGTCCGGCCGCGGTCGCTTCCAGCTCTGCGGCATCGATCGTGCCGGCCCAGAAGGACTCGACCGCCTTCTTGAGCTCGCGACGGCGTCCGATGCGCGGGTAGCCGAGGATCGTTCCCGCCGGGAAGGCGGCACGGGAGGTGGAGGTCATGGTGGAGCCCTTTCGGTTGCGTCAGGAGGTGGAGACGGCGGAGGTGGCGTCGGCGGGCAGGACGCCGATCCGGTCGAGGACGGACAGCACCGCCTCGCTCTGGTTGAAGGTGTAGAGGTGGAGGCCGGGGGCGCCGCCGTCGAGCAGGCGCCGGCCCAGGTTCGCAGCCCACGCGATGCCGATCTCGCGGCGGCCCTCGTCCGTGGGCTCCACCTCGAGCTGGATGGCCAGGTCGCTGGGGAGGTCCTCGCCGCTCAGCTCGAGCATGCGGGCGAGACGCCCCGGCGATGTCACCGGCATGATGCCGGGCAGGATCGGGAAGGTGACACCCGCGTCCTTCGCTTTCTGTGCGAACGACAGGTAGTCCTCGGCGTGGAAGAACAGCTGGGTGATCCCGAGGTTGGCGCCGGCGGCCTGCTTGGCGAGCAGGGCGTCGATGTCCTGCGACAGCGAATGGGAGGCGGGATGCCCGTTGGGGAACGCCGCGACCGCGATCTGCACGTGCTCGCGATGGGCGAGCACGGCCTGGGCGTGCAGCTCCGGCACCGGCAGCTCCCCGTACGGAACGCGCTCCGCCTGGACGCGGTGGATGAGCTGGACCAGTTCGGCCGAGCTGCGGATGTCACCGAGGCCGTCGTCGCCGGGTGCGGCGTCTTCCGGCGGGTCGCCGCGCACGGCCAGGAAGCGCCGGACCCCCGCGTCGAGGAATTCACGGATGAGCCGGTTGGCCTCCTCGTGGGACGAGCCGACGCACGTGAGGTGCGCCATGGGGCTGACGTCGGTGTGCTCCAGGATCTGACGGAGCACGTCGAGCGAGGAGGTCCGCGACGAGCCGTTCGCCCCGTACGTGACGGAGATGAAGTCCGGTCGGGCGGCGGCGAGCCGCGCGATGGTCGCGGGCAGCGCGGCGGCGGCGCGCTCGTTGCGCGGCGGGTAGAGCTCGAAGGAGTACCGGGAGGTGGTACAGCTCATGGCGTCCTCAGGTGGTCGATCAGCGGCACGGGCACCCGGCCCGGCCGACGGCGCGCGTCGGGCGGAGCGGGTTCACGGGCGGGTGCCGGGCTCGGCTGTCGCACCACCGAGCGGATGACCGCGTCGGTTGAGTGAAGAATCTACAGGCGACGAAGGCCGGACGGAATCGTCTGTGTCATCATTCGACACACGCTCCCGTCCGGCCTCGTCACCTCCGGTCGTCGTTCAGACCGCGAACGGCTCGAACACCGCCGCGTACTCCGGCATGATCTTCGCGTGGACCCGCGTGCCCTCCTCCACGTATTCCGTGGAGAGGACACGTCCGCGCTCGTGCAGGGCCGAGATCAGGTCGCCCCGGTCGTACGGCACGACGAGCCGCACCTCGACCGACAGGTCGGGCAGCAGCCGGGCGATCGCCGCGAGCACCTCGTCGATCCCCTCACCCGTGCGGGCGGAGGCGAAGATCGCTCCGGGCTCCAGCCCGCGCAGCACCAGCCGCTCGTCCGGGCCGATCAGGTCGGCCTTGTTGAAGACCACGATCTCCGGGATGTCGCGCGCCCCGACCTCGCCGATCACGTCGCGCACTGTCGCCAGCTGCGACGCCGGGTCGGGATGCGAGCCGTCGACGACGTGGAGGATCACATCGGAGTCGGCCACCTCCTCCAGCGTCGAGCGGAACGCCTCCACCAGCTGGTGCGGCAGGTTGCGCACGAAGCCGACGGTGTCGGCGAGGGTGTACAGGCGGCCGTCGGCGGTCACGGAGCGGCGCACGGTCGCGTCGAGCGTGGCGAACAGGGCGTTCTCGACGAGCACGCCCGCCTTGGTCACCCGGTTCAGAAGGCTCGACTTGCCGGCGTTGGTGTAGCCGGCGATCGCGACGGAGGGCACGGAGTTGCGGTTGCGGTTCGCGCGCTTCGCCTCGCGGGCGGGCTTGAACCCGGCGATCTGCTTGCGCAGTTTCGCCATCCGGGTGTGGATGCGCCGACGGTCCAGCTCGATCTTCGTCTCACCGGGACCGCGCGACCCCATGCCCGCACCGGCGCCGCCGACCTGGCCACCGGCCTGGCGAGACATCGACTCGCCCCAGCCGCGCAGGCGCGGAAGCAGGTACTCGAGCTGCGCGAGCTCCACCTGCGCCTTGCCCTCGCGGCTCTTGGCGTGCTGGCTGAAGATGTCGAGGATCACCGCGGTGCGGTCGATCACCTTCACCTTCACGACGTCCTCGAGCGCGCGCCGCTGGCTCGACGCCAGCTCGGTGTCGGCCACGACGGTGTCCGCGCCGAGCGCGGCGACGATGCCCGCCAGTTCCTCCGCCTTGCCGCGCCCGAGGTAGGTACTCGGGTCCGGATGCGGGCGGCGCTGGAGCAGGCCGTCGAGCACGACGGCGCCCGCGGTCTCCGCCAGGGCGGCGAGCTCGCGCATGGAGTTCTCGGCGTCCTGCAGGGTGCCCTGCGAGTACACGCCGATGAGCACCACGTTCTCGAGTCGGAGCTGCCGGTACTCGACCTCGGTGACGTCCTCGAGCTCGGTCGAGAGCCCGCTGACGCGGCGGAGTGCCGCGCGCTCCTCCCGGTCGAACTGCTCGCCGTCGTGGGAGCCGTCGGCGGTCGCCGTGGACTGGAGCGCCTGCGCGCCCGTCCCGAACAGCGTCACGCTCGCACGGTTCTTCTCGGTCGCGAGCACGCGCGCGACGACGTCGTCGGTGCCGTGTTCTTCGATTTCGGTTCGTTCAGTCATTCTTCGTCCCCGTTCCGGGTCCATCCCAGTTTGTCAGTTCGGCTGCGTCCTGTACGGTCCTCTTATGGCGAGCGGAGACCACTACTTTTCCACGGCTCCCGAGAGCGAGATGAACCTGCGGCCCATCACCGTACGGCTGGCCGGCCAGACGTACGAGCTGACGACCGCGAACGGCATCTTCAGCCCCGAGCGCATCGATACGGGAACGAGAGTCCTGCTCGACCATGTCCCCGCTGCGCCGCCCGGAGGTCAGTTCCTCGACCTGGGCTGCGGCTGGGGACCGCTGGCTCTCACACTGGCTCTCGAATCCCCTCATGCGACGGTCTGGGCCGTCGACGTCAACACCCGAGCCCTGGATGTGGTGCGCTTGAACGCGCAGAAGCTCGGTCTCACCAATATTAACCCCGTCACCCCCGACGATGTTCCCGACGACCTGCTGTTCACGGCGATCTGGTCCAATCCGCCCATCCGGATCGGCAAGGACGAGCTGCACAACATCCTCACCCGCTGGCTCCCGCGCCTCGAGCCGGGGTCGGACGCGTGGCTGGTCGTGCAGCGCAATCTCGGCAGCGACTCCCTGCACCGCTGGATCGAGGCGGCCCTGCCTGAGCTGAAGACGACGCGCGCCGCGATCTCCAAGGGCTACCGCGTCCTCCGCTCGCACCGGCCGCGGCGCACCGCTGACGACTGAACCTCCGGGACGCGGCCGGAGCATTCGTGCCCAGCGCCGCTCGGCTCAGGCGAGCTCGAGGGTGCCCGTGTAGACCAGTTCCGCCGGGCCGCTGAGGGCGACGTGCTCGCCGTCCTCCGTGGCGAACATGCGCACGCCCACGGTCCCGCCCGGCACATCGACGCGCCACTGATTCGGTGCGCCGTCTCCCGCCCAGTACCGCACCGCGAGCGCCGCGGCGGCCGCGCCTGTTCCGCACGAGAGCGTCTCGCCGCTGCCGCGCTCGTGCACGCGCATCCGGATGCGGCCGACGCCGTCCTTGACGAGCGGCTCGTGCGGCACGACGAACTCGACGTTCGCGCCGTGCTCGGGCGCCGGCTCGAGGTGCGGGATGTACGTGAGGTCGGCGGCCTCCAGCTCGCTCTCGTCCGCGACCGCGACGACGACGTGCGGGTTGCCCATGTCGATGCCGAGGCCCGGGCGCGCGACCGGGAGCTCCTTCGCGCGCACCAGGGGCTCGCCGCCGTCGAGGTCCCAGCGCCCGAGGTCGACCTGGAATCCGGTGAGGTTGCGCTGCACATCGCGGACGCCTGAGCGGGTCCCGATGGCGAGGGTGTCTCCGTCGGCGAGCTCCACGAGCCCCGATTCGATCAGGAAGCGGGTGTAGACGCGGATGCCGTTGCCGCACATCTCGGCCGCCGATCCGTCGGCGTTGTAGTAGTCCATGAACCACTCGGCGCCCTCGTCCTCCGCGAGTGCCTCGACGCCCTCCGGGAGGTGCTTGGACTTCACCGCGCGGATGACGCCGTCGGCTCCGACGCCGAAGTGGCGGTCGCAGATCTCGGCGATCTGCGCGGCCGTCAGCGGAAGCCGTCCGTCCGGGTCGGAGTAGAGCACGAAGTCGTTGCCCGTGCCCTGACCTTTGGTGAAGTGGAGTGTCGCCATGCTCACAGCCTAGCGAGCGCCGCGTCCACGATCGCCGGGTCGTCGTACGCCAGCCAGTGGAGGTCCGGGTACCGTTTGAACCAGCTCACCTGGCGTCGCGCGTAGCGACGGGTCAACTGCTGGGTCCGGCCGATCGCCTCGGCCGTCGTCAGCTCGCCGCGCAGCTCGGCGAGGGCCTGGGCGTATCCGATGGCGCGGCCAGCGGTGATGCCGCGCTCGATCCCTCGAGGGATCAGGCCGCGCACCTCGTCGAGCAGGCCGTCGGCCCACATGCGCTCGACGCGGGCGTCGAGCCGGGTCACGAGCTCGTCGCGCGGCGCCGCCAGTCCCAGGAGCGTCACCGGCCGCCAGGGAACGGGCGTCTCGGGCAGGGTGCCGCTCACCGGCTCGCCGGTCAGCTCGGCGACCTCCAGGGCGCGCACGATGCGTCGGCCGTTCGTCGACCCGATGCGCGCGGCGGCCACGGGGTCGACCGCGGCCAGCCGTCGGTGGAGCATCCCCGGTCCCTGCGCCGCGAGCTCGGTCTCGAGACGCGCCCGCAGCTCCGGGTCGGTGCCGGGGAACCGGAAGTCGAACACCACGCTGGAGACGTAGAGCCCGGATCCGCCGACCAGGATCGGGACCGCACCGCGCGCCAGGATGTCGTCGACCGCGGCCCGTGCCTCGGGCTGATACCGGGCGACCGTGGCCTCCTCGGTGACGTCGAGGACGTCGAACAGGTGGTGCGGCACACCGCGCCACTCGCTCGCGGGGATCTTGGCCGTGCCGATGTCCATGCCGCGGTAGAGCTGCATGGCGTCGGCGTTGACGACCTCCGCGGCCTGTCCGCGCGCGCGCAGGCGCTCGGCGAGCGCGAGCGAGAGGTCGGTCTTGCCGGTTCCGGTGGCCCCGACGATCGCGACGACGCCGGGGCCGTCGGCGTTCAGCGCTGGCCGTCCGTCGGGTCGTAGATCGGCATCGTCCCGACGCCGGGCGAGGTCAGTGGCTCACGCGTGCGCAGCGTCGGGAGACCGAGAGACACGCGACCGCCGGCGTCGGCTGTGGCACCCGAACCGTGGGCGGGGACGGCACAGGACTCGGCCTCAGCGCGATCCCACGCGTCGCCCGCCTGCGTCCGACGCACCCGGAACGGACCGTCGGCGACGGCGTCGGCGATGAGGTAGTGCGGAGCGGCCTGCGTGACGCGCACCGTGACCACATCGCCCGGCCGCGGCGCCTCCGCTCCCGCCGGGAGCTCGAAGTGCACCAGGCGGCTGTCGCGGGCGCGACCGCTGAGCCGGCGCGTGTCGGCGTCCTTGCGGCCCTCGCCGTTGGCGACGAGCAGCTCGACCTCGCGGCCCACCAGCTTCTCGTTCTCTTCGAGCGAGATGCGCTCCTGCAGTGCGATCAGGCGGTCGTAACGCTCCTGCACGACCTCCTTGGGCACCTGGTCGTCCATCGTCGCGGCGGGGGTACCGGGACGGATCGAGTACTGGAACGTGAACGCCGAGGCGAACCGGGCCGCCTCCACGACGCGCATGGTCTCGAGGAAGTCCTCCTCGGTCTCGCCGGGGAACCCGACGATGATGTCGGTGCTGATCGCGGCGTCCGGCAGCTTGGCGCGCACGCGGTCGAGGATGCCGAGGAACTTCTCGGAGCGGTACGACCGGCGCATGCTGCGGAGGATCCGGTCGGAGCCCGACTGCAGCGGCATGTGGAGCTGCGGCATGACGTTCGGCGTCTCGGCCATGGCGTCGATCACATCGTCGGTGAACGCCGCCGGGTGCGGGCTGGTGAACCGGATGCGCTCCAGGCCCTCGATGCGCCCGGCCGCCCGCAGCAGCTTGCTGAACGCCTGCCGGTCGCCGAACTCCACGCCGTAGGAGTTCACGTTCTGCCCGAGCAGGGTGACCTCGATCGCGCCGTCGTCGACGAGTGCCTGGATCTCCGCGAGGATGTCGCCCGGGCGGCGGTCCTTCTCCTTGCCGCGCAGCGAGGGCACGATGCAGAAGGTGCAGGTGTTGTTGCAGCCCACCGAGATGGAGACCCACCCGGAGTAGGAGGAGTCGCGCTTCGTCGGCAGTGTGGAGGGGAACGTCTCGAGCGACTCGAGGATCTCGATCTCGGCGTCGTCGTTGTGGCGCGCGCGCTCGAGGAGGCTCGGTAGCGCACCCATGTTGTGGGTCCCGAAGACGACGTCGACCCAGGGCGCCTTCTCGAGGATGACGTTCTTGTCCTTCTGCGCGAGGCAGCCGCCGACGGCGATCTGCATGCCCTCGTGACGGCGCTTGATGCCGGCGAGGTGTCCGAGGTTGCCGTACAGCTTGTTGTCGGCGTTCTCGCGCACGGCGCAGGTGTTGATGACGACGATGTCGGCTTCGGCGCCGTCGGCCGGAACGTAGCCGGCGGCTTCGAGGGACCCGCTGAGCCGCTCGGAGTCGTGCACGTTCATCTGGCAGCCGAACGTGCGGACCTCGTAGGTCCGTGCCGTGCCGTCGGCACGGAGGGCTGCCGCCGAGGGCTCGATGACGCTGCGCTGTTCGATGATGCTCATGATGCCGACAATTCTACGTTCGCCTCGCCGCGGCTCAGAACAGCGTGGATCGCGCGGAGGGATGTCCCGGGGATGCCAGCCTCCCGCCTACTGGAACCGCACGCCGCCGCGCCGACGCGAAGCCAGGGCGGCCTCCATCGCCTGCCGCACGATCGCGGAGCTGTAGCCCTTGCGGGCCAGGAAACCGTGGAGACGACGACGCACCGTCTCGTCGTCGTAGGACGACAGCTGGCCGATGCGCTTGACAGCGAGCTCGGTGGCGCGCTCCAGCTCGTCCTCGTCGGCGATGTCGGCCAGCGCGATCTCGATGAGCTCGGGATCGATGTGCCGCTGCTTCAGCTCCTGCTCGATCGCGGTGCGCCCGAGCCCCTTGCGGCTGTGCTGCGTGAACGCCAGGCTCACGGCGAGCGACGCGTCGTCGATCACGCCGAGCGTCTCGAGGCGATCCAGCTCGGGGCCGAACACCTCGGGTTCGATCTCGCGCTTGAGGAGGACCTGCTCCAGCTCCCACCGGGACATGCCCCGGCGTGCCAACTGCCGGATGGTGACCGCTGAGACCTTCTTCGCCTGGCGATCGGCTTCGTCGTCGTCCTGATCGACGGAGGTCACGGCTGCGGCCGCTGCGGTGGCAGCCGCTCGTCCGTCGTCCGCCCACGTGTTGTTCCATCGAGTGGCGCCGGGGAGTTCGACGATCCTCGCGTCCGCACCCTCGTCGCCGGGCTCATGCTCGGTCTCGCGCGCGACTCCTCGCGCCGTTCCGGCCGGATGCCGGCTCTCCACGCCACGCGACGCCGGCCGCCGCAGCGGAGTGACGGGCGCGAGGCGGTCCCCGTCGCCCCCTCCGTTCATCGGCTCGTTCTTCGCTTCACCGAACGGATCGGATGGAAACCTCACGACCATGAAGCTCTCCTCGAACACCTCTCGCGCGATGCACGGACAAACGGTCGGCGACTGGCGGGTCGCACGGACCCGCCAGTCGACGTCAGGCGCCCTTGCGTGCCCGCAGCTTCTCCTCGATGGACTCGACCTCGCCCTGCGGCTGCGCGACGGGGTTGGGGTCGGGGACGATGCCGAGCTTGATCTTGATCTTCGTCTCGATCTCGGCGGCGATGTCCGGGTTCGCGATGAGGAAGTTGCGCGAGTTCTCCTTGCCCTGCCCGAGCTGGTCGCCCTCGTACGTGTACCAGGCGCCGGACTTCTTGACGAGCCCGTGCTCCACCCCGAAGTCGAGCAGGCTGCCCTCGCGGGAGATGCCGACGCCGTACAGGATGTCGAACTCCGCCTGCTTGAAGGGCGGCGCCATCTTGTTCTTGACGACCTTGACGCGCGTGCGGTTACCGACCGCGTCGGCGCCGTCCTTCAGGGTTTCGATGCGGCGGATGTCGAGTCGGACCGACGCGTAGAACTTGAGCGCCTTTCCACCGGCGGTGGTCTCGGGGCTCCCGAAGAAGACGCCGATCTTCTCGCGTAGCTGGTTGATGAAGATCATCGTGGTGTTGGTCTGGTTGAGCCCACCGGTCAGCTTGCGCAGGGCCTGCGACATGAGGCGGGCCTGCAGGCCGACGTGGGAGTCGCCCATCTCGCCCTCGATCTCGGCACGCGGCACGAGCGCCGCGACGGAGTCGATGACGATGAGGTCGATGGAACCGCTTCGCACGAGCATGTCGGCGATCTCGAGCGCCTGCTCACCGGTGTCGGGCTGCGACACGAGGAGGGCGTCGATGTCGACGCCGAGCTTTCGGGCGTACTCGGGGTCGAGAGCGTGCTCTGCGTCGATGAAGGCAGCGATTCCGCCGGCCCGCTGCGCATTGGCGATCGCGTGCAGCGTCAGGGTCGTCTTACCCGACGACTCCGGGCCGTAGATCTCGACGATGCGGCCGCGCGGGAGCCCGCCGATGCCGAGCGCGACGTCGAGCGCGATCGAGCCGGTCGGGACGACCTCCACCGGGGCGCGCTCGTCGCTGCCCAGTCGCATGACCGAGCCTTTTCCGAACTGACGGTCGATCTGCGCGAGTGCGGTCTCGAGCGCCTTCTCGCGGTCTGCGGGTGATGGCATGTGCGGTTCTCCTTCTTACGCTTCGCTGACGAGTCCGACTGTACGAGAGACGTCCGACACGAGGACATCGTCCGGGAGATCTGTGGACAACTCGTTTTCGATTGCGGTTGTGAGGAGAGTCTAGCCACATCCGAACATATCTTCGAGACGTTCGAAGCGGCGTGTCGCGGGACGCGCGGCGCTCAGGCCCGTGGCGCCGGCCGCCCGGCGCCGTGCCAGTGCGCCACCGGGACGCCGGCCTCACGGCACAGCGCGAGCCAGACGTCGCGCGCCGGGAGACCCGCATCCAGCGCCTGCTGCGCGGTGCGGCCACCCAGTTCGCCGAGCACGAGGTCGGTGAGGAGGGCCTGGCCGTAGCCGCTGCCGAACTCGTCGGCGACGGCGCGCTGGAATTCGCTGAGCTTCATGTGTGCGTCCCGGTGGGGTAAGACGAAGGACGCCCCGCGCGGGCGGGGCGTCCTCGAGTCTGGTGGATGGGGATCAGCGAGCGATCAGCGGCGCTTCCATCGCCGTGACGAACTCGTCGGGCACGGTGTCGGGGATGACCGGCTCGAGGCCCTCGAGCACCGCGATGCGGTCCCCGACCTCGCGCATGATGACCGACACCGGCGTCTCCAGTGCGTCGGCGACCGAGGCGAGGATCTCGCTCGACGCCTCCTTCTGTCCGCGCTCGACCTCGCTGAGGTAGCCGAGGGCGACGCTCGCCTTGCTGGCGACCTGCCGCAACGTGCGGCCCTTCTGCAGGCGGAAGTCCCTGAGCACGTCGCCGATTTCCTGACGTACAAGAATCATTCGGAGCCTCCTTCTCAACCCTGCCGACGTATCGATGGATGCCAACTGTACCGCATCCCTGGTGGTCACGATATCGGCGACTACTGGGCTTTTCTTGTGAATGCAGCAGGTGTAACAGGACCGAAACACACGGTATTCCCGGGGTCCCGACGGCGTGGTCAGGCGCCCGTCTCGGCGATCAGTTCTGCGACCGCCCGCTCCACCGTGGCTCGCCGGATCGCGGCACGGTCGCCGGTGAGCGCGAGCTCGACGACCCGTGTCCCGGCGTCCGACGAGACACCGACGAACACGGTGCCCACGGCGCGGCCTCCCTGCGGATCGGGTCCGGCGACACCGGTGGTGGCGACGCCGAGGCCGGCCGGGCGGCCGTCGACGGCGAGACGGGTGCGCACGCCCTCCGCCAGCTGCGCGGCGACCTCCGGGTGCACCGGACCTTCGGCCGCGAGCAGGTCCGCGTCGACTCCGAGCAGCGAGTGCTTGAGCTGGGTCGCGTAGACCACCGCTCCCCCGAGCACGACGGCGGAGGCGCCCGGCACGCGGGTGAGCTCGGCGGTCAGCTCACCGCCGGTGAGCGACTCCGCGGCGGCGACGGTGGTGCCCGTCGCCCGCAGGCGTGCGATCAGACGGGCCGCGGGGTCGTCCGGGTCAGCCGGCGGCACGCTTCGCCCGCCGGCCTTTCCAGGCCTGCCAGAGGTAGTCGAAACCCGTGACCACGGTGAGGACCACCGCGGCCGTCATGAACACGCCGTTGACCCAGAAGACCCAGTCGCCCAGCACGGTCCAGAGCGGGAACAGTGCGAGGGAGATCGCGATGGACTGGACGATCGTCTTGATCTTGCCGCCGCGGGAGGCGGCGATGACGCCCTGCCGGATCACGACGAACCGGTACAGCGTGATGCCGACCTCGCGCACCAGGATGACGATGGTCACCCACCACGGCAGCTCCGCCAGGATCGAGAGCGCGATCAGCGCGCCCCCCGTGAGCACCTTGTCGGCGATCGGGTCGAGCAGCTTGCCGAGGTCGGTGACGAGGTTGTTGCGCCGCGCGATGGCCCCGTCGACACCGTCCGTGGCGATGGCGAGGACGAAGAGCACGGCCGCCGCCCAGCGCAGCCAGCCGTCGGCGCCCGCGTCAGCGAGCAGCATCCACACGAACAGCGGCGCGAGCAGGATGCGCACCACCGTGATCACATTGGGCACGTTCCAGTTGCTGGGCCGCGGGACCGGGGCGCCCGCGATCGGGGGTGTCTCGGACGTCATCGCGATGATCTACTCCCTGCCGGTCAGCTGCCAGGCGTCCTCGCCGGAGTCGCCCTCGACCTCAGGATAGCCCTCGGTCATCGCGGCGACGGGGTCGTCCCCGTAGCGGTCCTCGGTCGTGCTGTGCTCGTGACCGCCGGCAGCTGGAGCGGCAGGCGCCGCGGACGACGCGGGCGGGGCGGCGCTCGCAGGCGGCTCGGCCCCGCGCAGCCGCGCCAGCACCTCCGGGAGCTGCTCCGCCGTCACCAGCACATCGCGGGCCTTCGATCCCTCCGACGGGCCGACGATCTCGCGCGACTCGAGCAGGTCCATGAGGCGGCCCGCCTTGGCGAAGCCGACGCGGAGCTTGCGCTGCAGCATCGAGGTGGAGCCGAACTGCGACGAGACGACCAGCTCCGCCGCCGCGAGCAGCAGCTCGAGGTCGTCGCCGATGTCGGAGTCGATCTGCTTCTTCTCGGCGCCCGCCGTGACGTCCTGCCGGTACTCCGGGCGGGCCTGGCGTGTGACGTGCTCGACGACCTTCTGGATCTCGTCCTCGTTGACCCAGGCCCCTTGCACGCGGAGCGCCTTGGAGGCGCCCATCGGCAGGAAGAGCCCGTCGCCCTGGCCGATCAGCTTGTCGGCGCCCGGCTGGTCCAGGATGACGCGGGAGTCGGTGACGCTCGTCACGGCGAACGCGAGCCGTGAGGGCACGTTGGCCTTGATCAGGCCGGTGACGACGTCGACGGACGGCCGCTGCGTCGCGAGCACCAGGTGGATGCCCGACGCACGCGCCAGCTGCGTGATGCGCACGATCGAGTCCTCGACGTCGCGCGGGGCGACCATCATCAGGTCGGCGAGCTCGTCCACCACGACCAGGAGGTAGGGATACGGCTTGAGCTTGCGCTCGCTCCCGGCCGGCAGCACGATCTCGTCGTTGATGACGGCCTTGTTGAAGTCGTCGATGTGGCGGAAGCCGAAGCTGGCCAGGTCGTCGTAGCGCATGTCCATCTCCTTCACGACCCACTGCAGCGCCTCGGCGGCCTTCTTGGGGTTCGTGATGATGGGCGTGATCAGGTGCGGGACCCCGCCGTAGATCGTGAGCTCCACGCGCTTCGGGTCGATGAGGACCATGCGCACCTCGGACGGCGTGGCGCGCATCAGCAGGCTGGTGATCATCGAGTTGACGAAGCTCGACTTGCCGGAGCCGGTCGATCCCGCGACCAGGAGGTGCGGCATCTTCGCCAGGTTGGCGACGACGAACCCGCCGCCGACGTCCTTGCCGACGCCGATCGTCATGGGATGCGTGCTCTTGGCGGCGGCGGGCGAGCGCAGGATGTCGCCGAGCGAGACGATCTCACGGTCGGAGTTCGGGATCTCGACGCCGATCGCGCTCTTGCCCGGGATGGGCGAGAGGATGCGGACCTCGTTGCTCGCGACCGCGTACGAGAGGTTCTTGCTGAGCGCGGTCACGCGCTCCACCTTCACGCCGGGGCCGAGCTCGATCTCGTACTGCGTGACCGTCGGCCCGCGGGAGTACCCGGTGACCTTGGCATCCACCCCGAACTGCGTGAGCACCTCCGTGATCGCCGCGACGATCTCCTCGTTGGCACTCGACCGCGTCTTGGCAGGGGTACCCGCCGACAACATGGTGGCCGACGGGAGGCTGTATGGCGCGACCGGGCCGCTCTCGCCGTCGACGGACGTGGAGTCGTCGAAGTCGTCGGCGCCGGCCTGGAATCCGGGCAGGACCGCGGGGGCGCTACCCGGAGACGCGGCCGCGGCCGCGGCCGTCGGGGGCACTTCGCCCGTGAAGCGCTCGAGGGCGTCCTCCGCAAGGGCGAGCTCGCTGAGCACCTCCGTGTTGTAGTGATCGCTGGACGGGTCCGGCTCCAGGGCCGTGGCGAACTCGCCCTTGCCCCTCTTCGGCTCCCCGAAGACCTCCGTCAGGCTGTCACGCCCGGGGGCGTCGTAGTCGGGATCCTCTTCACGCTGCGACGTGTTGCGCCGCCACCAGGGGAGGTTGCCCGTGTGCTCCGACTCGTCGTCGTCGACGCCGTCGAGCGGCACCTGCTTGGTCTTGGCCTCCTTGGCGGCCTCGCGGGCCTCCTGGCGCTCCTCGTCCGTCGGCAGCTGTGCGCCGAACAGGTAGGCGTAGAGCTCGCGCATGCGGGCGGGCAGCTTGTTCGGCGGCGTCTTGGTGATGATGAAGAGGCTGAGGACGAGCAGCAGCACGACGACCGCGCCCGCGCCGTACGGCGTGATCACCATCGACAGAGGGGCGGCGATCAGCCAGCCGAGCACGCCCCCGGCCTGCGCGAGCGCCATCATGCCGTCGCTCGGCGTCGGGTGGTGGCTGAACAGGTGGCACAGCCCGGAGACCATGAGCAGCAGGATGCCGACCCCGATGCCGATGCGCGTGTTGTCGTGCACCGAGCTCGGGTGCCGGAACAGCCAGGCCGCGAAGAGCACCATGATGACCGGGAGCGCGAACGCGACCCGGCCGAAGAGACCGCCGAACGTCCAGGCGTCGAGGGTGCGGGCGATCTGGTCGTTGATCAGGAACCACTCGATCACCGCGCCCGCGACGGCGAGCAGCACGAGGAAGAACGGGAACCCGTCCCGGCGTTCCTCTTTGCTCAGCTTCTCCGGGCCGAGCGCACGGAAGGCGCCTCCTGTGAGGTGCGCCAGCCCCATCCAGGCGCGGACGAGGGGGCTCGGCGCGGCGTCGGCGGCCGGGTAGGCCACCGTCTTCTGGGCGGCGGTCTTGGACGCCGGCTTGCGCGCGCTCGAACCGCCGCGACCGGACCGGCCGGCGCGCGCGTTCGACTTGGTGCTCGTAGCCATGGGTCATACGGTACTTCTCACCCGCGACAGCACGCGGTTCCCGCGCCTGCAACCGGGAAATCCGCGCGTCAGCGCAGGGCGCGCACCATGACGTCGGCACGGTCGTCGGAGGCCACGGTCACGTAGCCCTCGCTCACGTAGAGCCGCTGCGCGAAGTTCGCGCGTTCCACGCTGAGGCTGAGCCGGGCGACGCCGCTCGCCGCCCCGCGCCGGGCGATCTCACGGAGGAGCGCCCGCCCGACGCCCTGCGCACGCCACTGCGGGTTCACCCCGAGCGTCAGCTCCGGCACCCCGACGGCGACGAAGCCCGATCCCGGCGCGTTCGCGGGGAACAGCCGCGCCCAGCACGCACCGACCGGAGTGCCGTGATGGTCCTCGGCGACACAGCCGAAGTCGCCGGGCCGCATCCAGCCGGCGATGTAGCGGGCCACGAACGGGTCCTCGAGCACGGTCACCCGGGGGCGTGCACGCAGCGCGTTCCAGTTGACCGCCTCGACGAGCATGTCGGCGAGGACCCGTGCGTCGTCGCCCGCCGCCGGGCGGATCCGGTACCCGCTCATGGGGGAACGCTACTCGCCCGGGTGTTTCCGGGAGGTTACGGATGCGGAGGCGACAGGCGTGCCTCAGTACCGGATCGCGTCGATGACCTTCACGCGCACCGCGACGAGGGCCGGGATCAACCCGGCGAGGGCGCCGACCGCGGTCGCCGCGACCAGGCCGATCACGGCGGCCTCCACCGGGAACGGCGGCGGGTCCGCCACCATCCCGCGACCGACGAGCTGCTCGACCCACGGGCTCTTCACGATGAGAATGGCGAGCCCGACCCCGGCGGCGCCGGCGACGACGGTGGCGACGACGCTCTCCATCATGACGGCGAAGAACACCCGCCCTCCGGTGGCTCCGAAGCTGCGGCGCACGCCGATCTCCCGGATGCGGTTGCGCACCGTCACGAGCGCGATGTTGACGAGCCCGAGCGCGCCGAGCAGCAGGATGAGGACGGCGATGCCCATCACGACCAGTTTGAGCGCGGCGAGCGGGTCCTCGGTCTGGTACGCCAGGTAGTCGGTGCGCGAGACGTCGACGGTGTTCGCGCCGAGCGCTGCGCCGAGCTCCGATCGCAGCGCGGCGGTCAGGGGATCGGCCAGCTCGGGAGGCACCCACGCTTCGACACCGTTCCCCATCGACGTGCCCGGAGCGATGAGCGCGTCCGTCCCCTCGACGAGCCCGTAGGCCATCGGGTAGTCGGGGTTGTCGGGGGTGCGGATCACCCCGATCACGACCGCCGTCACCGTGCCCTCCCCCGACCGGATGGTCGCCACCGGGTGCGCGGCGAGCGCCGGCGAGCCCAGCCGGTGCCAGAAGTCCTCGTTGACGACGAGCGCGGGAGCGAGGCGTTGCGTGTCGTCGTTGGTGAACCACCGGCCGCGCTGCACCATCGTGCGGTGCATCGTCGCGTAGTCCGGGTCCACCGTCTGCAGGGAGACGTCTGCGACACCCGTCCGGAACTGCACCGAGACGCTCCCGCCGCCGACACGCGACCAGTAGCGGATGGCGTGCCGCTCGGCCGCCGTCGCCCAGGCCTCGTCGAGCGTCACCGGGCCCCCGGCAGCCGGAAGCGAGGGATCCGACATCGGCCGCACCGCGATGAGGGCCGGGCGCCCGCCGTAGCGGTCGTTGCTCTCGGTGATGGACTGCTGCGCGATGTTGGCGAGGCCCACCACGGAGGTGAGTGCGCACACCGCGACGCCGACGCCGATCAACGACAGCAGCACGCGCCCGCGATGCACCCGGACCTCCTGCCAGGCCTCCACGATCGCGCCCCAGACGGTCTCGACCGCCCTCACGCCGCCACCTCGACGTCCGACGGCCGCAGGCGGCCCGCGTCCAGCCGGTAGCGGAGGTCCGCCCGCGCGGCCACTGCGGGATCGTGCGTGATGACGATGAGGGCGGCGCCGTTGTCGGTCGCGACCTCGTCGAGCAGGTCGATCACGGTCGCGCCCGTCTCGACGTCCAAGGCGCCGGTGGGCTCGTCGGCCAGAATCAGGCGCGGACCGCGGACGAGCGCGCGGGCGATGGCGACGCGCTGCTGCTCACCGCCGGACAGCAGCTCCGGACGGGCGTCGAGCCGGTGCCCCAGACCGACCCGGTCCAGCATCTCGGCCGCGATCGCGCGACGACGCCAGAAGGTGCGGCCGGACGCGTACAGCAGCGGGGTGGTGACGTTCTCCAGGGCGGTGCGCCCCTGCAGGAGGTTGAACTGCTGGAACACGAAACCCACCGACGCGCCGCGCAACCGGTCGCGGCGGCGGGAGCTCAGGCGCGCCGCGGGAATGTCGTCGAACCACAGCTCGCCCGACGTCGGGCTGTCGAGCAGCCCGAGGATGTTCAGGAGCGTCGACTTGCCCGATCCCGATCGCCCGACGACCGAGATCCGATCGTGGGGCGCCACGTCGAGGTCGACCCCGTGGAGGATCGTGAGCGGCTCCGCGTCCGGGATGGGGACGGTCTTGGTGACGCCCTCCAGCCGCAGCAGACTCATGAACCGACCGGCCCGGTGCACACCACGCCGCCGTCCGGCATGGCGGCGCAGCCGTCGCCGGTGCTCTGCGGCGCGCCGGGCACGAACTCGAGGATGGAGTCCCCCTCGGCCAGGCCCTCCGTGATCTCCACGGAGGTGCCGTCGGTCAGTCCCAGCACGACGGGCTTCTCCACGGGGGTGCCGTCGTCCCCCGTCACATAGACGACACCCTTCTGCGCGGAGCCTTTGACCGCGGTCGTCGGCACGGTGAGCACTCCCTCGGCACGGCCAGCCGACATCGTCACCGTCGCGGTGAGGCCGGGGAACACGGTGACATCCGCAGGCACAGCGCAGCGGACGGTCGCGCTCACCGCGCCGGACGCGGCTCCGGTCTGCGGCGCGGCGCCCTGCTGCGTGTCGGAGGCCGTGGGAGGCGGGGTCGAGATGGTCAGGCCGGTGCAGGTGAACGGGGCAGGGCCGCCCTTCACGGTGACCGTGGCCTCCGTCGGACGAGCGGTGAGCCGGTACTGCTGCTCCGCGGGCAGGGAGGCGGTGACCGAGAAGGTGGGCGGCGCGACGGAGGCGACTTTGTCGCCGATGGCGACCGCCTGACCCGTCAGCACCGGCAGCTCGCTCACGACGCCGCCGATCGGCGCGGTGACCTCGACGTACGTGACCTTCGGCTTCTGCTCCGTGACCACGACCTCCCCGTCTGGTCCGGTCTGCTGGATCGGGTCGCGGGGCGTCTCCACCTTCACGTCGAAGAGCAGGGCGCCTTCGCCGACGGCCTGGCCGACCGCGACCTGGACCTTGTTGACGGTCCCGGCCGCGCCGGAACGCACCGGTGCGGCGTCGTCGGCGACGATCGAGCCGCTCGCCGAGACGTCATTGACGATCGTTCCCTTCTGCACTGTGGTGACCGGATCGCTCAGCTCGGCCGTCGGGACGGCCGGATCGGCCGGCTTCTCCCCGTCCGGGAAGAACGCCAGCTTGACCAGCGCGACGGCGATCGCCGCCACCAGGACCGTCCTGATGGCGGGGAACACCCAGCGTCGCACAACCCCCATCTGCTGCCTCTCGTCTGCGGGCGTCGTCGCCCGGTTCTGTGCGCGCGGGCTCCCCGGCCCGCGCGCGCTCCCTCACGCCTCGATGACGAGCGGGACGATCATCGGCCGGCGGCGGTAGCTGGTGTTGACCCAGCGGCCGACCGTGCGGCGCACGACCTGCGACAGCGCGTGCGAGTCGCGTACGCCGTTGCCGGCCGCCTCCGCCAGCGCCGCGGCGATCTTGGGCTTGACGGTGTCGAACACCGCGTCGTCCTCCGCGAAGCCGCGGGCGTGGATCTCCGGTCCGGTCACGATGCGCCCGGTCGCGGCCTCCACGACGACGATGATCGAGATGAAGCCCTCCTCGCCGAGGATGCGGCGGTCCTTGAGGTCGGCGTCGGTGATCTCTCCGACGCTCGAGCCGTCGACGTAGACGAAACCGAGGTCGAGCTGGCCGACCACGCGGGCGACGCCGTCGCGCAGGTCGACGACCGTGCCGTCCTCCGCCAGGATCGCGTTCTTCTCGGGCACCCCGGTGTCGATCGCGAGCTTCGCGTTGGCGACCAGGTGCCGGTACTCGCCGTGCACCGGCATGACGTTGCGCGGCTTCAGGATGTTGTAGCAGTAGAGCAGCTCGCCCGCGGCGGCGTGGCCCGAGACGTGCACCTTGGCGTTGCCCTTGTGGACGACGTTGGCGCCGAGCTTGGTGAGGCCGTCGATCACGCGGTAGACCGCGTTCTCGTTGCCCGGGATGAGGCTGGAGGCGAGGATCACGGTGTCGCCGGGGCCGACCTCGATCTGGTGGTCCAGGTTGGCCATGCGGGCGAGCACGGCCATCGGCTCCCCCTGCGACCCGGTGGACATGTAGACGATCTTGTCGTCCGGCAGGTCCGCGGCCTTCTTGTAGTCGATCAGCACACCCTCGGGCACCTTGAGGTAGCCGAGCTCGGCGGCGATGGTCATGTTGCGGACCATCGAACGGCCGAGGAGGGCGACGCGGCGTCCGTTCGCGTGTGCGGCGTCGAGCACCTGCTGCACGCGGTGCACGTGGCTCGAGAAACTCGCGACGATCACGCGGCGCGGCGCGCGGGCGATGACGTTGTCGAGCACCGGCCCGATCGAACGCTCGAGCGGGGTGAAACCGGGGACGTCGGCGTTGGTGGAATCGGCGAGGAAGAGGTCGACGCCCGCCTCGCCGAGACGGGCGAACGCGCGCAGGTCGGTGATCCGGTCGTCGAGCGGGAGCTGGTCCATCTTGAAGTCGCCGGTGTGCAGGACGACACCGGCCGGGGTCGTGATGGCGACGGCGAGGGCGTCGGGGATGGAGTGGTTGACCGCGACGAACTCGAGGTCGAACGGTCCGAGCTGCTCATGCTGCCCCTCGGTGACGGAGAGGGTGTACGGCTGGATGCGGTGCTCCTTGAGCTTCGCCTCCACGAGGGCCAGGGTCAGGCCGGAACCGATCAGCGGGATGTCGGCCCGCAGCTTGAGCAGATACGGGACGGCGCCGATGTGGTCCTCGTGTCCGTGCGTGAGCACGACGCCGAGCACGTCGTCGAGACGGTCGCGGACGGGCGCGAAGTCCGGCAGGATCAGGTCGACGCCGGGCTGGTTCTCCTCGGGGAACAGCACGCCGCAGTCGACGATGAGCAGCTTGCCCTCGTACTCGAAGACCGTCATGTTGCGGCCGATCTCGCCGAGACCGCCGGTGGGGATGATGCGGAGCGTTTCGGGTTCGAGCGCGGGCGGGTCGGTGACCAGGTTGGGCATATGCCCTCCTCAGGGTGTTTCGTGTGAAGTCGGGGGCGCGTCGGCGCCCGGGCCGTTGGTGGCGGCGGCCCCTACCGCGTGGTCCCGGCGATCTTGGGGAGCGCTCCACCGGCGGCCGCGTTGCGGTCCGGCCGGAAGTTGGAGAAGTCCACACCGGGGATGTCCTTGACGAGATCGAGCTCGTCCTCGATCTGAGCGGCCTCCCACTCCTCCGGGCCGACGAGCGGCAGCCGGACGCGGGGGCTGGAGATGCGGCCGAGGCCGTGGAGGATGTACTTCGCGGCGACCGTGCCGGGCACGTGGGTCATCACCGCGCGCACCAGAGGCTCGAGCTTGCGGTGCGCCGCGGTCGCCGTCGCGAGATCGCCGGCGTTGACGGCGTCGACGATCTGCCGGTACGGGGTCGGAGCGATGTTCGCCGTCACGCCGATCAGCCCGCTGGCGCCGATCGCCAGGTGCGGCAGGACGTTCGCGTCGTCGCCCGAGAAGTAGAGCAGGTCGGTCTGGTTGAGCACCCGGCTGACCTCGCTGAAGTCGCCCTTGGCGTCCTTGATGGCGAGGACATTCGGGTGCTTGGCGATGCGCAGGATCGTCTCGTACCTGATGGGGACTCCGGTGCGGCCCGGGATGTCGTACAGGATGACCGGGAGGTCGGTCGAGTCGGCGATCATCCGGAAGTGCGTGAGGATGCCCGCCTGGGTCGGCTTGTTGTAGTACGGGGTGACGACCATGACGCCGTCGGCCCCGGCCTTCTCGCTCTGCCGGTACAGCTGGATGGCGTGAGCGGTCTCGTTGGAACCGCCGCCGGTGATGATCTTGGCGCGGCCGCCGGAGACCGACTTGCCGATCTCGACCAGGCGGAGCTTCTCCGGGTCGGTCAGTGTCGAGGTCTCCCCCGTCGTCCCCGTGACGACGATGCCGTCCGCTCCCGCGGTGATGACGTCGTCGATGTGCTTCTCCACGCCGGCCCAGTCGACTTCGCCATCGGCGGTGAACGGGGTGACCAGGGCGACGAGCACCTGGCCGAACGGGTTCGCGGAGGAAGACATGGCACCAGGCTATCGGTACGCGACCGGGCCGCGCCTCCCCGGCGACCCGGCAGCGCTGTCACAGTGCGACACACGGGATGCGCCCGGGCGTGCCGGGCGCGTAGGGTCGCCCCACCATGAACGGCATCGCAGCGCTCGGCATCCTGCTCGCCCTGGTGGCCACGGCCACCGCGGCCGGCCTGGTCTGGCGCGCCACCACGGGGCGCGCGCGGTCCGCCCGGCGCGCGGACACCGTCCGCGCGGCCGAGGTGGGCGCGAGCGCCTTCGGCGAGCGCGCGACCCTGCTCCAGTTCTCCACCGAGTTCTGCGCCCCGTGCGCCGCCACGGCGCGCGTGCTCGAGGCGGCCGCGCGCGAAGAGGAGGGCGTCGCCCACGTCGACGTCGACCTCACGGAGCGCCCCGATCTCGCCCGCCGTTTCGCGGTGCTGCAGACCCCCACCACCCTCGTGCTCGACGGCACGGGCGTCATCCGCGCCCGCATCGGCGGGGCGGCACGGCCCGCCGACGTGCGCGGCACCCTCGACCGCATCCTCGGGAGCGACCATGTCACAGCCTGACCAGACCGCCGGCATCGACCCGCGGTCTCCGCGCTTCGGAGCGGGCATCACCGCCGCCCTGCTCCTCGTCGACGTCTTCCTCGCCCTCGTCGGGGCGACGACCGCGGCCGCCGCCCTCCTCCTGGCGATCGCGCTGCTGTTCGCCTGGGGAGCGTTCGCGGGCATCCGCCGCCACCCCTACGGCGTGCTCTACCGCCGGCTCGTGCAGCCACGTCTCGGGCCGCCCGCCGAGCGCGAGGACCCGGCCCCGCCGACGTTCGCGCAGGGCGTCGGCCTCGTCGTCACCGGTCTGGGGCTGCTGCTCCACCTGCTCGGCGTTCCGTACGCGCTGCCGGTCGCGGCCTCCCTCGCGTTCGTCGCCGCCTTCCTGAACTCCGTGTTCGGGTACTGCCTGGGCTGCCAGCTCTACCTGCTGCTCGTCCGTGCAGGCCTCGTCCGCCGGGGGACGCAGGCGGGTGGCCCGGCCGTCTGAGCACCGAAACCGGGAATCCCCCGGACGCCGGCCGTGCGATCCCTCCTCGCCAGTAGTCTGGACGGGCCCGCCGCGACCGCGACGGAGGAACAGGAGCACTCATGGCCGTCACCAGCGAATCCACCACCGTCTGGACCGGAGACCTCAAGTCCGGCTCCGGGAGCGTCACCCTCGACTCCTCGAACGCTGCACAGCTTCCCGTCACCTGGAAGGCGCGGTCGCAGGGCGGCGGCGACGTCACGACGCCGGAGGAACTGCTGGGAGCCGCGCACGCGGCCTGCTTCTCGATGGCCTTCTCGAACATCCTGACCGAGTTCGGCTCGGCCCCCGAGAGCATCCGCACGACCGCCGCTGTCACCTTCGACCCCGCGTCGGGCATCACCGGCAGCCACCTCACGGTCCAGGCGACGGTCCCGGGCCTCTCGAACGAAGACTTCCAGCGCCTCGCCGACGAGGCCAAGAGCGGTTGCCCGGTCTCCCGCGCGCTGGTCGGCATCCCGATCACCCTCGACGCCTCCCTGGCCTGAGCCGTGCAGGTGCTTGTCGCCGGGGCGTCCGGCATGATCGGCACCGAGCTCACCCGTCAGCTCGTCGCGGCGGGCCATGAGGTGCGACGCCTCGTGCGCCGCCGCCCGCAGTCCGCGGATGAGTTCCACTGGTCGCCGTCCAGCCGCATGATCGACGTCAACCTGATGGAGACGGCCGACGCGGTCGTCAACCTCTCGGGCGCGTCACTGAACCACCTGCCGTGGACGGCCGCGACGAAGCGGCGCATCCTCTCCTCCCGGCTGGAAGCGACGGGGACCCTCACCGATGCGATGCGTCAGGCGGCCGCGCCGCCCGCGGTGTTCCTGAGCGGCTCGGCCGTCGGGTACTACGGCGACCGGCCCGGCCAGACGCTGACCGAGGCGTCCGCCAAGGGCACGGGGTTCCTCTCCGATGTCGTCGAGGCGTGGGAGACCGCGGCGCGACTGGCGCCGGAGAAGACGCGCGTCGCGCTGCTGCGCACGGGGCTCGTGATCGGTCGCGGGGGTGCCATGAAGCCGCTGCTCCCGCTCGCACGGCTCGGCCTCGCCGGGCCGATCGCGGGCGGCGGGATGCACTGGCCCTGGGTCGGCCTCCACGACGAGGCCGCCGCCATCGTGCACCTGCTCACCTCGACTCTGGACGGCCCTGTGAACATCGTCGGCCCCACGCCGTCGACCGCGGGCGGTGTGCTGCGCGCCCTCGCACGCGCGGTGCACCGGCCGTACGGCCTCCCGGTACCCGAGAAGGCCGTCACGCTCGCACTGCGCGACGCCGGGCGCGAACTGCTGCTCGCGAGCCAGAAGGTCGTGCCGGAGCGGCTGCTCGCCGACGGCTTCGTCTTCCGCGACACCACTGTGGCAGAGGCGATGGAGCACCTCGTGCGCGCCGGGACGGCCTGAGGCCGTCGGCGCTCAGCTGCGCGCCGCGCGCGCCTCCGCGCGGTGGAGCCGGATCGAGGTGCGAAGCGCCTCGCGGGCCCGCCGCCGGTCGCCGGACGCGTCGTAGGCGAGGCCGAGGCGGAACCAGGCGCGCCAGCTCTCGGGCGCGGCCTCCACCTCCGCCTTGTAGGTCGGAAAATCGGCGTCCGCCGCATCCCGCAGCGGACGTCCGCTCGCGCGGTGCGGCAGCTGCTCGACCGGGAGGCCCCCCTCGGCGTCCAGGATCCGCACGAGCTTCTCGGTCTGCGCGCCGAACAGCAGCTCCCGGCCGATCGCCCAGGCCGCGATGATCGGCAGCACGACGAGCGCGATTCCCATCACCACACCGACGATCTCGCCGGTCGCGATCAGCATGATCGAGCGCTGGAAGACCAGCACCAGGTAGACGAGCAGGATGATCGCCATCACGATGGCGGCGACGCGGTTCCTCACGGCGGCCTCAGCGCTCGCGCACGGTGGGTCGCGGCGGCTCGCCGTCCGGCCCGGCGATGCCGAGGTCGACCAGGGCGTCGAGGCCGACCGTGACGCCCGACGCCGTGGCGGCGGCCCGCAGCGCGAGCAGGATGCCCGCCTCGTACGCCTGCGGCCCGACCGTGTCGTGGTGGATGGTCAGAGTCTCGCCAGGGCCCCCGAAGACCACCCGCTGCTCGGCGACGACGCCGCGCATCCGAAGGCTGTGGATGGGCACGCTGGCGACCTGCTGGCCCCGCGCGCGCTGATCGGTGTGCGGCGCGTCCACCGGCCCCCGGGCGGCCCGGGCGGCGCCGATCAGTTCGGCCGTGCGCACCGCGGTCCCCGACGGCGAGTCGACTTTGGTTGCACCGTGAGTCTCGATGATCTCGATGGAGTCGAAGAAGCGGGCGGCCACCGTGGCGAAGGCGGTGCCGAGCGCGGAGCCCAGCGAGAAGTTCGGAATGACGACCGCCCCCTGTCCCTCGTGCTCGGCGACGCGGCGCTCGAGGTCGAGGATGCGGTCGGCCGACCACCCGGAGGTGCCGACGAGCACGTTCAGCCCGTGGTCGACGGCGAACGCGACGATCCCGGGGCTCACCTGCGGCAGGGTCATGTCGACGAGGACGTCGGCGCCGAGCATGTCGTCGAGCGCCGACGACGAGCCCAGGGTCGCGACGAGCTCGAGGTCGTCCGCCTGCTCGATGAGCCGGACGGCCACGCTTCCCAGTTTTCCGCTCGCCCCCGCGACGGCCACGCGAATAGTCACCCGCCCAGCCTACCCGGGCGCCGCGCCGCTCCTGTCGCGCACGGGCGCGGGGATTACCCTGGACCGATGGTGTCTTTCGCAGACGTCGCCGTCACCGACGCGACCGCCCACCGCATGCTCGCCGCCTACTTCGCCGAGCGCGCGCAGACCTTCCCCGCGACCCAGGGCGCCTATCGCACGACCTTCCCGGACCCCGGGCAGTTCGTCGCCCCGGCGGGCGTCTTCCTGCTGGCGTACGACGACGACGAGGAGGCGGGCTGCGGCGGCATCCGCGAGCTGGGCGTGCCCGATGCCGATCTCGAGGAGGGGATGCCCGTCGTGCGCTACGAGATCAAGCACCTCTGGGTGGCGCCGGCGCACCGCGGCCACGGGCTCGGCCGCACCATCCTCTCCGAGCTCGAGCACCGCGCCCGCGGCTTCGGCGCCACCGAGGTCGTGCTCGACACGAACGCCAGCCTGGAGGCGGCGGGCGGACTCTACCGTTCGCACGGCTACGAGGAGATCCCGCCCTACAACGACAACCCGAACGCCACGGACTGGTTCCGCAAGCGGCTCGACGTCGGCTAGACGGGCTGCAGCTCCGGCAGGCCGGTGCGGAGCTCCACCGGCAGGTGGCCGAGGTCGTTGTGCACGACCAGCACCGGCGGCTTGGCGGAGCGCACGCGGATGATCGTCAGCCCGCAATTGGCCTGGTTGAGGCCGAGCCAGCGCCAGGCGGGGGCGTCGAACACGTGACGCACGAACCAGCCGATGACGAAGTTGTGGGTGACGAGGAGGTCGTGCCTGTCGCCGAGGGCGGGGGTGAGGAACTCCCCCACGGCGTCGTCCATCTGTGCGCGGCCCGCTTCGATCTCCGCCTCCGTCACCGAGCCGAAGAACGACTCGAACGCCTTGGGCATGTCCGGCGTCGGACCGGAGGGGATGCAGTCGAACAGCAGGCTGGACGGCTCGGGCAGCAGCGCGGGCATCCGCTCGGCCATGATCGAGGCCGTCTCGGCCGCGCGCACGAGCGGCGAGTGGTACATCGCCGTGAACGGGATGCCGCTCAACCGTTCGGCGATCAGCTGCGCCTGCCGCTTGCCGCGCGGGGAGAGCGGGCCGTCCGGCAGGCCGTGCTCGGCGTCCTGCTGCTCGCCGTGTCGGACGAGGTAGAGGTAGTGGGGCACCGGGGAGACCTTTCGCAGAAGTCGTTCGAAGGAGGCGGATCAGGGAGCGAGACCGGCGAACATCCCGTCGGTCACGCTCCCCACCGCAGAGACCGAGACCGGGCGGTCTGCCAGGTCTCGGGCGAGGTCGCGCACATCGTCGGCGGTGACGAGGTGCAGGCGACGGAGGCTTTCGTCCAGATCGGCGAACTCGCCTAGGCTGATCTCGGCCCGCCCGAGGCGGGACATCCGGGTGTCGGAGTCCTCGAGGGCGAGCGCCGCCCCGCCGGAGAGCTGCCCGACGGCGCGGTGCAGCTCGTCGGGGGTGATCCCCCCGTCGGCGAGGCGGTGCAGCTCGGCGAGCATCAGCTCGGCGACCTGACGGGCCTTGGCCGGCGCGCAGCCGGCGTAGAGCCCGAAGACCCCGGCGTCCGAGTAGGAGCCGGAGAAGGAGTAGACGGTATACGCGAGACCGCGCCGCTCGCGGATCTCCTGGAAGAGCCGGCTGGACATCCCGCCGCCGAGTACGGAGTTGAGAACGCTCATGGCCGTGCGACGCTCATCGGTGGCGACGATGCCGGGCACGCCGATCAGGAGGTTCGCCTGCTCGGTCGGGCGCTGCACGGTGACGAGGGCGGCACCGCGCTCGATCGCGGCGGCCGAGGAGGAGCGGCGGTCCACCGGGTCGGCGGCGCGCTCGGGGTCCCAGCCCGCGGCGGCGAGCGCACGCACGACCCCGTCGACGAGCAGGTCGTGGTCGACGGCCCCCGCGGCGGCGATCACGAGATCCTGGGGCCGGTAGTTCGCCTGGTAGTGGGACCACACGGCGTCGCGCGTCGCGGCACGGATGGTCTCCGGGCGGCCGCCGATCGGGCGCCCGAGCGGGTGAGCGCCCAGGACCGCCTGGAACAGCCGTTCGTTCGCGACGTCTCCCGGGTCGTCCTCCGCCATCGAGAGCTCCTCCAGGATGACCCCGCGCTCGTTCTCGAACTCGACCGGGTCGAGGAGGGACGAGGTCAGCATGTCGCCGATGACCTCCACCGCCATGGCCAGGTCGCGATCCTGCACCTTGGCGTAGTAACAGGTGTACTCCTTGGCTGTCATCGCGTTGTGCTCGCCGCCGACCGCGTCGAACGCGATCGCGATGTCGAGGGCCGTTCGCGAGCGTGTGCCTTTGAACAGCAGGTGCTCGAGGAAGTGGGTGGAGCCGAGGCTGCCGGGGACGTCCGCCGTCTCGTCGCGCGAGCCGACCGCGACCCAGTAGCCGAGGGTCGCGCTACGTGCGCCGGGAACCTGCTCGCTGAGCACGCGGACGCCGCTGGGGAGGACGGTGCGCCGGACCAGCGCGTCGCCGGATGCGGCGAACGAGAGGTCGGCCAGACCGAGCGGGAGGTCGACTGCGCTGTTCATCCCCTCCACCCTACGCCAGCGGCTTCGGAATGCCTGAGACTCTCCGATGAGGACAAACAGACTGGTCTGTCTACCTATATACTGAACTCACCACACGGACCGGTCGCATCCCCCGGACCCCCGTCCCGACCGGCCCGGTGGTTCCCAACCGCCGAGGAGGCATGCACCGCCTCCCGTGACAGAAGGAGTCGCGCCCGATGGTCGTAAGCGCCCGAGCGACGATCCGGCCCCCAGCGCCGTCGAAGATCAAGATCCTCGCCACCGCGGACGAGCTCTTCTACGAGGAGGGCATCCACACCGTCGGCGTCGATCGCATCATCGCGGGCGCCCGGGTCACGAAGGCGACGTTCTACAAGCACTTCCGCTCCAAGGACCTCCTCATCATCGCGTACGTCGAAGGCCGCGACCGGCAGGTGCGCGAGTGGTTCGCGGAACTCGAGCAGGCCGGCGCGGACCCGCGCGACATCGCGCGCGCGCTCGTCGACTCGATCAACGAGGAGGCCGTCCGTCCCGGATTCCGCGGCGACCCGTTCATCAACGCGGCCGCGCAGTTCGCCGACGAGAGCCACCCCGTCCGCGTCGCCGTCACCGCGCACCGCGACTGGTATGCGAAGCGCATCGAGCAGCTGTTCCGCGAGATCGGCCACCCCCGCCCGGGAGACGCGGCGGACGACCTCATCCTCGCGCGCGACGGCGCCCTCGCCGGCGGCTACGTCGGCGACCCGATCGCCGCGGGCGCCGCACTCCACCGCTCCCTGCAGCGCATCCTCGGCGAGGCGTAGCGCTCCTCCCCTGCTCCGACGCCCGACCTCCGGAACTCCGGAGTTCCGTCGCGCCACGCCGCAGAAATCGCCGTAACTCCGGAGCTTCGTCGCCGGACGGCGCACATCTCCGGAACCACTCGGCGCGCAGGCGGGAGCGACCGCGGCGCACCTGGTAGATCCGGAGATCTGAGCCGGGCGGCCGGATATCTCCGGAGGTACGGTGCCGTGAGCGGCGTGTCGGAGCGAGACTCCGGAGTTCCGGACGTTTCGCCGCGCTTCTACGGCGCGGCACGGCTGAGCGAATCTCCAGATATCCGGAGGCACCGGCGCGCGTGCGCGGAGGGGGCGACGGCTACTCGGAGACGCGGTCGAGGTCGAGCATCTGGGCGCGGGTGAGGCGGATGCCGGCCCCGGCCATCAGGGCGTCGACCTGGTCGGGGCGACTGGCGCTCGCGACGGGCGCCGCGATGCTGCGCTTGGCGAGCAGCCAGGCGATGGCGACGCTGGCGGGCTGCACACCGTGCTCGGATGCGATCCGGTCGACGACGGCGAGCACGCGCTGGCCGCGGCGGTTGACGTACGCCGACGCGCGCACACTGCGGGCGCCCGCCGTGAGGTCGGACTTCGAGCGGTACTTGCCGGTGAGGAATCCGTTGGCGAGCGCGTAGTACGGCATGACGGACAGACCCTGCGCGGCCGCGACGATGCGCAGGGCGCTCTCGAACTCGGCGCGGTGCATGAGGTTGTACTGCGTCTGGATGGCGACGAACTTCGGCAGGCCGGACGAGGCCAGGATGCGCGCCTCGATCAGCCGGTCCGCACCGAAATTCGACGCGGCGAGGTAACGGACCTTGCCCGACTCGATCAGCCACTCCGCGGTCGCGAGGCTGTCCTCCAGCGGGACCTCGGGATCGTCGTCGTGGAAGTACAGCAGGTCGATGTGATCCGTCTGGAGACGCTCGAGGGAGGCCTCCACCGCACGCACGATGCTCACGGAGCCGAGACCCGGGTTCTCGTGGTGCCGGCCGACCTTGGTGGCGACGACGAGCTGGTCGCGGTTGCGGCGCTCGCGCATCCACTTGCCGATGAGGACCTCGCTGCGCCCGCCGACGTAGCTGTCGGCGGTGTCGATGAAGTCGCCGCCGAGCGCGGTGAAGCGATCGAGGATGGCGAGTGAGGTGTCGCCGTCGGCCGTCCAGCCGAAGACGCTCGCGCCGAGCGAGAGCGGATAGACGGTCAGGTCGCTCTCGCCGATGCGGCGCGGGGCGATGATCGAAAGGGGACCCGTGCGCTCCAGCGCCGGATCGATGTCGAGCGGTCCGCCGGTGTCGGTGGAGGGATCGACCACCGGCGTCGCGACCGGTGCGGTGCGCAGGCCGACCGTCTCGAGAAGGCGCAGGGGAAGCAGTTGCGGCATCACATCCCCCTGCACCCGATCCTGGCTCTGACCGGCCGGATCGTCGTATCGAATCGATTCGAGAATGGTCTACTCCCGAACTGTACTTGCAGAGTACGGCAAACCCCCGACCCGCCAGCCCGGAAACGGGTGAACTGCAGCAGAAACCTTGGTCACGGTTTCATCACGGTTGCGGGGCCGCGATCGGCGGAACGGCGCGGCGGACCACGGCACGCGCGTGCGCCAGCACCGGGCCGTCGACCATGCCGCCGCGGAAGCGGAACACCCCTCCCCCGGCGGCGTCCGCGGCGGCCAGCAGCGCACGCGCGGTCGCCTCCTCCTCGGCGGTCGGCCGATAGGCCGCGCGGATGGTCTCGACCTGCCCCGGATGGATGCACGCCGTCGCCGCGAACCCCACCGCGACCGCGTCCTCCGCCTCCGCCCGCAACCCCGTCAGATCGGCGATGTCGAGGTGCACGGTGTCCACGGCGTGGATGCCGGCTGCCCCCGCCGCGAGCAGCACTGCGGAGCGGGCGTGCCGGGCGACATCGCGGTACGTCCCGTCCGCATGACGACTCGATGAGCCACCCACGGAGGCGACGAGGTCCTCCGCGCCCCACATGAGCGCGAGCGCGTTCTCCGCACGCGCCAGCTCCGGCGCCGCGAGCACTCCCGCGGCCGTCTCGCACAGCGCGATGACATCCATCCCCCCGAGCCGGGCGAGGTCGGAGGCGCGCTCCGCCTTGGGCAGCATGACGGCGCGGTACGGCGTCTGCTCCAGCGCGGCCAGATCGGCGTCGTGGTCGTCGGAGCCGGCCGGGTTCACGCGCACGATCACGCGCGCCGGATCGAGCTGCGAGGCGGCGAGCGCCTCCCGTGCCGCGGGGCGGCGGCCGGGGTCCACCGCATCCTCCAGGTCGAGGATGACGGCGTCGGCGCGCTCGAGCGCCTTCGCGTACCGGTCGGGACGATCGGCCGGGCAGAACAGCAGCGCCGGACCCCACGGGAACGCGGGCGCCGTCATGTCGCCGCCCGCTCGTGCGCCGCCCTGGTCCACACCATGACCTGACGGGTGGCGGTCGCGACGACCACGCCGTCCTGATTGCGGCCGGTGTGCTCCAGCGTCACGATGCCCTGACCCGGGCGGGAGGCCGAGAGGCGCTTGGCGGTGACGACGGTCTCCGCGTAGAGAGTGTCGCCGTGCCGCATCGGGTGCGGGAACGCCACCTGCCCGAAGCCCAGGTTCGCGACGATCGTGCCCTGCGTCAGCTGCGCCACCGACAGGCCGACCAGCGTCGAGAGGGTGAGCATCGAGTTGATCAGGCGCTCGCCGAACGGCTGGCCGTCCGACCACGCGGCGTCGAGGTGCAGCGCCTGCGTGTTCATCGTCAGCGTCGTGAAGAGCACATTGTCGGCCTCGGTGAGCGTGCGGCCCGGACGGTGCCGGTAGCGCACGTCCTCCTCCAGCTCCTCGTAGTACAGGCCGCGCTGCTCGATCTCCCTCACGGCGTCTGCTCCAGATCGACGGTCAACGGCGCGCCGGTCGCGGCGACGACCTCGTCGACCGTGACCCCCGGGGCGACCTCGCGCAGCACCAGCCCCGCTTCCGTGACGTCGATGACGGCGAGATCCGTCACGATGCGGTCGACGCACCCCGCGCCCGTGAGCGGGAGCGTGCACGCGCGGAGGATCTTGGGTCGGCCCTCGCGGTCGACGTGGTCCATCATCACGATGAGCCGCTTGGCGCCGAAGACGAGGTCCATCGCGCCGCCCATGCCCTTGACCATCTTGCCGGGGATCATCCAGTTGGCGAGGTCGCCGGTCTCCGACACCTCCATGGCCCCGAGCACGGCCACGTCGACATGGCCGCCGCGCACCATGCCGAAGGAGAGCGACGAGTCGAAGTAGGCGGCGCCCGGTTCGACGGTCACCGTCTCCTTGCCGGCGTTGATGAGGTCGGGGTCGACGTCGTCGTCGGCCGGATACGGCCCCACCCCGAGCACGCCGTTCTCCGAGTGCAGGATGACCTCCACACCGGCCGGGATGTAGTTCGGGATGAGGGTCGGCATCCCGATCCCGAGGTTGACGTACTGGCCGTTGCGCAGCTCGCGGGCAACGCGCGCGGCGAGCTCGGTGCGGGTGAGGCTCATGCGGTGCTCCCTTCGTGGACGGTGCGGCGCTCGATGCGCTTCTCCGCGCCCGGCGCGTGCACGACGCGCTGGACGAAGATGCCCGGGCAGTGCACCGCTCCCGGGTCGATCTCGCCGGGCTCGACGAGCTCCTCCACCTCCGCGACGGTGACACGGCCGGCCATCGCGGCGAGCGGGTTGAAGTTCATCGCGGCGGCGTGGAAGACGAGGTTGCCGTGCCGGTCGCCCTTCGCGGCGTGCACGAGCGCGAACGCGGGGCGGAGGGACTCCTCGAGGACGTAGTCCGCTCCGGCGAAGCTCCGCACCTCCTTCGGCTCGGACGCGACCGCCACCGACCCGTCCGGCGCGTAGCGGCGCGGCAGGCCGCCGTCGGCGATCTGCGTGCCGACCCCCGCCGGCGTGTAGAACGCGGGGATCCCCGCCCCTCCCGCCCGCAGCTTCTCGGCGAGCGTGCCCTGCGGGGCGAGCTCCACCTCCAGCTCGCCCGAGAGGAACTGTCGCGCGAACTCCTTGTTCTCGCCCACGTACGAGCTGATCATCTTGCGGATCCGCCGCTCGGCGAGCAGCAGCCCGAGGCCCCAGTCGTCGACGCCGCAGTTGTTGCTCACCACCTCCAGGTCGGTCGTCCCGGCCTCCAGCAGTGCCCCGATCAGGGCGCTCGGGATGCCGCACAGCCCGAAGCCGCCGACCGCGAGAGTCGCGCCGTCGCCGATGTCGGCGACGGCCTCGGCCGCCGTGCCCACCGTCTTGTCGATCACGGTTCCTCCTGTCTCGTGCTGCCGGGTCAGGCGTCGAAGCCGAGGGCCCGCGAGATGACCATCAACTGCACCTCCGACGTGCCCTCGCCGATCTCCAGGATCTTCGAGTCACGGTAGTGCCGCGCCACGGGGCTCTCGTTGAGGAACCCGTAGCCGCCGAAGATCTGCGTCGCGTCCCGCGCGTTGTCCATGGCGGCCTCGCTGCACACCAGCTTCGCGATCGATGCCTCCAGCTTGAAGGGCTGCCCCGCCATGAGCTTCGCGCAGGCGTCGTAGTAGGCCAGGCGCGCGGTGTGCACTCGCGCCTGCATCCGGGCGATCTTGAACGCGATGTACTGGTTGGAGCCGATCGGGCGGCCGAACACGTTCCGGCTCCGGGAGTAGCGCAGCACCTCCTCCAGGCAGCCTTGCGCCGCGCCCGTGCACAGCGCGGCGAACGCAACGCGGCCCTCGTCGAGCGTGGCGACGAAGTTCGCGTATCCGCGGCCGCGCTCCCCGAGCAGGTTCGCCTCGGGCACGCGCACGTCGGTCAGCGTGAGCGGATGGGTGTCGGACGTGTGCCAGCCGACCTTGTCGTACGGTTCCCCGGCCACGAAGCCCGGAGTGGGCACGGGGACCAGGATGGCCGACAGCTCCTTCTTGATGGAGCCGTCGGCGCGGCGGCTCTCGCCGGTCACGGCGGTGATGGTGACCAGGCGGGTGATCTCACTGCCGGAGTTGGTGATGAACTGCTTGCTGCCGTTGATCACCCACTCGCCGTCGCGCAGTTCGGCGGTCGTCTTCGTGCCCGCGGCGTCGGATCCGGCGTCGGCCTCCGTCAGACCGAACCCGGCGAGCGCCTCCCCGCGCGCCAGCATCGGCAGCCACTCCTGCTTCTGCTCTTCGGTGCCGCTGCGGAACACCGGCATGGCGCCCAGGCCGACCCCGGCCTCCAGGGTGACGCCGATCGACTGGTCGACGCGGCCGAGCTGCTCGACGGCGAGGCAGAGCGAGAGGTAGTCCTTGCCCTGGCCTCCGTACTCCACCGGGAACGGGAGGCCGAACAGCCCCATCGCGCCCATCTCGGCGATGATCTCGTACGGCAGGCTGCGGCGCGTGTCGTAGTCGTAGGCGGCGGGGGCGACGACGGTGTCGGCGAAGTCGCGCACGCGGTCGCGCAGGCGGCGCTGCTCGTCGGTGAGCACGAAGCCGGCGATGTCGTGATCGGCGGCGGTCTGCGCCGGTCGGGTCATCTGCATGGTCATGGGGTTCCTGTCTGTTGTGGTGACTGTCCCTGGTGGTGAGCGGCGACCGGCGATCGTGTCGGGTCGTCGCCGTCCGCCGCGATCGGCGGGAGCTCGGAGGAAGCGGCGGGGGCGGTGTGCTCGTCCAGGTCGACGGCGGCGACCAGCTGGTCCCGGCGCACGAGATCGCCGGGAGCGACGTGCAGGCGGACGGTCCCCGCCACGGGCGCGAGCAGGCGGTGCTCCATCTTCATCGCCTCGACGACGGCGAGGGTGTCGCCCGCCGCCACGGCGTCCCCGTCCACGACGGGCACGGCCACGACGGTCCCCGGCATGGGCGATCGGACCTCCGGGTGCGCGGCGGCCTCGCCGCGGTCGAGGGCGGCCAGCTCGTCCGCCAGCCGCTCCTCCCTGCTGCGGAGCCGGAGCGCGCGCACACGACCGCCGGCGGCGAGCCAGACTGCGCCGCCGTCGCACACGCTGTCGTAGGCGGAGGTGATGCCGTCGAGCGTCAGGAGGGCGCGGTCGGGAGCCCCGCCGGCGCCCGGCCGCACGGTCAGCGCGGCCGTGTGCGTCGACTCCCCCACGGTGACCGCGGAGCCCTGCGCCGAGACGGCGACCGGCACACCGTCGACCTCGTACCGGACCGCGCGCGATCCGCTCATCCGCCAGCCGGACGGGGCGGCCCAGAGCGGGCCGACGACGGCAGCGGTCGCGGCCGTGCGCTCGCGATGCGCGAGCAGGGCGGCCAGGACGAGCTCGGCGACGGCGGGCGGGGCGGGCTCCCGGTCGGAGTGGCGGCGATCGATCAGGGTCGTGTCCATCGTCCCCTCGAGGACATCGGGGTCGGCGAGCAGTTCTCGCAGCCACGCGACGTTTCCGGTCGCGCCCAGGATGCTCGTCCCGGCCAGCGCGGCGTCGAGGCGCGCGATCGCCGTCGCGCGGTCCTCGCCCCAGGCGATCACCTTGGCGAGCATCGGATCGTACTCCGTCACGACCGCGAGACCGGGCGCGAGTCCGCTGTCCACGCGCACGCCCTCGCCGTCCGGCTCGCGGAGCGCGAGCACCGTGCCACCGCCGGGCAGGAAGCCGCGCTCCGGATCCTCCGCGTAGACGCGCGCCTCCACCGCATGCCCGTCGAGATGCACGTCCGCTTGCGCGAACCCCAGCGGCTCCCCCGCCGCGATGCGCAGCTGCCACTCGACCAGGTCGAGACCGGTGACGAGCTCGGTGACGGGGTGCTCCACCTGCAGTCGCGTGTTCATCTCCATGAAGAAGAACTCGCCGGGGGCGTCGGCCGAGACGAGGAACTCGACCGTCCCGGCACCGCGGTAGCCGACGCTGTCGGCGACCCGGCAGGCCGCCCGGCCGATCCGGTCCCGTGTCTCCGCGTCGAGGAGGGGCGACGGCGCCTCCTCGATCACCTTCTGGTGCCTCCGCTGCAGCGAGCACTCGCGCTCGCCGAGGTGCACGACGGATCCGTGCCCGTCGGCGAGAACCTGCACCTCGATGTGGCGCGGGGAGTCGACGAGCCGCTCCAGGAACAGGGTGTCGTCGCCGAACGCGGACGCGGCGACCCGCCGGGCGGCCCGGAGCGCCTCGGGCAGGTCGGCGGCCGCGCGGACCGCCTGCATCCCCTTGCCGCCACCGCCGGCGGACGGCTTCACCAGCACCGGGTAGCCGATGCGCTCGGCGGCGGCGATCAGGGCGTCGTCGCCGAGGCCCGGCACGGCGATGCCGGGGATGGTCGGGACGCCGTGCGCCTCGACCTCGCGCTTCGCGGCGATCTTGTCGCCCATGATCTCCAGGGCGTGCACACCGGGGCCGACGAAGGCGATCCCGGCGTCCGCGCAGGCCTGAGCGAGCGCGGCGTTCTCGGAGAGGAACCCATAGCCGGGGTGCACCGCCTGCGCCCCGGTCGCGGTCGCCGCGGCGACGATCGCGTCCACGTCGAGGTAGCTCTCTCGGGCCGGGGCCGGTCCGAGCCGCACGGCGAGGTCGGCCAGGGCGACGTGCGGGGCGTCGCGGTCGGCGTCGCTGTAGACCGCGACGGAGCGGATCCCGAGCCGGCGGAGGGTGCGGATGACACGACAGGCGATCTCGCCGCGGTTGGCGACGAGGACGGAGGAGAACGGCACGGTCATCGCGATCACATCCGGAAGAGGCCGAAGGCCGTGTCGGGAAGCGGGGAGCGGCAGATCACGTCGAGGGCGAGCCCGAGCACCGTGCGCGTCTCGGCGGGGTCGATCACGCCGTCGTCCCAGAGCCGCGCGGTCGAGTAGTACGGGTCGCCCTGCTTCTCGTACTGCTCGGCGATGGGCGCACGGAACGCGGCCTCGTCCTCCGCGCTCCACTGGTCGCCGCGCGCTTCCAGCTGGTCGCGCTTGACGGTGGCGAGCACGCTGGCCGCCTGAGCGCCGCCCATGACGGAGATACGCGCCGCCGGCCACATCCAGAGGAACCGCGGCGAGTACGCCCGCCCGCACATCGAGTAGTTGCCCGCCCCGAACGACCCACCGATGACGACCGTGAGCTTGGGGACGCGCGCCGTCGCGACCGCGGTGACCATCTTCGCGCCGTTCTTGGCGATGCCGCCCGCCTCGTAGTCGCGACCCACCATGAACCCGGAGATGTTCTGGAGGAAGAGCAGCGGGATGCCGCGCTGATCGCATAGCTCGATGAAGTGCGCACCCTTGAGGGCCGACTCGCTGAACAGCACGCCGTTGTTCGCGACGATGCCCACCGGGTGGCCGTGGATGCGGGCGAACCCGGTCACCAGGGTCGTCCCGTACTCGGGCTTGAACTCGTGGAGGCCGCCGGCGTCGACGAGACGGTCGATCACCTCGTGCACGTCGTAGGGCGCCTGCACGTCGACCGGCACGACGTCGTAGAGTCCGGCTGGGTCCGCTGCGGGGTCCAGCGCGGGGACGACCTCCCAGGCCGGAGCGACCGGCGGAGGCAGCGTGGCGACGATGTCGCGCACGATGGCGAGCGCGTGCTCGTCGTTCTCGGCCAGATGGTCGACGACGCCGGAGGTGCGGGCGTGCAGGTCCCCGCCGCCGAGCTCCTCGGCCGTGACGACCTCCCCGATGGCCGCCTTCACGAGGGGAGGGCCGCCCAGGAAGATCGTGCCCTGCTCGCGCACGATGACGGTCTCGTCGCTCATCGCGGGAACGTAGGCTCCTCCGGCCGTGCAGGAGCCCAGCACGGCCGCGATCTGAGGGATCTTGGCGGCGGAGAGGCGCGCCTGGTTGTAGAAGATGCGGCCGAAGTGGTCCCGGTCGGGGAAGACGTCGTCCTGCATCGGCAGAAACGCCCCGCCGGAGTCGACCAGATAGATGCACGGGAGATGGTTCTCGAGCGCGATCTCCTGCGCCCGCAGGTGCTTCTTGACCGTCATGGGGTAGTAGGTGCCGCCCTTGACGGTCGCGTCGTTGCACACGATCATGACGTGCCGTCCGCGGACGAGGCCGATGCCGGCGATCACGCCGGCCGCGGGGCTCTCGTCGTCGTACATCCCCGTCGCGGCGAGCGGCGCGATCTCGAGGAACGGGCTCCCCTCGTCGAGCAGGGTGTCGATGCGCTCGCGCGGCAGGAGCTTGCCCCGGGCCAGATGGCGTTCCCGGGCTCGCTCCGGGCCGCCCGCCGCCGCCGCCGCGAGGCGCTCGTGCAGCTCGGCGACCAGCTCGCGCTGCGTGGTGGTGGCGGGCATCGTGCTCCCTCGTCGTCGTCGACTTTTCGGTTAGTGGTCGCTAACCCGTTTTTAGGTTAGTGTTCATTAACCCAAATGTCCAGCCTCCCGGAGACGCGACGATGACCGAACAGCCCGCCGTCGAGCGACCGACGCAGCGCAGCCGCGCGAAGGCCGACCGCCGTGCCGCACTGCTCGACGCCGCCGCGGCCCTGTTCGCCGAGCGGGGCTACAACGGGGTCTCCATCGAAGACCTGGGCTCCGCGGTCGGGGTGAGCGGTCCGGCGGTGTACCGGCACTTCCCGTCCAAGCAGGCGGTGCTCGCCGCACTCCTGGTCGACGTGAGCCAGGGCCTCCTCGACGGGGGCGCCGCCGTCGAAGAGCGGAGCGACGACGCGGCCGGCGCGCTCCGGGACCTGATCGCGTTCCACGTGGACTTCGCCCTCGGCGCGCCCGACACCATCCGGGTGCAGGATCGCGACCTCGACGCCCTTCCGACCGCCGAGCGGCGCGAGGTCCGGCGCCTGCAGCGCCGGTACGTGGACGTGTGGACGCACGTGCTCGGCACCGTGCACCCGGCCCTGGGCGCCGACGAACTGCGGGTGCGCGTGCAGGCCACCTTCGGCCTGATCAACTCGACTCCGCATTCGGCGCGCATCGGATCCGAGCCCGTCGCCGAGGCGCAGGTGCGCCCGGTGCTGGAACGGATGGCCTGGGCGGCGCTGACGTCGCGCTGACCCGCCGGAGGCCCACGCCCCGGCGTCGGATGGGTGGGTTAGGGTCCAAGGGAGGCATCGAGCTCGAGGAGGCACGTGGGCGACGACACCCCCCGACTGCGGCTGCACCACCGGTTCTGGCGTGCGCTGGGCGTCGTACTGGCAGTGGTGCTGGTGATCGCGGCGGTCGCGGGAGGCGTCGGATTCTGGACGGTCACCCGCTCCTTCCCGCAGACCTCCGGCTCGATCGACGTCCCGGGCCTCCAGAAGCCGGTGACCGTGTACCGCGACTCCGCGGGCGTGCCGCAGATCATCGCGTCCACGGCCGACGATCTCTTCCGCGCCCAGGGGTTCGTGCACGCGCAGGACCGCTTCTGGGAGATGGACTTCCGGCGGCACGTCACCGCCGGACGCCTCTCGGAGATGTTCGGCGCCAGCCAGGTGCCGACCGACACCTTCATCCGCGCGCTCGGGTGGCGGCGCGTCGCCGAGCAGGAGGTGAAGCTCCTCGACCCGACCGCGCTCCGCTACTTCCAGGACTACGCCGACGGCGTGAACGCGTACCTGGTCGCGCACTCCGGCGCGGAGCTGAGCGTCGAGTACGCGGTCCTCGGCCTGCAGAACCCGGGCTACAAGCCGGAGAAATGGACGCCCGCCGACTCGGTCGCCTGGCTGAAGGCCATGGCCTGGGATCTGCGCTCCAACCTGGAGGAGGAGGTCGACCGCGCGCTCCTCGCGGCGACGATGACGCCGCAGCAGATCGCGGACCTCCATCCGGGTTACGACTACGCGGCGCATCCGACGATCACGGTGGAGGGCGGAGGGGATCCGGGCCGCACCACCGCGGACGCGACCGGCGCGACCGCGGCGAACGCGAGTGCGAACGACGACGGGTCTGCCGCGGCCCTCGTCGCGGCACCGCCCGCCGACTACCGCGCCCAGCTGGAGCAGGTCTCCGCGAGCCTGGAGTCCCTCCCCCGTCTGATGGGCCCGGCCGGCAGCGACATCGGCTCCAACTCGTGGGTGGTCTCTGGTTCCCTCACCGACACGGGGAAGCCGCTGCTCGCCAACGACCCCCACCTCGGTGCCTCGATCCCCTCCGTGTGGTACCAGGTCGGACTGCACTGCGCGACGGTGGGCCCCGCGTGCCCGTTCGATGTCTCGGGCTTCGGGTTCTCGGGCTTCCCCGGGGTCGTGATCGGCCACAACGACCGCATCTCCTGGGGATTCACCAACCTCGGGCCCGACGTCGCCGACCTCTACGTCGAGAAGGTCACCGGCGACACGTACGAGTACGACGGTGCGCAGGTGCCGCTCGACATCCGGACGGAGACGATCTCCGTCGCCGGCGGAAAGGACGTGAAGGTGACCGTCCGGTCCACCCGGCACGGGCCGATCGTCACCGATCTGTCGGACGACTATGCCGACATCGCCAAAGACCAGGCCGGCAAGCTCGGCATCCCGGCGCAGCAGTACCAGCTGTCGCTGCAGTGGACCGCGCTCACCCCGGGTCCGACGGCCGGAGCCATCTTCGCCTTCGACACCGCGACGGACTGGACGAGCTTCCGCGCCGCGGCGGAGGGCTTCCAGGTGCCGTCGCAGAACCTCGTCTACGCCGACGTGGACGGTCACATCGGCTACCAGGCGCCCGGCAGCGTCCCCATCCGGGCCGCCGGCGACGGCACGATGCCGGTGCCGGGATGGACCAGTCAGTACGGCTGGATCGGCACGGTGCCGTACGACCGGCTCCCCTCGGTGCTCGACCCGCCCAGCGGGTACATCGTCACGGCCAACAACGCCGCGGTCGGCCCGGACTACCCGGTCATGATCACGCGCGACTGGGAGTACGGCTACCGCGCCAACCAGATCGCGGTCCGCCTCCAGGCACTCGCCGCGTCGGGGAAGAAGATCTCCGCCGCGCAGCTCGCGGACATCCAGGGCGACACCTACGACGCCAACGCCGCGACACTGGTCCCGCTGCTGCAGACCGTCGGCGCGGCGGCGGAGCCGGGCTCGGGCGCGGCCCGCGGCGCCGCGCTCCTGGCGGGCTGGGACTACCACGACGACGGGGACAGCGCCGCCGCAGCGTACTTCGCCGTGTTCTGGAAGAACCTGCTGCACGACGCGTTCGGGCGCAAGCTCCCCGCATCCGCCCCGCCCACCGGCGGCGATCGCTGGTTCGCCGTGGTGCAGAACCTCGCGGCCCACCCGGACTCACCCTGGTGGGCCGACGCCAAGCTCGGCGTGTCCGACCGAGACGGGATGCTCCAGCGCGCGGCCGATCAGGCCTGGACGGAGGCGCGGAGCCTGATGGGCGACGACCCGGCACGCTGGCGCTGGGACCGCATCCACACGCTCACCCTCACGAACGCCAGCCTGGGGGTCTCCGGAGTGGCGCCGGTGGAGTGGCTCCTCAACCGCGGCCCGTACCCCGTCTCGGGCGGCTCGAGCGTGGTCGAGGCGAACGGCTGGGATGCCTCTGTCGGCTACCAGGCCGACCGGGTCCCGTCGATGCGCATGATCGTCGACCTGGCCGACTTCGACCGCAGCCGCTGGATCAACCTGGCCGGCGCCTCCGGGCACGCGTTCGACCCGCACTACACGGACCAGACGGACCTCTGGGTGAGGAACGAGACGCTCCCCTGGGCGTTCAGCCGCGCGGCCGTGGTCGCGGGCGCGCACCAGACGCTGACGCTGCGACCCGCGCGCCGCTGACCAGGCGCGGCAGCGGCTTCGCCTCGGGAGCCCGGTCCACCGGGGCCGGAGCGACTCCGATCAGCGGACGGTCGGCCAGGAACGCTCGCCGCTGCCCGTGTACAACTGCTGCGGGCGGCCGATCTTGGTGGCCGGGTCGAGGTTCATCTCCCGCCAGTGGGCGATCCAGCCGGGGAGACGGCCGATCGCGAAGAGCACCGTGAACATCCGCGTCGGGAAGCCCATCGCCTTGTAGATCACGCCCGTGTAGAAGTCCACGTTCGGGTAGAGCTTGCGGTCGACGAAGTACTGATCCGCGAGCGCGACCTCCTCGAGCTCCTTCGCGATGTCGAGCAGCGGGTCGTGCACGCCCAGCGCGGCGAGGACCTCGTCCGCCGACTGCTTCACGAGCCGCGCGCGCGGGTCGAAGTTCTTGTACACGCGGTGCCCGAAGCCCATGAGCTTGACACCCGACTCCTTGTTCTTCACCCGCTCGACGAACTTCTGCACGCTCTCGCCGGAATCGCGGATGCCCGCGAGCATCTGCAGCACGGCCTCGTTCGCCCCGCCGTGCAGCGGGCCGTAGAGGGCGTTGATGCCGGCGGAGACGGAGGCGAACAGGTTCGCCTGCGTCGACCCGACCAGGCGCACGGTCGACGTCGAGGCGTTCTGCTCGTGGTCCTCGTGCAGGATGAGCAGGCGCTCGAGGGCCCGCGACAGCACAGGGTTCACCTCGTAGGGCTCAGCGAGCGTGCCGAAATTGAGACGCAGGAAGTTGTCGACGAAGCTCAGCGAGTTGTCCGGATAGAGGAAGGCCTGGCCGACGCTCTTCTTGTGCGCGTACGCGGCGATCACCGGGAGCTTGGCGAGCAGGCGGATGGTCGAGAGCTCGACCTGCTCCGGATCGGAGACGCTGAGCGAATCCTGATAGAAGGTGGACAGGGCGGACACGGCGCTGGAGAGCACCGACATCGGGTGCGCGTCGTGCGGCAGCGCACTGAAGAAGCGGCGAAGGTCCTCGTGCAGGAGGGTGTGGCGGCGGATGCGCTCGTCGAAGTCCGCGAGCTCAGTCGGCGTCGGCAGCTCGCCGTGGATGAGGAGCCAGGCCACCTCGAGGAAGGTGGAGTTCTCCGCGATCTGCTCGATCGGGTAGCCGCGATAGCGCAGGATGCCCTGGTCGCCGTCGATGTAGGTGATCGCCGACCGCGTCGCCGCGGTGTTGACGAAGCCGTAGTCGAGGCTGGTCAGGCCGGTCTGCTTGGTGAGGCTGGAGAGGTCGATGCTCGAGGCGCCCGACGTGCTCGGCAGGATGGGGAACTCGGCGACCCCGCCCGGGTAGCGCAGCTCGGCGACGGCCGCCTCCTGCTCGACGGGGCCGGTACGCTCCGTCGGTGCATTCTCGGTGCCGAGTCCAGTCACAACGCCTCCAGGTCTTGGGGTTGGGCAGAGTTGAGCGCGCCGATCGTGGCAGCGCTGCATCATTCGTGCGGGTACAGCCTAACGAACGCGCGAGGCAACTGTCGCATCACGCAAAGCCCGGCCGATCGGGTTAGAGGGAGTCTCCAAATGTGCGGAGACGCTCTGCGGCCGCGGCGATGCGCTCATCCGTCGCGGTGAGGGAGAGCCGCACGTGCTCGGGATAGTGGTCGCCGTAGAAGTGGCCGGGGCCGGCGAGGATGCCGAGGTCGGCCAGCCGGCCGATGCTCTCCCAGGCGTCGCGGCCCTCCGTCGCCCACAGGTACAGGCCCGCCTCGCTGTGATCGACGCGGAAGCCGGCCGCCTCGAGAGCGGGCTTCAGCAGCTCGCGACGCGCGCGGTAGCGTTCGCGCTGCGTCGCCACATGGGCGTCGTCGCCCAGGGCGACGACCATGGCGGCCTGGAGCGGCGAGGGAAGCATCAGACCCGCGTGCTTGCGCACGGTGGTCAGCCTCCCGACCACGGTGCGGCAGCCGGCGACGAACGCCGCCCGGTAGCCCGCGAGGTTCGACTGCTTGCTGAGGGAGTAGACGGCGAGGATGTTGCGACGGTCGTCCCCGATCACCCGCGGATCGAGGACGCTCGGGATGCGCTCGGCGTCCCACGGGGCGTCCCAGCCCAGCTCGGCGTAGCACTCGTCGCTCGCGAGGTAGGCGCCGAGTTCCCGGGCCCGCTCGACGGCCGCGCGCAGGTCGTCGACCGACAGCACCCGCCCGTCGGGGTTCCCGGGACTGTTCAGCCAGATCAGGCGCGTGTTCTGCGGCCATTCGGCCGGGTCGTCGCTCGCCAGGGTCTCCGCCCCGGCCATCGCGGCCCCGATGGCGTAGGTCGGGTACGCCGCGCGCGGATGCACGACGACGTCGCCCTCCCCCAGTCCGAGCAGGAACGGCAGGAACGCGACGAGCTCCTTCGACCCGATGGTCGGGAGCACGTTGTCGACGGTGAGGCCGGGGACCCCGCGGCGACGGGCGAACCACCCCACGATGGCCTCCCGCAGCGCCGGGGTGCCGACCGTCTGCGGGTAGGCGTGCGCGTCGGTCGCCTCGGCGAGCGCGGCACGGATGAGCGCGGGGGTCTCGTCGACCGGCGAGCCGATCGAGAGGTCGACGATTCCGCCGGCGTGCGCACGGGCGCGCTCCGCGTACGGCGTCATCTGATCCCAGGGGTACTCCGGGAGTTCTTTCAGCGCCACGTCAGTGCGCCTGCGGCGGCAGGGCGGAGATCAACGGGTGATCCTTGGCGATCACGCCGACCTTGGCCGCGCCGCCGGGTGAGCCGATGTCGTCGAAGAACTCGACGTTGGCCTTGTAGTAGTCCGCCCACTCCTCGGGGAGGTCGTCCTCGTAGTAGATGGCCTCGACGGGGCACACGGGCTCACAGGCGCCGCAGTCGACGCACTCGTCCGGGTGGATGTAGAGCGACCGTTCACCCTCGTAGATGCAGTCGACCGGGCATTCGTCGATGCACGCGCGGTCTTTGACGTCGACGCACGGGAGGGCGATGACATAGGTCACGGTGGTTCTGATCCCTTCGCGAGAGCTTCGAGAGGTTCGAGGCGAGCCTCGGGAGCTACCCGTCTAGCTTATTCCGATATCCGCGGAGCCCTATTCCGAAACGGCGGGGCCGGGCTCCATGGCCGCCGCGGGCTCGGGGCGCGCCGGCCGGCGACGCACGTCGGGCCAGGCGACCACCACGGCGGCGATCAGGATCGGCGCCACGAGCCAGATCTGGCCGGCGAGCGTGTTCGGGATGAGCACCGAGCCCCCCGGGCTCTGCTGCGCGAAGAGCAGCACGGACGCGATCGCGCCGAGCGCGGCGAGGATGGCGGGCACCCGGGTCGCCGCGAGGAGCCGGAGTCCGACCAGCAGCGAGGTGTACGCGAGAAGCGCGCCGATCAGCCCGAGCGGGATGCCCACCCCCCAGGTGACGTCGATCGGGTGCGCGACCGTGCCGACCGCTCCGACCAGGAGGCCGGCGAGCACGAGCAGCACGGCGTTGAGGATCCGGCTGAGCATTCTCGCATCCTATCTGGACAGATCGAGAGGTCAGGACGTACGCTCGATCGGTAAGGTTAGCCTTACCAACCCCCTTTCCCTCTCCAGCAAGGTCCTCTGTGCTCGCGAACTATCTGATCGGCCTCCGCGAAGGCCTCGAGATGGCGCTCATCGTCACCATCCTCATCGCCTACGTCGTCAAAGTCGGCCGGAAGGACGTGCTCTCCAAGCTCTGGATCGGCGTCGGCATCGCCCTCGTCGTCCCGCTCGGCATCGGAGCCCTGCTGACCTGGGGCCCCTACGGCCTGAGCTTCCAGGCGCAGGAGATCGTCGGCGGCGGGCTCTCGGTGGTCGCGGTCGCGTTCGTGACGTGGATGATCTTCTGGATGGGCAAGACCGCCCGGTCGATGAAGTCCCTGCTGCACGAGCGACTCGACTCGGTGCTGGTGGGCGCGGGATGGGGGGTCGTGATCCTGGCCATGCTCAGCGTGGGCCGCGAAGGCATCGAGACCGCGCTCTTCGTGTGGGCCACCGTCGACAGCGCGGGCGGCAGCTGGGAGCCGTTCGTCGGCGCGCTGCTCGGCCTGCTGACCGCCGGAGTGCTCGGCTTCCTCCTCTACCGCGGCATGGTCCGCATCAACCTCGGCACCTTCTTCGCCTGGACGGGCGCGTTCCTCATCCTCGTCGCGGGCGGCGTGCTGGCGTACGGCGTCGGCGACCTGCAGGAGGCCGGCGTGATCCCCGGCGCGGGCATCCACGCCTACGACATCAGCGCCGCCATCCCGGCCTCCAGCTGGTACGGCACCGTGCTCGCCGGTGTGATCAACTTCAACCCGTCCCCGACCTGGTTCCAGGTCATCGCCTGGTTCGGCTACATCATCGTCGTCTCGTTCTTCTACATCCGCGCCCAGCGCGCCGCCCACCGCCCGCCGGCGGCCTCCGGAGCCCCCGGCCAAGCGGCGGGCACCCCCGTCGCCTCCTGAGGCGGCCCCACGCACGCACCCCGACACCGCATTCCACAGCACCCGAAGAGAAAGCACAGCACCCACATGGCTCGATACCGTCCACTCGGCGTGATCGCCGGCAGCATCGCCGGCGCCGCCGCCCTCGCCGCCGCCCTCACCGGCTGCGTCCCCAACACGGCGACCGCCGAGGCCGAGGCGATCTCCGTCACGCTCGACGACGACGCCTGCACCGTGTCGACCGCGACGGCACCGTCCGGCCCCGTCACCTTCCAGGTCACCAACAAGGGCACCGACGTCAACGAGTTCGAGGTGCTCGCGCAGGACAAGCTCCGCATCGCGGGCGAGAAGGAGAACATCGGCCCGGGCACGACGGTCAACTACGTCGTGCAGCTCGCCGAGGGCGACTACTTCACGGCCTGCAAGAAGGGCATGGTCGGCAGCCCGACCTCCGTCACCGCGTTCACCGTGACCAAGGGATCGGGTGACACGAAGACCGCGAGCGAGAGCAAGCAGGTCGCCCAGGCGGTCACCAACTACACCAGCTATGTCAAGGACCAGGCGGGTCAGCTCCTCACCGCGACGAAGGCGTTCGCCGCCTCGTACGAGAGCGGCGACGACGCGGCGGCGCAGGCGCAGTATCCGGCCGCGCGCATGTTCTACGAGCGCATCGAGCCTACGGCCGAGCAGTTCGGCGACATCGACCCGGCGCTCGACCTGCGCGAGGCGGACCTCGAGCAGGGTCAGGACTGGACCGGCTGGCACCGCATCGAGAAGGACCTCTGGGCTCCGGCCGGGTTCACCCCGTCCGACGCCGCCGGGCGCAAGGTGCTCGGCGATCAGCTCGTCGCCGACACCCAGAAGCTCTACGACCTCGTGTACGCCAAGGACTTCACCCTCACGCTCGACCAGATCTCCAACGGCGCCAGCGGCCTGATGGAGGAGGTCTCGCGCAGCAAGATCACCGGTGAGGAGGAGACCTTCTCGCACACCGACCTGTGGGACTTCAAAGCGAACGTGGAGGGCGCGGAGGTCGCGTACGGCACCGTCCGTGACATCCTGTTGGAGAAGGGCAGCACCGGGAAGAGCGCCGCGAAGACGCTCGACACGGAGTTCGCCGCCATCGACAAGCTCCTCGCCCAGTACACCTCGGGCGACGGCTACGTCAGCTACACCCAGCTCACGACCGAGCAGGTGAAGGAGCTCTCCGACGAGGTGAACGCCCTCAGCGAGCCGCTGAGCCAGCTGACATCGATCCTCGTCAAGTAGGAGTCGCGTGAGCGAGGAAACACCCGCCGAACGCCCGGGGTCCGCCGAGGACCCCGGGCGGTCCGGACTGTCCCGGCGTGGGCTACTCGGCCTGGCCGGGCTCGGAGTCGGCGCCGGGGTCGTCGGATTCGGCGCCGGGATCGCGGTCGATCGCGCGGCCTCGGGCGCCCAGGCCGCCACCAGCGCCGTCTACCCGTTCTACGGAGAGCACCAGGCGGGGATCACGACGCCCGTGCAGGACCGCCTCCACTTCGCCGCGTTCGACGTCGCCCCCGGGCTCGACCGTTACGGCCTGATCGAGCTGCTGCGCGACTGGACGGTGGCCGCTGCTCGGATGAGCCAGGGCAAGGCCGCCGGCACGTACGGCCCGGCCTCGGGCCCGTCGGACCAGCCCCCGGATGACACGGGCGAGGCCCTCGACCTGCCGCCCGGGGGGCTCACCCTCACCTTCGGCTTCGGGCCGACCCTCTTCACCGCGGCCGACGGCCGGGACCGGTTCGGGATCGCGTCGAAGCGTCCGGACGCACTCGTCGATCTCCCCCACTTCCCCGGCGACGCTCTCGTCGACGCGGCCAGCGGGGGCGACCTCTGCATCCAGGCCTGCAGCGAGGACCCGCAGGTCGCCGTGCACGCCATCCGCAACCTGTCGCGCATCGCCTTCGGGCGGGCGGCGATCCGGTGGTCGCAGCTCGGCTTCGGCCGCACCTCCTCCACCTCCCGCAGCCAGGTGACGCCGCGCAACCTGTTCGGCTTCAAGGACGGCACCGCGAACATCAAGTCCGAGGACCAGAAGGTGGTCGAGGACCAGGTGTGGGCCGCCGGCTCCGACGGCGCCTCCTGGATGGCGGGCGGCTCGTACCTCGTCGCCCGGAAGATCCGCATGGTCATCGAGAACTGGGACCGCCAGCAGCTCGGCGAGCAGGAGCGCATCATCGGCCGCGACAAAGGCGAGGGCGCCCCGCTCTCGGGAGGCACGGAGTTCAGCGACCCGAACTTCCTCGCGCTCGCCTCCGACGGCGGCACGAAGATCGACCCGGACTCGCACGTCCGCCTCGCACACCCCACGATGAACGACGGCGCCCAGCTGCTGCGCCGCGGCTACAACTTCGTGGACGGCAACGACGACCTGGGCCGGCTCAACGCCGGGCTGTTCTTCATCGCGTTCCAGCGCGACCCGCGCAGACAGTTCATCCCCATCCAGACCCGGCTCTCCCGCAGCGACCTGCTGAACGAGTACCTCAAGCACGTCGGCTCCGGCGTCTTCGCCGTGCCTCCCGGCGCGACCGAGGGATCCTACGTGGGCGCCGGGCTCTTCACGTAGCCCGCACATTCGTGCCGAATGCACGAAAAGGGGTGGGGATTCGCGACATTCGTCACGAATCCCCACCCCTTCGTCGTCGGCGCTACGCGTCCTGGCGCTTGAGGCGGGCGGCGGCGCGGCCGCGCGCGGTGGCGTCGAGCTCGACCTTGCGGATGCGCACGGCCTCCGGGGTCACCTCGACGCACTCGTCCTCGCGGGCGAACTCGAGGCACTCCTCGAGGGTCAGCTGACGCGACGGCGTCATGGACTCGAACGTGTCGGCGGTGGAGGAGCGCATGTTGGTGAGCTTCTTCTCCTTGGTGATGTTCACGTCCATGTCGTCGGCGCGCGAGTTCTCGCCGATGACCATGCCCTCGTAGACCTCCTCGGTGGGGTTCACGAAGAAGCTCATGCGCTCCTGCAGCGCGATGATCGCGAACGGCGTCACGACGCCGGCACGGTCGGCCACGATCGAGCCGTTGCTGCGGGTGACGATCTGACCGGCCCACTCGTCGTAGCCGTGCGCGATGGCGTTCGCGATGCCGGTGCCGCGCGTGGTGGTGAGGAACTCGGTGCGGAAGCCGATGAGGCCGCGCGACGGCACGATGAACTCCATGCGCACCCAGCCGGTGCCGTGGTTGGTCATGTTCTCCATGCGTCCCTTGCGGGCGGCGAGCAGCTGGGTGATCGCGCCGAGGTACTCCTCGGGGGCGTCGATCGTCAGGTGCTCGTACGGCTCGTGCGTCTTGCCGTCGACCTTCTTGGTGACCACCTGGGGCTTTCCGACGGTGAGCTCGTAGCCCTCGCGGCGCATCTGCTCGACGAGGATGGCCAGCGCGAGCTCGCCGCGGCCCTGCACCTCCCAGGCGTCCGGACGGCCGATGTCGAGAACGCGCAGCGACACGTTGCCGATGAGCTCACGGTCCAGGCGGTCCTTGACCATGCGGGCCGTCAGCTTGTGGCCCTTCACCTTGCCGACCAGAGGCGACGTGTTGGTGCCGATGGTCATGGAGATCGCGGGCTCGTCGACGTGGATGGCGGGAAGCGGACGGACGTCGTCCGGGTCGGCCAGGGTGTCGCCGATCATGATGTCGGCGAAGCCGGCGACGGCGACGATGTCGCCCGGGCCCGCGGACTCGGCCGGGTAGCGGTCGAGCGCCTTCGTCATCAGCAGCTCCGTGACGCGGACGTTGTGCACGTCGCCGTCGTGACGCACCCAGGCGACGGTCTGGCCCTTGCGGAGGGTGCCGTTGAAGATGCGGAGCAGCGCGAGTCGGCCGAGGAACGGCGAGGCGTCGAGGTTGGTGACGTGCGCCTGCAGGGGCGCCTCGGGGTCGTAGCTCGGTGCCGGGATGTGCTCGAGGATGGCCTCGAACAGCGGCTCGAGGTCGTCGTTGTCGGGCAGCTCGCCGTTGGCCGGCTGATTGCGGCTCGCCGCGCCGGCGCGGCCGGACGCGTACACGACGGGCACGTCGAGGATGGCGTCGAGGTCGAGATCGGGCACGTCGTCCGCGAGGTCGCTCGCGAGTCCGAGGAGCAGGTCCTGGCTCTCGCCGACGACCTCCTCGATGCGGGCGTCGCCGCGGTCGGTCTTGTTCACGGCCAGGATGACCGGCAGCTTGGCCTCGAGCGCCTTGCGCAGCACGAAACGGGTCTGCGGGAGCGGGCCCTCGCTCGAGTCGACGAGCAGGACGACCCCGTCGACCATCGACAGACCGCGCTCGACCTCGCCGCCGAAGTCGGCGTGGCCCGGGGTGTCGATCACGTTGATGGTGATCGGGCCGTTCGTGGCGTGCTTGCCCTTGTACGAGATCGCCGTGTTCTTGGCGAGGATCGTGATGCCCTTCTCACGCTCCAGCTCGTTGGAGTCCATCGCGCGCTCTTCGACGTGCTCGTGGTCGCCGAACGAGTTCGTCTGGCGCAGCATGGCATCGACCAGCGTGGTCTTGCCGTGGTCGACGTGGGCCACGATCGCGACATTGCGCAGATCGTCGCGGTGGGCGACGGCGTTCTCGGACATGCGTGAGGGCTCGACTCTCGTCAGGAGGTTTTCGGGGAACGGTCCATTCTATCCCCTCCGGACAGCACGGAACGCCGCCCCCGCGCTCGGCGGGGACGGCGTTCCGTGACGATCCGGTGGACGGGAGGTTACAGGCCCTGCGCCACCGGCGGCTCGGGCTCCTGCGGCAGACCCTCGTTGACCGGGGCGGCCTCGTCGGAGCCGGCGGCCAGCAGCTCGAGACGCAGAGCCCGGCGCGCGCGCTGCTGCTCCGGGTCCGGGAGCGGCACCGCGGCGAGGAGGCGCTGGGTGTACGCCTCCTTCGGGTAGCGGAGGATCTCGTCGCGGGTGCCGACCTCGACCAGGCTGCCGTGGTGCATCACCGCGATGCGGTCGGCGAGGACGTCGATGACTGCGAGGTCGTGGGTGATGAACAGGCAGGCGAAGTTCATCTCCTTCTGGAGCTGCTGCATGAGCTCCAGCACCCGGGCCTGCACCGACACGTCCAGCGCACTGGTCGGCTCGTCCGCGATGAGCACCTGCGGCTTCAGCGACAGGGCGCGGGCGATGCCGACACGCTGCTTCTGACCGCCCGAGAGCTCGTGCGGGAAGCGGCTGCGGTACGCGCGGGGAAGCTCGACGCTGTCCAGGAGGCGGTCCACCTCCTTGGCGAGGTCGGCGCCCTTGAGTCCCTTGGCGAGGCGCAGCGGCTCGCCGATCGAGTCGGCGATCTGCAGGCGCGGGTTCAGCGACGACGACGGGTCCTGGAAGACGATGCCGACGTTGCGGTGCAGCTTGCGGATCTCGTCGCGCTTGGCGTTGCTGATGTCCTGCCCGGCGACGACCAGCCTGCCCGAGTGGATGGGCAGAAGACCGATGGCCGCGCGGCCCAGGGTGGTCTTGCCGGAGCCCGACTCGCCCACGAGGCCGACGACCTCGCCCTCGTGGATGGTCAGATCGATGTCGGTCGCGGCCCGGAACGCGGGCACACGCCCGTGCTTCGGATATTCGATCGAGACCTTGTCGAAGTCGACCACGACCGCTCGCTTGTCCATCTCGGACTTCTCGTGCTCGGCGGCGGCGAGGCGCTCGTTGGCGCGGATGCGCTCGGCGAAGGCGGCGTCGGGGTTCTCGGTGCCGGCGGCGAGGGCGGCGGTCGTGTCGATCTCCTCGTCCTCACGCTGGCCGAGGTGCGGAACCGCGTCGAGCAGAGCGATCGTGTACGGGTGCTGCGGAGCCGCGAAGACGCCCTCCACGGTGCCCGCCTCGACGATGTCGCCCTTGCGCATCACGACGATGTTGTCGGCCAGGTCGGCGACCACGCCCATGTCGTGCGTGATGAGGAGGATGGCACTGTCGAGCCGGTCGCGGAGGCTGCGCAGCAGCTCCAGGATCTCGGCCTGCACCGTGACGTCGAGGGCCGTGGTCGGTTCGTCGGCGATGAGCAGCTTCGGGTCGCACGAGATCGACTGGGCGATCATCGCACGCTGCCGCTGGCCGCCGGAGAGCTGGTGCGGGTAGGAGTTGAAGGCCTTCACCGGGTCCGGCAGCTCGACCATGTCGAGCAGTTCGAGCGCGCGCTCCTTCGCCTCGTGCGGCGACATGCCGTAGTGGATGCGCAGCGTCTCCACGATCTGGAAGCCGACGGTGTAGACGGGGTTGAGCGCCGTCATCGGCTCCTGGAAGATCACGGCGACCTGGTTGCCGCGGACGCGCCGCATCTGCGACTGCGAGAGGCCGGTGATCTCGCGCCCCTCCAGCTTGATCGACCCGCGGATGCGCGAGTTCTTCGGCAGGAGGTCGAGGATCGCCATCGAGCTCGCACTCTTGCCGGAGCCGGACTCGCCCACGATCGCGAGCACTTCGCCCGCCTTGATCGAGTAGTCGAGCTTCTTGGCCGCGGGGACCCAGACGCCGTCGACGCCGAAGTCGACGGAGAGGCCGCTGACCTCCAGGACGGGGGCTCCGGTCACGACGCCGGCCTGACCGGTGGTGGTGTCGGTCATGATTCGAGGTTCCTTTCGGGAGCGGTCGGCGTCGGGATGCCGTGTGGGCGGGATGAGAGCATGGAACCATGCCCTACGTCCCCTCCCCCGACCGCGAGGTTTTCGTGTCCCGGTTCAACCGGGTGCTTGCCGTCCTGGTCTGGGCGGCCGCCGCCGTCCTGACCGTCGGGCTGCTGGTGAGCGTCCACGACGCCCGTCTGCTGTACGTCGTTCCGTGCGCGCTGTTCGCGCTCATCGGCTGGGCGATGCTGTGGCGTCCGCTGTTCGTCGTCGACCGCGACGGCCTGACCGCCGTCAACGTGACGCGGACCGTGCACATCCCCTGGGAGGCGCTGATCCATGTCGACACCAAGTACGCGCTGACGCTCTACACCCCGGGCCGGAAGATCCCGGTGTGGTCCGCACCCGCGCCCGGCACCAGCCGGACGCTGCGCGCCACCCGCGACGAGACCAAAGGACGCGTGGGCCGGCCGAGCGTCGAGGCCACGGTGCGCCGTCCCGGCGACCTGCTGTCGACCGAGTCGGGCGCCGCCGCCGAGGTGGTGCGCCGCCGCTGGAGCGAGCTCCAGGCGTCCGGCGCCATCGAGGCGGGCCGCGCCGAACAGGCGCCCGTGACGAGCCGCTGGCACGTGGCGACGCTGTGCGGCATCGCCGTGCTGCTGGCAGGCACGGTCGCCGCCCTGCTCCTGGCCTAGCGGGTCCAGGAGCACGGCGGCGAAGCGGGAGGTCACAGCACGTCCTCCGCGAGGGCGGCGCCCGTCGTCGGGCCGCCGTCGCCGCCCTCACCCGACTCCGGCTCCTGCTCGCGCATCTTGCGCAGGTTGAAGCGGCGATGGCGCGGGTCGAACGCGTCGCGCAGTCCGTCGCCGACGAAGTTGACCAGCAGCGCGAGGGAGACGATGAACGCCGCCGGCCACCAGAACAGCCACGGCCGGGTCTGGAACGCGGACTCGTTCGAGCTGATCAGGAGACCGAGTGACACGTCGGGTGCCTTGATGCCGTAGCCGAGGAACGACAGGGCCGTCTCGAGCAGGATGGCCGAGGCCATGATCAGGGTCGACGCGACGATCACGACGCCGATCGCGTTCGGCAGGATGTGCTTGAAGATGATGCGCATGTCCGACGCGCCGGCCACACGGGCCGCCTCGACGAACTCGCGCTCGCGCAGGGAGAGGAACTCGCCCCGGACCAGTCGGGCGATGCCCATCCAGGAGAAGAAGCCGAGCATCAGCGCGAGGAAGAACGCGCCGAGTCCGCCGAAGGCGTGGCCGACCACGGAGCCGATCACGAGCGCCGGGATGACGATGAACACATCGGTGATGCGCATCAGGATCGCGTCGACGACGCCGCGGAAGTACCCGGCGATCGCGCCGACGACCACGCCGACGACACTCGCGATGAGGCCGAGGACGATCATGACGAGCACCGAGTTCTGGATGCCGCGCATCGTGAGTGCGAAGTAGTCCTTGCCGATGCGGTCCTGACCGAACGGGTGCTCCGCCGAGGGCGAGCCCTGCTGGAACTGGTCGTTCAGCTCGGTGTACGAGTACTTCCACCAGCCGTGGATCGGGCCGATGCCGATCGCCGAGACGGAGAAGAGCACGATCAGGATGAACAGGATGGCGCTGCCGACGGCGACCTTGTTGGAGAGGAATCGCTTCCAGATGAGCTTGCCCTGGCTGACGGGCGGCGCGCTGGGCGCCTCCAGCTCGTCGGCGATGCGGGATTCGGGAGCAGACATTTATCGGACCCTCACTCTCGGGTCGAGTGCGGCGTAGGCGAGGTCCGCGAGGAAGTTGAACAGGATGGCCATGACCGCGATCACGAGGAAGTACGCCATGACCGGGTTGAGGTCGCCGCGGCTGAGTCCGGCCGCGAAGATCGACCCCATGCCGGGGATGGCGAACACCTTCTCGGTGATGATGGCGCCACCGAGCAGCGCGCCCACGTCGAACGCCACGAGGGTGGTGATCGGGATGAGCATGTTGCGGAAGGCGTGGCGCACGACGACCGTGCGCTCGGGGAGGCCCTTCGCCCGGGCTGTGCGGATGAAGTCCTGGTTGAGGACCTCGAGCATGCCCGCCCGCGAGTAGCGGGTGTACGACGCGAACGAGATCAGCAACAGGGCGATCGTCGGCAGGAGCAGGTGAGTGAAGGTGTCGAGCCCGGTCTCCCACATGTCGCCGGTGAGGCCCGGCGTCGAGGAGCCGACGGTCGCGATGGGACGGCCGTTGGTGTCCTGGAAGTACTGCGGCCACGCCTGCATGAAGCGGTCGACCAGGATCAGGAAGCCCGAGACGATGCCGACGATGACGGAGATGCGCATGTTCTGACCGCGGTCGTATCCGCCGACGAACCAGCCGACCGCGAGGCTCACGATGACCGCGACGACCGCCAGGATGGCGATCGTCGCCGGCGTGGAGACCGCGAACAGGCCCTGCAGGGCGAAGTAGCAGACGAGGGCGATCGCTCCGGTGATCGCCGCCGAGATCAGCGCGCGGCGGTTCTGGAGGCCCGAGATCAGCGCGGTCGTTCCGACGATCACGGCGGCGATCAGGATGATCATGACCACCGGGCCGAGGCCGGGCTGGAGGAACCAGTTCAGCGCCGACATCAGCAGCAGCACACCGGCGGTGGCGACGCCCGAGATGCCGAAGGTCCAGACCCTCCTGCGCAGGTCGCCGCCGATCAGGGATTGCCAGATGAAACCGGCGACGATGCCGATGATCACCGCCACCCACCACGGGATCACGGGGTGCACGAGGAAGTTGTTGAACCCGATGGCGACGAACTCCTTGAGGAGGACGGCCACGAGGAAGGCCGGGAGGGAGTACAGGAAGAAGCTGAGGAACGTGACGACGTTGTCGAGTCCGCTGTACTGCCGGAGGGCCGTGACGATTCCGATCGTCACACCGAGGAGGATCGCGAGGATCAGCGCAACCGTGACCAGCTGGATGGTCGAGCCGAGCGCCTGCGGGAGGATGTCGACCACCTTGGCGTTCGACACCGTCGAGCCGAGGTCGCACGCGTTGGCGAACGGAATGAGGCACTTGGCCGCGCCCCCGAGCCAGAGCAGCCACCGCAACGGCGGGATGACATCGAGGTCGAGCAGCTGCACGCGGGCGGCGATCAGCTGCGTCTTGTTCGGGGAGTTGCTGCTCCGGAGGTCCTGGAGCGGGTCGGCGCTGTAGGCCACCAGCATGTACATCAGGAACGAAGCGGCGATGATGATGAGCACTGAGACCAGTAGGCGTCTCAGGATGAAACTCGCCATAGGTGGGGAACCCTTACTGACAGGACGCGCCGAACGGGTGGGGCGGCGGGCTGGGCTCGCCTGGGCGCGTCTCGGATGGGCGGACGGATCGCGTCCACCGACTACATGATACGGGGCGCCGGCCGGAGAGCCGACGCCCCGCCGCAGGAGAGTGCCCGGGGTTCACCCGGGCACTCTCGCTGTCGGAGGTGTTACTTCGAGGAGGACTTGACCGACCACTCCCAGAAGTTCCAGAACGGACCGGTCTGGTTGCCCATGTACTTCACGCCCTCGACGCGAGCGCTGGCGCCGAAGACGCCGGGCAGCTGGAACAGCGGCAGGCCGTAGCCGTCCTTGAAGGTGGCCGTGTCGATCTGCAGCTCGAGCTTGGTGAGCTCGTCCTTGTCCAGGGTGGTCTGGGTCTGCACCGCGACATCGTTCATCGCGTTGTAGCGGTTGTAGTTACCGCCGCCACCGGTGGTGAACAGCTGCGGGATCTGCGAGGTGCCGGCACCCGGGCTGATCCAGCCGAACAGCGAGGCGTCGTAGTCGCCACCCGGCAGGAGCTTGCTCCAGTCGGGCGATCCGGCGTCGACGATCTTGAAGCCGGCCTTGGAGGCCGAGGCCTGGATGGCCTGGAACTCGTCGACACGGTTCGGGTTGTTCGTGTTGTAGAGGATGCGGACTGTCGGGGTCGCGCCGGCCAGCAGGGCCTTGGCGCCGTCGATGTCCACCTTGTCGTAGGCGTCGGAGCCGTTGCTCTTGACCGCGTCCGCGTACTCCGACTGGTTCGGCAGCCAGATCTGCGAGTTCAGGACCTTGGCCTTCGAGTTCACCGGGGTGACGATCGAGTCGAGGATCTGCTGACGCGGGATCGTCTTGAGGAACGCCTCGCGCACCTTCGGGTCGGCGAACGTCTGCGAGCCGAAGTTGAGGTCGAGGTGGTCGTACGACGCCTGGTCGCCGGTCAGGACCTTCGCGCTCGTCTGCTTGAGCGCAGTGAGCGTGTCGGCCGAGGCCTGCGGGTTGATGATGTCGACCTCACCGTTCTGGAGAGCGGTGACCTGGGCGCTCGGGTCCGGGATGATGCGGAAGACGATCTTGTCGACGTTGCCCTTGTTCTTGCCCCAGAAGTACTTGTTCTTCGTCATGGTGATCGACTGACCGGGGGTCCAGCTGGACACGACGTACGGGCCGGAGGCGACGAGGAGGTCCTTGTCGGTCGGGAACGCGGTGATGTCGTAGCCGGTGTTGACGAAGTCGGCGGCCTTCTTGAGCGTCGCGTCCGGAGCGGCCGGGTTCGACGGGTCGCCCTTCGGGAGGCCCTTGAGCAGCTTGGTCAGGTCGGCGGCCGACGAGAGGCCCGCCTTCTTGGCCACGATGTGCGCGGGCTGCGCGATCGGGTTGAAGAGCTCCCAGTCCACGAAGGGCTTCGCGTACTTGAGGGTGATCGAGTGGTTGTCGTCGCCGATGGTCGGGAACGACGTCTGGTCGATGCCGGCGGTTCCGGCGGCCGGGGTGAAGTACTGCGTGCCCGACTTGACCTCACCCGAGTCGGGGTCGAGGGTCGCGGAGTCGTAGTAGGCGGACTGCATGGCCCAGCCGAGGACCATGTCGTCGGCGGTGACGGGCTGGCCGTCGGACCACTTGGCGTCCTTGGGAAGCGTGTACTTGACAGTCAGCGGGTCGTCCGAGGTCTTCTCGAACGTGCCGAACGAGTCGTCGTGGACGATCTTGTAGTTGTTGTCGATGTACTGGAAGCCGGAGCCGTACGATCCATCGAGGTAGCCGACCTGGCCGTTGGTGTCCAGGTTGCCCTGGGGGGTCTGCGAGTTGAGCGAGGTCAGGTCGTTCACGACGGCGACCGTCACGGTGCCGCCCTTGGCAGCGGTCGAACCGCCGGTGCTCCCGGACGTGGTGCAGGCGGAGAGGGCGAGTGCGGCGACGCCTGCGACGGCGACCGCGCTGACCGCGAACCTGACCTTTCTTCCCTTGGTGTGCAATGTTCCTCCTGTGCGAAGTGTGCGCGGCACAGGCGTGCGAGAGTGCCCAGGCCGCGCTCGATAAGAATGACCCTAGGTAGCGCACGCCATCAATGCAAAATGAGGCCCGAAAACGTTACACAGTGGTAACTCAGTCGGCGGAATCTTGCGCACCCCCGCCCGAAACACCCGGAAAGCGTCGTCGCATGCACGATTTCAAGCGCTTCCACGGCCTTCGAACGCTCTCAGACGCTTCCGGGACTCCCCCGGCGGCGCGGCCTCGGGGCTGGCAGGATGCACATATGAGCAGTGAACCGACCTGGACCGGCGAGGTGCCCGTCGAGCGGCCCGGCCGGGCGCGGCTGTGGTGGGAGATCGCGATCGTTCTGGGGCTGTCCCTCGGGCAGTCCGCGATCTACGCGATCGTCGACATCGTCGACAAGAGCACGCGGTCGCAAGCGCTGGCCGACCAGGTGGCCCAGGTCAACCCGTCGCAGTCGAGCCGGGAGCTGTTCGACGTCGTGTACCAGGTGCTGGGCAACCTGTTCCCGCTGTTCGCCGTCGCACTGGTGATCTTCCTCCTCTGGCAGCCGGGGCGCAGCGGGTTCCGGCGGATCGGCCTGGACGCCACCCGGCCCTGGCAGGACCTCGGGCGGGGCGGGCTGCTCTTCTTGGTGATCGGCATCCCGGGCATCCTGTTCTTCGCGCTCACGCGCGTGCTCGGCATCACCGTCACCGTCGAGGCGTCGTCGCTCACCACCCACTGGTGGACGGTGCCGGTCCTGATCCTCGCGGCGCTGCGGGCCGGGCTGCAGGAGGAGGTCATCGTCGTCGGGTACCTCTACACCCGGCTGCGCCAGCTCGGCTGGGGCACCTGGACGATCATCCTGGGTGCTGCGGTGCTGCGCGGCAGCTACCACCTCTACCAGGGCTTCGGCCCGTTCATCGGCAACGCCGTCATGGGCGTCGTCTTCGGCTGGTGCTACACGCGCTGGGGCCGGACGATGCCCCTGGTGATCGCGCACGTCGTCATCGACATCGTTTCGTTCGTCGGCTATCCGCTCGCCGTCGCCTGGTGGCCCGCGATCTTCGCGTGACGGGCCACCGGGCGACGGCCGCGACTCAGGAGAACGCCTCCGGCGGCGGGCAGGCGCAGAACAGGTTGCGGTCGCCGTAGGCCTGGTCGATGCGGCGCACCGGTGGCCAGTACTTGCCGCGCACCAGCCCCGGGACCGGGTAGACGGCCTGCTCGCGCGTGTACGGGTGGTCCCAGTCGGCGGCGACGACGGACTCCGCCGTGTGCGGCGCTCCGCGCAGCGGGTTGTCGTCGACGGGCCAGGCCCCGTCGGCGACGGCGTCGGCCTCGGCCTTGATCGCGATCATGGCCGTCACGAAGCGGTCGAGCTCGGCGAGGTCCTCGCTCTCGGTCGGCTCCACCATCAGCGTGCCCGCGACGGGGAACGACATCGTCGGCGCGTGGAAGCCGTAGTCGACGAGGCGCTTCGCCACGTCGTCCACCGTCACGCCCGTGCGCTCGGTGAGCGGGCGGACGTCGAGGATGCACTCGTGCGCTACGAGGCCGTCCTCGCCCGCGTACAGCACCGGGAAGTGGTCGCGCAGGCGCGCGGCGACGTAGTTGGCGGCGAGCACAGCAGCACCGGTCGCGTCCCGCAGACCCTCGGCGCCCATCATGCGGACATACGCCCAGCTGATGGGGAGGATGCTCGGACTGCCGTACGGCGCGGCCGAGACCGGCGCGCCGCCGTGCTCCACCCGTCCTCCGCCGGCGAGGACGTGCGTGGCGTCCTGCGCGAGCGGGTGGCCGGGCAGGAACGGCGCGAGGTGCGCCTTCGCCGCGACCGGGCCGACGCCGGGACCGCCGCCGCCGTGCGGGATGCAGAAGGTCTTGTGCAGGTTGAGGTGGCTGACATCGCCGCCGAAGTCGCCGAACCGCGCGTAGCCGAGCAGGGCGTTGAGGTTGGCGCCGTCGACGTAGACCTGTCCCCCGGCGTCGTGGACGGCGGAGGTGATCGCCACGACCTCGTGCTCGTACACGCCGTGCGTCGACGGGTAGGTGATCATGAGGGCGGCGAGCGTCTCGGCGTGCTCCGCGATCTTCGCGCGGAGATCGTCCAGGTCGACGTTGCCGAGCCCGTCGGTCGCGACGACGACCACGCGCATCCCGGCCAGGACGGCGGAGGCGGCGTTCGTGCCGTGCGCGCTCTGCGGGATGAGACAGACCGTGCGCTGTTCATCCCCGCGTGAACGGTGGTAGCCGCGGATCGCCAGCAGGCCGGCGAGCTCGCCCTGGCTGCCCGCGTTGGGCTGCAGGGAGACGGTGTCGTAGCCCGTCACGTCGGCGAGCCAGGCCTCGAGCTGGTCGATCAGCTCGAGGGAGCCGCTCACGTCCGCCGCGGGGGCGAACGGGTGGAGAGCGGCGAACTCCGGCCAGGTGACCGCCTCCATCTCGGTGGCGGCGTTGAGCTTCATCGTGCAGGAGCCGAGCGGGATCATGCCGCGGTCGAGCGCGTAGTCGCGGTCCTGCAGCTGGCGCAGGTAGCGCATCATGGCGGTCTCGGAGTGGTGGGTGTTGAAGACCGGATGGGTCAGGTACTCCGAGCGGCGCTCGAGGGCGGAGTCGAAGGACGCGGCGGACGGCAGCGACAGCGCGGGCTCGCCGTCGACCGTGCCGCCGAGGGCCTCGATCAGGTCCGCGAGGGGGAAGACGCCGTCGCGCAGGTCGGCGGCGACCTCCTCGTCCACGCTCAGGGAGACCAGGCCCGCGTCCGTGGCGTGCAGCAGCAGCCCGCGTGCGTGGGCGCGCTCGACGACGCCGGACGCGTCGTCGACGGCGACCTGGAGCGTGTCGAAGAACGACCGGGACACCACCTCGACGCCCGAGGCGCGCAGCAGCTCTGCGACCGCGGCGGTGCTCGCGTGCACCTGGCGGCCGATCGCGCGGAGCCCGCGCGGGCCGTGATAGACGGCGTACATCGCGGCCATGACGGCCAGGAGCACCTGCGCGGTGCAGATGTTGGAGGTGGCCTTCTCCCGGCGGATGTGCTGCTCGCGGGTCTGCAGGGTGAGGCGGTAGGCCGGCTTGCCCACGGCGTCCTGCGAGACGCCGACGAGGCGGCCGGGCAGCTGACGCTCCAGTCCGGAGCGGACGGCCATGTAGCCGGCGTGCGGGCCGCCGAACCCCATCGGCACCCCGAAGCGCTGGCTCGTGCCCACCGCGACATCGGCGCCGAGCTCTCCCGGCGAGCGGAGCTGCGTGAGGGCGAGCAGGTCGGCGGCCGCCACCACGACGGCGCCGGCGGCCTTGGCCGTCGCGATCACGGCGGACGGATCCCAGACGCGCCCGGACGCCCCCGGGTACTGCACGAACAGACCGAAGGCGTCGGAGAGCTCCGGGGCATCGGCGGCCGTCGACGCGAGGTCGCGCACGACGAGCTCGATGCCGACGGCCTCCGCCCGGTTGCGGAGCAGGGCGACGGTCTGCGGGAAAGTGTCCACGTCGACGACGAACCGCGCGGACGCGGCCTTGGAGGCGCGCCGGGCCAGCAGCATCCCCTCGACCACGGCGGTGCCCTCGTCGAGCATCGACGCGTTCGCGGTGTCGAGCCCCGTGAGATCGGCGACCATCGTCTGGAAGTTGATCAGGGCTTCCAGACGTCCCTGCGAGATCTCGGGCTGGTAGGGCGTGTACGCCGTGTACCAGCCGGGGTTCTCGAGCACGTTCCGCTTGACGACCGCGGGGGTGATGGTCCCGTAGTAGCCGAGGCCGATCAGCGAGCGGTTGACCGTGTTGCGCGAGGCGATCTGCCGCAGCTCGCGGAGCGCGGCACGCTCGCTCGCGGGCGACGGCAGCGCGGGCCGGTAGGCGGGGTCGACGCGGATGCCGGCGGGCACGGCCGCGGCGACGACCTCCTCGACGGAGGAGTACGAGCGCGCGTGCGCCTCCCCGAGTGCGGACAGCATGGTGCGCTGAGCGTCGCCGTCGGTCCCGATGTGGCGCGCCTGGAAGAGTTCAGTCATGTGCGGGGAACAGCCTCACTCGCCCGTGAGGGCGGCGTACTCGTCGTAGCCGAGCAGGGCGGGCAGCTCGGTGAAGGAGACCTTCACGAGCCAGCCCTCGCCGAACGGGTCGCTGTTGACCAGCTCGGGGGAATCGACGACGGCGTCGTTCACGGCGGTGACGGTGCCGTCGACGGGCGCGAACAGCTCACCGACCGACTTCGTCGACTCGATCTCGCCGACGACACGACCGGCGGCGACGGAGCTGCCCACCGCCGGCAGTTCGACGAAGACGACGTCGCCCAGCTTCTCGGCGGCGTAGGAGGTGATGCCCACGGTCGCGACGTCGCCCTCCACGAGGAGCCACTCGTGCTCGGCGGTGTACTTGAGGTCCTGCTCTGCGGCCATGTCAGCCGTCCTTTCGTGGGGAGTCGGTCTTCCTGCGGTAGAAGGGGAGGGCGGTGACGGTGAACGGGAGGCGGGTGCCGCGCACGTCGACGTGCAGCTCGGTCCCGGGACGGGCGAACCGGGGCGCGACGTAGGCCATCGCGATGGGCACGCCGATGGTCGGCGAGAGGGCGCCGGAGGTGACGACGCCCACCTCCTCGTCCGCGCCGTCGGGGGCGGCGGCGACCACCGGGTAGCCCGCGCGGGCGGCGCGCTTCCCCTGGCCGGTCAGGCCGACGAGCACGCGGGCGTCGGGGTGGGGGCCGTCCTCGCTGGCGGCGCGGCCGATGAAGTCGGTGTCCTTCGCGAGGTTCACGACGCGGCCGAGGCCGGCCGACGCCGGCTTGGTGTCGAGGCCGAGCTCGTGACCGTACAGCGGCATCCCGGCCTCCAGACGGAGGGTGTCGCGGCTGGCGAGACCGGCGGGCACGAGGCCCTGCTCGGTGCCGGCCTCCAGGAGGGCGTCCCACAGGGTGCGCGCCTCGTCGGGCGCGAGATACAGCTCGAAGCCGTCCTCACCCGTGTAGCCGGTGCGCGCGATGAGGACCTGGTGGCCCTCGAACTCGGCGGGAACGCTCCAGTAGTACTTGAGCGCGGTGAGGCGCTCGGCGATGTCGCCGCCCTCGACGGTGAAGCCCTCGGTCGCGAGCAGGATGGACAGGCTCGCCGGCCCCTGCACCGCGATCAGGGCGATGTCGTCGCTCTCGTCGTAGACCTCGACATCGAACGGGGCGGTGCGCTCGCGCAACTCCTCGGCGACGACGTCGCGGTTGCCGGCGTTGGCGACCACCATGAAGCGGTCGTCGCCGGTGCGGTAGACCACCAGGTCGTCCACGATCCCGCCGGCGCGCGAGAGCAGCAGCGAGTACTTCGCCTGGTCGATCGCGAGAGCGGAGAGCTTGCCGGCGAGCGCGTAGTCCAGGGCCTCCCCGGCCTCCGGCCCGATGAGCACGATCTCGCCCATGTGGGAGAGGTCGAACAGCCCCGCCGCGGTGCGGACGGCGTGATGCTCGGCGAGGTCGCTCGAGTAGCGCACGGGCATCTGCCACCCGGCGAAGTCTGTGAAGGAGGCGCCCGCGGCGGCGTGGGCGTCGTGGAGGGGCGACGTGCGTCCGCCGTCGTGCGGCCGGTCGTCCTGCGAGGTCATGAGTTCTCCGATCGCCGGCCGTCGGCCGGGGGCTGTCGCAGCGGTCGCCCGCTGACGGGAAGAACTCCCCCTCTGTCATCCGGCCTGAGAGTTTCACCGGCGAGCACCCGCGCGGGCGCCGCCGATTTTCACCGTGGGCGAGGACGGCGGTCGCCGTCCTGCTTTTCAGAGTGGCCAGTCCGATGCGGTACGCGTACCTGAGAGATTGTCGGGGAGGATTGCTCCTTCGGTGTCGCCACGCTCGCGCGCGCGACTCTCCCGCATCGACCTCGTCGGCCCTGTGTTCAGTTGGATGGGGCCAGCATAACGGACGCGGCGGTTTGGTGTTCTGGTCGATCTGACACTAAGATGGGTCAAGTTAGAGTCAGAATGACTTTTAGTAGCGGTTCCGTCCGAACGGGAGCAGCGATGGCAGGGGAGCACCAGAGGCCGAGCGTGATGCTCGCCGTCTCCACGGTGATCTTCGCCCTGCGCACGGACGACGCGACGGGCGGCCTTCCCCAGGTCTGGCTGCCACTGGTGCGCCGCATCCGCGATCCGTTCGAGGGCCGCTGGGCGCTCCCCGGCGGGCCGCTGCACGGCGAGGAGGATCTCGCCTTCGCCGCCGCCCGCACCCTCAGCGACACGACCGGCCTCACCCCGCGGTACCTGGAGCAGCTGTACGCCTTCGGCGACACCTCCCGCTCCCCCGCCGGCGAACGCGTCGTCTCGATCGTCTACTGGGCGCTGGTGCGCTCGGAGGAGGCCGAGCGTGCGAGCGTCGGCGAGAACGTGCGCTGGTTCCCGGCCGACGACCTCCCGCCGCTCGCCTTCGACCACCAGCTCATCGCGGAGTACGCCCTCTGGCGGCTGCGCACCAAGATGGAGTACTCCCGCATCGCCCACGCCTTCCTGGGCGAGCGCTTCACCCTCGCCCAGCTGCGGGAGGTGCACGAGGCGGTCCTCGGGCGCGCGCTCGACCCCGCCAACTTCCGCCGCACGATCGAGGCCTCCGGCACTGTGGAGGCGACGGACGAATACCTGACCGGCACACCGCACCGCCCCCCGCGGCTCTACCGGTACAACGACTCGATCGACCTCGCCGACGCGGGCCCACTGCCGCGCCAGCAGCATCCATTCGGAGGAGAGAAATGACCACGATCGCCTCGGTCGACACGACCATCCAGCTCATCGCCCGCGGCGAGGTCGACGGCGCGACCTGCACGCCCGACCTCGTCGAGGCGCCCTGGAACTTCGACTCCGCTCCCCCGTCGTACGGGCCCGGCGCCTCGATGGCCGACCCGATCCCCGCACTCGCACCGCGGCAAGGCGAGCTGCCGGAGGAGTACCGCACGGCGAGCGCCGACGAGCTGCACACGCGCATCCTGGACGCCAAGGCCGCACTCGGAGACCGCGTCGCGGTGATGGGCCACTTCTACCAGCGCGACGAGGTCGTGCAGTTCGCCGACTTCGTGGGCGACTCCTTCCAGCTGGCGAATGCGGCCAAGGCGCGTCCGGAGGCGGAGGCGATCGTGTTCTGCGGAGTGCACTTCATGGCCGAGACCGCCGACATCGTGTCGCGCCCCGACCAGCGCGTCATCCTCCCGAACCTGGCCGCCGGGTGCTCGATGGCCGACATGGCCGACCTCGACTCGGTGCAGGAGTGCTGGGAGCAGCTCGAGGAGCTGTACGGGACGGAGCCGGATGCGGAGGGGCGTGTGCCGGTCATCCCGGTGACGTACATGAACTCGTCGGCGGCGCTCAAAGCCTTCTGCGGGGAGCACGGCGGGATCGTCTGCACCTCCTCCAACGCGGCGACCGTGCTGCAGTGGGCGTTCGAGCGCGGGCAGCGGGTCCTTTTCTTCCCCGACCAGCACCTCGGCCGCAACACCGCCAAGGCGATGGGCGTGCCGCTGGAGCAGATGCCGCTGTGGAACCCGCGCAAGGCGTGGGGCGGGACGGACGAGCAGACCCTGCAGGACGCCCGCGTGATCCTCTGGCACGGCTTCTGCTCGGTGCACAAGCGCTTCACGGTCGGGCAGATCGAGCACGCCCGCGCCGAGTTCCCCGGCGTCCGGGTGATCGTGCACCCCGAGTGCCCGATGGACGTCGTCGACGCGGCCGACGAGTACGGTTCGACAGACTACATCGTGAAGGCCATCCAGGCGGCGCCCGCCGGATCGACGTTCGCGATCGGGACCGAGATCAACCTCGTCCAACGGCTCGCGGCGCAGTTCCCGCAGCACACGATCTTCTGCCTCGACGCGGTCGTCTGCCCGTGCTCGACGATGTACCGCATCCACCCCGGCTACCTGGCGTGGGTGCTGGAGGGCCTCGTCCGCGGCGAGGTGCTCAACCAGGTGAGCGTGCCGGCCGAGGTCGCCGAGCCCGCCCGCGTCGCGCTGGAGCGGATGCTCGCGGCGCGGCCGGACACGACCATGGCGGCCTGACGTGGCACGTGTGGTCGTCGTCGGCAGCGGGATCGCCGGCCTGGTCGCGGCGCTCGATGCGGCGCACGACCACGAGGTCGTGCTGGTCACCAAGGCCGTGCTCGCCGAAAGCAACACCCGGTACGCCCAGGGCGGGATCGCCGCCGCGCTCTTCCCGGACGACAGCTCGGCCGCGCACGCGGCCGACACGCTGCGCGCCGGCGCCGGCCTCGCCGTGCTCGAAGCCGTGGACGCGCTCTGCGCGGACGCCCCGCAGCGCATCCGCGAGCTGATCGACCTCGGTGTTCGGTTCGATCGCGACGGCGACGGACTCGCCCGCGGCCTGGAGGCGGCGCACTCCCGTGCGCGAGTGCTGCACGCGGGGGGCGACGCCACGGGCGCCGAGATCGAGCGGGCGCTCGTCGCCGCTGTGCGCTCCTCCGCCGCACGGATCGTCGAGCAGGCCTTCCTGCTCGATGTCGTGATGCGTGACGGCGCAGCGGCGGGGGTTCTGGTGCGCCGAGCCGACGGCGCCGTGCAGGAGGTGGCGGCGGACGCCGTCGTCCTCGCGACGGGCGGCCTCGGACAGCTGTATGCCCACACGACCAACCCCGCCGTCGCCACCGGCGACGGCGTCGCGGCCGCCTGGCGGGCGGGAGCGGCCATCGCCGACCTGGAGTTCGTGCAGTTCCACCCCACCGCACTGGCTGTGCCCGGGTCGTTCCTGGTGTCGGAGGCCGTGCGCGGCGAGGGCGCCGTGCTGCGCAACGCGCGCGGCGAGCGGTTCATGCTCGACGTGCATCCCGACGCCGAGCTGGCCCCGCGCGACGTGGTCGCCCGCGGGATCGCGGTCGAGATGGCCGCACAGGGCGGCGCTCCTGTGGTGCTGGACGCGACCGCGCTCGGCGCCGCGTTCCTCGCACGCCGCTTCCCCACGATCGACGCCGCGTGCCGGGCGGCCGGGATGGACTGGGCGCGCGAACCGGTGCCGGTCACCCCGGCCGCGCACTACGCCATGGGCGGCGTCGCCACCGACACCAGCGGCCGCACCACCGTTCCCGGTCTCTTCGCCGTCGGCGAGGTCGCGTGCACCGGCACGCACGGAGCGAACAGGCTCGCGTCGAATTCGCTGCTCGAGGGGCTGGTCTTCGCGCACCGCGCAGCCCGTGCGATCGGGCGACCGTGGGAGGCCGCCCCGGAGTGGATCGCGGAGGCGTCCGTCGCGACGGCACCGTCGTCCTCGCCCCACCCCGACGGCACAGCCGAAGACCAGCATGCCGTTCCGGGCATGCGGTTCGAGCGCGCGCGGCTCCAGCGTCTGATGTGGGACGCCGCCGGCGTCCACCGCGACCGCGCCGGGCTCACGAAGGCCGCCGCGGAGCTCGCCGCCACCGCCGATCCCGAACCCGGCGAGGACCGCGACCTGCTGCAGGTCGGGCGTCTCGTCGTCGCCGCCGCCCTCGCCCGCGAGGAGTCGCGCGGCGCCCACTTCCGCTCCGACTTCCCCGCCCCCGCCGACCCTCCCGCGCGGCACACGGTGCTCCTGCCCGTCGCGCACGTGCAGAAAGCCGCCCTCGCATGCTGACCCGCCAGATCATCGAGACCGCCGTCCGGGCCGCCCTCGTGGAGGACGCACCCTGGGGCGACCTCACCAGCCAGCTCCTCATTCCCGAGACGGCATACGCGACCGCCCGGCTCGTCGCGCGCGAGCCGGGGACCTTCGCCGGCGGCGAGGTCTTCGCCGCCGCGATGACGCTCACGGACCCAGCGGTCGAGGTGATCCTGGAACGTGCAGACGGGGAGGAGTTCGCGGCGGGCGACGTGCTCGCGACGGTGAGCGGACCCGCCCGCTCCGTGCTCCAGGGCGAGCGGGTCGCCCTGAACTTCGTGCAGCGGATGAGCGGCATCGCCACCCTCACCGCCGCATTCGTCGCCGAGGTCGCCGGGACGTCCGCGCGGGTGGTCGACACGCGCAAGACCACCCCCGGACTGCGTGCCTTCGAGCGCCACGCCGTGCGCGCCGGCGGCGGCCACAACCACCGCTACTCGCTCTCCGACGCCGTCATGGCCAAGGACAACCACCTCGCGGTGCTGACGGCGCAGTCCGGCCTCAGCGTCACCGACGCCTTGCTCGCGGTGCGGGCGCAGCTCTCGCACACGACGCACCTGGAGGTCGAGGTCGACCGCATCGATCAGATCGAGGCGGTGCTGGCCGCCGGGGTCGACACGATCATGCTCGACAACTTCACGGTCGACGAGCTGCGCGAGGGCGTCGCCCTGGTCGGCGGACGCGCGATCGTCGAGGCCAGCGGCAACGTGAGCCTCGCGACCGTGCGCTCCATCGCCGAGACCGGGGTCGACGTGATCTCGTCGGGCGCGCTGACGCACAGCGTGCGCTCGCTCGACCTAGGCCTGGACGTGGTGGTCGAGTCGCCGTGACCGGCGGGCTGTACCTCGACGCGGCCGCGACGTCCGCGGTTCGCCGCGAGGTGCTGGAGGCGATGTGGCCGTACCTGACCGGCAACTTCGGCAACCCGTCCAGTCATCACACCGTCGGAGAGTCCGCCGCGCGCGCCCTCGCCGACGCGCGCGCCACCGTCGCGACGTGGCTCGGGTGCCGCGCGTCCGAGGTCGTCTTCACCTCCGGCGGCACGGAGGCGGACAATCTGGCCGTCAAGGGGATCGCCCTCGCGTCCCCGCGCGGACGCCACATCGTCACGACGCCGATCGAGCACGAGGCGGTGCTGGAGTCGGTCGACCAACTGGTTCGGCTGCACGGCTTCGAGGCGACGATGGTGCCCGTCGGCGCGGACGGCCTCGTCGACCCCGCGGCCTTCGCCGCGGCGCTGCGTCCGGACACGACCCTCGCGAGCGTCATGCTCGCGAACAACGAGGTCGGAACGGTGCAGCCGATCGCCGAGCTCGCCGCGCTCGCGCACGAGCACCGCATCCCCTTCCACACCGACGCGGTGCAGGCGGCGGGCTGGCTGCCGCTGGACGTCCGGGAGCTCGGGGTCGACGCGCTGAGCGTCTCTGGCCACAAGATCGGCGCGCCCAAGGGCATCGGCGCACTGTTCGTGCGCGGCCGCATCCCGCTGGAGCCGGTGCTGCACGGCGGAGGCCAGGAGCGCGGGCGCCGCTCGGGGACGGAGAACGTCGCGGGCGCGGTCGGCCTCGCCGCCGCGGCACGGCTGGCGGTGGAGGGTCGCGCGGCGAACGCCGCCGCCGCGACGAGCGCACGGGACGCCTTCATCGCGGCCGTGCTGACCGCCGCGCCCGATGCACAGCTCACGGGGCATCCGGCCCGGCGCCTCCCGGGCACGGCGTCGTTCGTCTTCCCCGGCACCAACGGGGAGGCCGTACTGCTCGAACTCGAACGGCACGGGATCGTCTCCTCGAGCGGGTCCGCCTGCGCCGCCGGAAGCGAGGACGCCTCGCACGTGCTCCTCGCCCTCGGATATCCCGAGGACCTCGCGCGCACCGCGGTCCGCTTCTCGTGGGGGCCGGAGGTCGGGGCGGCAGAGCTCGCCGCGGTCGCGCCCGCCGTCGGCGACGCGGTGCGTGCCGTGCGCGGACTGGGCCGCTGACCGGAGCCCGTTCTATTCCCGGTTTCGCGGTCAGTGAACGGCGGGATCGTTTACCCGCGCGAAACCCCGGATGTCCGCGGTCACGGATACTGTTGACCGGTGACTGAGCAGACCTCACCTGTGCCCGACGCCCTCGCCGAGCCCGCCGCGCCCGCGGTGACCGAGCCGGTGGTGACGGCCGCCGCCGCGGAGGCCGCCGCCGACCCGCGGGTCGAGCGCCGCAACAACCGCGTGATCTGGCTGCTCCTCGCCGCGACGTTCGTCGTCATCCTCAACGAGACGATCATGACGGTCGCCATCCCGAAGCTGATGGACGACCTCAAGATCGACGCCCTGGCCGCGCAGTGGCTGTCCACCGCGTTCATGCTGACGATGGCGATCGTGATCCCGATCACCGGGTTCCTGCTGCAGCGGTTCACGACCCGCGCGATGTTCATCACGGCGATGTCCCTCTTCTCGCTGGGCACCCTGACCGCGGCGCTGGCCCCGGGCTTCGCGGTGCTGGTCGGCGCGCGCGTCATCCAGGCGTCCGGCACGGCGATGATGCTCCCGCTCCTGATGACGACACTGATGACGCTCGTACCCCCGGCGAAGCGTGGCCGCACGATGGGCAACGTCTCCATCGTCATCTCGGTCGCGCCCGCCATCGGCCCGACCATCTCGGGGTTCATCCTCAACTACCTGGCCTGGCGCTGGATCTTCCTCATCGTGCTGCCGATCGCGCTGGTCATGCTGCTCATCGGGATGCGCTTCGTCGAGAACGTCACCGAGACGCAGAAGGTCCGCATCGACGTGCTGTCGGTCGTGCTCTCCGCGCTCGGTTTCGGCGGTCTCGTCTACGGTCTCAGCCTGTCGGGCGAGTCGGGCGGCACGTCGGCCGGCCCGGCGCTCTGGATCTCGCTCGCGGTCGGCGTGGCCGGCCTGGCCGCGTTCATCCTGCGCCAGCTGATCCTGCAGCGCAGCGACCGGGCGCTGCTCGACCTCCGCACCTTCCGCTCCCCCGTGTTCACGGTATCGATCGTCCTGATGACGATCAGCACCGCGGCGATGTTCGGCGTGATCATCGTGCTGCCGCTCTACCTGCAGCACGTGCTCCACCTCGACACGCTGTCCACGGGTCTGCTCCTCCTCCCCGGCGGGCTGGTGATGGGCCTCGCGGCACCGTTCGTCGGCCGCCTCTACGACCGGTTCGGCCCGCGCGTCCTCGTCGTGCCCGGCTCGATCCTGGTCAGCCTCGCGCTGTGGTCGCTGACGTTGGTGGGCGAGCACACCCCGGTGCCGATGGTCCTCGCCGCGCACGTCGTGATGAGCCTGGGCCTGGCCCTCATGTTCACCCCGCTGTTCACGGCGGGACTGGGCGCCGTGCCACCGCACCTGTACTCGCACGGCAGCGCGATCGTCGGCACCGTGCAGCAGGTCGGCGGCGCCGCCGGCACGGCCCTGCTGGTCGCGGTGCTGTCCGCCCAGACCGCCGCGCTCTCGGCGGGCGGGGCCTCCCTGGACGCCGCCACCGCCGGTGGAATCAAGCTGGCGTTCGTGGCCGCGGCGATCATCTCGCTGTTCGCGATCGTCGGCTCCTTCTTCATCAGCAAACCGGCCGACGCGCTGCCCGAGGGCACGTTCGCGCACTGACCCGTATCGAGGTTCACGTCGTGGCCGCTATTCCGGCCGAATGAGGGCCACGACGTGAACCTCGGGACCCGTAGCCAGACGGGACGCCGGGTGGCATCATGGGCGGGTCGGGGCGTCACGAGGAGGCAGCCGTGTCCATCATCCAGACCACCGAACCGGGCGAGGCGACAGGTGATGTCGCCGAGATCTACGCCGACGACGAGCGCACCATCGGCTACGTCCCCGAGCACACGCGGGTCATGGCCGTCAACCCCGAGGCGTACCGGGCCTGGGAGCAGCTGATCCGCGCGATCGCCTCCCCACTCGGGCTGCGCCGCTATGAGCTGGTCACACTGGCCGCCGCACAGGGCGGCCATTCCGCGCACTGCCGGCTCGCCCACGGCAACCGGATGCGGACCCTCATCGACGAGGAGCAGCTCGAAGCCATCGCGAGGGACTACCGCCACGCCGATCTGAGCGCCGCCGAGGTCGCGATGATGGAGCACGCCGAGCGCATCAGCACCGACGCGCCGGACATGACGGAGGCGGACGCACAGCGACTCCGGGAGGTCGGATTCACCGACCGGGAGATCGTGGACATCACGCTCGCCGCCGCCGCTCGCAACTACTTCAGCCGGGCGATCCAAGCGCTCGGGGTCGCGGTGGATGTCCCTCCCGGCCTGAGCGATCGGCTGCGCGGCGCCCTGCTGGCACCGCTCTGACGGCGGCACCAGCAGGGCGGCGGCCTCAGCCCGCCAGCGCGAGCCGCGCGGGCTCCGGCGTGTCCACGAGGTGACGGGCGTAGGCCGGGATGGTCAGGAACGTCGGGAACTCCTCGCCGAGGGAGACCTCCCGCAGGATGTCCGCGGCCTCGGTGTAGTGGTCGTCGCCGTCGGCCGAACGCAGCCGGGCCACCTCCTCGTCGAGGATCCCCTGGACGAGAGCCCGGTCGACGGGGGTGCCTTCCGCTGTCGTGACCCGGTTGTCGATCCACTGGCGCAGGAGGGAGCGGGAGATCTCGGCGGTGGCGGCGTCCTCCATGAGCCCGTCGATGGCGACGGCGCCGGTGCCGCCCAGCCACGCCGCGATGTAGCGGAGGGCGACCGAGACGTTGGAGCGCACCCCGGCGTCGGTGACCGTACTGTCGGCGGTGGTCACGTCGAGCAGGTCCGCAGCACTGACCGACACCTCCCGGCACAGCCGGGAGACCTGGTTGGGCCGCTCCCCCAGCACCGCGTCGAACTCGGCGAGCGCGGTGGGGATGAGGTCGGGGTGGGCGACCCAGGTGCCGTCGAAGCCGTCGCCGGCCTCGCGGCGCTTGTCCTCGGCGACCTTGGCGAGCGCCCGCTCGGTGGCCTCCGGATCGCGGCGATTCGGGATGAAGGCGCTCATGCCGCCGATGGCGTGCGCGCCCCGCTTGTGGCAGGTCGCGACGAGCAGTTCGGTGTAGGCGCGCATGAAGGGGACGGTCATCGTGATCCGGTCCCGGTCGCCGAACGCGAAGCGACGGCCACGGCCGAGGAAGGTCTTGATGATCGAGAAGATGTAGTCCCAGCGTCCGGCGTTCAGCCCGGCGCAGTGGTCGCGCAGCTCGTAGAGGATCTCCTCCATCTCGAACGCGGCGGGGATCGTCTCGATCAGCACGGTCGCACGGACCGTGCCGACGGGCATCCCGATGCGCTGCTGCGCGAAGACGAAGATGTCGTTCCACAGGCGGGCCTCGAGGTGCGACTCGAGCTTCGGCAGGTAGAAGTACGGCCCCCGGCCGCCGTCGACCAGGGCCTGGGCGTTGTGCCAGAAGTACAGACCGAAGTCGGTCAGCGCGGCGCTCGCGGGGGCGGTGCGCCCGGCGCGGTCGGTGAACGCGAGGTGCTTCTCGACCAGGTGCCAGCCGCGGGGGCGCATCACGATGGTCGGCGTGTGCTCGAGCGGGGTGGTGACGCGGTACTCCTTGCCGTCCGGGCTCGTGAACTCCAGCTCGCCGCGGACGGCGTCGCGCAGGGTGCGCTGGCCGCCGACGACGTTGCTCCAGGTCGGGCTCGTGGCGTCCTCCTGGTCGGCGAGCCAGACGCGGGCACCGGAGTTGAGGGCGTTGATCGCCATCTTCGGGTCGGTCGGGCCCGTGATCTCCACCCGGCGGTCGTCGAGGCCGGGCCCGGCTCCGGCGACGCGCCAGGTCGGGTCCTCGCGGATGGCGGCCGTCGCGCTCAGGAAGCGCGGGTCGCGCCCGTTGCCGGCCTCGCCGCGGTGCTGCTGGCGTTCGGCGAGCAGCTCCTGGCGACGGGCGGCGAACGCCTGGTGCAGGTGGTCGAGGAAGCCGAGGGCCTCCGGGGTCAGGATGTCGTCCGAGCCGGGAACGGTCGGACCGGTGATCTCGATCATGGTCGTGTCTCCTTGGTCAGTGCGCCAGCCGGTCAGAACTGGTGCTGTTCGGTGGATCCCACGAGGGCGAGGGTGGCGCTGTCGGGGTTGAGCGCGGTCGCGACGCGGTCGAAGTAGCCGGTGCCGACCTCCCGCTGGTGGCGGGTGGCGGTGTAGCCGTCGGCCTCGGAGGCGAACTCGGCCTCCTGCAGGTCGACGTAGGCGCTCATCTGCCGCGAGGCGTAGTCGCGGGCGAGCGTGTACATCGAGTGGTTGAGGGCGTGGAAGCCGGCCAGCGTGATGAACTGGAAGGCGTAGCCCATGGCCGCCAGCTCCCGCTGGAAGCGCGCGATGGTGTCGTCGTCGAGGTGCGAGCGCCAGTTGAAGGACGGCGAGCAGTTGTAGGCGAGTTTCTTGCCCGGGTACCGCGCGTGGATCGCTTCGGCGAAGCGACGGGCCAGCTCCAGGTCGGGCTCGGCCGACTCCACCCAGAGGAGGTCGGCGTACGGCGCGTACGCCAGCCCGCGCGAGATCACGGGGTCGATGCCGTTGGTCACCTCGTAGAACCCCTCGGCGGTGCGGGTGCCGGTCAGGAAGGGGCGGTCGCGCTCGTCGTGGTCGCTCGTCAGCAGCGTCGCGGCCAGCGAGTCCGTGCGGGCGATGACGATGGTCGGGACTCCCGCGACGTCGGCGGCGAGCCGCGCGGCGTTGAGGGTGCGGATGTGCTGCCCGGTCGGGATGAGGACCTTGCCGCCCATGTGACCGCACTTCTTCTCGCTGGCGAGCTGGTCCTCCCAGTGCACGCCCGCCGCGCCGGCCTGGATCATCCCGTGCATGAGCTCGTATGCGTTGAGCGGGCCGCCGAAACCGGCCTCCGCGTCGGCGACGATCGGCGCCATCCAGTCGGACACGGCGCCGTCGACGCCCTCGACCTGGCCCGCCCGCAGCAGCGCGTTGTTGATGCGGCGCACGACGGCCGGGACGGAGTTGGCCGGGTACAGGCTCTGGTCGGGGTAGGTCTGGCCGGAGAGGTTCGCATCGGCCGCGACCTGCCAGCCGGAGAGGTAGATGGCCTCGAGCCCGGCGCGCACCTGTTGTACAGCCTGGTTGCCGGTGAGTGCGCCGAGGGCGGCGACCCACTGCGCGTCGGGACCGGCGCCGTCGCGCTGGATCAGCTCCCAGAGCCGCTCCGCGCCGCGACGGGCGAGCGTCTGCTCCTCACGGACGGGGCCGCGGAGCGCGACGACATCGGCGGCGGTGTAGTCGCGGCGGATGCCGGACCAGCGCGGGTCGGCGTCCCATTCCAGCTGGAGCGCGGCGGCGGTCTGCGTCGTGTCGCCGGGGCGGTGCTCGGGGTGGGCTGCGGTGCTCATCGTGACCTCCATCGGTCGGATCGGTTGAGACGATCCTGCGACCGTCGTCACCGGCCGCGACCGGATCCGTCGACAGAAATTCAGCGGTTCTTCTGTTTGCCAGAACTTCGCGACAGTGTCACCATGGCCTGCATGACAGACACGGTCGACGACGACCTGGCGGCGGACGCGCTCACCCTCGGGCGGCGTATCCGTGCGGCGCGCACGCGACGAGGGATGACCCTGGAGGCCCTGGCCGCGGCGATCGACCGCGCGCCGTCGCAGGTCTCCACCATCGAGAACGGCAACCGGGAGCCGCGCCTCCCCCAGCTGCGCGCCATCGCCGCGGCGCTCGGCGTCACGGTCGACGACCTGCTCGCCCCGGAGGCCCCCGACGAGCGCGCAGCGCTGGAGATCGCCGTGGAGCGCGCCCAGCGGGGCACCGTGTTCGGCGCCCTCGGGATCGACCCGGTCCGCGTCTCCAAGGCGGTCCCCGATGCCACCCTGCGGGCGATCCTGGCGCTGCATCAGGAGGTCGAGCGCCTGCACCGGGAGCGCGCCGCGACCCCGGAGGAGGCCCGCCGTGCCAACGCCGAGCTGCGCGCGACCATGCGCGCGCGGGACAACCACTTCCCCGAGCTGGAGGGCATCGCGGCCGAGCTGCTCGGCGCCGTCGGTCATACGGGCGGCCCGGTCTCGCAGCAGACCGTCGCCGACATGGCCGACCACCTCGGGTACTCCCTGCACTACGTCGGCGACCTGCCGCACTCCACCCGCTCGGTGACGGACAAGCGCAACGGCCGCATCTACCTCCCCACCGAGCAGTCGGCCTCCCGCGACTCCCGCTCCCCCATCCTGCAGGCGTTCTCCTCCCAGCTGCTCGGTCACGACGAGCCCGGAAACTACGCCGAATTTCTGCGGCAGCGCGTCGAGACCAACTACCTGACGGCGGCGCTGCTGCTGCCCGAGAAGGATGCCGTCGCGTTCCTGACCGAGGCCAAGAACTTCCGCCGCATCTCGATGGAGGATCTCCGCGACGCCTTCGCGGTGCCCTACGAGACCGCCGCACATCGCTTCACCAACCTCGCGACGGCACGGCTCGGCATCCCGGTGCACTTCATGAAGGTGCACGAGTCGGGCACGATCATCAAGGCGTACGAGAACGACGCGGTCGCGTTCCCCTCGGACGCGCTCGGCGCCATCGAGGGAACGCCGGTGTGCCGCAGCTGGACGGCCCGCACCGTCTTCGATGTCGAGGACCGCTTCAGCCCGTACTACCAGTACACGGACACCCCGAGCGGGACGTACTGGTGCACCTCCCGCATCGAGAAGGCCAAGGAGGGCGACTACTCGATCAGCGTGGGCGTGCCGTTCGCGCACGTGAAGTGGTTCCGCGGGCGGGAGACCGCCCACCGCGCGGTCTCCCGCTGCCCGGAGGAGTCGTGCTGCCGGCGGCCGTCCGGTGCGCTCGCGGACCGCTGGGAGGGGCAGGCCTGGCCGGCCGCGCGCACGCCGACGTCCCTGCTCGCGGCGCTGCCGACCGGGACGTTCCCGGGCGTCGACTCGACCGAGGTCTACGACTTCTTGGAGCGGCACGCGCCGGCGTGACTCCCGACACGCGACGCGCCCGCAGCGGGGTCGCATTCCGCCGGAATGCGGAGGTGAGAGCGGCGGGATGCGACCCCTGTGTCGAGCGCTGCGACGTCAGTCGAAGCGCAGCAGACGGAGGGCGACGCCGTACGGCGGCAGGGCGACGTCCGGGGCCGGCTCTCCGTCCAGCGTCCGCAGCTCGCCCTCCGTCTCCGGGCGCACCGTGACCGGCTCCGGATGCTCGGAGAGGAAGACCACGAACCGGCGGCCGTCCTCGTGCACCAGACTGTCGACGAAGACGAGCGGGTCGTCGAGGCGCACGTCGCGTTCCACGTCCGCGACGGCGGCGAGCGCGTCGTACAGCCGCCAGGTCTCCTCGGGGTTCACGCGCGCGAGCTCGGACGCGAAGTACTCGAGCGGGTAGGTGCACAGCACCGCGCGGCCGCGGCCGTGCTCCTGCACCACGATCGCCGGGCGGCCGTGGCCGTCCACGGCGACCACCCGCCCGGACGACGCGACCACCGGGAGGAACGTGCGGCCGTTCTCGTTGCCCGCCGGGCGGAACGACAGAGTCACGCCGGCCGGGAGCGTCCCGAACGCCTCCGTGAGCCGCAGAGTGACGACCTCGTCCTCGACCGGCTCGGCGAGGCCGTATGCGCTCGCCGGCCGCACCCCGAACAGCGCCTCCGTGTTCGCCCACCAGGGCCCCCGTTGGACGCCGCTCCCGCCGTGCGCGTACGACGCGTAGACGGTCGCGCCGTCGCGGGCCAGCTCCTCCAGCTGCAGCCAGGAGGTCGCGCACAGCTGCTTGACCGAGGGCAGGAGGTAGAGGCCGTACCCCTCCGGCAGGCCGCCGTCCTCTCGCTCCCGGACCACCGCGACCGGGACGTGCGCCTCGTGCGCCGCGAGGTAGGCCTGCTCGCCCGTCGCGACGATGTGGGCCCGCTCCTCCTCCTGCGTGAAGGGGTAATCGGCGGCCAGATGCGAGGGCACGACGAGCGCGGCGTCCACCGCGGAGCGGCGCGCGTTCGGCAGGTCGATCGCCGCGAGGTCGGCGGCGAACCGGGCGAGCTCGAGCAACGGCGGCTTGGGCGCGCCGGCACGGTCGGTGATGCCGAAGTGCATCTCGAAGGGATGGTGGGAGTACGGCCGCTGGTCCGCGAGATCGTCGTAGTCGGTGTTGTTCCAGGCGATCCACCCCGTCGCGCCGGCGAGCAGCGTCGAGTGGAGCAGCTGGCGGTAATAGGCGGCCGCCCCGTCGGCGGCGACGAAGTCGCTCGTCACGCCGAACTCCTCCATCACCACCGGCAGGCCGGTCCCGGCGCAGAGCTCGGCGACGTAGGCGGCCTTGAGGTGCTGGCGGAGCTGGTCGGTCTCCATCCGATACACGTGCGGCCCGACGAAGTCGGTGAAGCCGGCGAGGTCGCCCACGGAGAATCCGTTGTCGTGCCCGGTCGTCTCGATGCCCCACGCGCCGTCGCCGACCGCGACCGGCTGGGTGCCGCCTCCCGCACGCACCGCGTCCACCAGCAGGGAGGCCCAGGCGTCGACGATCGGACGCGGCGCCTCCCCGCCGTAGATGGGCACCTCGTTGGTCAGCAGCCAGCCGGCCACGGCGGGATGCGCGGCGAAACGCGCGGTCAGCTCGCGCACGTACCAGGCCTGGCGGCCGACGAACCACACATCACGGTACAGATCGCGACCCTCCCGCCACACCGGATCCCAGTTCTCGCCGGACATGTGCCCGACCAGGAACGTGGGCACGGTCGTCATCCCCACGTCCGTGTGCGCATCGAGGAAGTCCGCGAAGTTCGCCACGCACTGCTCGTCGAGCGTGTCGGGCGCGGGATGGAAGTCGGGCCAGTAGAAGAACGACCTGGTCATGTTCAGCCCGTGGTCCGCGAGGACGCGCAGCTCTTGGCGCACGACCTCCCGGTCGTAGCGGGTCCACATCAGCGGGCCGCCCGACCGCGACCAGAAGTTGGCGCCGAGCCAGATCGCGGGCGCACCCTCCACGGAGAGGACGGGCGACGGACGCTCGGCACTCACTTGACCGCCCCCGCCGTCAGCCCGGCGACGAAGCTGCGCTGCAGGAGCAGGAACGCCACGACGATCGGGATCGACACCACGAGCGAGGCCGCCATGATCTGGTTCCAGTACACGTTGGTCTGCGTGGAGTACAGCTGCAGCCCGACGGCGAGGGTCCTGTTCTCGTCCGTCGTCATCACGGAGGCGAACAGCACCTCCCCCCAGCTCGTCATGAACGAGTAGATCGCGACCGCGATCAGCCCCGGCTTCGCGGCGGGCAGCACCACGTGCCACAGCGCGCCCATCGGACCGGAGCCGTCGACCATGGCGGCCTCGTCGAGGTCGCGCGGGATGCCGTCGAAGTAGCCGGCCAGCATCCAGATCGAGAACGGCAGCGCGAAGGTCAGGTAGGTGATCACGAGGCCCCAGCGCGTGCCGACCAACTGGATGCCGACCGCCTGGTTGATGTTCACGAAGATCAGGAACAGCGGCAGCAGGAACAGGACGCCCGGGAACATCTGGGTCGAGAGCACCGTGGTCGTGAAGACGCTGCGGCCTCTGAACCGGTAACGGGAGACAGCGTAGGCGGCGAACACCGCGATGATCAGGCTCAGGATGGTCGCCGAGCTCGCCACGATGAGGCTGTTCACGAAGTACGACGCGAGCGGCACGGTCGTCCACATGTCGATGAACGGCTGGAAGGTGATGTTCGTCGGCCACCAGGTGAACGCACCCTGCACGTCCGACAGCGGCTTGAGCGACGACGTGATCATCACGTAGAGCGGTACGGCCGTGAAGAGCGTCAGCACGACGATCACGACCCAGCGGAAGACCTTGGACGACGCGGTTTCACGCATTGCGGTTCCTCCGGTTCAGCACGACGAGGTAGAGGCCGGACACGATGAGCAGGAAGATCAGCAGCAGTACGCTCATCGCCGCGCCCGACCCGAAGTTCCAGGTGAGGAAGGACGCGTTGTAGATGTGGAACGAGATCAGGTCGCCGGAGGGCGGCTGGGCGTTGCCGAACAGCACGAACGGCGTATTGAAGTCGTTGAACGTCCACAGGAACATCACGAGCAGCAGCACCGCGTTGACCGGCCGCAGCATCGGCAGGGTGATCGCTCGCCACTGCCGGAACGGCTTCGCGCCGTCGACCGCGCTGGCCTCGTACACCTCGTCAGGGATGGACTGGAGCCCGGCCATCAGCATCAGGAACGCGAACGGCCACAGCCGCCAGATCGCCACGATCACGATCGACCAGAAGGCGTTGTCGCCGATCAGCCAGAACGGCTTGGCTCCCGGCAGCCCGAGGTTGTCGAAGAGGAAGTGGTTGACTGCGCCGGTGTCCTTCTGGAGCATGAACTTCCAGGTGATGATGCCGGCGTAGAGCGGCAGCGCGTACGGCACGAGGAAGAGCGTGCGGAAGAACCCGCGACCGCGGAACTTCCCCTGCAGGGCGACGGCCGCGGCCATCCCGATGCCCCACGAGAGACCGACCACGAGGATCGTGAAGGCGACCGTGATGAGGAACGATTTCAGCAGCCCGGCGCCGATCGACGTGTTGAAATCGAGCGCCACCTGGTAGTTCCTGAAGCCGACGAACGGCGCCTCGCTCCAATTGGCGATGAAGAACTTGGTGAGCTGGAGGAAGCTGATCCAGATTCCCGTGAGCATCGGGATGACGTGGATCACCAGCTCGAAGATGATGGCCGGGGCCAGCAGCACGAGCGGCAGCCACCAGCCCTTGGGGCGACGCCGGCGCGGTTTCGCGGGGGCGGCCGCCGGAGCGGGTCCGGTGCGGACGGATGTCGTCGTCGACATGGGTCTCCTTCGGGGTCGAGAAGGCGTCGAGGGGTCGTCGCTCGGCGGCCGGGCAGGAGGCCCGCCCGGCCGCCGAGCGGACGGCGCGGTCAACCGCCCAGGGACTGCTTGACCTGGTCCTGGGCGGACTGGAGCGCCGCCTTGATGTCGGAGTCGGAGACCGTGCTCCCGGTGGCGATCTTCGCGAACATGTCGTTCATCGCCTTGCCGACCGTGTTCTCGAACTGGTCCTCGGCCGGCACCAGCGGCAGCGGCTTGGACATCTCGTTGTAGATCTTCGTGAAGGTGGCGGCCTCGTCGGCGTTGTCGGTGAAGACGGCCTTCGCACCGTTGAGCACGGGCAGCGACGCGTAGGGCTTGCCGAGCGTGGTCTGGGTGTCCTCGCTGGTCATGTACTTGACGAACTTCAGCGCCGCATCCTTGTTCTTCGTGTTCTTGAAGATGGACAGGTTGATGCCCGCGACGTGACTGGCGACGGGCTTGCCGCCGTCGGGCGCCGGGAACGGGACGACGCCGTACTGGTCGGACTTCATGCCGTTGGCGACGATCGACGAGTCGGCGTTGTTCTGGCTGAGGATCATCGCGACCTTGCCGGTGGCGAAGTCGTTGACCGCCTGCACCCCGTTGTCGTACTGGGCGTTGGAGGTGTTGACGACCTTGTCGGTCTGCATCAGGTCGAGGTACCGCTTGATCCCGTCGACGTTGGCGCTGGTGGTGAACGTCGGGTCGCCCTTGCTGTCGAACCACGCGCCGCCGTTCTGCGCCGAGTTGATGAAGGCGAAGTGGGCGTTCTCCGTGTAGCTGCCCGCGGCGAGCGAGAAGCCGTAGGTCGTGCCGTTGGTGAGCTTCTTCGCGTCGGTCACCAGCTCCTCCCACGTGGTCGGCGGCTGCACGCCCGCGTCGGTGAACATCTGCTTGTTGTAGTACAGCCCGTAGGCGAGGCCGTAGAGCGGGACGCTGGTGGGCGTCTTGCCGGCCGCGCCACCGGTCTCCAGCGCGGTCTTGACGAACTTGTCGCTGCCGCCGATGGCCTTCATCTCGCTGTCGCCGAACGGCAGGAACGCGCCGGTCGCCTGCAGCGAGGCCGCCCAGGTGTTGCCGATGTTCAGCACGTCGGGGCCCTGGCCGGAGGTGACCGCGGTCTGGATGCGGGTCTGGAGGTCGTTCCAGCCGATCACCTCGAGCTTGACCTTGACGCCCGTCTGCTTGGTGAACTCGTCGAGCACCGGCGTCAGGACCTCTTTGTCGTTGTCGAGGCTGGTGCCCTGGTTGCTCGCCCAGTACGTGATCGTCGACCCGCTGGACGAGGATCCCGATCCCGATCCGCTGCACCCCGCGAGTGCGAGTGCGGCCGTGGCGACCGCCGCGGCGACCGCGATGGCGCGTTTCCTCATGATGACTCCTTCGTCTCGTGATGTGCCCGCCGGCCCTGCTCGTCCGTCATCCTCGTACGGAGCGACGCGGCGTGCCACCGGCAGGATAACTGAACCGGTTCAGTAAAACCAAGCATTGAATTCTACCCTCGAACGAGGTAAGGGCCGCGCGACGATGTGGACCGAATGTGGCGAATGGCGACGTCAGAGTGCACATTCGGTCCAAATGTCACGGGGCGGGCGTCACGGGGCGGGGGCGTCACGGGGCGGGGACGCTCGTCGCGCGCGGGACCAGCACCGAGCGGCGGGCGCGCAGTGCGGGGGCGTCGCTGCGCTGGAGGCGGTCGAGCAGCATCCGGGTGGCGCGCCTCCCCTGCTCCTCCGGGAATCGGTCGAGAGCGGTGATCGGCCGCGAGCCGAGCCTGCACAGCAGCGAGTCGTCCCAGCTCGCGACCGCGACGTCGCGCCGCGCCACCCGCGCGACCGCCTCCTGGGCACCCAGCGCCAGGAGGTCGTTGGAGGTCACGACGGCGAACGGCTCCTGATCCTCCCCCAGTCGCTCGCCGACGAGACGGTCCCCCGCGTCCATCGAGTAGTCCGAGGCGACCGCGGCGACGCGGATCCCGTGCACTCGGGCGTGCCGCGCGATCGCGTCCCGGCGCTCCAGCTCGTGCTCGAACTCGTCCGGCCCGCTCACGTGGAGCAGCGACCGATGACCCAGGTCGGCCACGTGCTCCACCAGCAGACGGGCGTCCTCGTCGGCGTCGTAGAGGAGGACGTGCCCCGGCGCCACGTCGTCCCGGTTGCCGTGGACGACGAACTCGATCCCCAGGTCGTCGAGGAGCGCTGGGCGGGGATCCCGGACCGCGATGTCGAACAGCATCACTCCGTCGACGCGCCGCTCCGCGCTCCAGCGCCGGTAGGCGGCGCTGTCCTGACCGCCGTCCGGGCCGACCATCCGCAGCAGGAGCGACTGGCCGGTCGTCGCCAGCTCGGCCTCCACCCCGGCGAGCAGGCTCATGTAGTACGGCTCCGCGCCCAGCAGGCTCGGATCGCGCCGCAGGACGATGCCGATCGCATCCGACCGGGCCCGCGACAGCGCGCGCGCGGACGACGACGGATGCCAGCCGAGCTCATCGGCGAGCGCGAGCACACGGGCGCGGGTCTCCTCGCTCACGCCGGGCCGACCGTTGAGCGCGTACGAGACCGACGCCTTCGACAGACCGAGGCGGTCCGCGAGGCCGCTGATCGTCACGTGCGCTGCTGCCACGCGACAAATGCTAGTGCGCGCACGCCGGGACCCCCGGTCGCACAGCCGGACGGAATGCCCGAACCGACCGCGAAAAACTGACACCGAGACACCGGCGGGCGGGGCAGAATAGCGCCGTGCCCCGATCCGAGTCGACCGTCTTCGAACGCCACCGTCCCGACGCCTCCGTCGTGCGCCATGCCCTCGCGCCCACGCGCCAGGCGGTCTTCTGGACCGAGGACGCGCCGGGCGAGCGCTACCCGCGTCTCCAGGGCGACGTGAGCTGCGACCTCGCCGTCGTGGGCGGCGGCTACACCGGCCTGTGGACGGCGCTGCTCGCCAAGCAGCAGGACCCGGACGCCCGCGTGGTGCTGCTGGAGGGCCGGCGGATCGGCTGGGCCGCCTCCGGCCGCAACGGCGGTTTCTGCGAGGCGAGCCTCACCCACGGCGACGAGAACGGGCGCACCCGCTTCCCCGGCGAGTTCGACGAGCTGCAACGGCTCGGGATGCGGAACCTCGATGAGATCGAAGGCACCGTCGCCGAGCTCGGACTCGACGCCGGTTTCGAGCGCAACGGCGCCTTCGACGTTGCGACCGAGCCGCACCAGGTCGAGTGGCTCCGCGAGCTGGCCGGCGGCGACGATCCGGTCTTCCTCGACGCGGCGGCGATGCGCGCCGCGGTGCACTCGCCCACCTACGAGGGAGGCCTCCAGCGCTTCCGCGACTCGGCGCTCGTCCACCCCGCCAAGCTCGCACGGGCGCTGGCACGCGCCTGCGTGGAGGCCGGGGTCGAGATCTTCGAGAACACTCCGGTGCAGGCGCTGGGCGACGGCATCACCCTCTACACGCCGGACGGCGTCGTGCGCTCGCAGCGGACCGCGCTCGGCACCAACGTGTTCCCGAGCCTCCTGAAGCGCAACCGCCTGGCGACGGTCCCGGTCTACGACTACGTGCTCATGACCGAGCCGCTGACCCCGCAGCAGCGCGCCTCCCTGGGCTGGGAGGGACGGCAGGGCATCGGCGACTCCGCCAACCAGTTCCACTACTACCGGCTGACGGAAGACGACCGCATCCTCTTCGGCGGCTACGACGCCGTCTACCACTACGGCGGACGCGTGCGGGAACGCTACGAGGACCGCCCGGAGACATTCCGCCGGCTGGCCGCGCACTTCTTCACCACCTTCCCGCAGCTGGAGGGCGTGCGGTTCAGCCACAAGTGGGCGGGCGCGATCGACACCTGCAGCCGCTTCTGCGCCTTCTTCGGCACCGCACGCGCCGGCCGCGTCGCCTACGCCACCGGCTACACCGGCCTCGGTGTCGCCGCCACGCACTTCGGCGCCCGGGTCATGCTCGACCTCCTCGCCGGCCGCCGCACGGAGCGCACCGAGCTGGAGATGGTCCGCAGCCGCCCCCTCCCCTTCCCGCCCGAACCGGCCGCCGCGATCGGCATCAACCTCACCCGCTGGTCGCTCGACCGCGCCGATCACCGCCGCGGCGAGCGCAACGCATTCCTCCGCACCCTCGACGCCGTCGGCCTGGGTTTCGACTCGTGACCGCCCTCGACAGCACCACGCGCATCCCGGCGCTGACGGTGCCGCTGACCGACGGCGCCGCCGAGCTCGGCCGGTTCGGCGGCCTGGAGGTCGGCGTCTGGGAGATGGCGCCCGGAACCGACACCGACGTCGAGGCGGACGAGCTCTTCATCGTCATCGCCGGCCGCGCGACCATCGACTTCCCGCGCACCGGCCGCCGCCTCGAGCTGGCCCCGGGCGATGTGGTGCGCCTCAGCGCCGGCGACGAAACGGTGTGGACGGTCACGGAGACCCTGCGCAAGGTCTACATAGCGGGGTAGGCGCGGGAGCCCGCCCGCCGCGCGAGCACCGCCGCGTGCAGGGCGCTCACGGTCTCGCCGTCGTCGAGGTCCATGCCGAGCAGCTCCTCGATGAGGGCGATGCGCTGGTAGAACACCGAGCGCGAGAGGTGGCTGGCGGCGGCTGCTCGGGTGCGATTGCCGGGGTGGGTCAGGTAGGCGGCGAGCACCGGGACGAGGTCGCCGCCGGTGGTGAGGTCGTGTTCGATGAGGGGGCGGAGCATCTGCTCGGTGTGCTCGGCGAGGCGTGGGTCGCTGCCGAACGCGTTGACGAGGCGGAGGAGTGGGCGGCTGTCGACGCGCTGGACGCTCGGACGGCCACCGGCGCGGGCGGGTTCGGCGCGGCCCGCCAGCTCGACCGCCTCCTCGACCGAGCTCAGCAGGCCGGAGACGCTGCGCGCGTCCGAGCCGACCGCGACGGCGGTCGCACCGGTGTCGTCGGCGGCGCGGGCCAGCCCCTCGAAGAACACGTCGGCGGCCGGGCGGGAGGGCCGCGCCGACAGGGCGACCACGAGCACGCCCGGCTCCGTCGGATGCCGTCCGGCGACGGCGTCGGCACCGGCCGCCCGCGCCGCGTCGACGACCCGGGAGGCGGCGGACGCCCCGAAGGCGCCGGTCCGCGAGCGCAGCGCGACCCCGCAGAGCAGCCGATCACGGAGGGGGAAACCGGCGGCCTCGAATCGGGCGGCGAGACCCGCCTCCCCCGCGAACCGCCGACCGAGGAGGGCTCCGAGCAGTGCGTCGTGGCTGCGGCGGGTCCACTCGTCGGCGTCCCGGTCGGCGAGTCTGCTGAGCGCCAGCGCGACGGCCGCCTGCTCGACGACGTTGCTGCGACCGGCGGGATGCGGCTGACCGGGGAGGGCGATCAGCCGCCCCCAGCGCATGCCGCGCGCCTCGACCGGTGCGATCGTCCAGTCGCCCGCTCCCCGGTGTGCCGCGCGCGAGCGCTGCTCCCAGGCCGCCAGATCGCGCTCGTCCTCCGCCCCCGCCGCCGCGACGACCTGGTGACCGGTGTCCTCGAGCACGACGGGGCAGCCGAGCACCCGTGCCGCCTGGGCGACGATGAAGTCCGCGGGGCTGCCGCGCAGGCTCAGCTCGGTGAAGAGCGCGTGGATCTCGTCCCGGGCGCGCAGGGCGCCCATCTGGTCGGCGATGATGCGCGCGTGCACGGCCTCCGTGATCGCGACGAACCGCGCCTCCCGGTGCAGCACCACGAAGGGCAGCCCCGCGGCCCGGAACTCGGCCACCAGGGCCCCGGGGGCCGCGGGCATCCGCTCGCCCAGCTCCAGCACGAGCCCGGCGACACGACCGCCGACGAGCTGCCGGCCCAGGCGGCCGAGCGCGTCGTCGTCGGGTGGCCAGCCGATGCCGGTCGCGAGCAGCAGCTCCCCGCCGGAGACGAGGCGGGCGGCCTCCGCCGTCTCGGCCACGTGCACCCAGCGCACCGGGGCGTCGAGGGCGGCGGCGCCCGTCAGCAGTTCGGGCAGCGCGCGGGCGACGGCCTCCATCCTGAGCACCTCCCGCACGGTCGGGAGCACTGCGGGAGCACCATCCGGACGAACTGTACTGTCGCGGGACAAGCCCCGACGATCTGGCATCACCTGTCACACCTTCGCTCTGTGATCATGGGGACACAAGCTTACGCGCCGCTCCGGGCAATCCGTCCGGCGCGCATCCTCTGGAGGTTTCCGTGGCCCTGATCCGTCATCTCATCGCCGGCGCCGAGACCGGGGAGCCGGTACGCACCGGCCCGGTGTTCGATCCCGCGACGGGCGAACGGCAGCACGAGGTCGTGCTCGGCAGCCGCGCCGACGTCGAGTCGGCGATCGCGGCCGCACGTGCGGCGCTTCCCGCGTGGCGGGCGACGAGCCTGACCAAGCGCGCCGACGTGCTGTTCCGTCTCCGCCACCTGCTGACCGAGCGCAGGCACGAGCTCGCCGCCGTCGTCACGAGCGAGCACGGCAAGGTGCTCTCCGACGCCGCGGGCGAGATCGGACGCGGGCTCGAGAACGTGGAGTTCGCCTCCGGACTGATCGACAAGCTCAAGGGCGAGTTCAGCGAGCAGGTCTCGACGGGCATCGACGTGCACAGCGTCAAGCAGCCGGTCGGGGTCGTCGCCTGCATCACCCCGTTCAACTTCCCGGTGATGGTGCCGCTGTGGATGGTCGCCAGCGCGATCGCGTGCGGCAACACCGTGGTCCTCAAGCCGAGCGAGAAGGATCCGTCCGCCTCCGTCTTCCTGGCGAGGCTGTTCCAGGAGGCCGGCCTCCCCGACGGCGTGCTCAACGTCGTCCACGGCGACAAGGAGGCCGTCGACACCCTGCTCGACAGCCCCGAGGTCGCCGCCGTCAGCTTCGTCGGCTCCACGCCGATCGCCCGCTCGATCTACCAGCGGGCGAGCGCGAACGGCAAGCGCGTCCAGGCGCTCGGCGGCGCGAAGAACCACATGGTCGTGCTCGAGGACGCGGACATCGAGTCGGCGGCCGACGCCGCGGTCTCGGCGGCGTACGGCTCGGCCGGCGAGCGCTGCATGGCGGTCAGCGTGCTCGTCGCCGTCGGCGAGGTCGGCGACCGCCTGGTGCCCGCCATCGAGCGCCGGCTCGGCGCCCTCGCCATCGGGCCGGGCACCGACCCGGCCAGCGAGATGGGCCCGCTCATCACCCGCGAGCACCGCGACAAGGTCGCATCCTATGTATCCGGCGCGGCCGCCGAAGGTGCGACCGTTGTCGTCGACGGTACCGCGCAGCGCTTCGAGGGCGACGGCTTCTTCGTGGGCGTCAGCCTCGTCGACCACGTGAAGCCCGGGATGCGCGTCTACGACGACGAGATCTTCGGGCCGGTGCTCTCCGTCGTGCGCGTCGACACCTTCGAGGACGCGATCGCCCTCGTCAACGCCAACCCGTACGGCAACGGCACGGCGATCTTCACTCGCGACGGCGGAGCGGCCCGGCAGTTCGAGTTCGAGATCGAGGTCGGGATGGTCGGGGTCAACGTGCCCATCCCCGTCCCCGTCGGCGCCTACTCGTTCGGCGGCTGGAAGAACTCGCTGTTCGGCGACTCGCACATCTACGGCCCCGAGTCGTTCCACTTCTACACCCGCAGCAAGGTCGTCACGACGCGCTGGCCCGACCCGGTGCAGTCGAGCATCCAGCTCGCCTTCCCCGGCAACTCCTGACCCGCCCCACCAGACCGAGGAGCCTCCCGTGACCGACACCCTCCCCACCACAGCCCGCACCGGCTTCGACGACCGCCGCGGCGTGCGGCACCCGTTCGGCGACACCGACGCGGAGACCCAGGTGCGCAGCGACGACCGCAGCCACGTGTTCCACTCCTGGAGCGCGCAGGCGCAGATCGACCCGCTTCCCATCGCCGCAGGTTCCGGGTCGACCTTCTGGGACTATCAGGGCAACGCGTACCTGGACTTCAGCTCGCAGCTGGTGAACCTCAACCTCGGCCACCAGCACCCGGACCTCGTCGCCGCCATCCAGCAGCAGGCGGGACGGCTCGCGACCATCCAGCCGTCGATGGCGAACGACGTGCGCGGGGAGCTCGCGCGCCGCATCGCCGGCGTCGCGCCCGGCAGCCTCGACAAGGTGTTCTTCACCAACGGAGGCGCGGACGCGAACGAGTACGCCGTGCGCCTCGCCCGCCGGGTCACCGGCCGGCGCAAGGTGCTGTCGATGTACCGCTCCTACCACGGCGGCACGTCGACGGCCATCTCGCTGACCGGGGATCCGCGCCGCTGGCCGAACGAGCCGAGCGACCCCTCGGTCGCCCACTTCTTCGGGCCGTACGCCTACCGCTCCGCCTTCCACTCGACCACGCCGGAGGAGGAGACGCAGCGCGCGCTCGAGCATCTGGAGAGCGTCATCGTGCTGGAGGGGGCCGCCACGGTCGCCGCGATCATCATCGAGACGGTCGTCGGCACCAACGGGGTGCTCGTACCGCCGCCCGGCTACCTGCCCGGCGTGCGGGCCCTGTGCGACAAGTACGGGATCGTCTACATCGCCGACGAGGTCATGGTCGGCTTCGGGCGCATCGGCGAGTGGTTCGCCGTGGACGCCTTCGACGTCGTGCCGGACCTCATCACCTTCGCCAAGGGCGTCAATTCGGGCTATGTGCCGCTGGGCGGCGTCGTCATCTCCGCACCGATCGCGTCGTACTTCGACGATGTCGCGTTCGCGGGCGGACTCACCTACTCCGGGCACCCGCTGGCGTGCGCCGCGGGCGTCGCGACCTTCGAGGTGTTCGAGCGGGACGGCATCCTGGAGCGCGTGCGCGATCTCGGCGAGCGCGTCGTGGAGCCGGAGGTCACCTCCTGGCTCGACCGGCACCCCTCGCTCGGCGAGGTGCGCGGGCGCGGCCTGTTCTGGGCGCTCGAGCTGGTGCGCGACCGCGGGACGCGGGAGCCGCTCGTGCCGTTCAACGCCGCGGGCGCCGACGCCGCGCCGATGGCCGCCGTCGCCGCCGCCTGCAAGAAGGCGGGCGTCTGGCCGTTCACGCATTTCAACCGCGTGCACATCGCGCCGCCACTGGTGATCGAGGAGGACGAGCTGCGCCGCGGCCTCGCCGCCATCGACGCGGCGCTCGACGTCGCCGACACGTACGTCACCGCCTGACCCCGGGCACGATTTGGACCGAATGTGGGGAAAGCGTGACGCTTTCCCCACATTCGGTCCAAATCGCGCACCGCTCAGGCGGGATATCGTGGGGCCATGAGTGAACCTGGGCACGGCCGCGTCGCGGTCTACATCGACTTCGACAACATCATCATCTCGCGGTACGACCAGGTGCACGGGCGCGGGCAGTTCATGCGCGACCGCCAGAAGTCCGCGGGCGACAAGCCGAAGCCCACGTTCGCGGCGAAGCTCGAGGAGGCACGGGTCGACCTGGGCGCGATCATCGACTTCGCGTCGTCGTTCGGCACCCTCGTGCTCACCCGGGCGTACGCGGACTGGTCCGCGACCGTGAACGCGGAGTACCGCGGGCAGCTGGTGGGCAGGGCCGTCGACCTCGTGCAGCTCTTCCCCGCCGCGGCGTACGCGAAGAACGGCGCCGACATCCGGCTCGCGGTGGACGCTGTCGAAGACCTCTTCCGCCTCCCGGAGCTGACCCACGTGGTGGTCGTCGCCGGCGACTCGGACTACGTGCCGCTCGCCCAGCGCATCAAGCGCCTCGGCCGCTACGTCATCGGGATCGGGGTGGCCGGGTCCACCGCCAAGTCCCTCGCCGCGGCGTGCGACGAGTTCGACAGCTACGACGACATCCCCGGTGTTGCGCACGACGACGCGACCGACCCGGACGACGCGGACGACACGGAGGCCGGGGCCGAGGCGGCGACCGTACCGGCGCGCACCGCCGCAGCCGGTTCACGTGCCGCCGCCGCGGACCAGCGCCCGGCCCCCACGGAGTCGGCCGACACACCCGATGTACGCGCGGCCGGTGCCGCCGACGCGGCCGGTGCCGCCGACGCGGCCGCACCCGCCGACGACGCCGCGACCGCCGACGACGCCGCACCCGCCCGGGGCCGCGGCTCCCGCCGCAAACGCCCGGCCGCGACTCCGGCCGCGGAGGCCGCGGAACCGGCCGACGGCGAGCAGTCCGACGACGAGCTGCAGGCGGAGGCCACCCGGCTGCTCACCCGCGCCCTGCAGCTCGGCCACGAGAAGGACGACACCGAGTGGCTGCACAGCTCGTCGGTGAAGGGCCAGATGAAGCGGATGGACCCCTCGTTCAGCGAGAAGGCGCTCGGCTATCGGTCGTTCAGCGATTTCGTGAAGTCCCGCAGCCCCCTCGTCGAACTGGACGACAGCTCCACCGCGCAGATGCTGCGGCTGGCCCGCACCCGTTCTCGCCGCGCACGTCACAGCGGCCGCGCGACGGACCCGGTCTCCTCCTGACGGCGCCGTCTCGTCCTGACGGCGCCGTCTCGTCCTGATGGCGCCGTCTCGTCCTGACGGCGCCGTCTCCTCCCGACGGCGCCACGCGACGACACGGAGCCGGCACACAGCCTCCGGGCGTTGACTGGCCGCATGGCACGACAGTGGATCGCGACGCAGTGGGGTGAGCCGGAGGGCTGGGAGTTCGTGGATCGGGAGGTCGCCGCACCGGGTCCGGGAGAGGTGACGATCCGGGTGCGCGCCGCCGGGGTCAATCCGGCGGACTACAAGCACGTCTCCGCTCCGCGCCCGGGCGTGGAGCTGCCGATCCCGATCGGCTACGAGGTCGCCGGAGTCCTGACCGCGATCGGCCCCGGGACGAGCATCGGCTCCGGCGACGCGCAGGTCGGCGACGCCGTCGTCGCGTTCCGCATCCAGGGCGGATACGCGGAGGAGCTGACCGTGCCCGCGAAGGACGTCTTCGCCAAGCCGGACCGGCTGCCGGACGAGGAGGCCGCGAACCTTCTGCTCGCCGGAACGACCGCGGCGCAGATGCTGCACACGGTCCGGGCCCGTGCCGGAGAGACCATCCTGGTGCACGGCGCCTCCGGCGCGGTCGGCGTCAGCGTCCTGCAGCAGGCCGGCGAGCTCGGCGTCCACGTCGTCGGAACCGCCAGCGAGGCGAGCTTCGCCCGGGTGCGCCGCTTCGGCGGAACGCCCGTGGAGTACGGCGACGGGCTCGCCGAACGGGTCAGGCACGCCGCCCATGCGCCCATCGTCGCGGCACTCGACACGGTCGGCACGGACGAGGCCGTCGACGTCTCCCTCGAACTCGTCGCCGACCGCTCCCGCATCGTCACGATCGTCGCTGCGGCACGCGCCGAGCAGGAGGGGTTCGCTGCGGTCTTCGGCGCCCAGCCCGAGAGCCAGGCCTACCGCGACTCGGTGCGGTCGCCGCTGCTCGAGCTCGCAGGAAGCGGCCGCCTGCAGGTGCCGATCGCGCGCACCTACCCGCTGGCCGAGGCTCCCGAGGCGCTGCGCTTCCTCGCGGAGGGGCACCCCGGCGGGAAGATCGCGCTGATCCCCTGACGCGCGGCCGATAGCATCGGGCTCATGCGCGCCGTCCCCGACACCCTCGACGTCTCCGTCGTCGCGAATATCGACGCCCGCCTCGCCCGCCTCGCGGAGGAGGAGGGTGTCGTCATCCCGTGGGCGATCGAGAGCGGGAGCCGCGCCTGGGGTTTCCCGTCACCCGACAGCGACTACGACGGCCGGTTCCTCTACCTGCGCTCGACCGCCGACTATCTGCGCCTCACCCCGCTGCGCGACGTCATCGAGACCCCGCTCGACGCGATCTACGACGTCAACGGCTGGGACGTCCGCAAGGCCCTCTCGCTCCTCGTGGGTGGCAACGCCACCGTCGTCGAATGGCTGCGCTCCCCCATCGTCTACACCGGTGACGCGGCGTTCCGCGACGGGATGCTCCGACTCGCCGCCGACGCGCTCGACCGCGAGCGGGTGCTCGACCACTACCTCCACATCGGCGTCCGGCACCGTGACGGTCTGGACGGCCGCCTCAAGCGGTTCTTCTACGCGCTCCGCCCCGCGGCGGTGCTGGGATGGCTGCACGCCCACCCCGCCGAGTCCGTCGCGCCGATGGACCTGCCCACGCTGCTGGCCGAGTCGGAGCCGCCCGCCGGAGTCGCGGAGGCCGCGACGGAGCTGATCGCGCAGAAGGCCGTCACCCGCGAGCTGGGAGCGGGCGAGCCGCCCGCGGTGCTGCGCCGCTACGTCGACGACGAGCTGCAGCGGGCGGCGGAGCGCCCCGCACGCCCCCGATCGGACCGGGTTGCCGCGCAGGCGGCCGCCGACGCGTTCTTCCTCGAGCTCAACGGGCTCGCCTGAGGGCGGTCCTACTCGTCGATCCGCCCGGCCTCCGCCTCCTCCTCGCGCATGACGACGATGCCTCCGGTGCGCTGACTGGAGTGCAGGAGGGCCTCCATCCAGCGCTCGTTGAGGGCGGGAGGGCGGCTGCCGGCGAAGAGGAACGCCAGCGGGACCTCGTGGCTGATCCACAGGCTGATGCGGCCTCCGCCCTGCTCGGCGGGAACCTGCCAGTTGAGCAGGAAGCTCTCGTGGCGGCGGAGCTTGGTGACGACGGCGATCTTGACGTGGGCGAGAGTGCGGTCGTCGAACTCGTACTCCTGCGCACTGCCGTAGAGGAGCGTGCCCATCAGGCGTCCCTCCGGTGCGCCCGCGCGGCCGCGAAGCTGCCGGCCGGGACCTCTTCACGGATCTCGGCGCGGAGGGCGTCCTCCAGGACCAGCCCGCTGTTGCCGTTCGCGCGCTCGGTGAGCAGCCCCAGCCAGTCCCGGTTGAGCTCGGGGAGCTCGGGATGCGCGAAGACGAACTGCAGGCTGATCGACGGGTCGAGCCAGATCGAGCGCAGGGTGCCCTCGATGCCGCTGGTGCGGTCGGTCCAGATCAGGAGGAAGCCCTCCCGGCGACGGAGCTTCGTCGCGATGACGGCCTGCAGGTGGGCCAGCACGCGGTCGTCGAACGCGAATCCGTCTGCGCCGTCGTAGATCAGTGTGCCCATCGGTTCCTCCGGTCCCACTTTCGCGGCGAGCGGGCGCGCCGTCAAGTGATCCGCCACGTGCGGCGTAGAGTCCGCCGCATGGACGCTCTCACGCGAACCATCAAAGCGGCTCTCCTCTACGAGGACGGCCAGACCCTGGACAGCGTCGTGGTCGTGCCCCTGATCGGCGGATGTCCGCCGGGCGAGATCCGCGTCGCCACCCTCTTCGCCGGTGCTCTCGCGTACGACGTGTACGAGCTGGCGGACGAGGAGGAGTACGGCGGAGTGCCGGCGTACCCCTACCGCTCCACCATCCCGATGACGACAGCCGACCTCGACGGCTGACGCCGGCTGATTAGGCTGGGCGGGTGACTCCTCCCGCCCAGCCGCCGCGCCCCCGCGGGAGCCGGGTGGGCGCGGCTGTCGCCGCGCTCAGCGTCGGGACGGTGCTCAACCCGCTCAACTCGTCGATGATCGCGGTCGCGCTGGTGTCGCTGCAGCGCGACTTCCGTGTCGACGTGACGACGGTCACCTGGGTCGTCACCTCGTTCTACCTGGCGTCGGCCGCGGGGCAGCCGCTCATGGGCCGGCTCGCCGACCGGTTCGGTCCGCGCCGGCTGTTCCTGTTCGGGATGATCGTGGTCGCGATCTCGTGCGCGGTCACGCCGTTCGCGCAGTCGTTCGCCGCGGTCTGCGCCGGACGTGTGGCGCTCGCGATCGGCACGGCGACCGCGTTCCCGTCGGCCATCGCGATGCTGCGCCCGCTCTCCGCGGGCACCGACGTCGGCACCCCGCGGCTGCTCGGGAGGCTGCAGATCGCCAACACCTCGGGCGCGGCGATCGGGCCCGTGCTCGGCGGGGCGCTCGTCACCTTCCTCGGCTGGCAGGCGATCTTCTGGGTGAACGTGCCCCTGGCGGTGCTCGCGTTCGCCGGCGTGTGGCTGTTCGCGCCCCGGGACGCCGACCGCGAGCGCGTGCCCCTGTCGCGCACCCTGGCGGAGTCCGACATCCCGGGCATCCTGCTCTTCGTCACGACGCTGAGCGCCGTGCTCGTGTTCCTGCTCGATCTGCATCCCGCGCCGCTCTGGTGGCTGATCCCCGTGTTCGTCGCGGCCGGCGCGCTGTTCGTGTGGCGCGAGCTGCGCACCGCCCACCCGTTCCTCGACCTGCGCCTGCTCGCCGCCAACCGGCGGCTGATGATGGTCTACCTGTCCTTCGCGATCTTCAGCGTCGTCTACTACTCGGCGTTCTTCGGACTCCCGCAGTATCTGCAGGCCCACGCCGGATACCCTGCGGGCGTCGCGGGGCTGCTGATGTTCCCGCTCGCCGCCGTCACCATCGTCGCCACTCCCCTGGCGGCACGCGCGATCGAGCGGGTCGGCTTGCGCACCACCCTGCTGTGGGGCGCGTCGGCGCTGATCGTCGGAGCGGGGCTCCTCGCCGTCGCATCGGCGTCGACGGCTCCCTGGGTTGTGCTCCTGCTCACGGCCGCCCTGGGCGTTCCGTACTGCGTCGTGAGCATCGCGATGAACCAGGCGCTGTACGCCTCCGCCCGCCCCCAGGACAGCGGCGTCGCGGCGGGGATCTTCCAGACCTCCCGCTACGTCGGGGCGATCGTGGCGACGACCGTCCTGGGCCTGCTCTTCAGCGGCGGCACCACCTCCGGCAGCTGGCTCACCGCCGTCACCGTCGCGACGGGCCTGGCCGTGGTGCACCTGGCGCTGCTGGTCTTCGTGCGACCGCAGCGCGCCGCCGCCGCCGGCGGCTGAGCCGCATCGGCGCGCGCAGAGGGGTCGCATTCCGCCGCTTCGGCGCGCTCGAAGCGGCGGAATGCGACCCCGCTGTGCTCGCCCGGCAGCACCGGCGTCGCACCTCCCCGAGGCGTCCGGTACCGTCGGACCGATGGACCTCTCCGCCCCCAGCTCGCTCGGGCCCGGCCGCCTCGTCGTCGCCGCGGCCGCCTCGCCGCGCGCCTTCCTCTGGCTCGGGCACGGTGCGGGTGGCGGGATCGACGCACCGGACCTCGTCGCCCTCGCCCGCGCGCTGCCGGAACGGGGTGTCACGGTGGCCCGGTACGAGCAGCCGTGGCGTGTCGCCGGCAAGCGCGTCGCATCCCGACCCGCGGCCCTCGACCTCGCCTGGCGCGAGACCGCCGCGCTGGTGCGCTCGCTCGCGGAGGGCCTCCCGCTCGTCGTCGGCGGTCGCAGCGCCGGCGCCCGCGTCGCCTGTCGCACGGCGGAGGAGGTGGAGGCCGTCGGGGTCGTGTGCCTCGCGTTCCCGCTCCACCCGCCGGGGCGACCCGAGCGCTCGCGGCTCGACGAGCTCCTGCTCCCCGAGGTTCCGGTGCTCGTCCTGCAGGGCGACCGGGACACGTTCGGCACCGCGGCGACGGTCGCCGACGAGGTGGCGGGACGACCAGGCGTCCGGGTGATCCCGGTCCCGGGCGCCGATCACGGGATGAAGCCCCTGAGATCCTCGCCGCTCGACGCGCACGGCGTCGCGGACCTCGTCGTGACGGGCGTCGCCGGCTTCATCGACGCGATCGTCCGTTCGGAACACTGACGATCACCCTGACAGGCGCGCTCGTCCGCGCGCGAATTCGCCGTCCCGTCCGCGATACGGTGTGTGGATGCGCGTGGGGGCTCCGACCGAAGAACGCCTCCGCGCGTTCTGGCCGCAGCGCTCGCTCGCACAGACCGGGGTGCTCGCGTCCTCGGCCCTCACGGTGCTGGTCATCGCCTTCCTGGCGTGCACCATGGCCGGGCTCGCCGTGCGTGCACCGAACAACGCCGTGCGGCAGACGGTGCAGGCGGGACCGGCCGCCACCGTCGCCGAGACGTACCAGGCGGCTCTCGATCCGCGCGAGGCCGGCGAGCAGGACCGCACGGTGCGGTCGGTGCTGTCGCGACTGTTCCACGGGGCACCCGTCACCGTCGACCGCACCGCCTTCGCGTCCGGTGTCGACCTGGGCGACGGCCGCTCCGCCCTCGTGCTCTCCGACGACGCCGAGCTGCGAGACCGGGTCACGCTGCGCTCCGGAGGCTGGCCCGCTGCCACCGACGAGATCGCCGTGGACGCGACGCTGGCCCGGGAGGCCGGCCTCGCCCCCGGATCGCGCCTCCGGCTCAGCGCCGACGCGGACACCGGCACGGGCGGCACCCCCGTCGTCGTCTCCGGCGTCTGGTCGCCCACCGATGCCTCCGCACCGGCTTGGCTGGGGGTGACGGCGGGAGTCGACGGCACGGACGGCCGCGCGATCGGGAGCGCCGCGCTGCTCGCGCAGGTCACGGACTCGGCGACGGCCCAGTGGGCGATCGCACCGGATCCCCAGCGCGTGACGGCGGCCGACCTCCCACACCTGCGGGCCGGTTTCGCGGGCGCGTCCGACGCGCTCACCGAGGCGGACGCCTCCTCCTCCCCTTTCTCGTCGCTCGGCGAGGCCGCGTCGACGACGGCCGACATGCGGCGGTCGATCGGCGCGCTCGCGGCCGTGCTGCCGGCGCCCCTCGCGCTGCTCGCCGTGAGCGCGGTGGCGGCCCTGGTGCTGCTGGCGCGGCTCCTCGCCCGCTCCCGCCTGCTCGAGACCCGCGTGCTCCGCGCCCGCGGCGCCTCCGTCGGGAGGCTCGTCCGTGCCGATGCCGTCGAGGCCGCGCTGGTGGCGACCATCGCCACCGCGATCGGCGCGGCCCTCTCCGTCGTGCTCGTGGAAGCCGTCGCCGGAGCGTCGGGGACCCCGATCCAGGAGGTCGTGCTCGCGACCGTCGTGCCCGCCCTCGGGGTCGTCGTGGCCGCCGTCTCCGTGGCCGCCGTCGTCACGGCCTTCACCGCCCGCGCTGCCGACGGGGCCCTCGGTCCCGCCGAGGCGGGACGTGCCCGCTCGGCCGCCCCGCTGAGCCTGGGGGTGCTCGCCCTCGCCGCCGCAGCCGTCTCGCTCTGGCGGTTCCTGGCGTTCGGCGCGCCGGACGCCGACGGCCGCGTCGATCCCGTCGGGACCATCGCTCCGGCGGCGGTGCTCTGCGCCGTCGCCGTGCTCGCGCTGGTGCTGCTCGGACCGGCTGCAGGCGTGCTGGAGCGGTTGGCCGCCCGCCGGCGTCGGCTGTCCGGCGTCCTGCCCGCGCGGCAGGTGAGCCGCGGCGTCGGTCTCGTCGCCGCCCCGGCGGCCCTCATCGTCCTGAGCGTCGGCGCGGCGACGTTCGCCGCCGGCTACGCCGGCACCTGGTCCGGGTTCCTGCACGACTCCTCCCGGCTCGTCACGGGAGCGGACGTACGGGTGGACAGGAGCATCGCGGGGAGCGTCCGGGGCCCGGAGGACCTGCCGGACACGGCGCGGCTCGGAGGGATCCCGACGGTGACGTCCGCCGTCCCCGCGCTGATCTCCGACGCCACGCTCGGCCAGGCCGATGTGACGGTGGTCGCGGTTCACGCGCCGACGCTCGCGCAGCTCTTCGACACCGGGTCGTACATGTTCGACGCCTTCACCGCCCAGGAGGAGCTGGGCTCCGGCGACCCGTTCCCCGGCGCTCCGCTCGGCGCCGATGCCCGGACGATCTCGGTCGTGGCCACCGCGACGACACCCGACGCGTCCGTTCCGCCTCCCGCCCTCCGCGTGATCTTCTGGATCGCCGACGACGACGGCGCCCTCGCTCCCCTGCCTGCCGCTCCGTCGGCCGGAAGCGCGCCCGGCACGGTCTCGGCGACACTCCCGACGACCGGCGGCCCCTGGCGCCTGCGGGCGGTGGACGTGCAGCTCGACCCCGGCGACACCGCCTCCACGGCGCAGGTGCGGCTCACCGGCCTGACGTCCGGGGCGACCGTGGCGACCCCGGGCTGGCGGCCGGAACCCCAGGCGTTCCGGGATTCCGGGACCGGGACTCAGGCGACCGCGCTGGACGACGGCGGGCTCGGCTTCGACGCGCCCCTCGTCGCTGCCGGACGGGAGAGCGTCGTGCGCCTCCTCCCGAAGGCCGCCGACGAGCTGCCCGTGCTGGTCACCCGCGCCGCGGCCGAGGCCTCCGGGCTCGGGAGCGGCTCGCGCATCGACATCGACGCCCCGTGGGGATCGGTCACTGGCACCGTCGCCGGAGTGGTCGACGCCGTCCCCGGCACCGCCGACCAGAACGCCGTGCTCATCGATCTGCCCGCGCTCGACGATCGTCTCCTCAGCACGTCGCCCACGATCCCCCGCCTGGGCTCCGTCTGGCTCGCCGCCCCCGACCCGCAGCGCGTGGCCCGGGCGGCGGCGCAGGCCGCGGGGCCCGACGCCGTCGTCACCGACGCCTCCGGCGCCTTCGTCGCTCGCTTCCTGGGGAGCGCCGTCGCCGCCCTCTGGCTGGGGGCCGCGGGATGCGCGCTGCTCGCGGTGGTCGCCCTCGCCGCGACCGCGCTCTCCGCATTGCGCTCCCGCCGCGGGGAGGTCGTGGTGCTGCGCGCGGTCGGCGTCGGCTCCCGCCAGCAGGCCGCCGCCCGGCGGTGGGAGCTCGGAGGCGTGGTCGCGGGTGCGGCGATCGTCGGCGTGCTCGGCGGCCTCGCCGTCGTCCTGCTGGCGGGCAACGCGCTGGCCCGCCTCTCCGTCGTGACCGCTCCGAGCACGCTGTCGGTCCAGGGGCGCATCGATGCGGCCCTGCCGGCGGCGCTGGGTGCCCTCGCGCTCGCCGTCGGCGTCGTGCTCTGGCTCTACGGGCGTGCCGTGCGCGCCCAGGTGCTCGACACCGCGCACCGGGAGGAGACCCGATGAGCCGGCGCTCGCTCCTCTCCGGCACCGGTCTCGCCGCCCGCGCGTTCGCAGCCTCGCGGGGCGCGCTCGCGCTGCTCGGCGTGGTCGTGCTCATCGCGACGACCGCCGTCTCGGCCTGGCCGCGGTTCGCCGAGGGCTTGCTCGGCGCCGAGCTGCGCTACCGCGTGGAGGAGGCGACACCGGTCAACCGCGACCTGCTCACCTCCACCATCACCGGCACTGTGCAATCGGCGGGAGGCGGATCGTTCGGCGGGACCGCCGAGCCGGGCGCGGTCTGGCAGGGCATGCCGGGAGCGCTCGCCTCGGCGCGTTCGGCCATGGCGCCCGCGCTGCGCGCGGTGACCGGCACCGGGGACTACGCCTCCCGCAGCGACGACGCCACGACCACCGGGCCGCCGGATGCGGCCTCCGACAGCCGCTACGTCACGGTCGTCGAGTCGTACGCGCGCCTCCGCGCTGCCGCCGCCCTCGACGCGGGAGCCTGGCCGTCCCCCATCGCGACCGTCGGCACGACCGCAACCCCACCCACCGTCGACGTCGTCCTGACGACGGACGCCGCACGCCTGGTCGGTTGGACGGTCGGCCAGACGCGCACCGCCTCCTCCGGCTCCGCGTTCCGGCTCCGGCTCTCCGGCACCGTCCGCCCGCTCGACACCGGCTCCGACTTCTGGTCCCTCGAGACCGTTCGCGCGCACGGAAGCTATGTCGACCGGGGCGACGCGGGCAAGCTCTACCGCGCCGTCGCCTGGGTCGATCCCGGGTCCTGGACGCGCGTCGCCCCGCTGTTCGCCGGAACCTTCACCCAGGGCTGGTTCCCCGTCGCCCCGTCGGCTCTGTCGGTCTCCCTGCTCGACCCGGTCCGCTCCGCGCTCGGCCGCTTCCTCTCCGCCGCGCCGACCCCGTCCTTCGGCGGCGTGCCGACGACCCTGCGCTTCTCGACGTCCCTCGACCGCACCCTCGACGCCTACAGCGCCCGCGCCCAGCCGGCGAACACCCTGTTCGCGATCCTGGCCGCTGGACCGCTCGGCGTGGCGCTCGCCGTCCTCGTGCTCGGCGTACGCCTGCTGCTCGGGCGGCGACGGGAGGCGCTGGCCCTGCTCGCGGCGCGCGGCGCCTCGCCGGCACGCCTGCGACGCGATCTCGCGATCGACACCGCGCTCGTCTCGGTGCCGGGAGCCGGTCTCGGGCTCGTCGCCGCCCTGCTTCTCACGCCCGGCGCCGACAGCCTCCTGCGTCCCGTCGCGCTCGCCCTCGCGTGCGCGCTCGCACCTCCGGCGCTCAGCGCGGCGGCGGCCGGGCGCCTCGGCCCGGGCGACGACCTGCGCGGCGGACGGACGGCCCGGCGCCGCTGGGGGTGGGTGCTGGAGGTCCTCGTGCTCGGCCTCGCCGCGCTGGGCGTCGCCGCACTGTTGCAGCGCGGGCCTGAGCCGGCCTCCGCCGGCCTGGGCGTCGACCCTCTGCTCGCCCTCACCCCGGTGCTCCTCGCCCTCGCTGCGTGCGTCGTGGTGCTCCGGGTCTACCCGGTTCCGCTGTCGTGGCTGACACGCGCGCTGCGCCGCCGCCGAGGGCCCGTCGCCTTCATCGGCGCGACCAGCGCGCTCCGCTCCCGCGCGGGCAGCCTGTGGCCGGTGTTCGCGGTCGTGACCGGGGTCGCCATCGCGGTCTTCTCCGCCGGCGTGCTCAGCACGGAGCGGGCGGGCATCGAGAGCGGCGCCCTCGCCCGCGTCGGAGCCGACCTGAGCGTGACGGCGCCCACGACCTTCACGGACGAGCAGGTCGAGCGTCTGCGTTCGGTGCGGGGCGTCGCGGCGAGCGCCGTCGTGGAGTGGGCGGGAGGGGTGCGCGTACAGGCGGGGTCGCAGGGCGGCGACCTCTCCGGCTACCTCGTCGACCCGGCGGAGCTCGCCCGGGTGCAGTCGGGCATCCCGGAGGCCGCCCGCGTCTCCTCCGCGCTGGTGCAGAAGGATCGGGCGCGTACCGGCGCCGTCATCGGCGGCTTCGACCCGACCATCCCTGTCACGAGCGCGATCCTCTACGCCGGCACCGCCGTGCATCTCGGCGTGACGGAGTTCGATTTCGCACCCGGCGTCTACGTCCGGGACGCCCAGTGGGTGATCATCGACCGGACCGCGCTGCCCGCGTCGGCCGGGCTCACGGGGCGCCCGCAGACCGTGCTGGTCTCCCTCGCACCGGGCGCCGACGCCGCGACGGTGCACGACGAGCTCGCCGCGATCGCCGGCACGGGCGCCACGATCGGCGACGCCCAGCGAGAGCAGCAGACCTTGCGGGCGGCTCCCCTCGTCGCAGGCCTCGAGACCATCGCCCTCCTCTCGATCACGCTCTCCGCACTGATGTGCGTGGGGGCGCTCCTGCTCGCCCTCGTCATCGGCACGGCCTCCCGTACCCGGCTGGTCGCGACACTGCGCACCATCGGCTACACCGCGCGCCAGACCGGCGCACTGCTGGCGTGGGAGCTCGGCCCCCTGCTCGTCGCGGGGCTGGTCGCCGGCATCGCGGTCGGGCTCGCGCTCCCGGCGATCGTGCTCGCCCCGATCGACCTCAGCGGCTTCACCGGCGGACCGATCGCTCCCGCGGTCGTCGTCGACCCGCTGCTCATCGCCGCCGCGGCCGGAGGGTTCGTCCTCGTGACCCTCGCCGTCACGCTCATCGCACTCGCCGTCGCACGGCGCCGCTCGCCGGCCGCGGTGCTCCGGGCAGGAGGGGAAGAATGACAGCCATGACATCGGGCAGGACGGACGCGAGCATCGAGTGCTCCGACCTCGTGCGCATCTTCACCGCGGAGGGCGTGGAGGTGCAGGCGCTCCAGGGCCTCACCCTGCGGGTCCGCAGCGGCGAGCTCGTCGCCATCGTCGGCGCCTCGGGCTCGGGCAAGTCGACGCTGCTCGGCATCCTCTCCGGACTCGACAAGCCGACCGCCGGCGCGGCGTCGGTCGCCGGTCGTGACCTCCTGACGATGACGGCGAAGCAGCGCGTCGACTATCGACGCCGCACGGTCGGATTCGTCTGGCAGCAGACCTCCCGCAATCTCCTCCCGTACCTGACCGCGCGCGAGAACATCGCCCTCACGATGACGATCGCCCGCCGCCCCGACCGCGTCGCCCGCAGCCGCGATCTGCTCGACCTGCTCGAGGTCTCGCACTGCGCCGACCGCCGGCCGGCCGAGATGTCCGGCGGCGAGCAGCAGCGCGTCGCGATCGCCGTCGGCCTGGCGAACGAGCCTGCTGTGCTCCTCGCGGACGAGCCGACCGGCGAGCTCGACGAGCACACCTCGGCCGACGTGCTGGAGGCCATGCGCGGCGTGAACCGGGAGCTCGGCGTCACCACGCTCATCGTGACCCACGACCCGGCCGTGTCGGAGCACGTCGCCCGCACCGTGCAGATCCGGGACGGACGCACGTCGACCGAGGTGCTCCGCCGCACCGGGGTCACCGCGGCCGGGGACGAGCACACCATCGCCGAGGAGTTCGCGGTGCTCGACAAGGTGGGCCGCCTCCAGCTGCCGCCCGAGTACCTCAGCAGCCTCGACCTGCGCGACCGGGTGCGGCTCGCGCTCGAGACGGACCACGTGGGCGTGTGGCCGCACGCCGACGACCACGAGGAGGGGGCCTCCGGTGAGCATTGACGACGCACTGGGCGCACCCGTCTCCGGCGCGGCGCGCGACGGCGAGAGGCTCGTGCCGCTGCTGCGCGCGGACGGCGTCGGCCGCATCTTCCCCACCGCCGCCGGCCCCGTCACCGCGCTCGACGCCGTGTCGCTGGACGTCCACCCCGGCGAGCTGCTCGTCGTGCGCGGCCGCTCCGGCTCGGGCAAGACCACCCTCCTGAACGTGCTCGGCGGGCTGGACACCCCCACCTCCGGCACCGTGCGGCTGGGCGACCTCGATCTCACCACGGCGAGCGAGTCGCAGCTCGTCGCCGTGCGACGCTCCCGTGTCGGCTTCGTGTTCCAGGCGTTCGGCCTCGTGCCCGTGCTGTCCGCCGCCGAGAACGTGGAGGTGCCACTGCGCCTGCTCGGCGTCGACCCGGCCGTGCGCGACGCCCGCGTGGCCGAGCTCCTCGATCGCGTCGGCCTCGGCGGTCATGCGGCTCAGCGTCCCGCCGAGCTCTCGGGCGGCCAGCAACAGCGCGTCGGGATCGCCCGCGCGCTCGCCGCCCGCCCCCAGGTGCTGCTCGCCGACGAGCCGACCGGCCAGCTCGACAGCGTGACGGGTGCCGCGATGATGGACCTGCTCGTCGAACTGGTCCACGACGCGGGGGTCGCGGCCGTGGTCACCACGCACGACCCGATCCTCATGGCACGCGCGGACCGTGTGATCGAGCTGCACGACGGACGCACCGTCCCGCGGCGGCGCGGGGCGCACGTGCGGGAGTAGCGGCCTCCCGTCGCCGGCCCGGGCTCGCGCCCTCGCCGCACGCTCCGGCTGCTTCTGATGCGGCCCTCGAGCCGCGTCGCAGAACTCTTGCTATTCAGTGTTGCTATCTACCGGTACTCGGCGTTACTATCTAGCAGTACCAAGCAACACTGAGTAGCTGGAAGGAGCGTCCGATGAGCAAGCAAGCGACGGAGATGCTCAAGGGAACCCTCGAAGGCATCGTCCTCGCCATCCTCCAGGCCCGGCCCGCGTACGGCTACGAGATCACCTCGTGGCTGCGTGATCAGGGCTTCACCGACATCGCCGAGGGCACCATCTACGCGCTCCTCGTGCGGATCGAGCAGCGCGGCCTCGTGGACGTGGAGAAGGTCCCGTCCGAGAAGGGCCCGCCGCGCAAGGTGTACTCGCTCAACCGGGCGGGTCACGAGTACCTCGACGAGTTCTGGAGGACGTGGAGCTTCCTCGCAGAACGACTGGAACAGCTCCGACACGAAGGGGAGAACTGAGATGGCGGCCAAATGGGTCGAGGCGATCACGGGATCGCTCGAGCAGAAGAAGCAGTACCGGCAGTACCGGGCGCGGCTGGAGGCCCTGCCCGAGCCCTACAACGCCGTCGCGAAGGCCGTGCAGCGGTACTTCATGTACAACGGCGGCGTCGAGGACGGCGACACTCTCCTCACCATGATGGGCGACTTCGTCGAGCTCTGGGAGCGCGCCGCGGCCGATGGGACCCCCGTCCGCGACATCGTAGGCGACGACCCGGTCGAGTTCGCGGAGGCGTTCGCCGAGGCCTACACCGGCAAGCGCTGGATCGACAAGGAGCGCGCCCGCCTGAACGCCGCCGTCGAGGCGGCCAAGAAGAAGGGGACGGACCAATGACCGCCACCACCCTCGACCGCGGCCCGGCCATCCGGGTGCACGGTCTCGAGAAGTCCTACAAGAAGCTCAGCGTCCTGCGCGGCGTCGACTTCGAGGTCGAGCGCGGCAGCATCTTCGCCCTGCTCGGCTCCAACGGCGCCGGCAAGACGACGGCGGTCAAGATCCTCTCGACCCTGTTGAAGGCCGATGCCGGGGAGACCGTCGTGAACGGCTTCGACGCCGCCACCGAGGCGGCGGAGGTGCGCGACTCCATCAGCCTGACCGGGCAGTTCGCCGCGGTCGACGAGATCCTGACCGGGAGGGAGAACCTCGTCCTCGTCGCCGAGCTGCGCCACCGGAAGAAGCCCGGCGCGATCGCGGACGAACTGCTCTCCCGCTTCTCGCTCAGGGAGGCCGGAGGGCGCAGGGTCTCCACCTACTCGGGCGGCATGCGCCGCCGGCTCGACATCGCGATGAGCCTCATCGGCGACCCGCCGGTGGTCTTCCTCGACGAGCCGACCACCGGTCTCGACCCGCAGGCCCGCATCGAGGTGTGGGACGCGGTGAAGGAGCTCGCCGGGCGCGGCACCACCGTGCTGCTCACCACGCAGTACCTCGACGAGGCCGAGCAGCTCGCCGACCGCATCGCCATCCTGCACGAGGGCCGCATCATCGCGAACGGCACCCTCGCCGAGCTGAAGCAGCTGCTCCCGCCGGCGCAGGTCGAGTACGTGGAGAAGCAGCCCAGCCTCGAAGACGTCTTCCTCGCCATCGTCGGCGAGCCCACCCCGAAGGAGGAGTCATGAGCACCGCGACCTTCATCAGCGACACCACCGTCCTCACCGGGCGGTCCATGCGCCACATCACGCGCAGCCTCGACACTATCATCACCACCGCCCTCATGCCGATCGCGTTCATGCTGCTGTTCGTGTTCGTCTTCGGCGGCGCGATCGACACGGGCTCGTTCTCGGGCTCGTACGTGGACTACCTGCTGCCCGGGATCATGCTGATCACGGTGGCGACGGCGGTCTCGTACACCTCGTACCGGCTGTTCATGGACCTGAAGGGCGGCATCTTCGAGCGCTTCCAGTCCATGCCGATCACCCGGTCGAGCGTCCTGTGGGCCCACGTGCTCACGTCGCTCGTCTCCACGATGATCTCGGTGGTCCTGGTCGTGCTCGTCTCCCTGCTGGTCGGCTTCCGCACCGGCGCGAGCGTGCTCGCCTGGCTCGGCGTCGCCGGCATCCTGATCCTGTTCAGCCTGGCGCTGACCTGGATCGCCGTCATCGCCGGCCTGTCGGCCACGACGGTGGACGGGGCGGGCGCCTTCGCCTACCCGATCATCTTCCTGCCGTTCATCAGCTCGGCGTTCGTGCCCACCGAGAGCATGCCCGGTCCCGTCCGCTGGTTCGCGGAGAACCAGCCCGTGACCTCCATCGTCGACTCGATCCGCGCCCTGTTCGCCGGCCAGCCCGTCGGCACCGACATCTGGATCGCCCTCGCCTGGTGCGTCGGCATCCTGGTGGTCGCCTACGCCTTCGCCATGGTCGCCTACCGCCGCCGCATCACCGCCGGGTGAGCACTCTCCCGGCACCGACTCCCGCCGCCCCGCTCGGGCCGGCGGTGGTCGTGTTTAACCGCGACGCTCGTCTCCGGGCCGGCCAGTGTCAGCGCAGCGTCCGCCGCATCACCCACCGGTCCGCTCCCCCGGAGTGCGCGTTCGTCTCGGCGTAGCGCTCGAACCCGTGCCGTTCGAACAGCGCGACCGTTCCCACGTACCCGCTGATCACATCCACTTTCTTCCCGTCGGTGTCGACGGGGTACCCCTCCACGATCGCCGCTCCGGACGTCCGCGCGTGCTCCACCGCCCCGTCGAGCAACTCGTGCATCAGCCCCCGCTTGCGGAACCCGCCACGCACCACGAAGCACACGATCGACCACGGGTCGAGCTCCTCGTCCAGGTGCGGGATCGTCCGCGAGTTCAACAGCCGCCGGTAGGTCGACTTCGGCGCGACCGAGCACCACCCCGCCACCTCCCCGTCGAGGTAGGCCAGCACCCCGGGCCCGGGCTCCTTCTCGCACTCGGCGCGCATGTAGTCGATCCGCGCGGGCATGTCGAGCCGCGCATCCCGGTACGACATGCACACGCATCCCCCGCCTCCGGGCTTGCGCGGAACCATGAACGTCGCGAAATCGTCCCAGCGTCCGGTCGCAGGCAGCACTTCGATGGACATGCGGGAAGCGTAGCGGGAGGGGGCGACATCGGGGCTGCGGGCCGCTAGGTTGTCGCTGTGGACGATCCCGTGGAGTACCTCACGACCGTCGTCCGGGTCTTCCCGGACTACGCGGACTCGGTGATCTGGTTCTCGCCGGGGCCGGTGGCGTACGAGGATGCGCACATCAGCCCGGAGCTCGCCAGAGAGCTGCAGACCTGGGAGGACCGCTACTACCTGATTCTCGACGACCACCACGAAGTGCGCGAGGAGTTCAGCGCGGCGTTCGACGCCGACGGGCTGTCGTTGGCCGGCCGGCTGTCCGACGAGCTCGGCGACGCGTTCGCCGTCGAGTATCTGTCCACCGGGGGCGACCGGACGACCCTCCACCGGGACCATCCCGGAAGCAACCCGGTGGCCGTTGCCGCCTTCGCACGGATGGCCGAGCGCACACGTGCTGGCCATGCCCGCATCGTCGAAGCCCAGCGCAACGGCGCGGTCTTCCGTTGGGTGGCCAGCCACGGGACGGATGATTCCATCCGGTGACGTCGCGTGGCGGTAGTCTCGTCGCCGTGACCTCTTCGGCTTCCCCCGTCCGCGCGCGGATGGCTGACCTCTTCGAATGGGTCACCGACGACGGCACGCGCTCGAGCTATGTCGAGTTCCAGCGGTTGTGGCGCGATCCCGAGATCCTCTCCGGGATCGGGCCCCTGCTCGCCGCACCGTTCGCGGAGGCCGCGCCGACGGTCGTGATCGGTCCACCGTCCAGCGGACATCTCCTCGGCCCGCTGGTCGCCGCCGAGGTGGGGGCGGGCTTCGGCGCGGTCGTGAAGGACCCGGTCCGGCTGATCGACAGCGACGACTGGGTCACCGTCACGACGCCGCCTGACTACCGCGACCGCCACCTGACGATGGGACTGCGCCGTGGAGTCGTGACGAGCGCGGACCGGGTGCTCGCCGTGGACGACGTCGCGGACACCGGGAGCCAGCTGCTGGCGCTCAAACGACTGGTGGAGCACATCGGAGCCACCTGGGTCGGCAGCTCGGTGGTCCTCGACCTCCTCTCGCTGAACACCACCCGTCGGGAGCTCCGACTCCAGGCCGTCTTCCACTCCCGCGAGCTCTGAGAGGCCCTCCCCATGCCCGGCGACCTCCTCATGCGCATCCACAGCCCCGAGTTCCAGGCCATGTCGCAGCGCGTCCTGGAGGTGACCGCCCTGACCTCCCGCCTCAACGTCCTCCCCTTCGACGACGAGGCCGGCAAGGCAGGGCTGCTCGCGCAGATCCTCGGCAGCCCCGTTCCCGACCGCACGACCATCTACCCGCCGTTCTTCACCGACCACGGGCTGAACCTCGAACTCGCCGAACGTGTCTTCATCAACCAGAACTGCACCTTCCTCGACTACGCCGGCATCCGCCTCGCCGAACGCGTCATGGTCGCCCCGAAGGTCACCTTCATCACCGTCGGCCACCCCGTCGACACCGACGACCGCCGCACCTGGCTGACCGGCGGCCCCATCACCGTCGAGGAGAACGCGTGGATCGGCGCCGGCGCGACCATCCTCCCCGGGGTGACGATCGGCCACGACGCGGTGATCGCCGCCGGGACCGTGGTGGCGGAGGATGTGCCCGCCGCGAGCCTGGTCGCCGGCCCGAAGGGCGCGATCAAGCGACGCTGGTGATGCGCGCGCCTCGCACGGCGACTGCTACGCCACGCAACGTATGCCACTGAGCGCCGCGCCGCGAACGTCCGGACGGACCGCAGACGACCGCGCGGCGGGCCCGTCAGTCCAGCGTGCGGATGAACTCGACCTTCGGGGCTGCCGGATCGCCCGAGGCGACACACAGTGCAGAGAACGCGAACGCATCGCCATCGAAATACTGGACGTTGACGTACAGGGCGTTGGGATCGCCGTTCGTGTGGTCGGCCGCGTACCCGTCGGAGGCGGCAGGCCCGAACGAGTCGTCGACGATGGGCCCGGGCGGCAGCGGCGCCTGCCCACCCCAGGTGTCGGCCGGCACGGCGGCGTCGCACGCGGCGTAGATCGCCGCCCGGTCGAATCCCGCGGCCGTGGGGCTGGGCGTGGAGGTGACCGAGGAGTCGGAGGTCGCGGTCGACGTCACCTGGGGCGATGCGCTCTCCCCCGCGGTCGGGCTCGTGGTAGCGGAGCACCCCGCTACGGAGACTGCGATGGCCGCGCCGAGAAGGACGACGGGAACGAGGGCAGCGTGACCGGCTCTCCGGCTGGCATGGCGCGGCATCTGTTCTCCTCGCGATACGCGGCGGGATCCGCGGAGCAGCCTGTCCCCCCGTCTCAGTCTAGCGAAGAGTGACGCGTGCATGAGCACCCTCAGACGGCGACGATGGCGACCATCCCGGTGGCTTCATCCATGCCCAGATCGGCGAGTTCGCCGCGGCGGACAGTCTTTCGCGTCGCGCCCGTTCTGCAGCAGACGACCCTACCTCGGCGGGAACGGAGCGATGTCCCTCTCCCATTCCGCAGCGGCGCGTCCAAGCTCCTCGATCGGCAGCGCGAGTGTGATCCCGACCTCCCTGCCATCGGTGCCGGGAGGAGCTGCTTCGAGGAAGAATTCGACGGCGATGGTCGCGGTCGCTTCGTCCACGCTTTCGAGCTCGAAAGCCAGGTTCGGTTCGATGAACCACAACGACGTCGGGGTGCGCGCGGCCTCGACCTCCCGAAGCCACGCGCCTAATTCGTCGGCTTCGCCAGTCGTGAGGCCGACGGCCGCGTCACCCCAGCCGTTCGAACACCATCGTGGCCTGGATGCGGTCGCCTCCGCCGATTCCCTTGCTCCCCGATGCGGCCGTCGAGATGGTGTGCAGCCGGTAGCCGAGCGCCGCCTGCGCGTTGATCGCCCGCTCGAGCTCGGTGAGGTTGCCGGATCCGGTCCCCCAGAGCTTCTCCTTGAGGATGACCTGCAGCACCACATAGCTCATCCCGGTCGGCGCCGGCCGCGGCTGGCCACCGGAGACAGCATCCGCCTCGATGCGATCGATCATCCCCCCGATACCGCCGGCGCGCGGGGGCGGCGGTTGCGCCTTGTCCGTCCACACGGCGCCGTCCCACCACCGCATCGTCCCGGAACCGTCGTCGTACCAGCCTGCTTGTGCCGCTGCTGCCATCGTGTCGCCCTCCTCGAATCTTCTCTGCCGATCCTGGCGGAGCCTGCGGGATGCCGCATCAGCCCCGAAGGGGTGGCAGCGGTGGGCCGGCGAGCGCGCTTTCTCGGGACGACCGCCGCTTCGCGCCCTGCAGCGGTTGTCCCGAACGACGGCGGACGCCATGGTCCCCGGTGCCGCGTGTACGGTCGAGTCCGTCGAGTCCGTCGAAAGGACCACCCTCGTGCCCCAGTACGCCGTCCTGATCTACGCGAACGACTCCGCCCACCGCCTCGACGCCACCCCCGAGGACCTCGCGGAGCCGAACGGCCACGGTGACGAGCTCGCCGCCTCCGGCGCCATGCGGGCCGCCTACGCGTTCACTCCACGCGACCTCGCCCGCTCCGTGCGTGCCGATGGAGTGACCGACGGCCCGTTCGTGGACGCCCCCGTCGCCGTGGCGGGCGTCTACGTCATCGAGGCGGACGACCTGGATGCGGCACTGGCGATCGCCGCGACGAACCCGGCCATCCGCGGGGACGGCGGTGTGGAGGTGCGGCAGGTGCACAGCGGCGGGGTGGTGGAGCCGTAGGCAACGCTCAGAACATCGACGGGATGCCGAACCCTCCCGAGAACAACACGGCCCCAAGGCCCACGACCGCCAACCCCACGAGCACGGTGTACGAGAGGCCCCGCACCCAGCCCGCGGAGCATCGTCCGCGAGCGGTGAGGAGCAGGCTCGCCGTCGGCACGAGCATGAGCCCGCCGAAGAGCAGTGCCGGAGCGACACGGACGTCGGGATCGGGGCACGGATACGCGAGCGCACACACCGTGGGAACGCTCTGCGCGAGCCACAGGAGCACCCAGGTCGTGAGCAGAATGCAGAGCGCCGGCACGACCCGTGGTGCCGGGCTCACACGTCGAGTGGCGTCAGTCGTCACAGCAGCACTCTGGCAGATATGTCGAAGCGTGGCTATGGCCTCACATTCGGCACGTGATCAGACACCTCCCCCTGCTGCCCAGAGCTCCTCCGCGTCGAGGGTCAGGTCGATCACCTGACGCAGCAGACCTCCCACCGACGTCGCCCGCAGCAGCGTGTACCTGTCGTACTCGCCGAGCGGGGCGAGCGCCGCCAGCTGCCACGCGGCCGCGACGGGATCGTCCGACAGCTCGATGTCGGCGTCGGACGACGGCTCCGCGGCGCGGGCGATCGAGCGGCGGACGATCGCTTCGGCCTCGGCCAGGAGGGGTGCGAGCGCCTCCGACCACTCCAGCTCCGGCAGCATCGCGAGCTCGGCCCGCGGATACGGGTCGTCGTCGACCCAGCGTTCGACCGTGAACCGCCGGGTTCCCACGCCGACGATGAGAAGGTCGTCCGCGCCCGCGGCGGCGCTCACCAGACGCGCCATCGTCCCGACGGCGGCGCGCTGGTCGCCGCCCCCGGCTTCGGACCCGCGCTCGATGAGGACGACGCCGAATTCGAATCCCGGTTCGTCCTCATCGAGCAGCCGTCCGACCAGGGTCAGATACCGCGGCTCGAACACCCGCAGCGGGATGGGCACGAAGGGGAACAGCACGGATCCGAGCGGGAACATCGGGGAGACGGCCATACTCCAGTGAAGCACCGCAGGCATAGAGTGAACAGGTGCCCCGACCACGTCCCGAGACCCCAGGACCGGGGCAGGAGTCTGTCTGGGACTACCCGAGACCGCCACGCATCGAGCGCGTCACCGCCGCTGCCACCATCCGTCTGGGCGGGCAGCTCATCGTCGACACGAACGACGTCGTCCGCGTGCTCGAGACCAGCCATCCGCCGGTCTACTACCTCCCGATAGCGGACTTCGCACCCGGCGCGCTGGCCGACGCCGACGGTTCGTCGTTCTGCGAGTTCAAGGGCACCGCACGCTATCTCGACGTGCGCGGCGGAGGCGAGGTGCGGCCCGCGTGCGCCTGGAACTACCCGCATCCATCGCCCGGATACGAGTCGCTCCGAGACCGCGTCGCCGTCTATGCGCAGCAGATGGACGAGTGCACGGTCGACGGGGAGGTCGTCACTCCGCAACCCGGAGGCTTCTACGGCGGCTGGATCACGAGCGCCGTGGTCGGGCCGTTCAAGGGGGCGCCGGGGTCGCTGGGGTGGTGAGGGACTAGCTTCGGTGGCGCCACCGAAGGAGTTCTCGCCCGACACCCCGGACGGAAACAGGCAACGGAGGAGTTCTGACCGGGAATCGGCCGAATCCCCTCCGTTAGCTACCAGCGGGCGCGAGCGACCACCTATACGTTCAACCGGAACTCCTATACGTTCAACCGGAACTCGACCACGTTGCGTCGCACACAAGCATAAGTCTGGTCATCAACTCCCGTGTAGCTGGGCCAGCCCTGTCGCGGCGGTCTCAGAAAGAAAATCGGACTCGATGGGAGTCCACGAGTGTCGTTCAAACGGCTCTGGTGCGCGCGTCGCCCTCTGTAGGTAGTACCAATAGTCAGGACCCCGACGATCCCACTTCGAAACGCCCCAAGTGGCGAGCGATGGATCGATAACCGAGATTCGCTTGGCTCGGTCTCCGTTAAGCCATCGTGTGAGGGCCGCGTTGATGTGGTCGTCGCGGAATGAGTAGCCGACGACTGTTAACCATTCCGTTTGAGAAAGCAGCCGATCGAACTCGACGAGCATAGCGAGGAATGGTCCGTCTGAACGCAGCTTTGACCCTTGGCCAAACACCATCGCAGGCACTCCGCCAACGAGCTGCCCCTGGCGATCCTCACCGAAGTTGGTTAGGCGATCTCCGGGCACCCGCTCGCCATCCTGGTCGCCCTGCCCCAAGACGTAGTCAAGCGATCCGTGCAGCTTCAGGAGCTTAACGTCCGCTTGGGGGGTTGCCCACTCCCACTCGTAGCCTCCACGCCACGTTTCAAGGCCGGTGTCCACGGTTAGACCAGCAGCATGACATGCCTTTTCAACAGCAAGGTCATAGTTGAGTGTGGCGATGCCAGTGAGCGAGTTGGACCTAATCATCGGCTCGAAATATCCAACTCGGCTCTCATCAGCGCGCAGGATATGGATCAGGGCGTCGAGCATCGCTGACTCTAGTTGACCAAAGAGGTCTCCATTCGACGTTTGCACTACAGCACGAACGCCTGCTTCGAACTCTTTCTCAACCTTGTGATCCCAAGTGTCGAGCATTGCCTTCTTGAAGTTGCGTGCCCATAAACCGGGGAATGAAACTCGACCGTTTGAGGCGTCCAGGTTCCGATTCCACGTCTCAACGAAGGCCGACAGGTCGATCGAGTCGCGGTCCTTCAGCGCTTTCACCGCAGCGAACACACGCTCGACATCTACTCCTTCAAACGCGCTCTTGCCACGTCCGGTGTCATGTTGCACCATCGCGCCGATAACGCCGTGCAGTAGAGGGCGAACATAGAAGTGGCCGGAGGAGCCGTCGATGTAGTCAGCGACAGCTCGCGTCAGGCCAAAGCTACCGGGAAGCCCCGCGTCGATTGATGCGCCTGCGCCAAGAAGGAAACTCTTCACGCCTAGTGTCTAGCACGACTAACCACCCACCCCACTTGTGTTGTAGCGGCGCCGCCCTTTCATCTCAACCCCGACGACCACAGAAGCCAATTCAGGACGACTAGAACCCAATTCAGTTTGAGAACCGGAACTCCACCACATCCCCGTCCTGCATCACATAATCCTTCCCCTCCATGCGCGCCTTTCCACGCGATCGCGCCTCGGCGACGCTCCCGGATTCGACCAGGTCGTCGAAGGAGATGACTTCGGCTTTGATGAAGCCCTTTTCGAAGTCGGTGTGGATGACGCCGGCGGCCTGGGGGGCCTTGGCGCCCTTGGGGATGGTCCAGGCGCGGGTTTCTTTGGGGCCGGCGGTGAGGTAGGTCTGCAGGCCGAGGGTGTCGAAGCCGATGCGGGCGAGCTGGTCGAGGCCGCTCTCGGTCTGGCCGGTGGAGGCGAGGAGCTCGGCGGCGTCTGCGGCGTCGAGGTCGATGAGCTCGGACTCGAGCTTGGCGTCGAGGAACACGGCCTGCGCGGGGGCCACGAGGGCGGCGAGCTCGGCGCGGCGGGCGTCGTCGGTGAGGATGTCCTCGTCGACGTTGAACACGTAGATGAAGGGCTTGGCCGTCAGCAGCCCGAGCTCGCGGATCGGCTCGAGGTCGATCGTGGAGGTCGAGAGGGGCTTGCCGGAGTTGAGCCACGCGGTGGCCTCCCGGGCGGTCTCGAGAACGACGGGCTCGAGCTTGCGGCCCTTGACCTCCTTCTCGTACCGGGCCTCCGCCTTCTCGAGGGTCTGGAGGTCGGCGAGGATGAGCTCGGTGTTGATGGTCTCCATGTCGCCGGCGGCGTCGACCTTTCCGGCGACGTGCACGACGTCGGGGTCGCTGAAGCCGCGGACGACCTGCGCGATGGCGTCGGCCTCGCGGATGTTGGCGAGGAACTTGTTGCCCAGGCCCTCCCCCTCGCTGGCGCCCTTGACGATGCCAGCGATGTCGAGGAACGACACCGGTGCCGGGAGGATGCGCTCGCTGCCGAACAGCTCGGCGAGCTTGTCGAGCCGCGGATCGGGGAGGTTCACCACGCCGACGTTCGGCTCGATGGTCGCGAACGGGTAGTTCGCGGCGAGCGCGTCGTTCTTGGTCAGCGCGTTGAACAGGGTGGACTTGCCCACGTTGGGGAGTCCGACGATACCGATAGTGAGAGCCACGGTCGTCCATTCTACGGTGCGACCGCGTGCCCTCAGCCCGCGAGGTCCGCCCGGTAGCAGTGCGTCACGTACGGCAGCGCGATCGTCTCCGCGCCGGCGAGCTCGGGATGCTCGGCGTGCAGCCTCCGCACGGACGCGATGACCGCCGCCTGCGCCTCGGGGTCCTTGGTGATGAAGTAGCTGCGCGACCGCACCAGGTCGAGCAGGCCGTCGAGGTCGAGCTGCTGCGTCCACGGCACGTCGTGGCGCTCCAGCGGACCGAAGGGGGCGCCGACCACAGGCTGCTCCTCCCCTCCCGTGTACGCGTCGCCCGCGCCGATCAGCTCGCTCAGGAGGCGCACCCATTCGACGCGCTCGTCGCGGTAGTTCCAGACGAGGCCGAGGCGACCGCCCGGTGTCAGCACCCGGGCGACCTCCGGAACGGCCCGCGCGGCATCGACCCAGTGCCACGCCTGCGCGACGGTCACCAGCCCCTGCGACGCGTCCGCCACGGGGATGCGCTCCGCCGTGCCGAGCAGCGCCTCGACCCCGGGCAGCCTGCTCCCGAGCACCCGCAGCATCTCCGGAGACGGATCCACCGCCGTGACGTCGAACCCCCTGTCCACGAGCGCTGCGGTCAGCTTGCCGGTGCCCGCGCCGAGGTCGAGCGCCGCCCCTTCCCGACCGTCGGTGAGCCAGGCCACCGCTTCGGCGGGATAGCTCGGCCGCGACGCGTCGTAGACGTCGGCGGCGCGGTCGAAGGAAGCGGCGTGCAGGTCGCGGTCGTGACGGGAGCGCATGCGCCGATCGTACGCGCGCGGTGCCGCGCGGTCCGGATGCTGCGGCGCGCCCGACGTGTGACCGGGCCGTGTCGGCGGCGCGTGCGAGCATGACTGCGTGACCCTGGACTTCACCGCCATCGACTTCGAGACCGCGAACTCGTCCGCGGCGTCCGCCTGCTCCGTCGGGCTGGTGAAAGTGAGGGACGGCCGGGTCGTCGACCGCGCGGGCTGGTTCATCCAGCCGCCGTTCGGGCACGACCACTTCCAGGAGTGGAACATCCGCATCCACGGCATCCGGCCCGCCGACGTTGTCGGCGCCGCGGGTTGGGAGGAGCAGCTCGCCGACCTGGTCGAGTTCGCGGAGGACGACCACCTCGTCGCGCACAACGCCGGCTTCGACATGGGCGTGATCCGGGCGGCATGCGCCGCGACCGCGATCGCCTGCCCGGAGTACCGCTATTTGTGCAGCCTCCAGGTCGCACGCCGCACGTACACGCTCGACTCGTACCGCCTGCCCGTCGCGGCGATGGCCGCCGGCTTCGAGGACTTCGCCCACCACGACGCCCTCGCGGACGCCGAGGCGTGCGCCGCGATCGTCGTCCACGCGGCGAAACGCCACGGCGCGGGCACCATCGACGACCTCGCGGCGCTCACCGGCGCCCGCGTCGGCCGCATCGGGATGGCCGCCGCCGCCTGATCCCTCGGCTCGCCTGGCCGTCGGCAACGGAGGAGTTCCCGACCGCTCCGCGCCGCATCTCCTCCGTCGCCCGCCGTCCGTCGGCGTGGCGCACCCGATCCCCTCCGTTCCCGCCGCCCACCACGGCGCCGGACCGCGGCGCGGGACCACCGCAGTGTCGGACCCCCCTGGCACACTGACGGCATGGACTTCCTCGCGCTGCTCATCGGTCTCCTCCTCGGGCTCGTCGTCGGCGCCGCCGGCGCGGGGTTCGCGGTGGCGAAGCTGCTGCGCGACCGCGCGGCGAGCGCCGCACCGACGGCGCCCGTCGTCGACCCGGCGGTCGTCGAGGCGCGTCACGCGGCGGCCCTTGCCGAGCTGCGCGCGGCCGAGCAGGCGGTGCAGGCGGAGATCCGCGCCGACCTCGCGGCGGCGCAGTCCCGGGTGGACGCCCTCGCCGAGCAGCTGCGCGGCGCCCAGGAGCTGCAGCGCGAGACGGTGGAGCGCCACCGCGCCGAGCTGCAGGCCCAGACGGAGCGCGAGCGGGCGGAGAGCAAGGTGCTCCAGGCGCTCGCGCCGGTCGCCGAGAGCCTCACGGACATGCAGCGCAAGGTGGTCCAGCTGGAGTCGCAGCGCAGCGAGCAGCACGGTCAGCTGACGCAGCAGCTGCGCACGGCCGCGGAGTCGGAGGAGCGGCTGCGCAGCACCGCGGAGGCGCTGGCGTCCGCCCTGCGCTCCAACAGCACCCGCGGCGTCTGGGGCGAGACTCAGCTGCGCAGCGTGGTGGAGGCGGCGGGCCTGCTCGAGCGGGTGGACTTCGACGTGCAGTCCAGCATCCACTCGGAGTCGGGCGCGGGCCGGCCGGACATGATCGTGCGCCTGCCCGGCGGCAAGAGCATCGCGCTCGACGCGAAGGTGCCCTTCAACGCCTACCTGGAGGCCAGCCAGATCCCCGCGACGGCGACCGGAGCCGAGGGCGCCCGCCGCGAGGCGCTGATGAAGCAGCACGTGAAGGCCGTCCGCGACCACATCACGACCCTCGGCACCAAGGCGTACTGGACGGGCCTGGAGTCGTCTCCCGAGCTGGTGATCGCCTTCATCCCGAGCGAGTCGCTCGTCTCGTCGGCGCTCGAAGCGGATCCGTCGATCATGGAGTTCGCGTTCGGCAAGCGGGTGGCGCTGGCCTCCCCCGTCACCCTGTGGTCGGTGCTCAAGACCGTCGCGTTCAGCTGGCAGCAGGACGTCCTGACCCAGGAGGCCAAGCAGCTCTTCGATCTCAGCCGCACCCTGTACAGCCGCCTCGCCACCACGGCCACTCACATCGAGAAGCTCGGCCGCTCGATCGAGCGCACCGTGAAGGACTACAACGGTTTCGTCGGCTCGTTCGAGCGGCAGGTGTTCCCCGCCGCGCGCAAGCTCGGGGCCCTCGACGAGTCCAAGGTCATCGGCGTCAACGAAGGCATCGAGGAGGCTCCACGCGAACTCACCGCCTTCGAGCTGACGAACGAGCTGGAGCCGCGCGACATGCACGGCATCGACAAGCTCGCGATCGAGGAGCAGGAGCGCGCCCACGCGCACGACGCGGATGCCGAGGAGTCCGGCGCCGCCTGACGCGCGCGAGCGCGCCGGCGCTCTGCCCTACAGCTGCTCCGGCTCCAGCCACTTCTCGGCGAGGTGGTCCGCGATCACGCGGCGGATCGTGCCCGACTTGGAGCGCAGCACGATCGACTCGGTGCGGATGATCGGCCCCTTGCGGCGCACGCCCTCGACGAGCCCGCCATCGGTCACGCCGGTCGCCACGAAGAACGTGTTGTCGCCCTTCACCAGGTCGTCCGCGCCATAGATCCGGTCGACGTCGAGACCCGCGGCGATGCCGCCGGCTCGCTCCGCATCGTCCTTCGGGGCGAGCTTGCCCTGCATGAAGCCGCCGAGCGCCTTGACGGCAGCGGCGGTGATGACGCCCTCAGGGCTTCCGCCGACTCCCACGCACATATCGATGCGCGACTCGTAGCGAGCCGCGTTGATCCCCCCGGCGACGTCACCGTCGAAGAGCAGGCGCGTCCCGGCCCCCGCGGCTCGGATCTCCTCGATCAGCTCCGCGTGACGCGGCCGGTCCAGCACCGCCACGCGGATCTCGCCGACCGGCTTGCCCTTGGCCTTCGCCAGCTCCCGGATGTTGTCCCCGATCGACTGAGACAGGTCCACGACGCCGGCGCCCTCCGGCCCGGTCACGATCTTCGACATGTAGAAGACGCTGGACGCGTCGAGCATGCTGCCGCGATCCGACACGGCGATCACCGAGAGCGCATTCTGCCGGCCCGCGGCGGTGAGGGAGGTGCCGTCGATCGGGTCGACCGCGATGTCGCAGGCCGGGCCGCGCCCGTTGCCGACGTGCTCGCCGTTGAACAGCATGGGCGCGTTGTCCTTCTCGCCCTCGCCGATGACGATCAGACCGTCGAAATTGACCGTGCCGAGGAACTTGCGCATCGCGTCCACCGCGGCACCGTCTGCCAGATTCTTCTCCCCGCGCCCGATCCACGGCGTCGCCCGGATCGCCGCCGCCTCGGTCGCTCTCACCAGCTCCATCGCCAGGTTCCGATCGGGGTGCAAATACAGGGACGCGGTGTCGGTGCTGGTCATGAGTGGGTCCTCCCGGACGGAATCGAACGACGGTGTCAAAGCCGCCCGCGGCGGCGCTGCCAGTGTATCCGCGCGGTGCGCCGACGCACCGGAATGCGCACGAACGTTCATCCGACGTGCGCGATCCGTCCACGCGGCGGGCCGAGTGCGAGGCCGCGTCGGTATGATGAGACCCGTTCGACACCCCGATTCCCAAGGAGCTGCAATGCCCATCGCCACGCCGGACCAGTACGCAGAGATGCTCGACAAAGCGAAGGCCGGCGGCTTCGCCTATCCCGCGTTCAACGTCTCGTCGTCGTCGACGATCAACGCGGTGCTCCAGGGCCTCACCGAGGCCGGCTCGGACGGCATCATCCAGGTCACCACAGGCGGCGCCGACTACTTCGCCGGCCAGTCCGTGAAGGCCCGCGCCACCGGTGCCCTCGCCTTCGCGAAATTCGCCACCGAGGTCGCAAAGAACTACCCGATCACGGTCGCGCTGCACACCGACCACTGCCCGAAGAACGCACTCGACGACTTCGTGCTGCCGCTCATCGCCGCCTCCGAGGAGGAGGTCCGCGCCGGCCGCAACCCGATCTTCCAGTCGCACATGTGGGACGGCTCCGCTGTGCCGCTCGACGAGAACCTCGAGATCGCCCAGGAGATGATCAAGCGCACCAAGGCCATCAACGCCATCCTCGAGGTCGAGATCGGCGTCGTCGGCGGCGAGGAGGACGGCGTGCGTCACGAGGGCTCCAACGAGGCCCTGTACACCACCCTCGCCGACGTCGAGAAGGCCGTCGAGGCCCTGGGGCTCGGTGAGAACGGCCGCTACATGGCCGCCCTCACTTTCGGCAACGTGCACGGCGTCTACAAGCCGGGCAACGTCAAGCTGCGCCCGGAGCTCCTCAAGGAGATCCAGGACGGCCTGGCCGCCAAGTACGGCACCGGCCCGAAGCCGCTCGATCTCGTCTTCCACGGCGGCTCCGGCTCCACCGACGAGGAGATCGCGGAGGCGGTCCGCAACGGTGTCATCAAGATGAACATCGACACGGACACGCAGTACGCGTACACCCGCGCGATCGCCGGCTACATGCTCTCGAACTACGACGGCGTGCTCAAGGTCGACGGCGAGGTCGGCAACAAGAAGCTGTACGACCCGCGCGCGTGGGGCAAGGTGGCGGAGACGGCGATGGCCGCCCGCGTCATCGAGGCCACGCAGCAGCTCGGCTCCGCCGGCCACTCCGGCAAGTAGTCCCCGAAGCGGCGGCCGGCTCCGGCCGGCCGCCGCTTCCCCTTTCGCAAGGAGGCGGCCGCCGTGGCCGATCACGAACCGCAGCCGGACGAACGGCCGCGCCCCAAGTTCGGGGAGCTCGCGCCGCCCGGCTGGGTCTGGACGCCGCCGGAGGACGTCGACCGGCTCGACACCGCACGCCCCAACCCGACCGCCCCGGACGAGGCCACGGCACCGCCCTCCCCCGCGCCGTATGGTTCGACGCCGGGGCCCGGCCATCCGTCCGCGGGTCCCCACGGCGCCACGCCGGGTACGACGACCCCGCCGCGCTGGAACACGACGTTCACCGTCCTGCTGATCGCCTTCGGCTTCTTCGGGATGGCGTACTCGGTCGTCGTCCTGCAGGGCTTCCCGGCGTCGATGGCGATCCTGCACAGCTCGCAGGGGCTCGGGGATTTCCACCCCGAGCCGCTGGTCGGCACGCTGGTGACGATCGGCACGCTGACCATGACCGGCCTGTGGGCGGTCTCCACCGGCCTCGCCGTGTGGCAGTTGCTGCGACGGCGGATGTCGTTCTACATCCCTCTCGTGGCGGGAATCGTCGCGATGGTCGCGCTCTTCGTGTTCCTCGCCGTCATCCTCACGACCGACCCGGTGCTGCTCGACTTCTACAGCGGCCTGATGCCGGCGTCGCCGGCGCCCTCGGCACCGGCGACGCCCTGAGGCACGGACCGCATGACCTCCTGAACCGCTGAGGCTCCCGGTCAGGCCGCGGCCTGCGCCTCGCGCGCCTCGGCGAGCCCCTGCGCCAGCGGGGTGGTGGGGCGGCCGATGAGCCCGCTGAGCGTGCTGGTCGCGTCGGCCAGCGCACCGTCGCGGATGTTCCCGTCGAGCGCGACCACGAAGCCCACGGTGCCCTCGTCCAGACCCGCGCCGCTCAGGATGCTCGCGTGCTCCTCCGCGGTCACCGACCGGTAGACGACCTCGCGGCCGACCAGGGCGCCGATGGTGGCCGCCAGCTCGTCGAAGGTCCACGCGGTGTCGCCGCTCAGCTCGTAGACGGCGCCCTCGTGGCCCGACTCGATGAGCACGACCGCCGCGGCCTCCGCGTAGTCCTTGCGGGAGGCGCTCGCGACGCGGCCGGTTCCCGCGCTGCCGACCAGCTCGCCGGTCGCCTCGGCCTGGTCGATCAGGCCGACGTAGTTCTCCGTGTACCAGTTGTTGCGCAGGATCGTGACGGCGAGCGACGAGGCGGCGAGGATCTCCTCGGTCGCCTTGTGCTCCGGCGCGAGCACGAGGTCCGTGTCCGTCGCCTTCGGCGCGCTCGTGTAGACCAGACGGCTCACGCCCGCGGCTTCGGCGGCCTCGATCGCGTTACGGTGCTGCGCGACGCGCTTGCCGACGTCCGAACCGGAGACGAGGAGGACGGCGTCGGCGCCGGAGAACGCGGCGGCGAGCGTCTCGGGCTGCTCGAAGTCGATGACCGCCGTCTGGACGCCGAGCGCGGCCAGCGGGGCCAGGCGGTCGGCGGAGCGCCCGGCGGCGCGGATGTCGGAGGCGGCGACGCCGCGGGCGAGGAGGGAGTCGACGGTGAGGCGGCCGAGGTGGCCGGTGGCGCCGGTGACGACGATGGTCATGAAGTGTTTCCTTTCGATCGGACACCCACTCCAACCGCCGCTCCTTCCTGTTACTTCCCGATCGAAGGTACCCACTTTTTGGTAAGTTACTGACGTGGACACCAGTCTTTCGACGCTCAACGGGTTCGGCTTCACCGACGGCGTGCTGCCCTCGGCCTGTCCCACCCGGATCGTGCTCAACCACGTCACGAGCACGTGGGGCGTGCTCGTCCTCGTCGCGCTCTCCCAGAGCGACCTCCGCTGGGGCGAGCTGCGCCGCACGGTGCAGGGCATCAGCGAGAAGATGCTGGCCCAGACCCTCCGGACCCTGGAAGCCGACGGCTTCGTCCTCCGCACGGCACAGCCGACCATCCCCCCGCGCGTCGACTACAGCCTCACGTCGCGCGGCCACGAGCTGACCGAGCATCTGCTGCCGCTGATGACCTGGATCGCGGCGAATGCGGACGACATCCTGGCAGACGAGCCGGTCACCGCTCCCACTCCGCTCGGCCTCGCGACGGGACAGGCGTCGACGACGGGCGACTTCCGTGACGGGAATGAGGATTCGCTGTACGCGTCCGCGTGGTCCGCGTTCGTCGCCGACGGCGTGGGCGGCCACGCGGCAGGCGAGGTGGCCTCCGCGACCGTCGCCATCCGGCTCGCGTCCATCCTCGACGCCACCCGGGGACGCGTCCCGTCCGAGGAGCGCCTGCGCGAGCTGATCGCGATCGCGAACGCCGACCTCGGCCTGCGGGTGCGGGTCGACCCCGCTCTGGCGGGGATGGCGACCACGCTGGTCGGCCTCTTCGCGGACGGCACACACCTGCGGGTCGCGCACACCGGCGACTCCCGTGCCTACCGGCTGCGGTCCGGCCGCCTGGAGCCGCGAACGCAGGACGACTCCCTCGTCGCCGAGCTCGTCGCCTCCGGCGCGCTCTCCGACGACGATGCGCGTTCGCACCCCCTGCGCTCCGTCGTCACGCACGTCCTCGGCGGAGCACCGGAGGACGCCGCCGCCCTGCATATCAGCGTCGAGGCCGCCCGTCGCGGGGACCGCTGGCTCCTCGCCAGCGACGGGCTCACCGACTACGTCACCGTCGAGGCGATCACGGCGACCTTGGCCTCCGGGTCGCCGCAGGATGCCGCAGACGCGCTCCTGGAGCTGGCGCGGGCGCACGAGACGCGGGACAACGTGTCGGTGATCGTCGCGGACGTCGTGGAGTATCCCGAGGACCCCGCCTACGCACCCGTCTTCGGCGGCTCGGCGGCCGACGATCCGGCCTCCTCGCGAGAGCTCTGACGGCGCCTCAGCGCCCGCGGCCGCCCAGCGCGCGGGAGTCCTGCTTGCCCGAGATGTCCTTGCGGAGCTCCTTGGGCAGCGAGAACATGAGGTCTTCCTCGGCCGTCTTGACCTCTTCGACGTCTCGGCCGATGGCATGGATCGCGGCGACCGCGGACGAGAGAGTGGCCGAGAACTAAGGCCGTCACACGCGTTAATATTCTTCTTTCAGATTCGGGGTTCTGATTCCATATTTCTGATCGTCAATCAGAAATGGGAATCATGTCACTCCTTCTTCCGCTCGATTTCGCTCACGTGTCGTTCACACGCCCCGGGTGGGAAGCGGATCCCTGGAAGCTCCTGGACGCTGCTCGACGTTGGCATGCGATGGACTCGCTCACTCTCCCCGCATACGACGTGCGGTCGTTCCAGGCTCGCCACACGCTCCGCATGAGCCTGTCACACCTCCCTCCGACGACTGAGAGCGTCGTGCACGTACTGAACGATCCGCTCTTCCGCAAAGGCTCCGCCGAGCACACGGAGCATCCCGGCGGTCCGGTGTATCGGCAGATCGACCGTGCAGTTCGCCGCAACGCTTCGATCGAGATCGTGCTCCCATCGTTCGCCGGGAGGCCACACAACCCCGCCGCCCACCGTCGAGTCGGTCCCGATCTCGGTGAGCTCTACGCGCTGCAATGGCTCAAGAACATCGCCGACGCCGTGAAGAGCTTCTATGAACCCGGCGTGATCTTCACCCTCATCCTCGACGGTCGTGCGCGCGCTGCGGCAGGGCACCGAGACCACAGCGATCTCCGCTGCCGTGATCGAGCTCTACAAGAGCGGGGCTCACGAGCACATCGACCTCCGACGCTTCTTCGGGGAGGCGGAGACCGCGATGCAGGAGCGCGCCGAGCACACCGCCTTCGAATATGCCGTCCTGATGACGAAACTCCGCGAGCTCAACGTGATCGCCGAAGCGTTCGAGGGCGCCGTCCGAGGCACGGTGCACCCCAAGCCGGGCCAGTACTCGCCCCGACTGAGCGATCCCCGGACGACGATCTCTCCGTGGCACGGAGTCGCCATCGAGCAGCCCGATGGGAGCATCGTCACGCGGTACGAGGCGGTTGTCTACCAGGATTTCGAGGACTTCACGGCGGTCTTCGTCGACGGGGATGAAGCGCCGTTCTACTACAAGCGGCGTCGGTGAGCACGGCGTGACCCGCTGTGCACTCGCCCCGCTCATGGTTGCGCAGGCGCTCGGTGCTGCCGCAGCGGGAGCATCGGTCACCGTCAGCGCCATGACGGCGTCACGACTCTCCGGTGCGGCATGGTCTGCAGGACTCGCACAGAGCGCAACGGTCGTCGGCGCCGCAGCGCTCAGCATGCCGATCGCGCGATTGGCAGCGCGCCACGGGCGCCGAACCGCTCTCATCGTCGCCTATGCCGTTGCCACCGTCGGCGCGCTTGCGGCAGCGACAGGCGTGACGATCGGATCGCTCGCACTCTTCTTCGCAGCTCTTGCCGCTCTCGGCGGAGGCACGGTCGCGGGACTCGCGCTTCGCTTCGCTGCGGCCGAACTGCAGACCGATCCGACCCGGCGCCCGGGAAGCATCGCGCTGGTGCTCTGGATGGCTGCGGTAGGCGGTCTCGTTGGACCCAACATCGCGTCGATGCTCGACACGCAGTGGGGTCGGGCCGCTCCGTTCGTGATGATCGCCGCAACCTACACCGCCGACATCGCGGTCGTCTCCACTCTGCGACGCCCACCACAGGCGATGGCTCCTGACCCTCGCTCGCGCCCGATCGAACCCGAGAGCGCTGCGCCGCCCACAGCGCTTGTCAACGCCTCCATCACAGCGGTGGCGGGTCACATGGCGATGACCGGACTCATGGGATTGGCTCCGCCTTTCCTGGCATCGGCCGGCGCGTCGGGAGCGATGATCGGTGCCGTGATGAGCGCCCATCTCGTCGCGATGTACGCGGCCAGCCCGCTCATAGGTGTGGTCGTCCGGCGTCTGACTGCCCAGCACTCGTGCGCAGTGGCGTTGATGGTGTACGCGGGAGCATGCGCTCTCATCGTCGTCGGCACGGGGTCGACGATGACCTTCGCGATCGGCCTCACCCTGCTCGGTCTCGGCTGGTCGTTCGGGATGATCGCGAGCTCCGCCATCCTCGCGTCGGCGCCCCCACCCAAACGCCTCCAGGCACAGGGACGGCTCGACACCCTGATCAACGTCGGAGGAGCCACGGCCAGCGCGCTGACCGGCATATCCGTCTCAGCGGCCGGATACCCGACTGTCGCGGCGTGGGTCGGCGCCTGTGTCGCGGTTCTCGCGGTCGGGATGGCTCTGCGGGGAACCATACGGAGACAGCTGAGTCAGCGATTCGTCGAGTCGTCCATCGAGGATCGAGCGGATTCGTGACCCAGCGGCCCTCAGCGCCCGCGGCCGCCCAGCGCGCGGGAGTCCTGCTTGCCCGAGATGTCCTTGCGGAGCTCCTTGGGCAGCGAGAACATGAGGTCTTCCTCGGCCGTCTTGACCTCTTCGACATCGCGGTAGCCGGCGCCGGAGAGATCGTCGAGGACTTCCTGCACCAGCACCTCCGGCACGGACGCGCCGCTGGTGACGCCGATGCTGGCGACGCCGTCGAGCCACTCCTGCTTGATCTCGCTGGCGTAGTCGATGCGGTAGGCGGCCTTCGCGCCGTACTCCAGGGCGACCTCGACGAGGCGCACCGAGTTGGAGGAGTTGGCGGAGCCGACGACGATGACCAGCTCGGCCTGCTCGGCGACCTTCTTGATCGCGACCTGACGGTTCTGGGTGGCGTAGCAGATGTCGTCGCTGGGCGGGTCCTGGAGGTTCGGGAAGCGCTCCCGCAGGCGGCGCACCGTCTCCATCGTCTCGTCGACGGAGAGCGTGGTCTGCGAGAGCCAGACCACCTTGTCCGGGTCCTTCACGACGATGTTGTCGACGTCGTCCGGGCCGTTGACGAGGGTGACATGGTCGGGGGCCTCCCCCGCGGTGCCCTCGACCTCCTCGTGGCCCTCGTGGCCGATGAGAAGGATCTCGAAGTCGTCGCGGGCGAAGCGCACGGCCTCACGGTGCACCTTGGTGACGAGCGGGCACGTCGCATCGATCGCGTGCAGCCCGCGGTCGGAGGCCGCGTTGACAACCGCCGGGGAGACGCCGTGCGCCGAGAACACCACGTGCGCGCCCTCGGGAACCTCGTCGACCTCGTCGACGAAGATCGCGCCCTGCTTCTCCAGAGTGGAGACGACATGCACGTTGTGGACGATCTGCTTGCGCACGTAGACCGGCGACCCGTAGTGCTCGATCGCCTTCTCGACGGCGACGACCGCGCGGTCGACCCCGGCGCAGTAGCCGCGGGGCGCGGCGAGCAGCACGCGTTTGCTCCCGGCGACCGGGTTATCCTGAAGCCGGCCGCGCGCACCGGGGGTCCGCGGGATCCGGGGCATCGGCAGGCTGATTGTCGCGTCGCTCACCCTTCGATCGTACGGGAGAGCGCTGAGGAACGGATGGGAGGCTCCCGAGCGTGACGGAGACGACGAACGCACCCTCGTTCACCCCGGGCCCGCCGACGCTGGACGCGCCGTGGCCCGTCTCGGTGCTGGCCGGCAAGATCAAGGGCTGGATCGACCGGCTGGGCACGGCGTGGGTGGAGGGCGAGATCACCCAGTGGGGCGTGTCGGGCGGCAACGTCTACGGCAAGCTCAAAGACCTCGAGGGCGATGCCACGATCAGCTTCACCATCTGGTCGTCGGTCAAGGCCCGCATCCCCGCCGACCTCACGCAGGGCGACCGGGTCATCGCCGCCGTCAAGCCCAACTACTGGGTCAAAGGCGGCACGCTCACCATGCAGGTCTCCGACATGCGCCACGTCGGCCTGGGCGATCTGCTGGAGCGACTGGAGCGCCTCCGGCAGCAGCTGACCGCGGAGGGGTTGTTCGCTCCCGAGCGGAAGAAGCGCCTCCCGTTCCTCCCCCACACCATCGGCCTGGTCACCGGCCGCGACTCCGACGCCGAGAAGGACGTGCTGCGCAATGCGCAGCTTCGCTGGCCTCAGGTGCGGTTCCGCACCATCTACGCGGCGGTGCAGGGCGACCGCACGGTTCCGGAGGTGGTCGCGGCGATCCGTGCGCTCGACGCCGATCCCGAGGTGGAGGTCATCATCGTCGCGCGCGGCGGCGGCGACTTCCAGAACCTCCTGGGCTTCAGTGACGAGACGCTGGTGCGGGCCGCAGCCGCAGCGACGACACCGCTGGTCAGTGCGATCGGGCATGAAGCCGACCGCCCGCTGCTCGACGAGGTCGCCGATCTCCGCGCCTCCACGCCGACCGACGCCGCCAAGCGCGTCGTCCCCGACGTCGCCGAGGAGCTCGCGCGGGTGCATCAGGCCCGCGCGCGCATCGGCGCGCGGCTCACGCACATGATCGGGCACGAGATCGACCGGATCGGGCACCTGCGCACGCGTCCCGTCCTCGCCTCGGCCGGGTGGATCGTCGACTCCCGCGCGCAGGAGCTGACCCGGTACGTCGCCCGCGGCGTCGAGCTCGTCGACCGCGGTGTCGAGCGCGAGACGCGCCGTGTCGCCGAACTGCGCGGTCACCTGCGGGCGCTCTCACCGCAGGCGACTCTCGACCGCGGCTACGCGATCGTGCAGGATGCCACGGGCCGTGTCGTCACCTCGCCGGCGGAGGCCGTGCCCGGAAGCCCGCTCCGCGTGACCGTCTCGGGCGGCGCGTTCGCGGCGACCGCGGGCGACGAGGTGCCCTCGCCCGCCCATCCGGACGCCGATGCCGGCCCGGACTCAGCGGGCACTCGGCAGGGCAAATAGAATGGGTGCCATGCCGACTTCCCAGACGACCCCGGCCGCGGGGTCGACCCCCGGCGCGGACCCCCTCGGCGAGCTCAGCTACGAGGAGGCGCGCGACGAGCTGGTCCGTGTCGTGACCGAGCTCGAGCAGGGGTCGGCGACCCTCGAGGAGTCCATCGCCCTCTGGGAGCGCGGCGAGGCCCTCGCCCGCCGGTGCGAGGAGTGGCTGATCGGCGCGAAGGCCCGGCTCGACGCCGCACGCTCCGGCGATGCGGCGGCGGTCGGCACGGGCGCGGGAGCCGCTGACAGCGAATGAGTCCCCGCACCAAGCCTCCGGCGGTCGTCGCCGAACTCGGGCGCCCCGAGACCCCCGAGGAGACGGCCGCGCGCAAGGCGCAGAACTCTGCGAACCATCGCAACCGGCAGACCATCAACAACCTCGTCTACTCGCTCCTCGCGACGGTCGCGCTCGTCATCGTGATCGTCCTCGTCGTGCCGCGCGGCAACCCCACCGCGACGACCCCTCCCGTCGACTACACGACCATCGCGCAGGAGGCGCAGGGCAGCGAGCCCGATCGCCTCGTCGTGCCGAGACTGCCCGACGGCTGGAAGTCGAACAGCGCCGAGCTGCGCACCAAGACCGCCGACAAGGTCGACTCCTGGTACATCGGGCTGCTCACCCCGAAGGGTGAGTACATCGGCATCACGCAGGGCTTCGACGCCAACGACAGCTGGGTCGCCGATCAGGTCGCGAAGTCGCGCATCGCCGGCACCCGCGACATCGACGGCGTCACGTGGGACGTCTACGACAACCGCAAGTCCGGCACCGTCCCGGGCGATGTCGAGTACGGCCTGACCACGAACGCCGGCCGCAGCTCCATCGTCCTCGTCGGCACCGCAGACGACTCCGAGTTCCGCACGGTCGCCTCGGCGCTGGCGGAGCAGATCACCGCACTGAAAGGCGAATAGATGCCCACCACCCGGCCCGGACGGATCTGGAGCGCGATGCTCGCCGGAAACGAGCGCTTCATCGCGGGCACCCCACAGCACCCGCGGCAAGACGTCGAGCGCCGACAGTCGGTCGCGGGCGGGCAGGCGCCGGTCGCCGCCATCTTCGGCTGCGCGGACTCGCGTCTGGCCGCGGAGATCATCTTCGACATGGGTCTCGGCGACGCCTTCGTGGTGCGCAACGCGGGCCAGGTCGCCTCCGACTCCGTCATCGGGTCGCTGGAGTACGCGGTCGCCGTGCTCAAGGTGCCGCTCATCCTCGTGCTCGGCCACGACTCCTGTGGCGCCGTCGCATCGGCGATCGCCTCCCAGGCCCCGGACGCCGAGCCCCTCCCCCCGCACATCGCGAACCTCATCGCGCCGATCGTCCCCGCTGTGCACCGGGTGACCGGGACCCCGGAAGGCGAGGCGATCGACGTCGCCGCCGCCGACCCGTCGGAGGTGGGCCGCGAGCACCTGCGTGACACCGTCGCCGAGCTGCTCGCGCGCTCGGAGATCATCAGCACCGCCGTCGCCGAGAACATCCTCGCGATCGTCGGCGCGAACTACCGTCTTCAGGAAGGTCGGGTCGTCCCCGACATCGTCGTCGGCATGGCCGATCCGGTCGCCGAACAGCAGTCCGAGCGCTGAACCGCAGCGTCGTCGGCATCAGAAAGGAAGAACACACCGTGGTGGACACCCAGGCGGACGCCGAGTACCGCATCGAGCACGACACGATGGGCGAGGTGCGCGTCCCCGCGGCCGCGCTCTACAGCGCGCAGACGCAGCGGGCCGTCGAGAACTTCCCGATCTCGGGATCGGTGCTCGAGCCGGCACAGATCGCCGCGCTCGCCCGGATCAAGAAGTCGGCTGCGCTCGCCAACGCGCGTCTGGGGGTCCTCGATCAGGAGATCGCCGACGCCATCGCCGCCGCCGCGGACGACGTCGTCAGCGGAGCGCACGACGGCGAGTTCCCGATCGACGTCTACCAGACCGGTTCGGGCACCTCCTCCAACATGAACATGAACGAGGTGCTGGCGACGCTCGCGTCGCGCCGCCTCGGTGCGCCGGTGCACCCGAACGACCACGTCAACGCGTCGCAGTCGTCGAACGACGTCTTCCCGACCTCGGTGCACATCGCCGTCACCGGCGCCCTCATCGACGATCTCATCCCGGCCCTGGACCACCTCGCGGTTGCTCTGGAGGAGAAGGCCGAGCTGTGGGCGACCGCGGTGAAGTCCGGCCGCACCCACCTCATGGACGCCACCCCGGTGACCCTGGGCCAGGAGTTCGGCGGGTACGCCGCGCAAATCCGTTACGGAATCGAGCGCGTGCAGTCCTCGCTCACCCGCGTCGCGGAGGTCCCGCTCGGCGGCACGGCGGTCGGCACCGGCATCAACACTCCCCTCGGCTTCCCGCAGCTGGTCATCGAGCTGTTGACCGCGGAGACCGAGCTGCCGATCACCGAGGCCCGCAACCACTTCGAGGCCCAGGCCAACCGCGACGCCCTGGTCGAGGCCTCCGGAGCACTCCGCACGATCGCCGTCAGCCTGACCAAGATCTGCAACGACCTGCGCTGGATGGGCTCCGGGCCGAACACCGGCCTCGGCGAGATCCACATCCCGGACCTGCAGCCCGGCTCGTCGATCATGCCCGGCAAGGTCAACCCGGTCATCCCGGAGGCCGTGCTCATGGTCGCCAGCCGCGTCGTCGGCAACGACGCCACCATCGCGTGGAGCGGCGCTTCCGGCCTGTTCGAGCTCAACGTCGCCATCCCGGTCATGGGCACCGCGCTGCTCGAATCCATCCGCCTCCTCACCCAGGCCAGCCGGGTGCTCGCCGACAAGACCGTCGCCGGTCTCGAGGCCAACCTCGACCGCGCGCGCGCCTTCGCCGAGTCGAGCCCGTCGATCGTCACCCCGCTCAACCGCGTGATCGGCTACGAGGCGGCCGCCAAGGTCGCCAAGCATTCGGTCGCCCAGGGGATGACCGTCCGCGAGGCCGTCATCGACCTCGGCTTCGTCGACCGAGGCGAGGTCACCCTCGAGCAGCTCGACAAGGCCCTCGACGTCCTGAGCATGACCCACCCGGGCTGACCCGCCCTCGGCCACACAGCCCTCGGCCATACAGGGGTCGCATCCCGCCGCTTCGCCACCGCGATACCGGCAGAATGCGACCCCTGTGGTGTTTCCACAGCACCTCACGCGAGCAGCACCACCGCCCAGAAGCACCCGAGCAGCACCGGACCGAACGCCACCTCCCGCCCGGGAGCGCCGAGCCCGCGACCGCGGACCCCGGTGCCGGACCCGGCATCGGATGCGGCCGTCGCCCGCACGCCGCACCGCGCCGCTCTGCTCGCGGCCCATTCGACCGCCCCGACCATGGCCACGGTCGCGAACGCCGCCCCAAGCCACGCTGAGACCGCGACGTTCGCTGATCCGTCACCGTGATCCAGCAGCGCGGAGAGGGCCGCAGCGAGCAAGCCGGCCAGCTTCACATCCCCCATCCCCACACCACCGGCCGCCCATAGCACCGCCATCACCGCGAGGACGACGAGCGCACACACGACCGCCTCCACCCCCGTACCGGCCTCCACCCCGGCCGCGGCACGTGCTCCCGTCCCGGAACCGAGACCCACGGCCGCCACCGCGTACCCCGGCAGCACCAGCGCGTCGGGCAGCCGCCGCTCGCGCACGTCCGTCGCGATCAGCGGTGCCGTCACCGCGGCGATGTACAGGCCGACGACGGCGGCCGGTGCGGCGCCGCGTACGAGCAGCAGCGCGGCGCCGAGACCGACCGCTGTCGCGGCCGTGATCCCCCTCCACTCCCCCATGGCTCCACGCTAGGAGACGGCGAACGGGGTGCTCCCCTCCCGGACGATCCCGTGGAGAGAGCACCCCGTCCACACTCCGGCATGCGCCGCGTGCGCGGCGCGCCCACTCAGGCGAGCTCGTTGGCCTCCAGCATCTCCGTCACGAGCGCCGCGATCGCCGATCGCTCCGAGCGCGTCAGGGTGACGTGCCCGAACAGCGGGTGCCCCTTCAGCGTCTCGATCACCGACGCGACGCCGTCATGGCGTCCGACACGCAGGTTGTCGCGCTGGGCGACGTCGTGCGTGAGCACCACCCGCGAGTTCTGCCCGACGCGGCTGAGCACCGTGAGCAGCACGTTGCGTTCCAGCGACTGCGCCTCGTCCACGATCACGAAGGCGTCGTGCAGGGAGCGTCCGCGGATGTGGGTGAGCGGGAGCACCTCCAGGATTCCGCGGTCCAACACCTCGTCCAGCACATTCTGCGAGACCAGGGCCCCCAGAGTGTCGAACACCGCTTGGCCCCACGGGTTCATCTTCTCGCCCTGGTCGCCCGGCAGGTAGCCGAGCTCCTGGCCGCCGACCGCGTAGAGCGGGCGGAACACCATGATCTTCTTGTGCTGCTGCCGCTCGAGCACCGCCTCCAGCCCGGCACACAGTGCCAGCGCCGACTTGCCGGTGCCGGCACGTCCGCCGAGCGAGAGGATGCCGACCTCCGGGTCGAGCAGGAGGTCGATCGCGAGCCGCTGCTCCGCCGACCGGCCGTGCAGGCCGAACACGTCGCGGTCGCCGCGCACGAGCTTGACCTCGCCCTCGGCGACGACGCGGCCGAGGGCCGAGCCGCGATCCGAGTGGATGACGAGGCCCGTGTTGACGGGGAGGCCGTCGACCAGGGGGGTGCGCATCCACTCGTTCTCGTACAGGTCGCTCATCTGGTCGCTGCCCAGCGCGATCTCGGAGAGCCCGGTCCAGCCGGAGTCCACGACCTGCTCGTGCCGGTACTCCTCGGCGGCCAGCCCGATCGAGGCGGCCTTCACGCGCAGCGGGAGGTCTTTGGAGACGACCGTCACGTCGAGGCCGTCGTTCGCGAGGTTGAGCGCCACGGCGAGGATGCGGGAGTCGTTGTCGCCGAGCTGCAGCCCGCTGGGGAGCACTCCCATGTTGGAGTGGTTCAGCTCCACCCGCAGCGAGCCGCCGTCGCCGATCGGGATCGGGAAGTCGAGCCGCTCGTGCTCCACCCGCAGGTCGTCCAGGTTGCGCAGAGCCTGACGCGCGAAGTACCCGATCTCCGGGTCGTTGCGCTTACCCTCCAGCTCGCTGACGACGACCACCGGGATGACGACGGAATGCTCCGCGAACCGGTGGATCGCCTTGGGATCCGACAGGAGGACCGAGGTGTCGAGCACGTACGTGCGCTCGGCCTGCTTGGTTCCGTCGGGTGCCGCCTCGAACTGCCCGGTCTTTGATTCAGCCACGACCACTCCCACCCCGCAGCCCCCGCGAGGGCTGCGGATCAACTTGGCGAGTCGGCCGCTGGGTCCCGAAACGAACTTATGTGGCCGTCTCGACCGGGCGCCATGCCCGATGCCACGAAACTACGCCGCACGACCGACACGGGCAGTCGCGGGGGCCGCGTGTCGTGTTTCCATCGGGTGAACAATCGCCCCCAGTTGTGGGAACTGGACAGCACCGCCGTCGCGGAGTGCGCGTTCGGCCGCCGACCCGGCGTCAGATCGCGGACGCGTAGGAGGTGAACGCCGCGCGCAGCATGTCGAACGTCTCCTCTGTGGTGCCCGCGTGGACGCTGAACCGCACCGACGTCTGGCGCACCGACGCGCTCACGCCGTGGTTGAACAGGGAGGCGCTGAGCGCGGTGAGGCTCTCCGGCGGCTCCACCACGACCATGCCCGCGCGCTCGGCCGGATTGCGGGGCGAGACCACCGGCAGGGCGAACTCGTCCGCCAGGTCGATGACACGCTCCACTCCGTCGGCGATCGCCGCGTTGACGTCCGCGACCCCTCGGCCGCGATCTCCTCGAGGGCCGCCGCGAAGCGCGCCTGAGCCACGGAGTCCGGATTCGAGATCGAGAACGCCTGCGCACCGTGGGCGGGCTCGACGACCTCGTCCCAGGTGAGCCCCTGGCCGGTGCCGGTCCAGCCGCTGAAGACAGGGGTGAGGTGGTCGATCGCGCGGTCGCTGAGCGCGAGGAAGCCGGTCCCCCATCCCGCGCGCGCCCACTTCTGACCCCCGGCGAGTACGACGTCGGCCACCTCGTACGGGGCGTCGACCACGCCGAAGCCCTGGATGGCGTCGACGATCAGCAGCCGGTCGCCGATGACCTGACGGATCCCGTCGATGTCGGCGAGGTAGCCCGTGCGCGAGTCGACGAGGCTCACCATCACGGCGGCCGTGGCCGAGGTGATCTGGTCGCGGATCTGAGCGGGCGTCACGCGTCCGTGGTCGGTCTCCAGCCAGGTCGGCGTGATCACGCGCATCGCCTGCGCGGCGCGGACGGCAGCGTAGGTGACCGACGGGAACTCGGCGCTCGACAACAGCACCTCCCCTCCCGTGAGCCCGAAGGCGGCGTGCATGAGACCGAGGGAGGCGTTGGGCTGGAACGCGACCTGATCTGCCGGGAAACGGGTGAGGGCCGACACGGCCTCGCGCACCCGGGCGTCCTCGCCCTGCAGCCGGTCGACCGTCCCGTAGCGCGCCCGCGCCAGGATCTCGTACTGGGCCGTGGCCTCGGCCCGGACGGCGCCCGAGATCGGCCCGACCCGCCCGTAGTCCAGGTATCCCGGCTCCTCGCCGAACCCGCGCGCGAACTCTTCGACTGGCGTCATCCGAACCTCCCGTACGATTCTGGCGGCAACGGAGGAGTTCTGCTGCCGCACACGGCGTGTTGGCGGTGAAGGGAGGGGATCCTCGCCGGCGGCGCGTATCTCCTCCGCTGACGACGGAGGCTCAGCCGCCGAAGCGCCGCTGACGTCGGGAGTAGTCGCGCACCGCGCGCAGGAAGTCGACCTCGCGCAGGTCGGGGCCGAGCGCTTCGACGAAGTAGAACTCGGAGTGCGCGCTCTGCCAGAGCATGAAATCGCTGAGGCGCTGCTCGCCGGAAGTGCGGATCACGAGGTCGGGGTCGGGCTGGCCGCCGGTGTAGAGGTGCTCGCCGATCATGTCCGGGGTGAGGAGGTCGGCGAGCGTCTCGAGGCTGCCGCCCTCGGCGTGGTGCGCGGCGACGATGCTGCGCATGGCGTCGGTGATCTCCTTGCGGCCGCCGTAGCCGACGGCGAGATTGATGTGCATCCCGGTGTTGCCGGCGGTGCGCTGCTCGGCGCCGGAGAGGGCGGCGACCAGCGGCTCCGGCAGCCCGGCGGTCGAGCCGACGTGCTGCACGCGCCAATCGCGGTACCGGCTGAGGTCGTCGGCGAGCTCCGCGATGATCTCGATGAGATCGGAGAGCTCGGTGCTCTCGCGGTTCGTCAGGTTGTCGCTCGACAGGAGGTACAGCGTGGCGACCGAGACGCCGAGGTCGTCGCACCACTCGAGGAACTCGCGCATCTTCGCGGCGCCCGCGCGGTGGCCGTGCGCCACGGTGGTCAATCCGGCCTGCCGCGCCCACCGGCGGTTGCCGTCGATGATCATCGCGACGTGCTTCGGAAGTGCCTGCTCCCCCCGTCCCGCCAGCTCACGGCGCAGCCGCTTCTGATAGAGCCCGTAGAGCAGGCCGCTGCCGGGGGCCGAACTGCGTTTGCTCACGGGGATACGTTAGCGCCCCCGGTCCCGTGCGGCTCTCAGCATCCCGCCACCCTCGTCCCCTACGCTTGGGCCATGTCGTCCCGAAACCGTCATCAGCCCGAGGATGTCGCCGAGCTCCTGCACGAGCCCGCGACCGAGCTCGACGCGTCGGACGCCGCGGTCCAGGCTGACGACGCCGCCGCTCGCTCGCACGGACGCGACCTCCCGAACATCCCGCTGCTCGACGCGTCTCCGGCCAACGTCGCCGACATCAAGCCGACGTGGCGCGGCTGGATCCACGCGGGGACGTTCCCCGTCACGATCGCCGCGGGCATCGTCCTCATCTGCCTCGCGCAGGGAGCGCCCGCCAAGTGGGCGTCGGCGGTGTTCATGCTCACGTCGATGCTGCTGTTCGGCAACTCGGCGCTCTACCACCGGTTCAACTGGAAGCCGCGCACCAAGGTCGTGCTCAAGCGCATCGACCACGCCAACATCTTCCTGCTGATCGCCGGCACCTACACCCCCCTCGCGATCCTCGCGCTGCCTCCGGAGAAGGGCATCCTGCTGCTCTGCCTCGTGTGGGGCGGCGCACTGCTCGGGATCGGCTTCCGGGTGTTCTGGATCACCGCGCCGCGCTGGCTGTACGTGCCGATCTACGTCGCGCTGGGCTGGGCGGCGATGATGTACATCGTCGACCTCGTCGAGGCGAACGTCGCCATGATGGTGCTCGTGCTCGTCGGCGGCGTGTTCTACACGGTCGGCGCCGTGATCTACGGGCTCAAGCGTCCGAACCCGTTCCCGGGGAAGTTCGGCTTCCACGAGATCTTCCACACGCTGACCGTGCTGGCTTTCCTCTGCCACTGGACGGCGACGCTGCTGATCGCGCTGCACCCCGCCTACAACGCGGGCTGACGCCTAGCGCTCGTCGCCCGGGCGGGGGTCCGGGCGATCGGTCGCCTGCTCGGCGTCGAGCTTCTGCGCGATCTCCTCGCGGTAGCGCACGCGGCGGATGCGGCGGACCATGTCGAGGATCAGCAGCACGGCGGCGACCGCGATCACGAACGTGACGACGAAGCCGACGACGCCCGGAGTGACCTGGTCCTCGCTGGGGCCGCTCGACGGAGTCGGGGTCGGCGTGGCCGCCAGCCAGACGGAGGCGCGCAGGAGGGCGTCGGCGATCATCGTTCGGGGATCTCTTCTCTCGAGTCGGGAGGAAGCCGTGATTCACAGCTTCGTCTCCTAGTCTTGACTCAGCCTACCGCCGCCCCGACGGCAGGCCTGAACGTGGACCGAGAGGCGGAACCGGCGCGCATGGCCGTGACGCAGACCATCGATCGCCGCTACGGACGCACGCCGCAGCGCAAGCGGCGCGACCGCTGGCTCCTCATCGGCGGCGGAGTAGCCGTCCTGGCCGTCGTCGTGGCCTGGTCGTTCTGGGCCGGCTGGGACAACAACCAGTCCGAGCTCGAAGCGACCGACACCGCGTACAGCATCACCGACGCGCATCACGTCGACATCAGCTTCACGATCAACGCCCCGAAAGGCACGCCCGTCACCTGCGCGATCCAGGCCCTCAACGAGGACTTCGCGATCGTCGGCTGGCGCATCGTCAGTTACCCGGGATCCGACGCCCGCGTCACCCAGCACACGGAGACCATCCGCACCATCCAGCAGAGCAACACAGGTTTGATTAACACCTGCTGGCTGACCTAGCATTCTGTGGATACGCCCCGACCGAGGTCGGGGCGTCTACTTTACCCACCGGCTGCGGCCGGCCTATCTGCCCACGCGGCCCATCGCCGCGGGCGCGAAGGAGCTCACCATGTCCCAGGAGACCCCGGTCACCTTTCTGACCCAGGATGCGTACGACCGTCTCGCGGCGGAACTCGAGGAGCTCAGCGTCAACGGCCGCAACGAGATCGCCAAGCGCATCGAGGCGGCGCGCGAGGAGGGCGACCTCAAGGAGAACGGCGGCTACCACGCCGCCAAGGACGAGCAGGGCAAGATCGAGGCCCGCATCGTCCAGCTGACCAACCTCCTGCGCAGTGCCACCGTCGGCGACGCCCCGGAGAGCCACGGCGTCGTCGAGCCGGGCACCGTCATCACCGCGACCATCGCGGGCGACGAGAGCGTCTTCCTGATCGGCAACCGCGAGATCGCGGCCGGGACCGAGCTCCCCGTCTACAGCGAGCAGAGCCCGCTCGGCGCGGCCATCCTGGGCCTCAACGTCGGTGACAAGACCGAGTACACGGCCCCGAACGGCCGGCAGATCGCGGTGGAGATCACGAAGGTCGAGACCTACGCCGGCCAGTAGTCGGCGAGACCACGTCGGATGCGCGTCCCCGTTCCGGGGGCGCGCATCGTCGTTCCGGCCGCCTTGTCCGCGAGGGTCCCTCGGTCAGGCGGGCAGGGATTCGTGCGCGTCGGAGGCGCGGAGGGCGTCGATGGCCAGCGCCGCGAACCTCCGTGCGGCGGCCGGCCGCTTCTCCAGCGGCGCGGAGGAGAGCACCCGGCCGGCGAGGAGGACGAAGAGCAGGTCGTCGACAGCGAAATCGGACCGCAACCCTCCGGCCGCCTGGGCGCGGCGCGCCAGCCCCGCGACGAGCCGCAGCAGCTCTGCGCGGTGGCGATGGAGCTCCGCCGCCTCCGTCGACGAGGACAGGAACGCCTCGACGAAGCCGTGGTTGCGCCCGTTCAGGAGGGTGATCCGTTCGATCACCGACCGGAGCCCGCGCCACGGGTCCGGGTCGGCGCAGCCGTCGACGACGATCGCACGGCACTCCCCCAGCTCCTGCGCGAACGCCGCCTCGATCAGGTCGCGCTTGGTCGGGAACCGGCGGTACAGGGTGGCGGGCCCGATCTCGGCGACGCGGGCGATCTCCCGCATCGGCACGTCGATGCCATGCTCGGCGAAGAGTCCGCGGGCCGCCTCCAGTGCCCGGTCTCTGTTGTCCTGCGCGTCGGCGCGGAGCATCTGAGTCAATCGGTGCCCCCGGTTCCTCAGTTCGGATAAGTGGACGGATGCGTCCACTACGGTCGACCCGACAGTACCGCACTCGGCGGTGCGGAGACGGAGCGGGACGTGCGAGCAGTGGTGATCCGGGAGTTCGGCGACGCGAGCGGCATGGCGGTCGTGGAGACGGCGTCGCCGTCGCCCTCCGCGGGCCAGGTGCTCGTGCGCACCGACGCGATCGGCGTCGGCGGAGTGGATGCGGTCATCCGCCGCGGCACCCTGGGCGGTCTCGGCTTCGAGACCGGGCTCGTGCTCGGCAGCGAGGTCGCGGGCACCGTGGCTGCGGTGGGCGACGGCGTCGACGACTCCTGGGTGGGGCGCCGGGTCTGGGCATTCACGGGGACCTCCGGCGCCTACGCGGACGAGGCCGTCGCAGCGGTGGAGGATGTGGTCCCCCTCCCCGCGGAGCTGTCGCCTATCGACGCGGTCGCCCTCGGCAGCGCGGCTCCCGTGGCGCGGTTCGCGCTCGCCCACGCGCACCTCGCCCCCGGCGAGACCGTCCTCGTCCGCGGTGCCGCAGGAAGCATCGGGATCGCCGCCGTCGAGCTGGCCGCCCGGGCGGGTGCGTCCGCCGTCGCGGTCACGACCTCCTCTGCAGAGCGTGGCGCCCGGCTGCTCGGGCTCGGCGCGACCCACGTGCTCGACCGCCGTGGCGGGGGCGATCCGACGGCGCCCGCCGCCTATGACGTGATCGTCGACATCGTCGGCGGAGAGCACCTCCCCGACTTCCTGGACGTGCTCGCACCGAACGGCCGGTTGGTGCTGGTCGGCGCGGTGGCCGGGTTCCCGCTGCCCGACTTCGGCATGGCGCTGCTGCGGGCGTTCCGCGCGTCGCGTTCGTTCGCGACGTTCAGCCTCGACTCGATCGAGCGGGAGGCGCTGCGGACCGTGCGCGCGGAGACGTTCGACGACGCCGTCCGCGGCGACCTGCACGCGGTCGTCGACGACGTGCTTCCCCTGTCCGAGGCGGCGGCTGCGCACGCCCGCCTGGACCGCTCGCCGGTCTTCGGCCGGCTCGTGCTCACCCCGTGACGGACGCAAGACGGCTGGACAGCGACCCCGGGACACCGACGCGGCCGACACTCGGCCGCCTGGGCGCAGCTACTCGTAGTCGACGACGGCGTCGTAGCCGGCGGTGCGCAGCGCCTCGATGACCTGCTGGCGGTGCTCGGTGCCGCGGGTCTCGACACTGACGTCGAGCTCCACCTGGCTGATCTGCAGGCCGCGCCCGTGCCGGGTGTGCAGCACCTCCACGACGTTCGCGTTCACGCCCGCCAGGATCTCGGCGATGCGTGCGAGCTGGCCGGGGCGGTCGGGCATCATGATCGAGAGCTTGAGGTAGCGGTCGGACGCCGCGAGTCCGTGGCTGATGACGCGCTGCATGAGCAGCGGGTCGATGTTGCCGCCGGACAGGATGGCGACCGTGGCGCCGGATGCGGGGACCTTGTCGGCCAGGATGGCGGCGACAGCGGCCGCCCCCGCGGGTTCGACGACGAGCTTGGCCCGCTCGAGCAGCACGAGCATGGCGCGGGCGATGTCGTCCTCGGTGACCGTGACGACCTCGTCGACGGCGTCGCGGATGATCTCGAAATTGAGGAGGCCGGGCTTGCTCACGGCGATGCCGTCGGCGATGGTCGGCACGGTGGAGATCTCGGTCGGTTCGCCTGCCGCCAGCGAGACGGGGTAGGCCGCGGCGTTGGCCGCCTGCACGCCGATGACGCGGATGGTGCGGCCGTCACGGTGAGCGCGCTGTTTGACCGCGCTCGCGACGCCCGAGATGAGTCCGCCTCCGCCGATGGGAACGACGATGGTCTCCACATCGGGCGCCTCGTCGAGGATCTCGAGGCCCAGCGTCCCCTGACCGGCGACCACGTCGGGGTGGTCGAACGGCGGGATGAGCACGGCGCCGGTCTCCGCGGCGAAGTCGGCGGCGGCGCGCAGCGTCTCGTCGACGATGCTGCCGCTCAGAACCACGTCCGCGCCGTACGCGCGGGTGGCCTGGAACTTGGGGATGGCGACGCCGACCGGCATGAAGATGGTGGCGTGGATGCCGAGCTCGCGCGCGGCGAAGGCGACGCCCTGCGCGTGGTTGCCGGCGGAGGCCGCGACCACACCGCGGGCGCGCTCCTCGGCCGTCAGCTTGGAGAGCCGGTTGTACGCACCGCGGATCTTGTACGATCCGGTGCGCTGGAGGTTCTCGCACTTGAGCAGCACCGGCGCGCCGAGCACGTCGGCGAGATAGCGCGAGCTCTCCATCGGCGTGGGCTGCGCTATGCGCGACACGATCGCGCGCGCCGCCTCGATCTCGTCGAGCCCAGGGCCGGCGAACGGGGTGCGCGTGGAGTCGGTCACGGTAGCCACTCGCTCAGCCTACTCGCCGCCATATTCCACTCCGTGTATGGGTTCGGCGGGCGCCGTACGGTCCCGACACGGTTCAGACGCGCGGGCGGCGCACCGCGCGAGGCACGGTCTCCCAGATCGCACCTTGCGGCATGCTGAACGCGCTCTCCTGCCTGCTCCGCCACGCGCCGCTCGAGATGTAGTGCACCATCACGTTGAGCACGGCGACGAACGGGACGGCGAACAGGGCGCCCGGGATGCCCGCCAGCAGCGAGCCTCCCGCCACCGCGAGCACGACGGCGAGCGGGTGCACCTTGACCGCGGTGCCCATGATCAGCGGCTGGAGGACATGCCCCTCCAGCTGCTGCACGAGGAGAACGACGCCGAGCATGATGAGTGCGAACACCCACCCTTTGAACACCAGTGCGATGAACACGGCGAGCGCGCCGGTGACCACGGCGCCCACGATCGGGATGAACGAGCCGAGGAAGACCAGCACGGCGATCGGCAGCACGAGCGGCAAGCCGAGGAAGAACGCGCCGAGCCCGATCCCGAGCGCGTCGATCGATGCCACGAGCACCTGCACCTTGACGAAGTTGCGCAGCGTGACCCAGCCCGCCTGCCCCGCGCCGTCGACCGCCGCCCGGGCGTTGCGCGGGAAGATCCGCACGATCCAGCCCCAGATGCTCTTGCCGTCGATCAGGATGAACAGGACGCTGAACAGCGTCAGCAGTGCCCCCGCCGCCACATGACCGAGCGTGGAGCCGAGCGAGAGCGCACCGGAGATGAAGACCTGGCCGTCCTCCTGGATCGAGGTCCAGAGCGACTGGAACGCCCCGTTGATCTGAGACTCCGTGAGCCCGAGCGGCCCGGTCGTCAGCCACGACCGGAACTGGTCGTAGGCCGCGACCGACTGCGTCTGCAGCTCCCCGCTCTGCCGGCTGACCTGCCAGATGGCCAGGTAGAGCAGTCCGCCCACCACCACGATCAGCGCGACCAGCGCCGTCACGATCGCGAGCCAGCGCGGCCAGCCGTGGCGATGCAGGAGGTCTCTGAACGGGACGAGCAGCGCGGCGAGCAGCACGGCGATGAGCACCGGGATGACGATGAGCCGCAACTGGACGATCAGGAAGATCAGGACGGCGATCGCCGCACCGATGACCAGCAATCGCCACGACCAGGCGCCGGCGAGACGCACACCGCGCGGCAGCGAGGCGTCGATCGGTTCCAGCAGCTCGACGGGCTCCTCCGGTCCACGCCGACGGCGGAGGAACCGGGTGCGCGCGGGGGCGCGATTCTCACCGGCGGAAGGGGGGACGGAGGTCTCGCTGTCGGCCATGCTGGCCAGTCTAGGCTCGCGGCCCCGGCTCCCTCAGCGCTCTCTCAGCGGGGTCTGACGAACTCACGGCCGGCGTCCAGTAAGCGGCGGGAACGCCGCCCGGACACCCGCACCCATCCCGTGAGATGCCTGGGCACGCGGAGGGGCGCGAGCCTTCGCCGCGCCCGTCCTCTACGGTCGGAGGACAGCACACGGCCGACGCACGGCCGTCCACCGTCGAACAGCACAGGCACCGAGCAGCACCGCATGACCGCACCTCCCTCCCCCGCGCCTCCGGCCGGACCGCGCCGTATCCTCATCCGGTTGAAGGAGAGTGCCGCGCTGCCGTCCGCGTTCGGCACCCTGCTGGCCTCGGTCGTCCTCTTCCTCGTCGTCTTCGGCCTGGTGATGGTGCTGTCGGCGTCGTCCGTGGAGTCGTACACCGACGGGAACGGCTTCTTCGGCCGGTTCGAGTCACAGGGCGGATACGCGGTGCTGGGCGTGGTGCTCATGCTCATCGTGTCGCGGCTGCCGCGCCGGCTGGTGCAACGCGTCGCCGTGGTGGTGCTGGTGGTCTCGTGCGTCCTGCAGGTCCTCGCGCTCGCGACGCCGCTCGGTGTCAAGATCGGCGACAACACGAACTGGATCCGCATCGGCCCGCTCGCCGGGCAGCCCTCGGAGGGCATCAAGCTCGGGCTCGTCATCTGGCTCGGGATGGCGCTCGGCCGGCGACCCGAGGAGCTCCAGGACTGGCGGCTGCTCGCCAGACGCGTGCTCCCGGTGGCGGCGCCGTCGCTGCTGCTCGTCGTCCTCGGCGGCGACCTCGGCACGACCGTGGTCATGGCCGCGTTCACGATCGCCGCACTGTTCTTCGCCGGGGCGCGGCTCAAGCACCTCGGTGTCGTGCTCGGCGCCGGGGCGCTCGCCGCGGTGCTGATCGCGCTGTCGAGCGCCACCCGGCGCGGCCGCATCTCCGCCTTCTTCGGCGGCACGAGCGCGGTCAACCCCGACGTGAACTGGCAGGTCGACAACGCGCACTACGCCCTGGCGTCCGGAGGGCTCTGGGGTGTCGGACTCGGCAACTCGCACGCCAAGTGGTCGTGGCTGCCGTCCGCCGACACCGACTTCATCTTCGCCGTGATCGGCGAGGAGCTGGGGCTCGTGGGCGCGTGCGTCGTCTTGCTGCTGTTCGCTCTTCTGGCGGTCCTGATGATCCGGATGGTGCGCTCGACGGCGGACCCGGTCGTCCGCGTGACGACCGGCACGGTATTGGTGTGGCTGATCTTCCAGGCCTTCGTCAACATCGGGGTCGTGCTCGGGCTCATCCCCACGCTCGGTGTCCCGCTGCCGTTCATCTCGGCGGGAGGCACCGCGCTCATCGCCTCCCTGGTCGCGATGGGCGTGGTGCTCTCGTACACGCGGAGACCGCCGCGCCCGCAGCTGGACGGTGCGCACATCGTCGGCGCCCGGCCCGCCGGAGACGCGCCGCCGGTGCTCAGGCGGCCGGAGGCGCGGCGACCGGCGACACGGTGGCGGGCGCGCCGCTGAGGGCGATCGTCACACGGTCCCCTGCGGCGAGCAGCTCGCCCGCGGCGTGCTGCACCGCGAGTTCCGTGCCGTCCGCCAGCCGGACGCGCGTACGGCGGAGGGCCCCGAGGAAGCTGGAGGTCAGCACCTCGCCCGGGTGACCGGCGGAGGCGAGGAGCACGTCCTCCGGGCGGATGTACGCGGTCACGGGGCCGTCGGCGACCGCGGTGGCGAGCGGGACCTCCTGGCCCAGCACCGTCAGCCGGCCGCCCGCGACCGTGGCCGGGATGCGGTTGGTGAGCCCCACGAACTCGGCGACGAACGCCGACGCCGGGCGGAGATAGAGCTCCTCGGGACGGCCGATCTGCTCGATCACGCCCGCGCGCATCACCGCCACGCGGTCGGCGACGGCGAGCGCCTCCTCCTGGTCGTGCGTCACGAAGAACGTCGTGATGCCGAGCTCGGTCTGGATGCGGCGGATCTCCTCCCGGAGCTGCACGCGCACCTGGGCGTCGAGCGCCGAGAGCGGCTCGTCGAGCAGGAGCACGCGAGGGCGGGTCACCAGCGCACGTGCGAGGGCGACGCGCTGCTGCTGGCCGCCGGAGAGCTGGTGCGCGTACCGGCCGCCGTGCGCGCCGAGGCCGACGAGCTCCAGCGCCTCCGCGGCGCGGCCTCGGCGTTCGGCGCCCGGGACCTTGCGCATCCGCAGCCCGAACTCGACGTTCTGCCCCGCGGTGAGGTGCGGGAACAGCGAGTAGGACTGGAACACCATGCCGAGGTCCCGGCGGTTGGCCGGCTCGTCGGTGACGTCGCGCCCGTCGACCAGGATGCTGCCGGCATCGACGCGCTCGAGACCCGCGAGGGCGCGGAGCGCCGTGGTCTTGCCGCAGCCGCTGGGGCCGAGGAGGGCGATCAGCTCGCCGGGTTCGGCCGCGAGATCAAGCCGGTTCAGGCCGACGCCGCCGCCGAAGTCGCGGACCAGGCCGCGCAGCTCGACGGTGCTGCCGTGGCCGGTGAGGCCGAGCACGGAGGCGTCGGCGGCAGGTGCGGTGGGGAGGACGGACATGGCTAGCCTTTCGCGGTGCGCCGGCGCACCGACACGAGCCGGTCGACGACGACGAGGAGGACGAACGCGAACACCAGCGCCAGGAGGGCGAAGATGACCGCGACGAACGGGTCGGACTGCGAGATGAGCAGCAGGGAGGTCTGCAGGTTCACCCGGCTGAGCAGCGACGCGATGGTGAACTCGCCGAGCACGACCGCGACCGAGAGCGCCGAGGCGGCGAGGACGCCGCGCCGCAGGTTCGGGACGATCGCCCGCCAGAAGACGGTCCACCATCCCGCCCCGAGCGAGCGGGCCGCCTCGCTGAGGGTGAGGAGGTCGATGGCGGCCAGGTTGCTCTGGATGGCCCGGTAGGCGAACGGCAGCACGGTGATGCCGTAGGCGAAGGCCAGCGTCCAGGTACCCGAGCCGAAGATCTCCGTCACCACGGCGTAGGTGGGGGCCAGCCCCACGACCATCACGATCGCCGGGATCATGATCGGCAGCAGGCACACGGCCTCCAGCAGACGCCGCAGGCGGGCGAAACGGAGCTCGACGAGGACCATCGTCGGCAGCAGCACCAGGAGCACGATCGCCACCGTGACCGCTGCCAGCACGAGCGAGTTGCCGAGACCCTGGTACACGCGGTCGTAGCGCGTCGTCTCACCGCTGAAGACGGCCTCCCAACGGTCGAAGCTGTAGACACCGGGCCGCGCGGTGCGGAGCGTGAACTCCAGCATCGAGAGCAGCGGGATGAGGAAGAAGAGCCCGAGGAGGGTCCAGATGACGGCCTTCGCCGCCGGTCCTGGTCCGAGCCGGAGTCGCGCGCTGCGGCGGCTCATCGCTGCCACCTCGCCGTGCGGCGCACGAGGGCGGAGTACGCCAACATGACCACGACCATGACGACGAGCATCCCGAGCGCCATCGCGCCCGCGAGGTTCGCCCGGCCGAGCACCGTCTCGCTGATCAACGCCTGCCGGATCTGCAGCGACACGATGTTGTTCGCCTGGCCGACGAGAGCGGCGGCGGTCGCGTAGGACGAGAAGGCGTTCGCGAACAGCAGCAGGAGGCTGCCCAGGAACGACGGCAGCAGGATGGGGCCGCCCACGCGCCTCCAGTAGGTCCAGCGGCTGCCGCCGAGGGTCGCCGTCGCCTCGAGCCATTGCGGACGCAGACCTTCGAGCGCCGGGAGGAAGGTGATCACCATGAGCGGGATCTGGAAGTAGAGGTACGGGAGGATGAGGCCGGGCACGGTGTAGAGCCAGACGCCGTTCTCGTAGATGTTGATGTGGAACTGGTTGCGCAGCAGCACGGTGACCAGTCCCTGCGCGCCGATGGTCGCGATGAACGCGAACGCGAGCATGACGCCGCCGAACTGGGCGAGCACACTGCTGGCCGAGTCGACGAGCGAGCGCCCGAAGCCTCCCGAGCGTGAGCCGAGGAGGGCGAAGCAGGCAGCGGCGCCGGCGATCGCTCCGACGACGGCGGTGACCGCCGAGAGCCAGAAGGCGCCGAAGAAGGAGCCGGCGATCGCGGGCTCGGCGAGGCCGGACAGGTTGGCCCAGGTGAAGCGGCCCTCTCCGTCCACGAACCCGCTGCCGACCGCGACGAGCGTCGGCACGGCGAGGAAGATCACGACGTAGAAGGCGAACGGGGTCAGCCCGAGCGCGGCGACGAGTCCGCGCGGCCGGCGACGGCCGGATCCGGAACGACGCGCGGGCCGGGGGCCGGACGGCGGCTGCCGCCGGGTCTCCCCGGCGGCAGCGCTGTCGACCGCAGACGCCGGAGCGTCGGCGAGGGTGCGGGTCATCAGCCGACCGCGTTGGCCCAGGTCGAGTTGAGGAGAGTACCGGCGTCCGTGGCCTGCTTCTCGGTCATGACGGCGACCTCGTCGAGCGTGCCCGGGAAGTCCTTGGTGTCCAGGGTCTTCGCCTTCTCCATCGCGTCGACGCGCGCCGGATAGGCTCCGCCCTTCAGCCAGGCGTTCTGGGCGGCGTCGCTGTAGAGGTACTCCTCCCAGAGGCGCGCGGCCGCGGGGTGCGGGGCGTCCTTGTTGATGGCCTGGTTGTAGTAGCCGACGTACGCCTTGCCCGGGAGGACGACGTACTTCCAGTCGATGCCGCCCGACTTGATCGTGTCGGAGGTGGTGTAGCCCTTCTGGTTGAACGACCAGTCGAGCAGGACCGGGGTCTCCCCCGAGGCGATGGTGTTCGGCTTGCCGTCGGCGGCGTTCCAGTTGCCCGCAGCCTTCAGCTTCGAGAACCAGTCGACGCCCGTCTTCAGGTCGTCGAGGCTGCCGCCGGCCTGGAGGGTCGCCCACGCGACGGCGCCGGCCGCGGCCGCGGCCTGGGTCGGGTTGCCGTTGAGCGCGACCGCGCCCTTGAACTCCGGCTTGAGCAGGTCGTCGAAGGTCTTCGGCGGGGTCTTGATCTTGTTGGCGTCGTAGCCGACCGCCATCACGCCGTAGTACCCGACCTTCCAGAGGCCGTCCTTCTCCTTCTGGTCCGCCGGGATGTCGTCGAAACCGGTCGGCTTGTAGGGCGCGAAGTACTCGGTGTTCGCGAGCGCGACGGACGAGCCGATGTCGAAGGTGTCGGGAGCGGTGTCCTGGCCCTTGAGCTTCTTGGCGGCGTCGATCTCCTCCTGGCTGGAGGCGCTGTCCTGACTCGGGTTGATCGTGATGCCGTACTTCTTGGTGAAGCCGTCGAAGATCTCCTGGTAGTTGGCCCAGTCGCCGGGCGTCGCGATGATGTTGAGGCTGCCCTCCTTCTTCGCGGCGGCGACGAGAGCGTCCATGCCGCCCGCGGAGGCGACGTCGGTGGCGGTGGCCGCCTGGTCGCCGGCGGCGGTGCTGCTCGCTTCCGCTCCGCCGGAGCAGGCGGCGAGGGAGAGGGCGACGACGGTGGCCGCGGCCGCGAGGCCGGCGACGCGTACGCGCTTGTTGATCACGGAATATCCTCCAGTGCACGGGTGAGGCCGGGCGTGCGCCCGGTCCGACAGTCACGGTAGGCAGGACGGGAGACGCGTGGGCCAGCGAGCGGTGACGCGCAGATGAACTCCCGGTGTCGGCCGTGCTCGATAGGGTCGATCCGTGGTCGCACTGGTCTCCGCTGAACGGCTCGCCGCCGAAACCGTCTCCCCCGCACTCGCTCGCCGCATCGGCCTGGCCGCGCAGGGCTTCGGCCGTCCACGGCCCGCGGTCGTCGGCACCCGGCAGCTCAACGCGCTCGTCGACCGGCTCAACCTGCTGCAGATCGACTCCGTCAACGTCTTCGAGCGCAGCCACTACCTCCCGGCGTTCGCACGGCTCGGCGCCTACGACCGGTCGCTGCTCGACCGGCTGACGTTCGATCCCCGCGGCCCGCACACCGAGTACTGGGCGCACGAGGCCGCCTTCCTGCGCAAAGAGGACTGGCCGCTGTTCCGCTGGCGGATGGAGGCATACCGCCGCCGTTACGGCGCGGCCGACAGCTGGTTCGAGGCCAATCGCGAGACCGTCGAGTGGCTGCGCCGGGAGCTGGCGGCGAACGGACCTCTCGCGGCCAGCGAGATCGAGCACGACGCGAACACACGGACCGGCCCGTGGTGGGGCTGGTCGGCGGTGAAGCGCGCGCTGGAGTACCTGTTCCTGTTCGGCGAGGTCGCGATCGCCGGCCGCACCCGCTTCCAGCGCCGGTACGCCCTCGCGGAGGATGTCCTCGACGCGAGCATTCTCGACCGCAGCGTCTCCACGGAGGATGCGGTGCGCGAGCTGATCCGCCGCTCGGCCGTCGCGCACGGCATCGGCACGGCCAAGGACTTCGCCGACTACTACCGCATCAAGGTCGCCCCGGCGACGGCGGCCCTCCGCGACCTGGAGGAGACGGGCGAGCTCATCCCGGTCCGGGTGCCCGGGTGGGAGTCGGCCGGCCGGCCGGCGGCGGCCTGGATGCACCGTGACGCCCGCCGTCCGCGCCGTGTCGAGGGCGCCGCCCTGCTCTCCCCCTTCGACCCGGTCGTGTGGTTCCGGGACCGCGGGCTGCGGATGTTCGACTTCCACTACCGCATCGAGATCTACACCCCGGCGCCGCAGCGGATCTACGGCTACTACTCGCTGCCGATCCTGCTCGACGACGCCATCGTCGGACGCATCGACCTCAAGAGCGACCGTCAGGCCGGCGTGCTGCGTGTGCAGTCCGCGTGGACCGAGCCCGGAGCGCCCGCGGCGACCGCGGAACGTCTCGGCCCGCTCCTGGCCGAGACCGCGGCCTGGCAGGGTCTCGGCGGCGTGGAGATCTCGCCCGTCGCGCGCGGCGACCTCATCCCGGCGCTCACCGCCGAGCTGTAAGCCCCGCCATCTGGACCAGATGTTTGGTTTCGCGGCGCGGATCCCCCCGATTCGGTCCACATCCGCGAGTCGTGCGGACGCCCGCTGCGGCTAGGGTGACGACATGCGCATCGTCGTCTCCGGGACCCATGCCAGCGGCAAGAGCACCCTGCTCTCCGACTTCGCGCTCCGGCATCCGGGATTCACCGTGCTGCCCGACCCGTTCGATCTCCTCGACGAAACGTGGGACGCCCCGCGTGCGACGATGTTCGCCTCGCAGCTCCGGCTCGCGGCCGATAGGCTCGACTCCGGCGAGAACCCGGGCGACATGATCGCAGAGCGCGGGCCCCTCGACTTCCTCGCCTACCTGGTCGCTCTCGGCGAGACGACGGGCTCCCCGGCCTCGCCCGCACTCCTCGAACGGTCGGCGGAGATCACCGCTGCGGCGCTGGAGCATGTCGATCTGCTCGTGGTGCTGCCCCTCACCACGGCGGATCCGATCGAGGTCGGGGAGGAGGATCCCGAGCTGCGGGCCGCGATGAACGACGCGCTTCTGGAACTCGTCGACGATCCCGACCTCGTCGGCACACACCTGCGCGTCGCCGAGCTCGTCGGCTCACCCGAGGAGCGGCTCGCGCGGCTCGAAGCGCTCGTCAGCGTCCACGGAGCCCCGCCCACCCCGTCGTAGACCCGCCGATTTGGACGAAATGTGCCCTTCGGCCCGCTCATTCCCGTGATGTGGTCCAAATGGGCGAGGGTCAGAAGCCGGCGCCCATCTTCTCGAGACGCTCGACGCGCTCGGGGATGGGCGGGTGAGTGCTGAAGAGGCGGCTCATGAGGCTCGGCTTGAGCGGCTCGGCGATCCAGAGGTGCGCCATCGAGGTGTTCTGCTTACGCATCGGCTGCGCGTGCGCCTCCAGCTTGAGCAGAGCGCTCGCGAGGGCATCCGGGTGCCGGGTGGTCATCGCGCCCGTGGCGTCGGCGAGGTACTCGCGCTGACGCGAGACGGCGAGCTGGATGAGCGTCGCCAGCAACGGGGCGACGATCGCCGCGATCAGACCGAAGACGAGGATCACGGGGTTGCCGCCCCCGCCGCCCCCGCCGTTGTTGTTGCCGCCCCGGTTGTTGCCGCCGATCGCACCGAAGAACGCCATGCGCATGAAGATGTCGGCGACGAGGCCGATCGCCACGGTGAGACCGAAGACGATCATCGAGAGCCGGATGTCGTAATTGCGCACGTGCCCGAGCTCGTGCGCCATCACGCCTTCGAGCTCGGCATCGGTCATGATGTCGAGCAGGCCCGTGGTCGCGGCGACCGACGCATGCTGCGGGTCGCGGCCGGTGGCGAACGCGTTCGGGGCCGGGTCGTTGACGATGTAGACGGCCGGCATCGGCGTGCCCGTGGTGATCGAGAGGTTCTCGACGACGTTCCACAGCCGTGGGTTGTCCGCTTTGCTGATCTGCACGGCCCCGGACATGCTGAGCGCCTGACTGCTCGCCATGTAGTACTGGAAGACGGAGAACAGCACGGCGCCGATCACGATGACGACGAAGATCGTCCAGCTGTTGTAGAGATACGCGGCCAGCCAGCCGAGCGCGCCGATGATGACCAGGAACAGCAGGATGATGAAGACGGTGTTGCGCTTGTTCCTGGCGATCGCCCTGTACATCGAGGCCCTAGAACTGGACGCGCGGAGGCTCGGCGATCGCGGCGAGGTTCTCCACCTCGAAGAAGTCGCGCTCGCTGAAGCCCAGGCGTCGGGCGAAGAGGTTGTTCGGGAAGACCTTGATCTTGGTGTTGAACTCCCGAACGCCGCCGTTGTAGAACCGGCGCGAGGCCTGGATCTTGTCCTCGGTGTCCACCAGGTCGGCCTGCAGCCGCAGGAAGTTCTGGCTCGCCTGCAGCTGGGGGTAGGCCTCGGCGACGGCGAAGATGCTCTTCAGAGCGGACTGCATGTGACCCTCGGCGACCGACGCGTCGGCCGGGCCCTGTGCGGAGAGCGTCTCGGCGCGCGCCTGCGTGACCGCCTCGAAGACGCCCTTCTCGTGCGCCGCGTAGCCCTTGACCGTCTCGATGAGGTTCGGGATGAGATCGGCGCGTCGCTTGAGCTGCACCGTGATGTCGCTCCACGCCTCGTCGACCCGCACCTTGAGCGTCACGAGGGAGTTGTACGTGGCCCACAGGTAGATTCCGATGATCGCGACGATCACGACGACGATGATGACCGGAATGAGCCATTCCATGGGCGGGTACTCCTTGCGTGGGGCGCGGGCTGGTGGGCGCAGATTCATCCTAACGGCGGGTGCGCGGCCTCCCACGTCCTTCCCATGACTCTCAAAGCTAGGGGCCGGAGTCTTCGAAGGCGGCGGACGGATCCCGCACGGGCGAGCGATGGCCGCGTGGGAGCCGAGGGCCTCGCGCTCGGAGCCGTCGTGGTCGGCGCGCTCACGCCGCCGCGGCGCACGGCTCGAATCGCGTGTCCGACACCCGTGCTGGCACGGATGGGCAGGCCCCGGAGCCCGGGGCTATGGTGGATCGCGTGAGCGTCGAGTACGAAATGGAACTCGGCGGCATGGGGGCTCTCGTGGAGAAGCTGCGCTCTGCCGTCCGGGACATCGAACAGGAACTGTCCACACTGGATGAGGAGGCCGCGCGGCTGCGCTCCTCCTGGACCGGGGAGGCGTCCGCCGCCTACGACCGGGCGCACGCAGACTGGACGCGCTCGCTGAGTGCGCTCAACACCGCGCTCGACCGGTCCGCCGCCGCCGCCGAGAACGCGGTCGGACGGCATCTCGCGGCACGTGCGGAGGTGGCGAAGCTGTGGCAGTGAATGAGGGTTTCGTCGACGGGCACGCTCTGGACGCGCAGGCCCGCCTCGATCGGGGGCGCATCGTCCAAGACGATCTCGGCTCCTTCGTGATGCGGACGCGAGCGCAGCTCGCCGAATCGCTCGGGCCGGACGCTGTCAGCGCCCACTTCGGCGCAGACGGTGTGCTCTCGGCGCTGACCATCGACCAGGACGCCCGCCAGCAGCTGACCGAGGATCAACTCGTCGCGCAGATCGAAGCGGCGTTCGCCGGCGCACCGGCGGTCGGCGTCCCCGGTGATCCCAACGCGGCCGCGGCGATGCTGGACGCTCTCATCGCGTCGGCGTCGGCCGACAGCGTCGATCGCCGCCCGCGATCGGAGCACTCGAATCCCGACGCGACCCTCACACTCCTGAGCATCGACGGCCGACCGGTGAGCATACGTACGAAGCCCGGCTGGATCCTCTCGGAGCCTTCGACAGAACTCGGTGCAGCGATCGTACTTCTCGCACGACGGGCGGCTGAGGCGGCCGGGGACGAAAGGGGAGCGAAATGAGCGACACCGTCGTCATCAATGGGGCGATTCTCGAGAAGGACGCCGAGGACACCTGGCAGGCCGGAGCGGACACGCTCGAGAAGATGGCCCAAGCCATCCCCGAGATCTCCGCCCCCGATTTCTCGATCATGCCCGGCGGCCAGGAAGCCGCGAAGCTCTACGTCACCGCGCGCCAGGCGCTCGCCGAGTACATCACGGGAGGCAAGGACGAATTCCTCGCCTTCGAGCATCTCCTGCTGAAGGCAGCCATCGCCTACGGAAAAGCGCATGGAGCCACCGTGGACGAAATCACCCGCATGGAGAAGGAACTCGAATCGTGAGCTACGTCGATTTCATCCGCGATCAGATCGTTCAGCAACTCAAGTCGGGCAAGGACGGCCTCGACTGGATCGACCAGAATGGTCCGGCGATAATCCGGACCGCGATGAACGTCTACCTCGACACTGTCCTGCGTCTGCCCATACCCGGCGCGATCACGGACCGCTTCGCCGACGAGGCCATCGCCAAGCTGCACGAGGCGACTGCGGAGATCCGTTCCGCCCTGGAGGACGCGGAGAAGGGGATCGCCTACGTCGGCAGCCCTGATCGGCTGCGGGCCGCAGCGACGGCGATCGGCGACAAGGTCATAGCCCCATCACGCCAACTCGCGCCGCAGCTCGTGCTCGGAAAACTGCCCTCGACCTCATCGGCTAATTGGAACGACGGTGAAGCGAGCGAAGGCTACGTGCGCGCGGTCGACGGACGCCAGGAGGCGGTCGTCGCCGTCGACACGTACGCGAACCCCATCTCGTCGGCCCTCGGCGACCTCGCCGACGCCATCGAGAACTACTACCTCGCCGTCCTCGCGGCGGTCGTCGGCACCGTCACCGCGATTCTGGGTGTCGTGGAAGCGATCATCGCCTGCGTCGGAGTCGTGACAGTGCCGGCTGCGGTCATCGGCATCATTCAAGCGGTACTCGGCGGAGTGGCAGCCGCCATCGGGTTCTACCAGGTCTTCATCGGCGCCGAGCAAAGCGCTCGATCGATCACCGGCAATCTGAGTGGCACGATCCCCGCATGGCCTCGCGTCTTGGCGTGAACGGCACTCGACCACGAGACGAGGAATGGAAATGACCACACCGGAGACGAACGGTGTCGGGATACCCGACCACCACGGGCGCACGATCGTGGCCTGGAAGACGATCTCCTTCGTCTCGCTCGGACTTGCGATCGCCGGCTGGCTGTCGTTTCTCGTGCTGATGTTCGTCGCCCTGTACTCCGGCGACGCGACTCCGGTGACGGTCATCTTGGCAGCGAATTTCGCCCTCATGGTCCTCGGATTCGTCGGGATCGCCGTCGTGGCGACCCAGCAGGGCGCGCAGCGCAACGACCTCGCAGACGCCCTCACTCGCGCGGGGCATCCGGGCGTCGACGTCCGCCGCCTCCAGGCCGGCCGCCCTGTCCCCTCCCCGCAGAACCTGGAGCTCCGCCTCCGCAAGGAGCGCGACGACGCCGGCCGGCGCTGGCTTCTCGTCGACGCGTACGCGTACGCGCCGCCGACCGTCTGACGCCTACTCCCCCAGCACCCGTCGCAGATAGGTGTTCTCGAACCGGCGCCCGGGGTCGAGGCGGTCGCGCACGGCGAGGAAGTCGTCGAAGCGCGGGTAGACGCTGCGGAGCGAGTCCGCGTCGCGGTAGTGCATCTTGCCCCAGTGCGGGCGCCCGCCGTGCGCCGTCATGATCTCCTCGACGGCGTGGAAGTAGGCGCTCGGGTCTTCGCGGTAGTAGCGGTGCACGGCGATGTAGCCGGTTTCGCGACCGTAGGCGGTGGAGAGCCAGTTGTCGTCCGCCGCAGCGGAGCGCACCTCGATCGGGAAGGAGATGCGCCAGCCACGGCGCTCGATGAGGGACTTCACCTCGGCGAGCGCCTCCGGGACGGCCTCGCGCGGGATCGCGTACTCCATCTCGCGGAAACGCACCGTGCGGTTGGTGACGTAGACGCTCGGCGAGTGGTCGGTGAAGTCGCGGTTGCCGGTGAGTCTCTGAGCCAGACGGCTGAAGGGCGGCACGATCGCGGGGACGACGGTGCCGAGGGCACACACCCCGCGATAGAGCCCGTTGGCGAGCAGCTCGTCGTCCATCCAGCGTCCCAGGGGCGAGAGCGGCGCGCGCTTCTCGGTGAGCGGGAGACGCGTGTTGGTCTTGGTGAGCGCCGTCTCGGTGTGCGGGAACCAATAGAACTCGAAGTGGTCCTCGGCGGCCGAGCGGGCGAGGTAGGCGTCCAGGACGTCCTGCAGAGGCTCGGGGCGTTCGACGGCCTGGAGGAGGAACGCCGGGACGCACTGGAGGGTGATGTCCACGATGACGCCGAGGGCCCCGAGGCCGAGCCGGGCCGCCGGGAGGAGGTCGGCGTTCTCCGTCTCGCCGATCCGCAGCATCTCCCCCTCACCCGTCACGAGCGTGAGAGCCACGATCTGGGTCGCGAGGCCGCCGAACGCGCCTCCGGTTCCGTGCGTCCCGGTCGAGGTGGCGCCCGCGATGGTCTGCCGGTCGATGTCGCCCATGTTCTGCAGGGCCAGCCCGTGCGGTCGCAGGAGGGCCGGGAGCCGGTGGAGGTGCGTGCCGGCGGCGAGCGTGACCCGGCCGCGCTCCAGGTCGACGTCGACGATCCCGTTCACGTCCTCGAGATCGAGCAGGACGCCGGGCGCGGCCGAGATCGCCGTGAAGCTGTGGCCGGCGCCGATCGCCTTGACGCGCATCCCCTGCTTCGCGGCGGCGGCAACGGCGCGCTGCACCGCCTCCGCGTTCGCGGGGCGCTCGATGCGCTGCGGGCGGATGGACTCGCTGCGACCCCAGTTGCGCCAGACGCCAGTGCGCGCGTCGACCGCCGTCACAGGAAGACCTTCCCCTCGCCGCGGTAGCTCGGCGTCTCCCCGACGACGGCGGCGCGACCGTCCACGGTGTCGACCAGATGGAACACGTCGACATGCTCACTCAACTCGCCCGACTTGGTGTGCCGCAGCCAGACGCGGTCTCCGATGCGCAGCACGCCGGCCGCGGCACCGGTGAGGGGCGTCTGCACCTCGCCCGCCATCTCCCGGTCGACCATCGAGAGCCCGGTGGGCCAGACCACCTTCGGCATCCGGTCGGCCCCGGGAGGGCCGGAGGCGATCCAGCCGCCGCCGAGCAGGGTGGCGATCTCGGGGCCGGGTCGCCGCACGACCGCGAGGGCGAAGGCGGCGGCGGGCGCCGGCCGGAAGCCCGTGTAGGTGTCGAACAGGTGCCCGCCGAACAGACCGCTGCCTGCCGCGATCTCGGTGACCGCGTCGTCCCGGGAGGTGAACTCCAGCGAGCCGGTCCCGCCGCCGTTCACGAACTCCAGCTCGGCGAGTCCGCGAACCGCGGCGACGGCCTCGCCGCGACGGGCGAGCAGCTCGTCCTGCGAGTTCCTCTGCATCCAGCGCAGCGTCGCCCCCCAGGCCGGACGCCCGGCGGGGTTGTCGCCCTGCCCCGCGATCTGCGCCTCGTAGCCCATCATCCCGACCAGCGCGAAGCCGGGGCGCCGGACGATCGCCTCCGCGACCGTGCGCACCTGCTCCACGCTGTGGAGCGGCGAGCGGTACACGCCGATGTGCCCGAGCACCGGCGCATCCCACGACGAGTCGAGCTCGAGGCAGAGCCGGATGGTCTCGCGCTCGGCGGGCGGGACGACGGAGTCGATGAGATCGAGGTGGGCGACGGAGTCGACCATGAGGGTGACGCGCGCCGCGAGCTCGGGCGACTGCGCGAGCCGGGCGATCGCCGCGCGATCGGCGGTCGGATAGCCGACCACGACATCCTCGATCGGCGCGTGCTCCGCGTCGCCCTCGGCGAGCCAGAGGGCTTCGGGGAGGGTGTAGGCCAGCACGCCGGCGTACCCGGGGAGCGCGAGCACGGCGTCGAGCACCGAGCGCACCCGCACCGACTTCGACGCCACACGGATCGGCTTGCGGTTCGCCCGCCGCAGCATGTCGTGCGCGTTGTGCCGCAGCGCCGGCAGGTGGAGCACGGCGAGCGCCGGATCGAGGCGGGCCGTCGCCGCCGAGAGCGACGGCCAGAACACGTCGGGCGTCGTCCAGGTGCGCTGGGCGGGGGTGGGAGGGGTGGTCAGATCCATCAGCGCACGGCTTTCACTCGGGCGACCGCGAGAGCACCCGCGAACGCGAACAATCCGGAGAGGATGAAGAGGCCCATGAACCCGCCGAGCGCGGCGACGATGCCGGCGCCCAGCAGCGGTGCCATCGCCTGCGGCACGGCCGTGGCGATGTTCATGATGCCGAGGTCCTTGCCGCGGCTCTCCGGGTCGGGGAGCACCTGGGTGGCGAGGGCCTGGTCGACGGAGAGGAAGCAGCCGTAGCCGAGACCGAGGAGCCCGGCGGCGACCATGGCCGCCGACAGCTCGGGGACGAAGGCGAGCAGCAGGGCCGCGACGCCCTGGATGGCCGACGACAGGAAGACGAAGGCCTTGCGCCGGCCGAGCCTGTCCGAGAGCCGCCCGAACACCAGGGAGGCGACGATCACGAAGACCATGTAGATGAGGATCAGGATCAGCAGGTCGTCGTCTGCGTCCGGATCCTTCAGCCCGAACTCCAGGAAGTAGAGCAGGAGCGACGTGCCGAACGCGTTGCCGAAGTTGACCAGGATGCGGCTCAGCAGTGTCCAGCCGAAGTCGGGATGCTCGCGCGGGCTGATCCAGAGTCCCTCGATGACGCCGCGCGCCGTCATCGGCTGGCGCAGCTCCGTGGGCAGCACGGCGTCCGGCAGGAAGAGGAAGGGCAGCACCAGCAGCAGGAGCAGCACGGCCATCGCCGCGTAGCCGACGACGGCGCCGACGAAGACGTACGTGACGAGCGAGACGCCCAGGATGATGCCGATGGCCTGCGGGGCGCTGATCCACCCCGACACGTATCCGCGCTGCGCAACGGGCACCTGGTCGCTGATCGTGGCGGTGAGCGCCGCGGTCAGCACGCAGAAACCCGTGAGGGCGAGCGACCAGAACACGCCGATGCCCACGATGGTCGTCTGCAGGCCGAGCAGCAGCAGCGCCGCGGCGAACAGCAGGGCGCCGCCCGCGATCCAGGGGCGGCGGCGGCCGAAGCGGCTGGTGGTGCGATCGGAGAGCGCGCCGGTCAGCGGGTACGCGATGATCGCACAGACGCCCGAGATGCCGGAGATCACGCCGAAGACGACGACGTTGTCGACCCAGTAGGTGGTGTTCAGCTGATTCTGCACCTGATCGGGCAGGAGCTTCTGGATGGGGGCGAGCTGCGCCATCCACACGCCCAGCCAGGCGATGGCGAAGAACGCGATCCACCGCCCGGGGACGCGGCGGGCGGGTTCGGCGAACACCGCCGGGGTGGAGGTCTCGGTCATCGGGCACCTGCGTTCGGGAGGAGGGACGGGGAGGGTGACGCGGGTGGTGCGGTCGGTGCGAGTGGTGCGGTCGGTGCGAGTGGTGCGGTCGGTGCGAGTGGTGCGGTCGCCGCGAGCCCGGCGAGGGCGTCGGCGGCGAAGTCCATGGCGGCGGTGGCCGCCGCGTCGTCGCGGGTCGCGAGCCAGGCGACGGTCATCCCATCGGTGAGCGTGACGAGCAGACGGGCGATCTGGGGCAGCGGGAGGCGCCAGCTGCTCCCGGTGAGCCGGGCCGCGTCGGCGGCCGCGTGCTCCGCGACCTCGTAGTAGCGCTCGTACTGTCGGCGGGCCAGCGGCTCGAACCCCGGCTCGCGCAGCGCCCACTGGGTCAGCTCGAACATGGCCTTCTCGCGGTCCGGGTCGGCGCGCACGCCGTCGAGGTAGTGCTGCAGCCCGCTCCGGATCGCGGCGCGGAGGTCGCCGGGCGGCGGGTCGAAGGCCGGGGCCAGATCCGACTGCTCCCCCGCGACGGCCAGCTCGACCAGTTCGGCCATGAGCTCGTCCCGTGAGGAGAACACATAGTGGAAGCTGGCGAGCGGCATGCCGGCCTCGGCGACGATCCGCCGCGTGGTCGCAGCGGCGACGCCGTCCCGAGCCACCACGCGGAGGGCAGCGTGGAGGAGGGCGGTGCGACGAGCGGCGGGCGGGATGCGCGTCATCGGAGTCTCCTCGGGATGTCTCGCGCGCCGGTGCGCGAGAAAGTGGGACGGTTGACCCAGATGTCAGTATGCCCCAAATCCGGCCCGGTGGTTTGACACGCATCACGTCTGGCCCGTGGAATGGGGTGGAATGCGGGTGCACTTCTCAGACGTTTCTCCTCCAGTCCGGTCGCGGGGGGCGACCGGGCCGCGTCGTCGTGCCCTCGCCTCCGCCGCCGCCTCCGCGCTCCTCCTCGTGACCGCCGGGCTGCTCGGGCTGGCCCCTCCCGCGGCCGCCGCGCCCGACGCCCCGCCCTCGCCCGGCCAGCCGTCGGCCACCGTCCCCTCCTCCGGCACCCCGACCCCCACCCCGCAGCCCCTGTCGCTCGACGATCCGGGCGACGGCCTCGTGACCCGCTTCCCCCTGACCGTCCGCGGCGGAGGAGAGCCCGGCGACACGGTCGCCGTCTCGGCCGGAGCCTCCGCCACTGCGGCGAACCGATGCGAGGCGACCATCGACTCGTCCGGCCGCTTCTCGTGCGATCTCCGCGCCCTCCCGGACGGCCCGAACGTCACGATCCGCGCCGAGTCCGCCGCCACCGGGCAGACGGTCACCACTCAGGTCGCCGTACTCTCGCCGCCCGTGATCGTCGCCGACGGCGCTGCGACCGGCGGCGGCGTGCACGGCACCGCCTATCCCGGCGCCCGCGTCACGGTCACCGCCGACTCGGGAGCGACCTGCCAGTTCCCCGCCGACTCCTCCGGTGCGTGGGGATGCGTGCTCACCGGCTCGCTGCCGGACGGCAGGCACACGGTGACCGCCACCCAGCTGGCGCCGTTCTCCAGCACGCGGAGCGCCGCCAGCGCCCCCGTCTCCATCCTCGTCGACACCGCTGCCCCCGCCGCCCCGACCATCACGGCACCGGCCCCGGGCGCCACGGTGAACACCGGTGACGCGATGACCTTCGCCGGCGGTGGCGAGGAGGGCGGATCGATCACGGTCTACGCCAACACCTCGGCGGGCGCGACCGTCGCCTGCACGGCGCAGGTCGCCGGCGGTGCCTGGTCGTGCTCCGGCACGCTGCCGGAGGGCGGATACCTGGTCACGGCGCTGCAGCGCGACGCCGCCGGAAACATCAGCCCGGGCAGCAACACCGTCGCCGTGACCGTCGCGCGCGCGGGCGCACCGGCCGCCCCTCCAGCGACCCGCACACCGAAGCCGACTCCGACCCCGACCCCCACCCCGACACCGACGACGCCTCCGGGAACCGCGCTGCCCGCGCCGCCAGCCGGCGGAGAGCACCCCGGGACGAAGGGCTGGATCGACACCCCGTTCAGCACGGCCTCCGCACCCGTCGTGTCGGTCGAGGCCTTCCCGGGCTGGCTGCGCTCCGCACTGCTCGCCCTCGCCGCCGTCGTGCTGCTCGTGCTCCCCGCACGGCTGCTGGCCGGCACGATCGCGCGCGGTCGCGCGGCCCGCGAGGCGGGCGGGGAGCCGCCGCGGCGCCGCTCCTCGATCTTCGGCCGCAACCGTGCCCGCGGGGAGCTCGGGGAGGCCGACGCGCTCCTCGGCCGGCGGGCGGAGGAAGGCTCCGGACGCGCCTCCGCGTGGGGCGCGCCTGCGACCCGCGGCGACGCCCCCGGCACCAGCGCGGCCGCCCAGCCTGTCTGGCTCGCACCCGTGACCGGCGTCCTCGCCGCGGCGCTGGTGACGCTGTCCACCTCGGTGAAGGACCCCGGCGCGTACGCGCGCCTCGTGGTCGCCGTCGCCCTGGCGATCGTGCTGGTCAACGCCGTCTGGGTGCTCGCCGCACGTGCCATGGCGCGCCGGCTCCGCCGGCCGCTCCCGACCGTCGCTGTGCGGCCCGCGCTGCTGGTTCTCGTGGCGGTCGCGGCGATCGGCTCCCGTCTGTTCGGACTCGCCCCGGCCCTCCTCTTCGGGCTGGTGCTCGGCGTCGTCATCGCCCCGGAGGTGGGGCGCGTCGCGCGCGGCAGCATCGCGGCCGTTCAGGTCTCGGCGACCGCCGCACTCGGAGTGCTGGCCTGGCTCCTGACCGGCGTGCTGCCGGCGCCCTCCGGCGCGATCTCCGCCTTCGTGCTCGAGTGCGCGAACGCCCTCGCCATGGTGGGCCTCGGCTCGAGCGCGATCGCGCTGCTGCCTCTCGGCGGTCTGGCCGGCCGCGCGGTCTTCCAGTGGAGCCGGCTGATGTGGACAGGCCTCAGCCTCGTCGTGTTCACGCTCCTTTTCGCCCTCCTCCTGCCCGTCGCCTCGCTCGTCGAGAACGGGACGGGCATGATCGCCGCGACCGTGGTCGCGCTGGTGTTCGCCGTGCTCAGCGTCTCGGCGTGGCTCTGGGAGCGGTACGTGGAGCCGGCGCGGTAGGAACGCGCCGGGGAGACGTCAGACGGCCTCCACGTAGAACCAGTCCCGCCCCTCTTTCACGAACCGGGAGGTCTCGTGCAGTTCGCCGCGTTCGGCGCCCTTGTAGTAGGCGCGGAACGCGACGACGCCCTCGGTGTCGAAGGGACCTCCGTGCTCGGTGCGCTCGATGTCCAGACGGTACCAGCGGAGACCGTCGTCGAGATCGAGCTGCGCGGGGCGCGTGGACGCATGCCAACTGCGGAGCAGGTAGGCGCCGTCGCCCCGCGCGAAGGCGCTGAAGCGCGACCGCATCAGCCGCTCGGCCGTCGGAGCGGGTTCCCCGCGGTGCAACGGCCCGCAGCACTCGGAGTAGGTCCGGCCGCTCAGGCACGGGCATCGGTCGGGGGTCACCCGTCGAGCCTACCGTCGGGCGGTGCACCCCCACGGGGCCCGGAGACGACGGTCCCCGAGACAGAGAACCCGGCCGAGGCGGGTATCGGGGGATCGCAAGCCTCGGCCGGGGGAGGACACCTCACCAGAAAGGGTGCCGGAGACCAGTGTGCAACGCCCGGGTGTGCGTCAGCTATGGAGGCCCTGAGGGACTTCTCACAACGCTCGACGGCCGCCCGCGCGTGTCGTAGCGGGCGCCCGCATCACTCGGGCTCGCGCGCGGCCGGGCCGGCGGCGACGACGCAGAACCGGTTGCCGTCGGGGTCGGCGAGGACCACGTAGTCCGCGCCGTCCTCGTAGTCCCACTCCACCTCGGATGCCCCGAGCGACAGCAGCCGCGCGACTTCCGCCTCCTGGTCGTCGGCATAGAGGTCGAGGTGGTGGTGCGGCGACCGGTTCGTCTCCGACCCGACCTCCTTGAGCGCGAGCCGGGGGCCTCGCCCGGATGCCGGCGCGAGCAGTGCCCAATCCGCGTCGGGCTCATACACGGGCTCATACCCGAGCACCGCCGACCAGAATGCGATCCCGCGCTGCACGTCCCGCACACCCCACACCACCGAGCCGATCCGGATCATGGGTCCACCCTCCCCCGCCGACGTGCCGCAGGCAAGCCCCGCGACGGTGTACCGTTGACGTCATGGCAGGCGTTCTCATCGGAATCATCTCGCTCGTGGTCGCGGTCGGCGGGGTCACCGCTCTCATGGCGATGGTGCAGATGGCCAAGTCGCCCTACCGGGGCAAGTAGCCCGACCCCCTCCCGTAGCCTCTCCGCGTCCGCGTCGCTCGCTACGATGGTCGCCGGGCCCCCATAGCCCAATCGGCAGAGGCAGGCGACTTAAAATCGCTTCAGTGTGGGTTCGAGTCCCACTGGGGGCACAAATCTGATGGGCCTGCATCCCTTGTAAACACTGGGAAGTAGCCTCTCGGCATTTGCTCTCCCACACCGTATGCCACACGCGCATGCCACAGAATGTCGGTGATCCGAGCCACAATTGAAGTGTCAATGTGGCAGAACTACCGACTCGAACGGACGCGTGGCATGGCTAAATCGACTCCCTACTCTGCGAGCATCCGGCTCCGCCCGCGCTCCGACGGGTCCGTCGCGCACGACGTCCGCTATCGGCTCGACGGCAAGTCGCGCACCATGTCATTCGACGACAGCGCTTCCGCTTCCCGATGGGCCAAGATCCTCCGCCAGGTCGGTCCCGTCGAGGCGGTCAAGCTCCTGAAGAAAGACATTGACGACGACTCCCCCACCGTGGACGAGTACGCCGAGCGCTACATCACCACAAAGGCCGGCACCGAAGGTCTCACTCGAGACCACTACCGGATGTACATGCGGATCTCGATCAGCCCAGCGATGGGCGCCCTCCCCCTCGAAGCCGTGACACCGCAGCTGATCGCTGAGTGGATCGAGGCACAGATCAAGGAGGGTAAGTCAGCCAAGACCATTGCGAACCGACACGGCTTCCTGTCCGCCATGTTCCAGCACGCAGTGGACGTCTCAGAGATCCTTCGCAAGAACCCGTGTTCACACACCAGTCTTCCGAGCTCCGAGCGGGAGGAGATGGTGTTCCTGTCCGCGGATGAGTTCGCCCATCTTCTGTCGTTCGTCCCGCCAAAGTGGCAGCCGTTGGTCTTTCTCCTTGCTTCGACTGGCCTCCGATGGGGTGAGGTCACGGCACTCAAGCCAGGGGACTTCGACACGGCTCACAACACCGTGACGGTTTCGCGGGCGTGGAAGAAGTCCAAGGATCAAGGTTGGTACGTTGGCGCACCGAAGACGAAGAAGTCACGTCGAACGATCAAGGTTCCTGAGGACGCAATGGCCGCCGTGAAGCCCCTGATTGATCGGGCCGACGAGTGGGTGTTCACGAATTCGAAAGGCCTTCCAGTGCGTCACCAGACGTTCTGGGAGGTGGTTTGGGTGCCAGCGGTTCGGCTCGCCAACGGCAAGCCCGCGTATGCGAAGGCTTACCGAAGCGATCGGCCCTGGTCGGCTGCACCATCAAGCGTGTGGAATCGTGAGCCGTCGCAGACACCCATTCGTAAAGAGCCCCGCATCCACGACCTGCGGCACTCACACGCGTCTTGGCTGATCAACGCTGGCGTTCCACTTACGGCCATCCAGCGCCGTTTGGGGCACGAGTCAGTGAAGACCACGTCAGACACCTACGGTCACCTCTCCCCCGACATGTTGCAGCACGCCGCCGATGTTGCTGGCGAGGTTCTCGCGGGCGCCATGCCGCAGATTGTCGCTTAGGACGCTTGAGTTCGCTTCCCTGCTCGCTCTACTGCGAGTCTTCTGAGCCGGTGTACGAGCATGGGGTGCTCGGCTTCGGCGTCTTGCCCGCGGATCAGGTGATGCAACTGGGAGTAGTACCGGGTGGCAGAGAACCCGAACGTGTGTCGGATCTGTTCTTCCTTGGCCGGGTTGTCGGGGTGGGTGTCCTCGAAGTCGAGGATGAGATGTTCACGAGGGGTCAGCATGAGAGGGAGTCTCACAGGAGCTACCGACACGCCGTCCGGGAGTCAGGGGTGCGCGTGCTGAAGCACACTTGTGGTCATGAAGATCGCGCACTGCCCCAACGATGGGCACATCCTGAGACGACGCAAACCCGACTACCCGGTGACCGGCCAACTGTGGGAGTGGTACTGCCCCATCTGCCCGTACATCCGGCCCTACGAGCACGGTGACGACATGTGACCGTCAGTCGTTCGTGCCTATCCTGTCCGGGTGCCCGACTGGTCCCCCACCGCCTACGCTCGTCCCACCGAGTGGTTGTTGCGTGTATCGGAGTCTCAGCCGCCATATGCAGTGGTCAGACGGATGCTTCTGGGTGACCCGAACCGGCCTGATGAGTGGTTCCGGGTCGTCACCTATGCGCCGACGTCGGATGGTCGAGAGTTGGTCGGGTGGGTGCGCACCCTCGATGACGCCTGCCTGTTGGGGTGGGACTACAAGGTTGCGTTCGAGTCCTGGCGGCACGACCTCGCAGCACGACGGGTGGAAGCGAAGGACATGGTTCAGCCACCCGCCGGCGAGCTCGTGAAGTTCTGGCGGCAACACAGGACTTTATCCGATCGTCCTAAAGCGCCCTAAACCCAGAAAATCACCCCCAGTCCAGACCGAAGCCTGAACCGGGGGGTGCTGGGTGATCGAACCCGAACCTCACGGTACGGGGTACAACATCGGGTAGACCAGAGCGGTCACGCTGTGAGGCGAATCCACCCACCACCACGAACCACGATCTCGGGACTGTCCGTGACGCGGACCTTCACATCGGTGTCTGTGGTGACGACGACAGCGCCTGTCGGGTCAGCATCCGGTCCAGCGAGGAGGATGCTACCGACATTGCCGGTGACGTCGAGGGCATGCCACTCATCTCCGAGCTTTACCTCTACTGCTCCGTGATCACCTGGCAAGCCCGTGAATGTCCACTTGATGAACTCCCGGCCGCCTCTATCGAGATACATGTGGCTCCTCTCGTGAACCCCTCAGGGGGCGATCAAACCGCTGATGGCAAGTGCGACAAAGCGCAACGTAGTGATCCGGGTTCAGGCTAAAGGCCATGTTCAAATCGGCGTCAATGCGCTCGTTTGGGTCGCCGTGGTCATAGGCCCAGTCGTAGGCTCGATCTCCGCAGTGTGCGCAGCGCTGTAGCTTCGCAGAGCCTTTGTGCCGAACGATCCGCTTGTGTGCGTTCCCGTAGCACGGATCATCGATGATCAGATGATGCCCCGGACCAGATGGACGTCCGGGGCTGTGGCGGATGAGCGGGTCTCCGTGAAGTCGCCACTGCCGATAGTGATTCGCGCACCACCCTCGCGCCTTGTGCTCCCGGTTGCATCCTGCAATCGAGCAGCTTTCGATAGGAGTCGGCGGATTCCAAGTCGGGTCTCCGTGGGACTTCCAGCGCTTGTAGTGCTTGCGGCAGAGCCCCTTTGCTATGTGTGGCTCGCGGCAGTTGTCGACATCGCATGTCCTGCGGGTAGGCTCCATGCCTAGCCCCTCTCTGCTAGTACCAGATAGTGGGTCAGGCCCCGATGGATGCTTCCAACATCCTTCGGGGCTGCCCTAATTCTACCCGGCCCCGGCGACAATTACTGGAGATAGGTCATCGGGTGCCTCCTGACACACGGAGCGGATTAGGTTGCGCGTACGCATCCCTGAGCGGGTTCCTGGTGGGGCCCGACACGTAGACGGTGATGTCTCGCAGCACAAGGTTCATCTGCGCGGTCACCGCGTCAACGGCGCCGACAGGGTCAGCGAACGTCACGGTGCGGGCCACTGTGACCGTGAGAGTGTCTGTGACCCCAACGGGATCAGATGCCAGCCTCGAGGTGGCTACCGACCATGCGGCGCTGTCTGTCGCACCAACAGGGTCGGCAGGGTTCGCTGTCGGTCCTGCAGAGGTTTGTGCAGCATCGGTGAGGTTCAGCAGGTCCGCGACGGTGACAACACGATCCAGTTGTGCGAGGACGGCATCCGTCAGACCGACACTGTCGGATGGGGTGCCGGTGTAGTCACCACCTCCGGTGATGTTCGCCACCACCGAATCCGACACACTGACCGGGTCGGCCGAGGAGCGCAGAACGTCCACAGAGCCCGCGACAGCGTCGGTCGCGCCCACACCATCGGCTGGCGCCTGTACGACGGCCTCAACGTCAGAGGCGGCGTCCGTGACACCGACGGGGTCGTTGAGGGTGTAGTCGTAGGCGAGAGTGATCGGAGCCCCGGTGTCCGTGACGCCAACAATGTCGCTCACCGTCACCACAATGGCGCGAGCCGTCGCCGCCACATCGGTGACACCTACCGGATCAGACGGTGTCACCTGCGGGCCGAACCCGGCCGTCACACTGTCCGTCACCCCGACAGAGTCGGAGGGAGTTGCCGTGTAGTTCGTACCACCCGCGGACGCCTTGAAAGCGATCTGCACGGCAGCGACGTTCTGCGCCTGCCCCGACCATGATGCGGTCGTCGCCCCCACAGCACCCGCCGTAGCCTGGACCTTCTGACCCACCACCAGGGATGTCTTCGCACCAGACGCCCCGGTGGCAACGAGAGCCTGCAGCAGGGAGGTGAACGAGTTGTTCCAGGAGAACGTGTTCGAGATCGTCCCCGAGTAGCCGTGCTGGGCGTGAGCGACAAGTACGAGATCGTTCGCCGCGGTGGTGGTGATTGTCGACGCTGCCAGGGATGTGGCGTTCGTACCTGACGCTACCGTCCCCACCACATCGAACGGGGTGGAGGTGACGCCGGCGAGCTCGATGATGCCGAGGCTCGCGTACGTGGCCCCACCACCGGGGACGACACCGTAGACGGTGGCATCGGAGGACACGACGGGGCGTGTCCAGATGTAGAACCCTTGGTCGGACACGTAGGAGAACCGTTGCGTCCACCCTGTACCCGTACTTCCCGATGTGGTGTCGAGGGTGAGGGTGGAGTCGGAGTTCGCGATCAGGACAAGCGTGTTCCCCACCGTGGGGACGCTGGCCAGGGTGGCGGTGACGATGGTGGCTGTGGTCGCGTTCGATGCTGACTGCAGTACGGAAGCGGCCACCGTTTCACCTCCACACGCGGATGTAGTCCACCAGCATTGTCGGGTTCGATCCGGGCCACGATTGCCCGGTTCGGGCGGCGAGGTTCAGGATCAGGTACTGGGAACCACCGATCACCTTCGACGATGTTCTCGAGAGTGCACCGTCGATGTAGAACGCCGTTGTCCCGTCCGCTTTCCACCAGGCCCCGTAGGTGTGCCAGGCGGTCAGGTTGGATGGTGCGTTCACGTGCACGGTGTCCTTGTCGGACGTCGTTACGTAGATGTTCTGCTCTGTGCCTGGCCCCATTCCGAACAGCTCGAAATAGTCCGTCTCCGGCGGCCACGTGTTCGTCTGACTATTCGACATCCACGCGGCCGGCCACAGAATGTTCGAAAGCACCGGGATCTGCACTCGAGCCTCGACGAAGCAACCGGGCGATGTCGTGTACGACTTCAGCGACTGCACCATGCCCGACTTGTACGACAACCCCGGGTAGGTGGTGGAGTCCTGCGCCATCGTCAACAGCAGGTTCGATGACCCGTCCAGGGTGGCGTTGTCGTCGTTGTAATAGTTCGCGTTGTCCGTGTTGGTGCGGTTCCCGCCCGGGTTCTGGCTCGTGAAGATGTTCCACGCCGGGTACAACGTGTCCCACTTCAACCTTTCCAGGGTGGTCCCGTTGAACTCATCCGAGAACCTCAACGACCACCCCGACAAGCCGGACGGTTGGACTGCGGAGTCCGACGTGGGGTCAACCAGTTGGAGGGTGGGTGCCGGAAAGTACCCTACCGTGACCGCCAGATTCCGCGGCATACGCTCAGCTTCCGAGGATTGTGTGAAGCCACGTGATCGTCAGGGTATCGCTGGCCCCTTTTGACCCGATGCCCGTGAGCAGTGCACGAGCGATCGTGTTCGCTGCCGTCGACGTCGCGTTCGTGGAGATCGTGTCCGTCGGGATCACAACCTCCGTGATCGGGGACGCGGTCGTCGCAGTACCGGCCGCATAGGTGACCTTGTAGGTCGCCACACCGCCCGACACGGACGGGAACGTGCTGTCGAATGCCTGATTCGACCCAGACAGGTATGTGACCAGGGCAGCACCTGCACCCGTCTTCGCCACCGCCGTCGAACCGGTGCCGAGCTTCATTCCCGTCGGGAGGGCGGACGTGGTCAGGCCGGCGCCGCGGGACGCGTAAAGCTGGTCACCGACGGCGGTGACGAGGTTGTGGGTCTTGCAGTACCCCTTCAGCTTCCCGTCCGGGCCCCACAGTTCAGCAACGACGGTGCCGTGAATGCTGAGCTCGGAAGTGGTGCCACGGGGGCGGTCCATCGTCGCAGAGAGCGTGTCAGCGACGCGAGACGTTTCGTTCATGGATCTACTCCTTCGGGTTGGGGTTAGACGTCCGCAGGACCGTCGGCGACGTGGTCACCCTTGGGTGCGCTCGAGGTGTTCGCCAGAGCAAGACCACCGACCGGGATCGCCAGGTACGTGATGACGCCCTGCGCGCCGATGATGACCTCAGGGACCGTGTGACCGGTGGCGAGGAAGTACGCCCCCGCACCACCCACGACCACACCAGCGACCGCGTAGGCGCCGTAGATGATCTTTCGTGCGAGGTTGCTGCTGATGACGTTGCCAAGGTTCGTGTTCGTGTCGCTCATGGTGTGACTCCTGTCGTTGGTGAGCATGTGTACGTCGGATTGGAGGCGTCGAACGGGTCCGTTCTCACGCACGTGTAGTTCAGGCCCAGTGCGTCCGTGTACGTCCACGACACGGGCGGCTGACCGGGTGCACCATCGGCACCAGCCGGGCCGGTCGCACCTGTTGGGCCGGTCGCTCCCGGTTGTCCCTGCGCGCCGGCCGGGCCGGCATCACCCTGGGCTCCGGTCGCGCCGGCATCTCCGGTCGCTCCTTGTGGGCCGGTCTGACCTGGAAGGCCGATGTCTCCCTTATCTCCTTTGTCGCCCTTGTCGCCGGTTGGGCCTGTGGCACCGGATGCACCAACAGGACCCGCCGACCCGACTGGGCCCGGGATCGCTTCCGGTGCTGGGGCGGTGGGTTCACAGTTCGTCGACTCGGCACAGTCGCCGTAGAGTCGCGAGTACTGGGTGAAGAGGCGGTCGTACTTGGCGGACAGGTTGTCGTACCGGGCCACACCCACATCGATGCGTCCCTGCTGCACCCAGAACGCCATCCCGATCGCAACAGTCGCGAACAGGACGAGGACGGTCGGCCACACCCATTTCCAGGCTCGTCGGATCATCCGCCGATTCCCTTCTGAAAGATGGCCCACAACGCAATCCCCGCCGCTGGCAGGCCGACAACGAAGCCGATGCCCCACCGGATCCAAAGCCCGGTGGCGGCGTTCTTCGCCTGCAGGTCGAGGACGACCTTGTCGCGTGCGTCGCGTTCTTCCTTCACGGCTGCGATCCGCGAGGCACGCTCACGTTCGATGTCCGCTGTTCGGGCGGTGCGCTCCTCTGCGATGTCCTGAATCAGCGAGGCATGCAGTTCATCCCGTCGGCGCCGCTCTGCTTCGAACGCGTCCTGCGAGACGAGCTTGTCGAGCCGTTCGTTCGTTTCCCTGCGGAACGCTGCAATGTCTTCCCGGAGCAGTTGAAACAACGAGGGCTCATCGGGCATCAGTTCCCCCTCTCAGGGATCGAGGGGCTACTTCGTCGCGCGCTTGTTCGTGAACGCCGAGTCGGTACCGAGCGCGAGGTTGATCAGGGTCTGGAACTGCGTAGTACCAATCGCAGCCGCCTTCGCCTGCTCGACGGTGTCGTACGTCTGGGAGTAGAAGTCACGAGCGTTTCGCGCCTGCTGCTCGCCGTCGTTGATGTACAGCACGTTCTTCTCGCCCGGGGTGCGGTCCCAGAAGATGATCACGAACTGCGGCAGGCCCGCCGGCGGCGCCGCGCAGTAGTAGAGGCGCCCGCGGTTCTCTCGCAGGAGCATCTCCTTGATGAGGGCCGTCTGAGCGGCGTTCGATGCGTCCTGCTGGGCGCGGAGCTCGGTGATGGATGCCATGTCGACTTCGTCTCCTTGCGGGATCAGGGTTGCGCCGCCATCAGCGGCCGAGGTGGTGCCTGGGTAGGGCGGTCGGATGTAGCTGAGGATGTAGCCGGCGGATCGGGTGCGGTCGCGCATGTCGTCGCCCGGGTTTGAGTTCGTGCCGCGGGAGGTGACGATCGAACCGCCGGACGAGACTGAGACGACGATCTCGGTGTGGTCGGGGTCGCCGTCGCCGTCCCAGTCGAACGCGAGCACGTCGCCGCGCTGCACTCCGGCGTGGCCGGGATGCCAGACGCCGAGGTTGCGGCCCCAGGTCTGGATCTGCGAGACGTAGCTGTAGAACGGGTTGCCGAGGGAGTTGAGGCCGAAGAGGTAGAAGCTCACGCAGGCGGCGCAGTCGTCGTACGCGCTGATGCCCTTCGGCCACCACGGGTTCGGCCACCTGGTGCCGAACTGTGCCGCCATCGCTGCGAGCATGTCGTCGACACTGCGGTTCAGGAGGTCAGGCATCGGGGTCCTCCTCGCCATAGCTCGAGCTGATCGCCTCCGGTGCTGCCGTCTTGACGGCGTTCATCGGCGGCAGCGGGATCCCGTCCGAGTCGTACGGAATGTTCGGGTCGTACTCGCTGTCCATCACGCCCTCCTAGCCAGCCGCCGAGGACGCGGTCATCTGCTTAGCGGTCCAGTACACAATCCCGGGGATACCCGCAGCGCCCGAGTTGTTCTGTACCTGGATGGTGAGCTGGGTCGTCGATACTGCGGTGACCACAGCCGTAAACCGACCAGACGTTGCCGTTACCTGCGGAATCGGCGGCTGCGTGAACCTTCCCGTCGGAAGGCTGACCGTCACAGACGCCACAGCCTGCGAGGCGACACCAGATGTGAATGCCGGAGTGATACCAGCGGCCTCGGCGAACGCATGATTGATCTGCCAACCATTCGCCGCAATGTACGACTCCGCGCCAATGATCCGGGCCAGCTGACTGGTCGAGGGGTTCAGCCACGCGAAGAGATCCGACTGCGAGCGGAATGGGACTTCCCCACCAGGGGCTGCTGTGAACTGCGCCGTCTGCGTTACAACTACACCGGACGAGTTCGTCGCAGTGGCACCGGCAGGGATCAGAACCGTCGCGAGCTCCACCGCACCTGCTGGAATCGACGGCTTCGTCGGAGAAGCAGCCGCGGTACCCTGTGCAATCGCGATGACTGGAAGATCGTTCGCATCCGGTGTCGTCACCGTCGACGAGGAATCGTTCTGCTTCGCGTACACGACATCGATGCGGCTATTCGCCGCCGGCGCCGCAGCGTGCAGCACGTTCACGGGACCATCATTGGCGAGCAGCACAACACCGTTGTCCCGCACCGCGATCGCACTGAACGCAGCCACCGCGGAGTTCATCGTCGCCGTCGCCGCCACAATGTTCGCCCCCACGGGGGAAGTGACACCACCACGAGGAGAACCGTCAGCGTTGCACACCACCAGGTTGCGGAAGTCGTACCGCGTGTCATTCGTGTCCGTGAGCGCGAGCTTGGCCGGAAGGCCCTTCCGGATCGTCATGAGCCCTCCAAAAGGGTCTTTAAAAGCAGGACAAGGGCGATTAATCTGGGTAGATGAGCAACACTCAGGGGGAAGACAAAGCCGTAAGCGTCCGCGCGAAACTCATCGGAGGTGCGGCCGTCATCACGCTGCTCGCCGCAGCAGGCATCACGGTTGGGGTCAGCGCCCACGCCGCGCAGGTCAAAGCCGACGCGGAGCACGCGATGACCGTCGCGGCACCCGCCTACCAGGGCGCCATCGATCACGGCGGATCCTTGGACACCCTGGGCGCGCAGTCGGTGCAAGCGAAGAAGGACTACGACGCTGAGCAGGCCAGGCTTGCGGCCGAGAAAGCAGCACAGGAAGCAGCGGCAGCTCAAGCCGCTGCAGAAGCGGCTCAGGCGGCAGCGGATGAGGCCGCCCGTCAGGCTGCCGAACAGCAGCAATCAAACACAGGAACCGACGACTCGGATTCCTCTGGAGGATCATCGGGAAGCAGCAAACTCCCCGCCGGTTCACCTGTCCCCTGGATCCCGAATCCTGACCCGCAAGACACTGCTGGTGGGCGCTGGGACACCAGCGCCTGCGCTAGTGGCTCCGCATCAGGAAACCCCGCCGTCTGCGACTGACTGAGCTTCCAGCGCGGCCACCCGTTCCTCGAGCGAAACCCTCAGCGTTCGTTCCCGCTGTACAGCCATCAGGAGCGGAACCACGAGTTCCTCATACCGGACACCGGCGACGAGACCGTCCTCGTCTAACCAGACATTCAGCGGGGCGACTGGTTCTACATCCTCAGCCATGAGCCCCGACTGCCACGGCGCCCCCTCGCCCATCTCGAGCACGTCGGTGTGCCGCTGGAACCTGTACGCCTGCAGGCCGAGGAAAGCATCAAGATCGATCTCCAACGGCACGATGTTCGTCTTTGACCGTCGAGTTGAGGTGTTGCCACCCATGTTGCCCGACGAGTCGATGTAGACCGCCGAATAGCCAACAGTGACCGTGTTGGACTTCGTTCCAGGAGAACGCACAATCCCAGCCGAAACCACCTGCCCGGAGGCTGTCACGTTCGCGGCGGAAACGTTCCCTGACGCGTTGACGTCGACCGGGGCGATCGTGCCTGGGCTGGCGACCTTCGAATCGACCTGCGCCTTCGTGTAGGCGTTCGCTGCCATCCATGCGGTGGCGATCGTGTTCACCTGAGCAACGATGTTCGCCAGCGTCTGCTGGACCTGCTGCACTAAGGAACCGATGGATGTCCCCGTGGGGCGCTCGAGCTCGCGGAGGCGTTCTCGCTGATCGGCCATCGCGCCGGTGAGCTGTTCGGTACCATCCCGCGGCGCCTTATAGCCGCCAGCCATCACACCACCTCCGGGACGCACTTGATCTTGATCTGCTGGCCCTCTTCGTCACCGGAGAGGGAAACGATTCGACGGCGGAATGTGCCTCCAGCGGTGAGGTACGGATCCCCCACCCCCGTCGTTGGGTTGTACGGGGCGATGGTGATGTCGCAGAAGTCGCCCACGTTGTAGCTGTTCAGCCAGGGACCTGCAGGGTTGCCCTCATCGTCCGTGGGGCGCGCCTCGACCGTGAATGACCATGTCTCTTCCGCACCCCGGCCGGCCACCGCGTTCAACGCCGCGTACTTGTCCAGGGTGCTTTGCATCGAGACCGTGGAATGCGAAGAGTCGACGAGTTCCATCATCGGGAACCCTTGGTCGATGAGGCTCGAGTCATATGCCCGTGAAACCAGGACGTCGTCTGCCTGACGGCCTCCAGTCGCCCACGCGAACGACCCCATACCCGATGCGTCCTCGCTGATCTCGAAGTCCGATATGGGCGAGTCATCAACGGTCAGATTCCACTGTGGGACCGAGGCGGCATAGATCAACGGCTGCGCTACAGTCCCTGTCTGCATAAACCATTCGACGCCGAGGAAATCGGAGGTGAAGCGTGGCTGGAAGTTGATCTCGACGCCACCCTGCAGCTCGGTCAGCTGTTTCAGCGCCTCGCCTACCGGTTTGAAGTCCACACCGAGATACGTCTTCGTGTGGTCTGACACACCATCGATCTCGTCCGCCTGGAACACGATCGGCAGGTTTCCGCCCGTGCGAGACAGTGCCTGCTGTACGAGACGTTTCGCCATCGTTCCCCACCAGATTCCCGTGTACTGGGTTGTGAGCAGCGGATTCGCGATCGTCTTCGTGTTGTCTGCCGGGTCAGGGATCGTCCATTGGGTGACGTCCAGCGTCTCGGCAAGCAGGGGCAGGATAAGCCGATGATCAAAAAGGGACATGAGCCCCTTGGCGCCGATCTGCAGCGTCCGGTCGGGCTGGTTGTACGTGCGAGTCCAGATCGGCCCGCACGCTTTGATGGTGTCGTCTTCAACGACACCCAGGAACGCTTTCCCCTTCGATGCCGTGTTCCTCAGGTCGAGGGCCTGCACATCGGGGTCTTGCATGTCGACCGTGACCCGGATGGTCTCGGCCGTGTCGAGGGAGTCATCCCACGGCCCCTTCATCACGGGAAGGTCGAGGATGCGCCGGCCGGTGCGGAGGTCACCGATGATGTACCGCGTCATCGGTGACCTCCTAGTGGTTCGCGGGTGCCGCCGTGAAGGTGAACTGTGGGGTACCCGTCACTGCACCCAAGGGCGAGAACTGGATCTGGTGCGTTTCACCTGGCCCGACTTGGAAGAAGTCCCTGACTGTCAGATACCCGGACACGTCATTGCTTGGCGAGTCGATCCACGCACGGCCTGTTCGCTGGTTGATTTGCACAAGCGACCCGTCTGGGATGACCCGCTCGAATCGAACCGTCTGCCCGGTGGTGACGTCGGTCGCGGTGAACCCACCGCTCAACCCGCCAGTGGCCGTCAGCGTCCCCCACGTGGGCGCTGTGCCTGTATTCGTGAACGACACGCGACCGGATGACCCGTCAGCACCGAAGTCCCAGTAGGCGGTAGGCGTTGTTCCCAGCGGGAACAGCAACCCGCCGCCGGACACCGGGACACCCGTCGAAAAGCTCTGGTCGGGCCCGTACATGAGTGGATCGAACGCAACCAGGTCGATCGTGAAGGTGAACTGGTTGCCGCCGTAGTCGGGGTCCAGGATCACCGATCGGACGGAAGCCACTCGCCGCATGGGACCGTCGATGTCAGTCACAAGAACGGTGACCGACTTTCCTCGGGCGATTTTCGTCTTCAACAGTTGCTTTGCCGACTGAACATCGGATCGGGCCTCCCCGAGAAACGCGCCCTTGATCGAGAACGCCAGCGACTTTCGCCAGTCCATCGCGATTGCGAATGAACCGTCCGCTTGAGGTCGTTCCCGGATCTCTGTCTTCGATTCCGAGACCGCATCCCAGTCGCCCAGGAACACAAGAACGAATCCATCTGTACCTGTCTCACCCGGGCCAGCGGGGAGCACCAGACTGTCGATAGCAACTGTCATCAGATGCTCCCCGCTGCCACACGGCCAAACTCGCGCCCCATGATCCGACCCGATACAACCGGGTCATTGTCCGGGGCGACGATCTTCTCGACGTACATGTACGGGGCATCCCGAGTCGACGCCGGCTGACCACTGAGCTCGGACAGAATGCCTGGCTTCAGAGGGATAACAGCCTCCGGGTACCGGCCTTCACCGATGTTGGCCATGATCCCGCCGGGGACAGCCTGGACGATGCCGCCGTCAGCGAGGCGAGGGATCTTCCCGATGGTGAAGTTGATCGCCCCACCTGTCGCATCCTTCACCGCACTGGCGACACCGTTGATGCCACCGATCACACCGTTCACGGCGTCAATAACCGAGTTGATGACGCCCTTCACAATGCCGGTGATGCCGTTCCATATGCCGGTGAAGATCTGCACGATGCCGCCCCAGGCCTGCTTCCAGTTGCCGGAGAACACGCCGGTTATGAATGTGATCACACCGCCGAGGACATCGGTGATTCCCTTGATCACCGGTTGCAGCACGTTGGAGATGATCTGCACAACGGACTGAATCACGGGGATCAGGAAGGCGAATGCACCTTTGAGGACGCCGGCAATGATGTTCGCGAGGAACGTCAGCACAGCCGACAACGGTGGGATGATCGCCGACACCAACTGCAGCAGCGGCTGGATCAGGGCCAGGATCGGCGTCAACAGTTGAATGAACAGATCAAGGATGGGTTGCAGCACTGGCATCAGAGCCGCAACCACCTGAATCAGTGGCGTCAGGATTGCGCTGATCAGCGGCATGAACGCGGTAATCAACTGACTGATCACAGGCGCCAATGCTTGGAAGATCGGTGCCAGCATCGAGATCAGAGTGGTGGCCAGGTTGACCACCATCGAAATCACCGGAGACAGGATCGAGATCAGCTGCGTGAAGATCGGCACCAGAGTGGAGATCAAGCTTGTCGCAAGCTGCAGCACGACCGGGATCAGTGGGGTGATGGCCGAGAGCAACGCCGTCACAAGAGGCGAGATCGCCTGAAAGATAGGCATGAGCGCAGAGGCCAGCATCGACACCAGCGGAACGACGGCGCTGACGATGGTCCCGATAACGGGGCCCAGGGACGACAACGCCGGCACCAACGCCTGCAGCACGGTTCCTATGACGGGAACGATCGCCCCCGCGAAGGCGGAGAAGATGCCCGACAACTGGGTGAGCAGGGTCACCACCGAAGGGAGCACAGCGACCAGAACGCCGCCCAGAATGTTCACGAGCTGGGAAAGGAACGGTGCCACAGTGAGAAGTGCGTTAGCGAGCACACCTCCGATGGTTTGCGCCATCACGGCCAGTGCAGAGCCGATTTGGCCGATCACGGGACCGAGCGTGGTGAGCAGGTTGCCGAACGTCTGAGCGAGCTGACTGCCGATGACGCTGAACGCCGCCTGCAGTTGAGGTGATACGGCGACCAGACCAGCGAACGCTGCTGCCAGAATCCCGAGAGGACCTGTCAGGGCGGTAGCGATCGGGGCGAGACCACCAAGCCCTGGGATCGCAGCAATGATCCCGGTCAGGCCACCTGCCCCCAAAGCTGCGAATGCGCCAGCGAGCGGGCCCAGGAGGGCCGCCAGCGGGGCAAGGTTGGCTTTGAGCGAAGCAAGACCACCATCAGCACCTGTGATGAAGCCGGTGAATGCTTCGATGACAGGGTTGAGGCGCGCTCCGATTGCCTGCCCCACTCCGGCTGCCGCAGTCTCGAGAGGGCTGAGCGCCTGCGTGATCGCCAGGATGGTCGGTGCGATTTCGGGGAAGATCCCACCGAGCGCGCCGGCGCCGATCCGTGATAGGGACGCCTTGAAGTTGTCGAATGCGCCCGGGATGGTCTTGCCCATCTCCTGTGCCACCGTGCCCGACGCCTTCGTCATGGCGGCCTCGAAATCGGAGAACCCGATCTGACCCTGCGAAGCCATGTCGAAGACGGCGTCAGCAGTCGTCCCGAATTGGTCTGCGAGAGCCTGGTAGATCGGGATGCCCCGGTCGGCGACCTGCTGCAGAACGTCGTTCTGCGCCTTACCTGTGGAGGCGACCTTGTTGTAGATGTTGCCCATCTCGGACAGGCTCGAACCCGACGCGGCTGCCGAGTTCGCGACCGACTTCAGGACACTCTCGAGCTGCTCACCCGGCTTGATACCGGCAGCAACAGCGCCCGCTGCCACGGTCGCCGCGTCGCCAAGACCGAACGCCGTGCCCTTCACTGAGGCGAGAGCGTTCTTCATGATCCCGTCGACATCGGCAGCCGAGTTGCCGAGGCCAGTGAGCTTCGCCCGGGCGACATCAATGTTGTTCAGTCGGGCGAAACCGCCGGCGAGAGACGCACCGATACCCGCCGCCGCCGCTGCCACTGTTGCGGTAGCGGCACCTTTGAGGACGCCACCTAGGGCCGCGACGAGACCGCCTCCGACCTGACCGCCGACCTTCTGGCCTGCCGCGTCGCCGCCAAGCTGTTCGACGATAAGCCGCTGTGCCCCAGGAGAAACGGGGATGATCGTTACTTCTGCGACGGCTGCTTCAGTCACAGATCACCTCCGGCGGATGCGCAAAAGTCCAGCGCCTCGGCTGGCCTCTAGTTGGGGTTCGCGGCACCCGAAGATGGGTTGCCGAATGGCGACTCAGACGAGGTAGGTTTGCTGCACCAGACCGAAAGGATTCGGGGGAATGTCCCAGCACCAGAACATCTATTCGCAGCGGGGCTGCATCGACTGCAAGCCCTGCGAAGGTGGCGGGGGAAACATCGGCCGCAACAGCACACTGTGGGCGATCGGAATCTTCACCGCAGGCATAGGCCTGCTGTTCCTCCCGTTTTTCAAGAAGTGTCAGTACTGCGGGCACAACATGTGGTGGAACAAGCACTACGGCCCGGACATGCGCCAGGCCGCATTCGCAGCCACAAACCAGACGGCTTAGCGTCCGGCGTTCTTCCTCAGAAGGTCTATGGCCTCGTCGTAGGTGAGTTCCGTGTACCCGAGACGTTCAGGTCGCTGCCATGGTCTCGGGAGTGGCTTCCATTGGTTCTTCTTCGACCCTTTCGCACCCTGAAGGTCGAGCAGGTCGAGCAGCAGCATCCCTTCACGCGACAGCGGATAATCCCACCCGTGAATCGCGGCATGCAGAGGAGATTCCGGGAGAGAGGCCGCCACGGTGATGTAGGCGGCCGTCTCCTCCGGGATGCGGTAGATGTCCTCGAGGGTCAGTCCGCCTCGTCGTAGTTCGAAGACGAACTCAGCTTCGTGGCTCCGCCAGATCTGTCGGAGCTCGGCGATTTTCCCCAGCCCGACGCCTCCGACCACGCCTCGAACACCTGCGCGACGTCATTGAGGTCCAGGACGGCACGGAAATCCTCAGGGATGACGTTCTCCACGAACGCCGCAATCACGGCGATACCCACCTGCTGTTGGTATGCATCCTTCTGCGACCCGGCCATGACCTTCGGTCGTGGGATCGAGTCCTGCGCATTGATGAGCTCGAGCGGAACTCGCGTCGAGAGGAGAAACTGCTCATCGCCGTAGTTCACCTTGAGAGGTTTCCGGCGTGGAGATGGGGTGATGTCAACGGTTGCCACGATGGCGTCCTTTCAGGTGGGTTCAGGTGAGCAGGTGAGGCGGGGCCGGGAACGCCACCTGAAAACGCCCCCGGTCCCGGTCTGGATCAGGCGTGAGCGCCGGCCGCCCATGCGGTGCCCGACCAGTTGAAGTCGAACGCGCCGATCGAGATCTTCTGACCGGTGGTCCAGGCGGTGGTCGGGTTGGCGACATAGCCGAGGCCTGCGAGCTTGGCCGCATTGGTCGAGTCCGAAGCGGTGATGTTCGAGTCAGCGGGGAACACGTTGCCCGGCGCCGCGGCAGACTTCTTGTTCAGGCTCGGGTCGAAGACGCGCTCGACCTTGCCACTGAGGGTGGCGTTCGCGTAGCCCTTCACGGTGACCCCGTATCCGGTCGCGTCGCCGCTGTCGAAGGTGATGTCTTCGAGCTCGACGACCTCTGCGGCGGGGAGCCACACTCGGCGCACGTTGGTGCCGTCGATGACGTCGAAGACGAAAGACTGACGGCCGCCGGTCTGGGATGGGTCGACGTCGTAGCTGCCGTCAGGACCCGGGGCGACACCGAAGTACAGTGCTACCGAGGCACGGTTCGTCTCGATCAACGTGAACTTGTACGAGATCGCCGCGTCCGTTACCACCGTGCGCACCAGGGCTGCGTTCTGCCATCCCTTGATGTCGTTCGACGACCGGTCTGTGGTCCGCGACGTGCCATCCTCCGACAGGTAGCCAAGGTTCGTGAATGCGGCGTTCAGCGCGTCTGACGCTGAGGTCGGGCCGGTGGTGCCCAGCGGGGCAACGTACCAGGCGCCCGTGGGGGCAACGCGGACGTTGCTGGAATCGGGAGTGCCAGTGGGCATGATTCGTCCTCCTTGCCCATCCGGGCATAGAAAAAGCCGCCTCGAGGGCGGCGCATTAGTTGTGGGTGCTCAGGTGAACTGGATCCCGCGGCGGGTCACATTCGCGACCATGTACCACTGGAAGAACTTCGTATCGTTCGGAACCTCGACCGGTCCCGCCGATACCCGGCAGGCAGTGATCGGGTCGCCGTCGCGAATGCCGAGAGGTGCTGGGGCTTCGAAAATCGCCCGCACCATCAGAGCCAGATCCGCAGCGTCACCCTCATCGAGAGCGCGCACGTTGATCCGCAATGTGGCGTCGTCAAGCGTGTTGAAGGTGCCGGTCCCAGTGCCGAGGTTCACGGTCACCATTCGCGTCTCGCCCTCGATGGCCTTGTTCGACACCGACACACCTTCAGTGAACGGCTCCGCACGGGAATCGAGGAGCGACTGCAGCTTCGAGATCGTCACTGCCGGAAGGTCGGTGAAGATCACGCCAGCAACGTTGCTCATGCTCGCCGCTCCTGCCGCTTCTTCTCACGCACCTTGTACGCACGAGTCCGCTTCGGAGCATGCGCAGACGGCACCACCGACTGCAGCGCAGCCAGAGCAGTACCGTTCGCGGCCTCATCCTCAAGCGGGATGGTCGTCGTCACGACAGCTCGAGCGCGACGGCCACCGCCCTTCACAGTTCGAGAGGTGGTGACTTCGACGGAGCCGCCAGGAAGCTTTCCTGCGACCTGGCTGCCGAGGTTGGCAAGGTACTGCTGCATCTCCGGTCCCGCCATGACCTGGTTACCCCAGGCCGCCTGATTGATCTTCACCTTGATGCCCTTAGCCACGGGTAAGCTCCGTACGCTTGAGAACGATCACGGTTCCGACCACCTCACCGCTCGGTTTCTGCCAGAGCGCTTCGATGCCCTCGGATTCGTAGTCGATTCCGCGCACCTTCCATTTGTCGCCAGAGAGAGAGCCAGCGAGGTCGGGTGCGCGGAAGTAGAGAGTTCCGCCGTCGCTCGAAACAACAGTGTCGACGCCCTCGACATCGTTAGTGACCACGGGGGCAAACGAGTGGGCCGTCAGCGGAGACGTTTGGGGGGCGAGGATTGGCTTTCCGTAGCGGTCCAGTTGGCCCGAGTCGACCATTCGAGTGCGGGTTACAGCCTCGGACATCAGAGCATCCTGGTCTTGACTCGAAACGAGCGAATTCCTGATGAGCCGGGGAAGATGTCGATCAGGTCGCCCGGTGCCAGGTAGAGACCGCCTGCCGAGATGCTGGTATCCAAAGTCTTCGATTCGGTGAAAGGACCCGTTGTCTCGCTGTACTGACGCAGCGCCTCAGGGTTCATGAGTACCCGTTTCACAGCGTTCACGACCGCATCACGGATGGCGTTCGCCAAAAGTGGATCCGTCGCGTACAGCACATCTATATCTCGACGGCGGCGCCGGCCCTTCAGTCGCAGCTTGTTCGAGGCTTGCTCGATAAGGTTCTCCGCGAGAGCCTCTTGCGAGGTGGTGAGGGGCTGCCAGACATTGGCCACATCTTCGGGTGTTGCGAACGTCGTCATGGCAGCCTCCTCGTCACTCGGTGGGAACGCCAGCAGCCTCGAGGGCCGCGATGATGTCCTTGCGCGTTGCGTCGGCACCGACAGAGACCTTGTGCTTCTCCGCGTAGGCGGTCCAGGCATCTACGGTGGCTTTCGGGCCGCTCTTCGCTGGAACGTCGTCCGAATCGGGTGCTTCGGTCGGCTCTGCCACCGGGTGATCTTTCTTGACGGGTTCGATTCCCTCGGACCATGCCTTGGGGTTGGTGATGAGCGCCTTGGCCCACGCGGGCACGGTGACGCCAGGTCCGAAGACATGGACGTCACCGTGCTCGTCGTGAACGTGGACGATGCTCGTGAGCTCGGCCACGGTTCTCCTTCCTAGAGGACGTCAGCGGAGAAGCTGAGGTCCGCGTTGGCGAGGACGGGAAGGGCGATCGCGTCGGACACGACCTCGGCGATCAGCGGGGGCTTCTCGCCGCGGTACACGCCCACCACGAGGCCGGGCTGGTCCGCGTCCTCGAGGGCATAGTCGGGGTCCATCGACGTGAGGGTCTGACCCCAGAACGTCGCACCGAGCTCGGTTCCCTCCCAGTCGTCGGTGGCGACCGGTGCAGGCAGGAGCAGCAGCCGATCATCCGGGACGACCTTCGTTGCCGAGCCTCCGACGCTTACGCGGCGGTCGTAGATGACGATCGGGGGCAGGCCGGCGCCCTCGATGATCGCGTTCACGTCCGCGCGAGTCGCGGGGCGGGCACCGCCGTTGATCAGCTGTGTCTGGAACTCGTTGCCGGCGGCGAGTGCGCGGAGAACTCGAGTGGACATCAGGAACGAGCCAGGTGGAACCCCGTTGTCCGTGATGTAGGTGTCCGTCCAGCTCTGCAGGTCCGCAAGACGGGAGACCGTCTTGTCGCTCCACGGTGTGGCCGCGGTGACAGTGTGTCCGGCCGACCGACCGAAGTCGTCGTCGGATTGGAACTTGCCGCCGAAGTTCGTCGGGTTGATGGTTGCCTTGCCGGTCGCAAGAACGATGCCGCGCAGGCGCTCGACGGAGTCGGAGACCGCGTGCACCACACGGTTTGTGGTGTTGAGGACGGCCTGCAGGATGGTCTCGTCAGACGAGTTGCGGGCGCGGAGCTGCGCGTACTCGCTGACGGGAATGTTCTGCCCGACAGCGGGGAGCTCGAGCGTGACGCGCTTCCCGGTCTGTCCCTTGCCGATCTCCGGCTCAGCGTCGTAGGCACGCCACTGGGCGATGTCGACCAGGCCAGTCGAACCCTGCATGAATCGCACAACGATGTCGGCGACCTCACGGTTCGGCAGGAACTGGGCGAGGGTGCCCTTCTGTGCTTCGTAGTCGGCGAGCGAGGCTCGCGCGTACCCGGTCAGAGTTGCCGGGTCGATGACGTCAGTCCAAAGTGCCATGTTCGGTCACTCCTTTCAGGCGAAGACGCAGGTCGTGGCGTCTTTGGCGGTGATCGGCTTCACGAACGACGCGTAGGGGACCTTCGCGGTGTTGATGCGGCCATGATCGAGGACAGGGGCACCGAAGTCGGTCGCGCCGACGACCTTCTGGTCGGTGAGGATGAAGCCGGCGAGGATGCCGGCTCCCGTGGTGGTGCCGACCGTCACGTCATACGGGACAGCAAGTCCCGACACAATCGCGATGGGCGTGCCGGCGGGGATGTACCCGTTCGGGTAGTGGGTGTTCGCGGTGAACGTCGAGATGTCGATCGTCTCGGTCCGCGCGTTGCGGATTCCGTGAGACGAGCCGAGCCACGACAGGTCACCGCCACCGATGGTCTCAGTGCTGAGACGAGGCATGGTGGATCCTTCCTAGGATTCGGTCTTCTTGGATTTGCGTGTTCCGGCGAAGAGATCTGCTCCGGCGCCGACGCCCTTGGCGGGCTGGTTTTGGCCGCGCTTGCCCTGTCCGAGGTCAGGGCCGCCCTTCTTCTGGGCACCACTACTCGCTTCGGTCGAGTGCTCCTGAACCCACGCGGCGATGGCGTCGGTGTCAGCAGCGTCGTCCTTGATGAAACGGCTGCGGTCTAGCTCCAGAAGCGCGTTCGCATCCGGGATGCGTCCGTTGAGCGCGGTCGCAAGAGCGTTCTTGACGCGTTCGGCGGCAAGGATGGCTCGGATCTCCGAGCGACCTTCCTCCTTGGCAGCGTCGAGCGCGTTCTGCTCCGCGGACTGGGTCTTCGTGCGAAGGTCCGCATTGTCCTTCTCGAGCTTCGCGATTTTCTCCGGCGTCCAGTCGCCGAAGGCTTTCACGCGGCCCTCATGCTTGCGGGACTGGTGAAGGTGGTACGCGGCCTGCTGCTCCGGCGTCATGTCCTTGACAGGAGTGTTCGCCGGGAAGCCGGTCTCTCCACCTGCGCCGCCCTTATCGCCTTCGTCACCACCACCGCTGCTCTCTCCATCGTCTGAGACGAATCGGAGTCGCGGGTTGCGGATGAAGATGCCGCCTCGAGTGAACATGCTGTTGTCTCCCATGTCGGGTGTTTCGGATCCCCATGTCGGGGCTACCCACCCGTCCGGGTGGAAGTCTTGGTGAGTCAGATCTGGCTTGGACCCGTGAAATGGTCGGATCGCCACGCCAGAACCGGCCCGAGCTCCCCGTGCTCATGCGTGACGATCACGTCGAGGTAGTCAGCGACCGGGTTGTTCAGCCCGATGTCGCGGCCTCCCCGGTCGGCTGCGCGACCAGACTTCGCAGCTACCGCTTCATGGGTCTGTTCCAGCAATTTCGGGTCAATTACCTGCTCATCCGGTTCACCGATGAAGCTCTTGATCCCGCAGTCACAGCCCGGATGTATCGGCATCAGATCGCCTTTGTAATACCTCTGTGTGGAGGCGATCACGCATAGTGCGCAGTTCTCACGACCCGTCAGCGTCCGCTGATACAGCTCCACCCGGGTACGGGACATCGCTTGCCGCGCTGCATGCGTCTTCGCGAGCTGCATTCCCGAGGAGACCAAGTCAGCCAGTCGTGCAGCACCTGCCGCTGTCGCCGCGTTGAGCGTGTTGCCGTTGCTCAACGACGTGTAGACGGTTGTGAAGGGGCGCTGATAGACCGTGTTGGCATCGACTCCGCGAAGTGACTCGGTCGTTGCGTCAGCGACAGCACCGCGAGAGATCGTCGTCCCAAGTTGCTGTGCCGCAACCCGGGACAGGTACGCATCGGTGAGTTCAGCGACCCGCTTCTGTCCAGCCTCAACTCGAGGGACCAGTTCAGCGATCAGCTTTTCCGCATCAGCATCGCGATACGCGGACAATGACGACCACTTCCGGTACGCGTACGACATGACCTTGCTACGAACCGCCGCCACTTGAGCGTCGTAGTTCTGGTCAAGCCGCGTTACCGCCACCGGTCAGCTCCTCCGCCAGAAGTGCCTCGTCAGCCGCTTCAGCCTCAGCCTGAGCGACCTGCTCGGGGCCGAACTGCCAGATCTCACGCATGATCGTCCGCTTCGCTAGTGACGTGACTGCCTGGGCTGCGGCACTCGCCTTGTCGGTGACCGCGTACCGGCTCGCCGGCTTCCAGTCGAGAGTGATCTTCGCCTTGTTTGCCCGCTCTTCGTCACCCAATGTGAGGAAGGCGATGTACAGAACGTCAACGAGCGCGGAAGTGCACCGCACCTGCTTGTCCTCAGTCGCGAAAATAAGACCCTCGACATTGGCCTGAGCCCCTGACGCCGACTCGTTGTCAGGCGCGAACATCGCGAGCGGTCGACGCGTGACAGCGGCAAGCTCCCGAATATCGTCCTTGATGGCCGACTGAATGCCCTGCATGTCCGCCTGAGCGGTCTGGAACACCTTCGAGTTGTACGGCAGCTGGATCCACGACCCCGGGTCAGTAGTGAGGACGTTGTCCGGGATCGAGTCGAGCTCGTTTCCGTCCTCGTCCGTGGCACCATCCATATCGACCTGGATGACCATCTGCTTGAACGCCTGATAAGCGGCGATGACCATGGCGTTGTAGGTCTTGTGGTTGATGCGGTCGAGGACGTCAAGGTGCGGCTCGAACTCACCGATACCCCTGCGGTTGCGGAAACGCACAACAGGCACGATCGGGTGGTTCAGCTCTTCCCCGTCTACTCCGCCCCGCGTGTCATCCCACACATAAGTCGACGGGCTGAACGAGATACCCTTCCCGGGCCCGCTGCGGTCACGGTAAGCGACCCAGCGGCGCGCGTTCGACATTGCCCCGTCATCCTGGCGCTCACCGGGAAGGTACAAGTAGATGTAGTCCCGCTTCTCATCCGAGTCGTGGAACACCTTCATCGCAGCCCTCACCTCGGACTGCCGGGCCGGGTTGTGGAAAGTCACCACCTGACGCGGGTCTTCACCCGTGATGACGATCTCCCCATCCTCATCCTGCCCAACGATCATGTACGCGTCAGAAAGAGCGAGCATGTTCTCGAGCACATCCGAGAACTCGACGTCGAGGCCGTTGTTCTTCCAGATCTGCCATGCGACGTCATCGACCTGATCCGCAGACACAGCCGTGCGAATCTCACGGATAGCGCATCGTTCGCGAATCGAACCAACGATGAGTTCGGCGAAGTTCGTGCACGCCTTCTTCTGGAAGGAACGGAACGCATCGGACGCTCCGCTCCCAACAGGGACCGGGAGAGGCGGCTCGCCGTCGTGATAGCCGGCAAGTTTCTGGAGGCGAGGAAGGCGCAGATTCAGCTTCTTGACACCCTTGACGATCCACCAGCCGGGAGAGTTGGTCTCTGTGACTTCAATGGTCACTGCGGCCTCCGTTTCCCTACTTGAGTCGGCGGATCACCGCCTTGCGCTTGGCCTTCGGTTTGGCACCGAGCCGACGCGCGTCGGCACATGCTTTCCACGACAAAGTCGCGGCCATTCCTGCATCAAACTTGAGTTCCTGCTGGCCGTCCTGCTTCGCCATGACGAGCAGGGGCTTTCCCTCCTCGTCCTTCACGCGAAGTTCCTTCACGCCGGCGTTGCCGAGATGACGGATCAGATCGTTGTGCGGGTCGAAGTCACCATCCGGATTCTCAATACCTCCGAAACGGACACTCTTGGTGTCGATCGCCTCGGTGTACTCACGCAGCGTGTATGCCATTCGGACGTATTTGTTCGTCCAGAACTCCTCGACCTGATCGGGATACTTCGCCGACCAGGAGCCCATAGTTTCGGTCCAATGAGGCGGGTCACCGTACAGCTTCCACACCTCGTAGAACGACATGGCGTGCTCGAGTGTCTGTGTGACCTCGTCCTCGGGCACTTCCCACTCATCGTCGCCCTCCGGACGCTCCCATAGACCAAGGAGCTCCTGAACACCTGTCGCGATGTCCGTCGCGACGAGCGCTGTAGCGTCACGGAAGCGAGCGCCATCGAACCCGAGGCCAACGAACGCTCCCTGTGGAATCGTCCTGCCAGGGTCCGCGCGATCGAGGATCCTCTTGAAGTCGAAGAACTGCGAACCAGACTTCCGCCACCGGTTCAACCACACACGCTCGAGATACGCCTTGTCAGCCTGCGGACGATCCCACTGCTTCGCGATCGACTCGAACTGACCCGGACCATACTCGCCGGCCGGACCAGTCGCGTCCGATATCGCCGCGACGCGCTTGTCGATAGTTGAAAGGTCGTCGTGCTCATCACCCGCCCACCGAGCAAAGAAGAACAGGGCCGGATTCTCGATCTCGCCGCGGTCGATCATCTCCGCCTCAGCGCGCACATCCTCCTGGATGCTCCCCTGACCCGGTTTCCCGGCAGTCGACGTGTACAGCGCCCATGGGTCCTCGAGCGGCCTCTTCGTGAGGTTGGCGCTCATCGTCTCGTGCGCATTCTTCGCAGACGGCAGATACAGGCGATGTGGCTCGTCGAAGTGCTGGAACGTCGTCAGAGCACCATCACGGGAGCCTGGGGAATTCGAAACCGGGACGACCTGACCGTCAGCACGACCACGTTCGTCAATGCGCAGAATGCGCTCGAGTGAGGATTCGAAGTAGTCCGCGTCAGGGCCCTCCTCGACAACGTACTTCAGCACACCGAAGGCCAGCTCAGAGACCTGCTCCTCGGTGACAGCCATCATCGGGATGTAGGGGAAGGCTACCGGTCGTCCAACGGGATCCCCATCAGCATCGAACCCATCGCAACGAACAGGACCCTCCGGGTGAAGCTCAGCGAACGCCACCCATGCTGCGAACTCAGTCTTGGCCATGCCTTTGCGCCACTCGATTGCGCCGCGCTGAAACCGGCGCCTGCCGGCGAGACGATGCCCCTGCGGGTACACCTCGTAGAGGCGGTACAGTGCAGCGAGCTTCTCGTCATCCAGCAGCGCCGGACGCCCAGCGAGCGAACCAGGACCGAAGACGCACCGGTCAAGGATGAACTCAGCAACCGAAGGGCCCAGCGTGGGAAAGGACAAGTCAAGAGGCGGGACAATCAGAACCGCCACGATCGCCTACTGAGCCAACCGCAGGCGAGGGTCCTCACCCTTCGGCTTCTTCGCAGCGTGACGCTTCTCGGTCCGCTCTTCAGCCTCGTCGGCTGCAGCGAACTGGATCTTCAATCGAGCGCGGTCCTCCGGCGTTGCGCCGAACTTCGCCACCCGCAGTCGCAGCTCATTCGCCACCGACGTGTTGCCGGTCCAGAACTTTGCGTGGATCAGAGCCGTGTCCATCAGCTCCGACCAGTCGGTCTCTGTGAACTCTGTAGAGAGAGGCGAGCTCGCCCACATGCTCCACCACTGACGCGTCCGCTCAGGCCACACGAACTGCTGCATCACAACGTTGCCGTCGATCTCAACTGAGACGTCGAAGGTGGGAAGTTCAGGCTGATCAGAAGGTGCCGCCTCGATTATGCGCATCTGTGCGCCACCACCATTACGGCGAACCCGCCGAGACGGATCCTTCGGAGCAGGTCCCTTGCCAGCCATTGCTACCTCCCATGTCGGGAAAACGGGCGCCCGTGTCGGGCAACACCCGCGGAATTACGCGGGAAAAAGCGTTACAATTGACCATGCGCAAATGCGAATGGTGCGGGACTGCGATCGTCTATAAGAACGCCCAAGCCGTCTACTGCTCAAGCCGATGCCGTGTTTACGCCCACCGAGCCCGGAACAACCCATTCGCAGCCCTCCGCAACGAGAAGCGCTGGGTTCTCTGGGACACGAACAAGCGACCGATCATGCCGTCTGGCGCGCCGGCAAGTTCGACTGACCCGTCAACGTGGTCGATGGGCCACGTCGTCAACGGTCACCTGAACATCGGCTTCGTTCTGGGCGACGGATTCGCCTGTATCGACCTCGACCACTGCCTCGTCGGCGGCCGACCGAACGAAGCGGCCTCCGAGTTCCTCAAGAGCTACCCGAAGCACTACATCGAGATATCGCCGTCCGGTGACGGCCTTCACATCTGGGGAACCGCCGATGAAGGGCCGGGGACGAGGCGCATCGAGAACGGGCTCTCCGTCGAGCGCTACACCACCGGCCGGTACATCACCGTTACCGGCCGCGTCTTCCAGCCTGGCAACCTCCTGCCGCTGTAACGCTTTTCTCGCTCAGCGCCAATCTGCCGCATCGGCACCTTCGCGCGCGTCCGCGAGCTAGAGTACGTCACGATCGACCGCCTCGGCTCATCCTCGCCCGCCACAGCACCAAAAACCCCAGACCCGTACAGATCCAAATCAGCAGCATCGCCCGCCGAACGGCCCCCGGGGGTGGGGGGTGATGGCCTGGGTGCTTGTCGCCGTGTTTTGTTTGCGTGGTTCGCCTTTGAAGGCACGTACGCGGCCGCGTCGTGATTCTTCGCGCGTCTTGGCTGCGTGACAGGTGCTGCATGCCCCCTGGCCGTTGCTCAGGGTGTACGTGCCGCCTTCAGCGACGGGAACGATGTGGTCTGCTTCGGTTGCTGTGCCTGTGCACTTGGGTCCGCGTATCTGACAGCGTCGTCCGCAGCGTTCGAGCACAGCGCGTCTCCACTCGGTGTGGATTGGCGTGCTGGTTCGGTCTCTGCCGTATCCCCAGTTGATGGGCATGTGTTCGTCGCAGTACCTGGAGTTGGTGATGCGGTTCTCGCAGCCTGGCTTTGGACACTTGCGGGGGGCCCGGGGCATCTTTGCTACCCCCTGGTGTTTAGTCGTACCCCCTGGTGTCTTCGTCGCAGCAGAGAGCTGCAGCGAGCGTGGATAGGTACTCGGCGCCGCATTGGTCGCAGGCAGTCATGCCGTTCATACCGGAAACCCGAATAGCAGGGACGATACCTCGGCTAGGAACATGCCCGCTATGACCCCCACTAGGACGGGCCATCCAGGTAGGGAACTGTCTTCCCCGAACCATCCGGGGTCTTTCTCGACGCCTTTTCTGGAGGCCATCAGATACCGCCGCGGTTCTTGTAGCTGTCTGCGATTCGGCGTCCCAGAGTGGAGGGGTCTTCGGTGTCTTCGCTCCTGAACACCGTGACTGCGCCAGAACCTACTGGTGCAGTCTTCCTAGTGGGCGGCTGCTTGAAGCTTCGAGCGATGGCAATCAGGATCGCCATTGTGAGTCCGATGACGATCAGCGCGAGGCATCCTGCGCTGACCCATCCGAGGATCTCCCACATCATGATGTGCTTCCTGTCGTGGAGTTGAAGCTGTGGTCAACGGTGACGCGTTCGGCAGGGATCGTGATGGTGATCGCTGGCACGCCTTGATCCGTCACCTCGATCCGGACACCCTCTTCGGTTATGTGCCAGGGGAAGTCTTCGCCGTCGATGGTGATCGCGAATGCTGGAACGGTGACTGCGTTCGGGTCTCTCTGCGCACGGGTGAGCCAGTGCGCCTCGACGTTGATGTGTCCTGCGAACTCCGGCATCAGGTTGCCTCCGGTCGTAGGTTGGTTCCGTCCTGGGCCCGACTATGGGTGAACGTTGGGGCTGGTCCGGTCACGCTTGATGCCGTGCGCACGAACGGCATGCTTGGTGAGGATGCTCGGCCCTGTTCTGTGTTGGGGGTTGAGTCGGGTCCAGGAACGGAAGCAATGTGATTACGAGCGATCGTTGTTGCGGCGCTCCAGCATGTCGATCCGTCGCGCGTCAGCCACGTAAACATCGTCGAGTACGAAGCGCGCGATCGTGAGCGCGTCGTTCGCGTCCTCTTGGTTCGGGACCTGGTCGATGTCTCCGTGCGCCATGTCGTTACCCAGGATCCGGAGCGCATGCGCCATGTCTTTGGTGCCGCGTCGAATGTGTCCTTCGTCGTTCAGGTTGTTGATCTTCTGAACGAGGGAGCCTGTCGTGATGCCTTTGTCTTTCGCGGTGGCTTCGATGATGCTACGCACCAGAAGGAGAACAGCACGATGTGCGCCGACCGAATAGGCGTCAGATGCTTCTCGAAGGTACCCTCCGACCGATTCGGGCAGGAATTCGGTATCCACCGGCCGCAGCGGTGGAGGCGACCAACTCTCTATCGTCATCGCTTCCCCCTCGGTAACGGCTTGGGATCCCGCCAGGATTTCGCCGACTGTCAGTGACCGAGGCCGTGAAGCCGTCGCACCGTAGGCGGTGTTGAATCGTTGGCAGGCGTCGCACGTTGCGGCCACTTCGGCTCGATACGCATATCGGCCGGAAGCTTGACCGGAAATGCTTTTCCCAATTCGGGCCGTGCGAGCCGTGAAGTGCGTTTGATTTCCGCAGAATGCGCAGGTGCCAGCCAACATGCTGGCTATTATGCCCGCTTGGCATCGGCGAGTAGGTGCCGGGTGTGGGTCGACCCCCTGTGGTTGATGTCACACCCGGACGATGTTCAGGTTTGGTTGCCTGATGGAGGGTGGATCAGGTCTGTGACCCTGAAGTGGGTGCCGCCAGATACGCGAAATCGCCGCTTGTCCCAATGTGTGTGGGAGGCGGCGATTCGCTTGCGCAGCGCCAGTCTAACAGGCAATTCCGACATCGTGCATGTCACTCCTTCGGGTGTGTCCTGGCTGGGTTAGATGTGAGCTTGGCCCGGTAGAACACCATGAGGTCGTTGTGTCCGATGTGGATGCGGCCTCGGATGAGGATGTGGGGTAGGCCTTCACCGATCCACCGTTCGATGGTGCGTGGGTTGCGTTGGACGCGGGTGGCGGCTTCGGTGATTGTGTAGGAGGTTCGGTTCACTCGATCACCTGGCGGAGGATCTTCGCGTACTCCTGTTTCGGGATCTCGTGTTCGCATTCGGTGCACTTTACCTCGACGTCGCCGGGGTTCTCGGACCACCAGTCCGCCCGGATCGCGTACTCGCCGCAGACAGGGCATGGGCGTGGGTAGGTGGGCTTCTCCCGTCCTCGCTCGATCGGGTACTTCTTGCGGAGTTCCCAGAGGAGCGTGGTGACGTCGTCGCGGTAGTCGGCGAGGTAGGCCGGGTGTGTGCTGGTCTGCTCTTGGTGGATGAGCAGCCATGACGTGAGGAGCCCGGTGAGGAGGCCGGCGCCTTCTGCGGTGACGTTTGCGTGAAAGCCTTGCATGTCGCCTCTGCGGATGCGCTGTGCGGCGATGTGAGCGACGGGTGGGGCGATGTTGAGCCAGTCGGAGAAGTTCTCCACCCATTCACCCAGTCGGGCGTACACGTCGGATGCGTCGTCTTCTGCGGTGATCCGCATGGGCGCGTTCCACTCGGTGAGGGTTTCTCCTCGCTCGGGGTTGGAGAGTGCGATGGCTCTGACGTGGGTGAGGATCTCGGGTGCGTCCGTTAGGGCTCGGGTGAGGCGCCAGTGAGCGATGCGTTCTGCCCGCTGTTCCTCGGTCTCGAAGTCTCGGACGTCGATCATGTCGGTCATCGGATCTCCTTGGGTTCGTTCAGTCGGGTGGCTACACGATCGGCGATCTCGTCAATGACGATGTCGAGCTGCGCGATCTGGGCTGCCGTTTGCGGGGAGGACCACAGCGCTTGACCGGGTGGCATCGGCACATTGATGAGCGATTCCTCTAGGCGCCGCCGGCGTGCTTCGACTGCTGCCAGGAGCGGATCAGTGTCGGTCATCAGGGCTCCTGTCGGTAGGGGTTGGGCCGGTGGATGGGGTAGGTCGGGTCTTCGCGTTGCTTCATGTGCTCATGGGCGCAGGCGGTGAATCCGTCATCCCAGAGATCAGCGGGATCCTGTCCGTCAGGAATGATCTGTCCACCCATCTCAAGTTGCACGCCGCGGGCCATGTCGTTGATCAGGCTGCTGTCGATACGGACGTTCCACAGGGCGAGGGATTGGAGCCGTTTTGCGAGCATCGAGGCCCCGGTGGCTGCACCGTCTCGGAAGTCGTCTGATGCGATCCCGCTCACTGTCCTTCTCCTTCCGCGAGAGCACGGATCGCGACGAGAGCAGCCTCCCGGCCACACGAGTCATCGTGACCGCCCATGCCGAAAGCGTGGTAGCAGTCAGGGTCCGAGTCCTCAACCGCATCCACAGCTTCTCGGAGTGTTTCCTTCCGTGCCCACTCAGCGATCGGTTGTGCTGCTGCCTCAACTTGGGTCATCAGGGACGCCCTGAACGACGTAGCGAGGTCATCCCACGCCTTGTCAGGACCAGTCGACTCGATGTCCCAGAGCTGCTGCGCGGCCACCATCAGCACTTCGTCCGGGATGTTCACCGCTACCCCTCTCCTCGCACGGGCTGATACAGACGGTCGAGCTGTGTGACGGTCGTGCTGCCGATGCGGCCCGCCGAATCAGAAGCCTTCACACCACCGTCGGCGTCAACCCTCTCAAGCGTGATGATCGACCCGTTGTACTTCGATTCCAGACGTTGCCCCGCTTGGTACCCGCTCATGCCTGTTCCTCCTTGTGCTCGGCATTGGCATATGCAGTCGCCCCAGAACTCGTTGGGACCGTCGCACGGCGCGTGCTGGCCTCGCGAGCACGGACCACAGATGCGACCGCTCATGCCTGTTCCCCCTCAACCGGAGTCCACGGGCCAACAAGGCGGCGGACGGCCTCAACCTCGGTAGGGAATCGAGAGGAAATACTTCGGGCGCGGACCTCATCTGCCGGAGTTGCGTAGTTTCCCGGGGTGAGCCGACCGGGTTCGATATCTCGATATCCCCATTCGGTGTTCATGCTGTCGAGTTGTGCCCGCAGCCCGTCACGCTCAGCCCGAATCGCACCGATCTCGCGATGATCGGTCGCCTGCTGAATGATGCGCTCAAGGAACTCCGCCGCCTGATCGAGGCTCATCGTCGTTGACTGTGATAAGGCGAGAGCGTCCATCGCGAGCAGGTTCTCCGCGTTCCGCAGTTTCTCGTTCTCGACCGTCAGAGCCTCAACAGCATCCGCCAGGGCGAAGAGCACACGCCGCGCGTCCTCGCTCGAACCACCAACGACGCCGATGGTGCGCGCTTCCTTGATCAGCTTCGTGTAGTCGTCGCTCATGCGATGTCCACCTCCCATTCTGTCGAACCCTGTCGTCGCCGCACGATCACGGGTGCACCCCATGTGGACTTTCTTCCCGTGTGCTCTGCATCCTCAGCCGTCGTGAACGGAAGACCGAAGACGTACCACCAGATCGGGTTCGGGCCGGTCTCGGAGTCATAGAAGCCGTACTCCCACGGCTCGGTGGTGGTGTCGCTCATGTCTGGTTCTCCTTCGTGGGTTCGGGGTGTTCTGCGTGGTCGCATTTCGGGTTCGGGCAGCGACGGTTGTACCCGCATGGGAGGTCACCAAAACCGGGGACACCGCGCCGGCACTTCGCGCAGCAACGTTCACCACGCTCTGTGATGCGTTCCCTTGGGGTTGGTGCCCACTCAGCACGAGGAGATAGGTCGATGCGGCCCTTCATCATTCGCTCCCGTTCTCGTGGTCTGGTGTCCCGGAATTGTGCGATTGCGGGCCGCGTGAGCCGAGACACCACTCAGGGCACGGCACTCCGCGAGGGTGCGCCTCCATCCCGTACGGCACCTCGGGCGACTGACACCGGTTGAGGTAGCTGCCAGCGCCGCGGCGGTGTGCCCAGTGGCGCGGTCCGCCGTCCTTCCCGCCGAACTCCTCGATCTTCGCTCCGCAGTGCACGCACGTCAGGGGCAGCACGAGGTCGAGCTCTGCGAGCGTCAGCGGCGTTTTGCGCATTCTCGGGTCGTCCATCATGCCTCCGTCCCGGAATCGACCGACTCTGTGTTTCGGTGCTGCCAGCAGCGCTCGCCCGCGACTCGCACGCGACGGTTGCAGTGCCACATGTGACCCAGGTCCGACCTGCTGTACTTCCGGGCCGCGCTCATTCCGCCGTAATGACACGGCGCATCGCAGATCGTGCTCATGATGCAGACCCGGAATCGACCGATTGCGGCTTGACGTACCCTGCGCCGTCGCAGACGGGGCAGGTGGCGAAGTTGAATCGCGGGGACGTATTGGGTCCGCGGTCAGTTCGGATATAGCCGTGGTCGCACGCGCCGCAGTCCACGTTGCCCGGCGCGTGCCGTGGGCAGAACGTGCGACCGTCGGCCACGACCGTCCAGGCGTCATCCGCTCGCCCCGTCGGCTCCGAGAGCGCCTCGTCCAGCGTGCCCCGGTCCCAGTGGGTCATCTCCTCCCCGTCGGGCAATGTGACCGAGCACGGTTCGTGGTCGCACTCGGCGCGGTAGAACGTCTCACTCGTGATCATCGCTGTTCTCCTGTCTCAGAATCCGAAGTTGTTCGGTCCGCGTCTGCGAATGTGTCTGCCCCGTTCTCGAACTCGAGCACGGGTCATGTACTCGGCCGGGGACAGTTCAGGTGCCGGCGGACGGGTCGTGGTCTGGTCGAACATCAGATGGTCTCCTTGGCTGCGTACTGGTCCCGAAGTGTCTGGGGCATTCCCGGGCCCCGCCATGACCCGTCACGGAGGACCAGAAACACGCCAGATACCTTCACAGTTCGGGGATCGAGGCAGGTTACGGACCCGTCCTCGCTGATGCGCTGGTGACCATCGAAGGCGGTGACGCCCTCGAACGTTTCGTGGCACTTCGCGCAATGGCCTGTGCGGTTGCCGTGCTGTGTCCACGACTTCCCGCACTTCGGGTGAGTGACTGTCGCGCTCATGCGGCGTTCTCCTGATTCGGGTTGGTGTTGAAGTGGGCTCGGAGTGCGATGCGCACATGCTCCGGGGTGAGGTTGTTCTCAAAACGGCGATCCCATGAACGGATCTCGGCCAACATGAGGTCGAGTTCGTAGTCACGGATCACGGGTGGGATGCGGTAGTACGCAAACCGGTACGCGTCGTGGTCAGCGACCATGCGCCGCCACTCAGCCGACCCAGGACGCTCAGACGGGCCGGGGTGACCGAATCGTTCCTGCTCGAGTTGTTCGGGATCGAGAGAGGCGATGAACGCCTCCCACTCCTCCGTGGCGCCAGTGATCGGGTCAACCTGTTCCATCACGCCACCCCCAGGTCGCAGGTGTCGTACCAGTGCTGCACATCAGCAGGGGATTTCCGGCATGCGGTGGCCACGTACGCGTCCACGTCCTTCACGGGATGCTGAGACCGGTCCGCGATCACCTGCGCTAACTCGACCGCTGCGGACGCGGTGAGGGGGCCGTCGACAGTTCGGGCGAGGATCGGGTACAGCTTCCGAATGTCCTTCACGCCAGCGTTTCGGGCTTTCTGGATGACGATTTCGCTGACCTCGTCAAGTCCTCTCGTTCCCGCGTTAGGGTCTGGACTTGACTGTGTTTCGTAAGTCATGTCAGTCAAGTCATCTATCTCTGACTCTTGACTCTGACTCTGGTTTTTAGTGGGTTTCGGTTCGCTACCCGACCCGGTAACCGAGTCGGTAACCGACTGGGTTTCGGTTGGGTTTTTGCGGGGACGCCCACCACGCTTCCCATTCGCCGTGTTCGTCGCCTGCCGTGCCTCCCGTGCAGCCCTCGTCTCCTGGTGCTCGTCGTAGTTCCAGATCACGTACTCGTCACCCTCGATCGACAGCGACGGCCGCTCAGGATGGTTCGCCAGCAATTCGGCCAGCGCTTTCGGTCTCCACTGCACGTTCGCCAGAGCAACAGGAACACGCCCGTCGAGGTCTTCCATGCGGGAGTACCCGTTGATCTCCACGAACACACGGAACGCGGCATCCGACAGCGGCCGGATCTTCGGGTGCATCCAGAAGTTGATCGGGAACGTCATCCAGATCCGTTGATCCTTAGGCATCAGGTCTCCATCCTTTCGTTGTGTATCCGCCGGCCGCGGTGATCAGTTCGATCGCTTCCGCCGCCTTCATCGCGTGCGCCCTGCCTTCCGTGTCAGGGAGGAAGTAGCCGCCAAGGTTGCGGTCATAGAACGGCACCTGGTCTGCGGTCATGAGAATGTGGCGTCGCAGCTTCCAGCCGTTGTGAAGGGCGAGCTCCTGCAGGTCGGATTCGAACCGCCCGTTGCAGGGAATGCATGCCGTCAACCCGTCAGCCGGGGTCAGGGCGGGTGCTTTCTTCCCCCGCCCCCCATGCCCAGACGCGGACCGGTGCTGCCACGACAACGGCCACTGAGCACCACACGACACACACCGGTACCCGTCACGCTTATAGGTCTGCTCACGAACCTGCTTCGACGGGGCGGTCATGCGGCCACCTCCTCACGGAGAAGCGTCGAGACCGCCAGAGCAGCCTGCTGAGGCACCACACCATTCCCGAGGGCCTTCAACTGCTGTGCCCGCGTCAGACCAACCTCAGGGGCGGTGAGCCACCCCTCGGGTAGGCCCATCATCCATTCGACGAAGACGGGGTTGAGGCGATGGGCACCCTTCTTGCCATCCGGTCGCGTCGGAGACGGCGCACGACGCCCCAGGACTCGTTCCCACCGTTCGACGGCTGCGGCGTACGCACCCCACCGGGAAGCAGCCTCCGTTCGAGTTCCTGCACTCCATCCGCCGTCGTTGTCAGCGGTGTCGGCAGAAGGGTTAACGCCTCCGCGACCCCCGGTAGCAGCAACTCGTTCGAGCGTTTTCCCGATCTCGTCTTGTGGCCACCAGTCACGTCCGCTACCTGCGGTGTCGGCAATAGAACCGTCTGTAGATTCGGGCCACCCGTGCCATGCACGCCCGGTCCCGTACCCGCTGAGGTGTTCGGGGGCGGAAGCAGTGCCCCGACGAGGGTCGGATTCCCGCGGGTGAAAGTCGCTGACGACCGCTCCCCGTCCGATGCCATCGGCGTGGGCAGCACCACCTCGCCCTGCGGACGATTCGAGTCTGACCATTCGCCGCCCAGCCTGTACATCGTCTCGGTGCCCGATGCTCCACGGCTGGCCCGCGGGGTGGGCAATGACGAAGACGCGGAATCGTCCGTGGGGAGCGCCGGCGTCGGCAGCTCGCACGCCACACCAGCGCGCGTCATACCCGAGGTCGGCCAGGTCTCCGAGTACAGCTCCGAGAGCCCGGAGAGCAGGTCCAGTTGCGCCGTCTCCCACACCCCACGGGTCGGATTCCACTGGGCCAGCCGCCACGGCAGAAAGGAGTCCACGGACATTCTCAATAACCACCAGACCCGGCCGTAGGTGGCCGATCGCTCGTGCGAACTCGGACCACAGCCCGGAACGCGTTCCTTCTTTCAACCCACGGCGCAGGCCGGCAAGGGAGACGTCCTGGCAGGGGAACCCACCAGTGAGAACATCGACCGGTTCCACGGCCGCCCAGTGGACCTTCGTGATGTCGCCGTAGTTCGGTACGCCCGGGTACCAGTGCTCGAGGATCTTCGACGGTGCCGGATCGAACTCGACATGCCAGGCGACTTCACCGCTTATGACGGACTGCACACCCATGTCGAGCCCGCCGTATCCAGAGAACAGGGAGCCGATCTTCACGACGTCTCACCGCCTAGCAGGGCGATGAGGTCGCGGACGGTCATGGTGACGTACTGGTCGAGCGCCTGACCTTTCCCTCGACGTTTGTGGACGACAACACCAGCAATCGCGTCAGCGTTGCCCTTCTCCAGTTGCGCCTCATCACACCACTGCGACAGTTCGAGCCGGTTGTGGTTCTTGCATTCGATGACGACACGGCCGAAGGGTGAGCGGACACCGCGGATGTCGCCTTCGTCTTTCGCCCCGCGGAGTGGTGCACGGTCAATTCGGTCGTCATCAGGGAATGCGTTTTGGAGTGCCCGGGTGATGAGCGTTTCGAACGCTGTTCCGCGCCGCTTGTTCCGGTTCATGCTGCCGCCCCTGCCGCGAGTCGGAGTTTCCGCAGTTCGCGGGCGTTGAGCCCGCCCCATGTGCCCCAGGTTTCCCCGTTGTCGAGGGCGTACTGCAAGCATTGGGCCCGTACTTCGCAGGTGGTGCAGATCTTCTTCGCGTCAGTAGACCCACCGATCTCCGGGAAGAACAGGTCGCCGCCGATCTCTGCGCATCGCGCATCGGCCATCCATTCCTCGATCATGCGACATCCCTCCACGTGGAGTAGGCGAGGACTTTCTTGATTGAACTGAGGCTCACGCCGTACCGCTGCGCCAGGAGTGTCCTAGTGCCGAATCCGATGGGCTCGGAGCGGATCGCGCGTACGTCGTCCGGGGTGAGTTTGGCGCTGCGGTGGGCGACGCCATGAGACCGGTTGCCTCGGCCCTTCTCGACGCAGTCGAAGGTGTTCGCACGTTGCGTACCTGCGAACAGGTGGCTCGGATTCACGCACGGTGGGTTGTCGCATTTGTGGCAAGCGACTACACCGGGTTCGAGCACGACGCCAGAGAGCGCCAGGGACACGCGTGACGCGGTGAGGAACACCCCTTTCCGAAGGGTGAACTGACCGTACCCGGTCACCTTTCGGTGCGCCGTCCATTCCCAGCACTCGTCGGGGTCGCCGATGTTGACCTTGGACCAGAACCGATCCTTTAGCGGCTCGGGAGCGTTGCGCAGGTCCAGGCGGCGCGCAAACTCGTGCTTACGGACAGCAGTCATGAGGTTGCCCCCTTCGCGTCCATGAACGCTCCTCGGATGACGTCTAGGGTTTCCGCGTCCGCACCGGCGTTCTTCGCGGCGACTCCGAGGGCGGCGATCGCTTCTGGGTTTCCTTCGACCTGTTCGAGCTCGGTGATCCAGTCGCGTCCGGGTCCGATGGGTTGGACGACGAATGGGGCGCGTTTGCCGCGGGTGACGGTGAGGGCGATCTTTAGGGGGCCGTCGATGTGTGAGAGGTGGCTGATTTGGATGCCGCCGACTTCTTCCTTCCCGAACCGGATGGTTGGGTTGCGGAAGAGGGTGAGTTGCCGGCCGGCGTAGGTGTCGGAGTCGGTGCCCCAGGCTGCTACGAGGACGCGTCTCATAGACTTGGACGGCTTGTACGGGCGACCGTTGCCGAACTCTTCGGTGACGACGTGTACGGGCTGCTCAGCGTTCCCCTGACGCACTTCGGTGACGGTGACGGTGACTGGTCCGGCGATGAGGTCGTCCGCGTTGAGCTGGTCCGAGCGTGGGGCGATGCTCTCGGTGAGGTTCATTCGTCTCTCCCATCAAGGATCGCGATCGCCTTTTCCAGGCGGTCGACGTTGCGACTGTTGCGGGCGCGTGCGTCATAGGCCCGGCTAGATGCTCCCTGGGCAACCCGCAGCTGGTACTCGGCATCGTCGTAGACCTCCTGCGCGCCTGACAGCGCAGCCTTCGCCGACTCAAGTTCTCTCGACAGCGCCTCCCGAGCTGAGATGTATGCGGTCATGCGATTGCTCCTTCTTGGAACAGCAGCCACATCGGTGGCTGGATCGGGTCAGGGTGGGTCGGATACCCCGGCCACATGTTGGTTTCGAGGCATGCGGCGTACGTGTTGATGCCTTTCCGCATCGCCATCCGCCCGACCTCCGCGTACTCCTCAGAGAGGGTGTGAACACCGACCAGGTAAGGGGCCGTTTTCTCGACGACCACGAACTTCATACGGGCGGCGAACTCACCGGTCGCGACCCCGTACGTGTGCAGGTAGAACTCCTGGCGGACGTCGTACCGGAGCTCGGGCTTCGCGACGGTGCGTGAGAACCCTTCCTCGGACGCATCCCCAGCACTGGTTTTGAGGTCGACGCAGATGTCAGCGAGGTAGTCGAACCGGCACCGAATCTGCACACCCGTTTCTGGGTCGGTAGCGAATACGGATGCTTCCGCCTGCCCTTCTTGCTCGAACAGGGACCGGGCCAACGGGTGGGCGAGGACGGATTCGGCGATGGCGTTGATCTCGTCGTACTCGGCTTGCTTGACGGGGATCTTCCCCGCATCCCGGGCACCCTGGATGAACGCTTTCGCTTCCTTCGTGGATGCTGCACCGTTGATCGCGAGATACCCGGCAGGGATTGCTGTGACGGGTGCACCAACACCGAGGACTTTCCCGTGGACCGCGCTGCCGACGTCGTACGCCTTCTTCGCGGGTTCGGGGTTGTCGCGGTAGTGCTTGTACTTCGCCGGCGCCTGCAACAGCTTCACCAGACCGGTGCTGCTCAGTGCAGGGTGGGCGTGATACGACGACTCGTCGAGGTTCGGGATGATGCCCTGGAAGGTGTCAGTCAACGAAGTACACCCCCATGAACGCTCCTCGTGCGGCACGACCGACGGGGTTGCCGTCTTCGTCCATCCCGACTTCGCCGAGGTCGAAGGTGTGGTTGTCGCCACATGCGCAGGGGTTCTTTCGGAAGTAGCCCACGTGCGCCTCCCCGCCCCTGGAGTGGAGAGCAGTTGCGGGGTCGGATTCGACCCAGTGCCACCGGAGTTCCGACTGTGTTTCCGGGTGAGCGAGGATGTCGAGCAGCAGGTCGTCAAGGTCGGGCAGGTTGTGCTTGTCGATGCGGACCAGAGGCCCTGAGTATTCGATGGACCAGACGTTCAGCGCAGTGCTCATTCGTGGTCCTCCTGTTCGTGGTCGTCTTCGTCCCATTCATCACGGTCCATCCAGGGTTCGGCGGGGTCATGGTCAGGGTCAGGGCAGGTATGGTCGTCCCACTCGTTGACGGGGACGGATTCGTCGCACTCGAAACAGGTGGTCAGCTCGATCACTCGGTCACCTCCCGCGGCTGGATGATGAAGATCCGCTTGCTGAGGACGTCGTGCAGGTACTCCATGTCCTTGTCGCTGATGAACCTGGCGAGGGCGACGAACGTGCTGCCCTCCTGGATGCCGAGGTACGGGTTCTTGTGACCCGGGACATGGCAGGCGCGGAGTGTGACCCCTTCGCGGAGGTCGAGTTCGAAGCCAGCCATCAGCAGAGCTCGCTCTCATCGGGTGTCCACTGGTCTCGTCGTTCGTCTCCTGCTGCTTGCAGGTCATCCCCATGCGGGTCCGCGGCGATGAACGCGGGCTTCGTAGGACACGACGGGGCAGGTGTTCTCGGGGGAAGATCACGGTGAGAGAACTCAGGACCGTAGAGAATGTCCGCCAGGTTCCGGGTCAGGTCGTTCATGGACGGCTCCCGTCGTGCATCTGGAGCAGAGCTTCGCCGCGCTCGTACTGGACGAGGAACTGTCCGGGCTTTCCGCTGGTGTTTGGCTGCACGACTTTGAACTTCCCGGCCTCCCACTTGTCCCGGGCAATCCGCTTGGTGTCAGCGAGGAGGTCCATGCGGATTGCCCCAGCGGCGGCCACGGGCTCGAGGCTCTCGGCCTTGTCGAACAGCTCGTGCAGTGGAGGGAACCCACCCTTGATGAGAGGGAGCGTGTAGGTGATGCTCGCCGCGTCGGTGGCCACGGGCTCGCTGATGGTGATGGTCACCGTTCCCCTGGGGCAGTGGATCATGGTTCCCGTGAGCCCTGCGGAGATGGGTTCGAAGCGGAAGTCGATTCGAGCCCATGGCTGGAGCAGGTCTGAGATCCGCCGGCGGCCGAAGAATGCAGCGTTCTTGGTCAGCCACTTGAGCGCCGCCTGCGGGACAATGAATGTTCCCGACGGACTTCCCTTGTAGTCGCCGCGCACCCGGTGTACCCGGTATCGGTCGGTACCCATGAGGGTGATCCGCCCCTTGTCGAGGGTGAACAGTGCACCGGTGATGACGGGGGTGATGAAGTCGTTCGAGACGGCAGGTGCTACGGCCGTGACCAGGTCGAGAAGGTCGGCGAGCGGCATGGACAGATTCGCCTTGCTCAGGGCTTTCGTCGGCGCGCTCATCGGGCACCTGCCAGAACATCGACTGCCAACGTGAGGCCCGGCGTGGTCTCGGTTTCCCGGGTGATGCCGGTTCTCCTGTCGTTCAGGTCCGCGTTCAACACGGCACGCTGAGCATCCACGAACGGGTGTGCTTTCGCGGTGGAGGGGATGCCTGCGAGGGTGGTCTCTACCCGCTCCTTCGCCGCACGGACACGATCCAGGTTGGTCTTGAGCTTGTTCATCAGTGCTTGCCCTTCGTGATGGTGTTTCCGTCGATATCGACCTCGGCGAGCACCCGCACACGCTTCGCCTTCAGCTTCGGGACGCCACTGCCATTGCCGTCGATCACGGTGAGCTCGTCGAGCTTGACCGCGCAGCGCAGGAACCGGGACGCGGACTCGAAGTAGTAGCGGGCGTGGTGCGGGCGCGGGGACAGGTGCAGACCGTTGCCGCAGGCATCGCGCGGATCCCAGTCGGGGCAGGTGACAGTCTCGCCGATCGGGTAGGCGAATCCGCGCCCGGACTTCAGGTCGTCGTTGACGGCCTTGTAGACGATCACCTCACCGTCCTGGATCTCTGTGCCGTGGTAGCCGGCCCACTGGGTGACGTCGCAGCGGTCGATCTTGGTGACGTCGATGACGACCCCGCCCTCGACGGTCACCCAGGAGGAGTGGAGGTGGACGGCGACGTAGGTCGAGGCGCTGACCGTCGCCGAGCCGTAGGCGCTGACCGTCGCCGAGCCGTAGGCGCGGACCGTCGCCGAGTCGTAGGCGCTGACCGTCGCCGAGCCGTAGGCGCGGACCGTCGCCGAGTCGTAGGCGCTGACCGTCGCCGAGTCGTAGGCGCGGACCGTCGCCGAGTCGTAGGCGCTGACCGTCGCCGAGTCGTAGGCGCGGACCGTCGCCGAGCCGGAGGCGCTGACCGTCGCCGAGTCGTAGGCGCGGACCGTCGCCGAGTCGGAGGCGCTGACCGTCGCCGAGCCGTAGGCGCGGACCGTCGCCGAGTCGTAGGCGCTGACCGTCGCCGAGTCGTAGGCGCTGACCGTCGCCGAGTCGTAGGCGCGGACCGTCGCCGAGTCGTAGGCGCGGACCGTCGCCGAGTCGTAGGCGCTGACCGTCGCCGAGCCGTAGGCGCGGACCGTCGCCGAGCCGGAGGCGCGGACCGTCGCCGAGCCGTAGGCGCTCACGTCCTTGCCGTCCGTGCTCGTGACCATCAGCCACACGCCGCTCGGCGAGTCGATGATGATGTCCTGATACCCGGTCTTCGCGAGTGCTTTGTCGAGTTCCTGCTGCGTTTTGACAGTTATGCTCATTGGTCTTGTTCTCCTTCGATGAAGTTGTTCAGTTCGGTTGCTGTGATCCCCAGAAGGGCGCCACCACCAGCGATCAGGGAGCCGACCATCACGAGAGTCGGCAGGACGGCCAGAACGGCCAGGACGACGACGGCACAACCGCCGACGATGACGAGGATGAGGAACGCGTTCGCCCGGTTCATGAGCGGCCACCGAACGCGTAGATGATCCACATGGACACGGCGATAGCGGCCAGAACGAGGCCGGTGAGAGCGACGACTTTCGGCATCCAGTCAGGGCCGAACTTCTTGTACCCGTTCCTCACCATGGCGAGATCACCCAAATGAGCCCAACCCAGACAGCCGCACCAACCAGGCCGAGGGCGATAGACGCGAGCACGATTGCGCCAACCAGGGCACCCACAACCGCACCATTCACACGACCAGGGGCGTAGTCTCTCCGCACATCCGAGGAGGACGCCTCCCCGAGGATCGAACGGGCCAAGAGGAGGCCATGCTCATGACCCGGCTTCGAGGGGAACTCCTCCTCGGACCAGCCGGCGGTTTCAGCGATGTGCAGCAACTCCTTGAGAAGTGCGAGCTGCGCGTCGATGGTGCGATGCAAAGTCACGATCAGGTCGGCGTCAGGGATGAAGAAATCGATCGCGATTGACTCGCCTTCACCGCTCACGAGACCGGTCAGCCCGTAGTCTTCGCGGCGCTCCCACGGTCCTTGGCAGGCAGCGTCACGAAGCCCTTCGAGCTTCTCGATTGCTGCGGTGATCGTCTCCTGCGCGTTCAACACGTCACCTCCATGACTTCGGGTTCCTCCACCGGTTCAGGGGCCACAGGAACAACCGACGACCGCGCAACAGGCGGATGAATCGGAAGCGCGTGCCGGCTCATCGGTTGCCCGCCTCTGCTCGTCGGATCGCATCACGAGCTATCGCAATCGCGTCACCGTTGATAGGCATCGGAAGTTCGGCAGGCCGGGCCCGAGAGGAGTCCCGGCCTGCCGTGTCCTCTAGGGTTCGATCAGAAGAGCCAGCGGTCGCACCCGCAGACTCACGAACCCGAGAGGAACCCTTATGAGCAACGCCGTAGACGCAATCCAGGCCATAAAGGACGACACCGCTGCCAAGCTCACTGCCCTGGTCAATGAGGCAGACGGTCTTAGCGCTGAGGAAGTCGGAAGCCAGTACGGACTTATCCAGGGACACGGAGTCTGGGAAGCGCTTTTCGAACTCGCGCGACGCGTTGACCATGCCCCGGATGTAGCCGTTGACCTCGTTGGCAAGGAGATCGCGAAGAGGCTGGCTGGCGGGATCTGACGACGCGTGAGCGGTCGGGTCCATCTGGCCGCTCACGACGCCACCGCCTCATCCGAAACGAGAAAATTTCGCAGCCCCTCCGGTACCGACTCGATAAGCGCGGCCTCGTGAGCCGCCGTGAAGTCCGTCAGTGCTCGCTGATACTCATCCCAGTGAGCCGCGAGAACCTTTTCGGACGCTTCCTTCTCCGCGTGGTAGACGAGTGACTGCGGATTCGCCTTCCCCGTGGCATCGCCGATGTACTGCCGAAGCACCTCTCCCACGTGGCGGCCACAAAGTACTCGCGTTCGAACCTGGAGCCTCGACCTTCGAGAGCCGTAACCCGGCTCATCCCAGATAGTTCGAAAGACTGCGCTCGGTGCTCCACAGGGGTGCTTCTGCTGGCTTGAAGCGTTGCTACAGGTGAGGCCATCACCGGGGGTCCAGTCACGAATCGCCAGTTCGTACTCGCTTCCACGACCCATGACGCGCTGGTTTTCGATAGGGATCCAAGCGGCCATCACGACGTAACCGCCTCAGAGAGCGCTGCCTGCGCGTGTTCGACTGCCGCCAGTGCCGCTTGGATCTTCTGCCACCTATCCGGGTCAACACGGGGATCGATGTATGCGGGCTGAACTTCGAGTGCCTGCGCGAAGGCGACCAGTTCAGACACTGTGATGTCGTTCCGGCGGCCTGTCTCGAGGTTGGTAATGGTCGAACGCGTAATGCCGGAACGCTTGGCCAGGTCTTCGCCGCTCATCTTCTTTTCGCGGCGGATGGTTTGAAGTCGCTCGCCGAAGAGCCAGGACTTGGCGCTCATGCGGTCACCGCCTTCAACGCGCGGTCGATGTTGCGGTTCGCGCGAAGGCCGGCGCCTTCGAGGAACCGGATCAGATCAACCTCAGGCGTTCCGGGGCGAACCTTCGTTTGGTAGTGACGTTCCCCGGTTTCGCGGTCAACCGTCGGGTCCAGGTAGAAGTACGGTTTACCGATCCACGTCGGGTGCCGGTGCTCTTTGCCGTTCTTCAGACGGCCATGAGCGTCACGACCGCGTGTACCACGCTGGTCAATGAGCAGACGCTTCCGGTAGAGCAGGTCGTTGAAGTCCCGCTCGGATGTTTCGGAGAAGTACTGCTTGTGGAACTCCCGCACGGAGAGCCCCTCGGATCCCTCAATGATGTCGATCGTCGCCTCAGCCTGCACCGCGCGGACAGTCAGCGACTCGTTTTCGTCCAGCAGGATCCCGATGGACTCGTGCTGCTCCCGGATGATCTCCATCGGAGACTTCTGCACCGTCGTGTACGTGCCCGTCTTGCGAATCGACGGGAGCACGTCATGGGTGATCCAGCGACGGAACCTTGCCGCCTCGGGCTTGTCCGAGCGGATGACGAGCTCGTAGAGAGCGGACTCGTTGATGATGGTGACCGACTGCCGCCGACCGAGAGCATCGATGATGTCTGTCTGACAGACACCATCCTGATCAAGCCGCCCGGTGGCCTGTCGACCGTTCGAGATTCTCAACGCGTTCGTCACATCGGCTGCGACCCACCACGGCTCACCGTCGATGATCACGGTTCGGACGCTGACGTCCTCGAAATCGAAAGGTACGATGTCGTTGGAACTCATTTGGTTTTGATTCCTTTCTGATTCGCCTCGGTTGCCCCCGAGGCGTTTCTTTTTGCGCGCTTTCACGCGCCTGGAAGGAGGAGCTTGGCTTCGATCTGTGCACGTGCTTCCCGGACGGCGTCTGGCCCGTACTCCTGCTCAAGCTCGGCGAGCTCTGCCAGCTCTCGTCGGAGCTCGCTAGTCACCTCGAGGTCGTGTCCCTTCAAGCGCTCTCGCATCGGGTCGAACTTGATTCCGTCCCCGCGGACGTAGCCGGAGAGGGAGCCGTTCACCGTGGACGGCTGCTCCGGTTCATCTCGATTCGCACGCCTTGCGACTAGTTCGTGCCGGCGCTTCGCACGAACTTCTTCTTCGATGCGGGCGCGCTCCCGAGCCGATGCCTGCCGTTCCTTGATCGCCTGAGCGTCTCGCTTCTTCGCGCGATCGACGGTCATCTCCCCCGCTGCCTCGCGGATCTGGCGGATCAGACTTGCCGAGGCGTGCGGTGGAAGTGTCACCGAAACCTTGAGAGGCCGGTCTTCGTTCCAGCGCAGCCCTGCCCACCGCTCTTGATGAGTTCGCGAAATCCCCAGCAGGCGAAATCCGTACTCGTCCATCACCTTCCGCAGTTCCTTGTACGGCTTCTGCGAGATACCCATGTCCTTCTCCCTTCCTTTGTGCTGCCAGTGGCTGTGGCGTCACGGGAGTCGAACCCGAGCGAAGACCGTCACGCCGCGCAGATCACCGGGACATACCGGGCCTGCAATGCATTTCGATTCGTGGTCTTCGGGGTTTCCGGCGCCTCACCCGCTGTGCGGGCCCTTACTGTCCACCTCCCTGTTCGTCGGGGGCGTGTTCAGGTCACGAACCGTATGTAGTTGTGTGCGCACCCCTGTTTTTGGGTGCAGTGATCTACCCCGGGTGCGATCCGGGCTTGTCCGCTTGGCGTAGATCTGCAGTGTTAGGCGGAGCGGCGTACGCGTCGGAGTGACGCGTCAGTGAGGCCCCAGGGATTCCCTTGCACTGCGGTGGTGGTGTTCGCTTCTACGTAGGCTTCGATCGCCGGTCGCGGAAAGGTCCAGGTGCGGCCTTCCTTGATGCCTGCCAGTCGATGCGTACGCGCGAGTTCGGCAACTTTCGTTTCGGTGAGCTTCAGGTACGCAGCCGTCTGCTCGATCGTGTTGATGTCTTCCAGCTCGGTCATGCCGCAACAGCTCCGAGGTCGGCCGAGGCGAGAAGGATTGTCATGTCGATCCCGAGGAATCGCACGATCTTCTCGAGCTCAGCGGTGTCGAATGGGCGCTCATGCCGGAGGCGGGCGTAAACGGCGTTACGTCCGAGTCCGAGAGGAGCGACCAGGTCGTGCCCGGAGAGGTCCCGGCGTGCAAGCTCTGCTTTGACCGCATCCGTGATGCGAATGCTGAGGTCGTGGAGTTCGTTCGCCATAACCCAACTGTACCTAGTTGGGTACACGATTGCAACCTAGTTGAGTACAAAATTGCGTTGTTATGCCTAAATGGGTACTCTGTACCTGTGATGATGGTTAAGCGAGGAATGGGCGAGTCGAACACCTTCAGCCAGCGCATAGCTGACGAGATCGACCACGCGATCAACATGTCTGGCAGATCAGTAAGTGATGTGATCACCGAGGCTGGCATGTCACGCAACTACTACTACAAGCGCCTCCGCGGCGAGATGCCTTTCAACACCAATGACATCAGCGAGCTTTCCGACGTCGTGGGTGTGAACCCGCTGGACATCATGCGCGCGGCAGCGAGACCGCGCCTCAGTGTCGTAGGCGACACGCACAATGAGGATCTGTACAAGGACAAGATCGAGAACGATGTAGCCGCATCAGAGGACGATACGGCGCCGCGCGAAAGTGAGTAGCGCAAGAGGGGGTCACAATGACTATCGACGCATTCGACTGGCAGCAATACGACCAGCGCCGGCCGATACCAGGAAGCACCAGCTACATGTATGGCGTCGATAGTTACCTGGACGGAGTCTGCGCAATGGACTATGACCCTTGGGTGCATGCCGAAGACCTAGGCGTACCGGTGATCTTCCGGCCAGATCTGCCAACGCCGAAGATGGTTGCCTGTTACTCGCGTCGGAAGCAGGCGATCTTCGTAAGACCTAACCAGCACTTCATCGTCGAGCGCTGCGCGATCGCCCATGAAATCGTGCACTTTGAGAACGACGATGTCGGCACCACAAGGACCCAGGAGGATCGAGCGAATCGAATCGCTGCTCGGCGGCTCATTCGCGCATCGAGGATCGCCGAGCTCTACGGAATCACCGACGACCCAGACCGAATTGCGCTTCACCTTGAAGTGACCGAGCGTATGCTCCGCGTCTACTTCGAGAATCACCGCGACCGTCTTTAGGTGTTCCGCTTCACGTACGCACGAAGCTCCGGGAGGGACGGCAAGTCGACCCACAACCGGATGCTGGTGTCCGAGGTTGAAGCGCCCTTGACGACGAAGCCGTCGCAGTCCGTGAACTCATCCAGTAGTGGCGCCATCGATGCAGCTTTCGCGGCTGAGACGTAACCGACTTTGCGTTGTCGGCCGTAGATCGCGATTGCCGATGCGTCGTGACGGTTCCGCGGCTCCCTGATGAGCAGATACTCGGTCGCGCCATACATCTCTCTGCTGTTGCTAGTCAGGTAGGCGTAGCTCCCCCGAATCCTCAGGCGCTTCGCAGGGAGGTGAGTCAGGTCCCTCACCCGCAGTTGGCTGTAATCAACCGTCTCCACCTTGACCATGCCGAGATCCTAACGAAGGGGCCATTTTGTGTGGCACGCTGCCACACATTTGATCGATTGAGCCGGTTTCAAAGGGTCTGGATCAGCCCGGAAACCCCGGAATCATGCGGATGACACGCCCGGGTTGCTGGGTTCGAGTCCCACTGGGGGTACTCGCCTGATTGGCCTGTATCGCTTGTAAACACTGGGATCACATCAGGCCTGAGCTTGTCCCTTACCCCGTTTGCCCAGTTCTTGCCCAGGTCTGGTTTCGCAAAAGCGTCATGGAGGGCCTGGGGAAACGGCGTCCAGGTCGTCGTCGAACAGGTGCCCATAAACTTCGAGTGTCATCGCGGCTGAGACACGACCAAGTATGCGCTGGATCGCCTTCACATTCCCTCCGGCCGCGATAGCCAGTGATTCCGCTGTCCGTACAACTTTCGTTTACTCATGGGGAGCGGTTCGCGTCGGAGTTCGGTTGGGGACAGACAAGTCAGTACGATCGTGGCTCATGTGGGCGAAAATAGTCTGGTGGCTGCGTCACCAGATTGGCACCTCTCTGAGAGTGCTCACACCCACAGAAGGCGGGTATTGCAACCGTCTGGATCGTGTCCGATTCTGGAGCAGCCGTGGGGGTCACGGTCTTTAGTACATGGGGGTTCCTTTTGGAAACTAGAACTCGTCGCGCCGTCTTCACCGCTGTGGCAGCAGCGGTTTTCGGGGGGATCTCTTTTCTAGCGGTATCGCCCGCTTCAGCCGCCGGCCAGCCGACACCGTCCTCGGCTGGAGGCACCATCTCGATCTGCGCGGGGACTGACGTGAACTTGAACGATCCGACAACCGGTGCTCCGCTCTCTCTGGACGAACAGCAGGAGCTCATCGACCACTTCGCTTAGAAGTGCGCCCACCCTGCCGCAGCTGAGGCAGCGGACGGGTCAACCCAAGTATCTGGGCGCGGGGTGAGCCCGAACAAGGTCATCAACGGCGTTGGCGACGTGGCTGCTCATCTGACGATCACAGTGGGGAGCGTTGTGTGGTCGACCACTGCGAGCTCCCTAGCCTCGGGCTACAAGAAGCTTGACTGCACTTCGAGGCAGAACAATGGTCCGTGGTCGGCCTGTGGTTCCGCCGCGGGGAGCGGAACTTCGCTCTCGACCCGCACGAACTACATCTGCCCGCCGAAGGGACAAGAATTCGAAGTGGAGGCGTGGCTGCGTTACAACGGAGCCGATTACTGGGATGACGCATGGGGTATCACGAAGTAGTGTGAGCGCCATGTTCTACGGCACAATCACAACTCTGGCGGGGGACGAGACGCTCGAACTGCAATCGGTCGAGATCGTGGAAGATCGCATACTTCTCAGGCTGCGCGACTTTGCATCAGCTCCGGGCCCGCGCGGGACAAAGCAGCCCCTTGCAGTCGGCACCCAGTGGACACTGGCCGACCACAATGGGACGTCCGAAACACTGGCCGAACAGGCGGCGTCGGGAAGCGGACCGTTCGCCGGACAAGTCGATATAGCCTTTCGGATTGGACGTGCGCTAGCACCAGCAGAAGAGCTACAGCTTCGCAGCGCCGACAGAAGTATCCGGTTCAGCTTCTAGCGTCCCGAAGCACTCAGCCCCATCGCCTAGGTGAGTGCGATGGGGCTGATCTCTGCGGGAAAGAACTCGTCCTCACGGCCTATGAGATCGTCCGAATGTTTCGCGCCACCCGCGCACTGGACATCCGGCACGCCTCGCCACCCTTACCGCTGTCCACAATTGCGTTGGCTCGAAGTTGGTATCGATCCTTCGGGCACGTCACTAGCTCAGGCGGAATACGACGTCAGCAGCGGCGGAGTCGTTCTCGACGCCCTACTCGTGTACTGCCGCCAGCGCTCTTCCTTCTCGATGAGCGGCACCCTGTCAGCCCAGAGCACCCTCAGCTTCGAAGGAGGAACCCATTGGCGCCGGCCCTCGATTGGATCGCCTGTGTTTTCCCGGTAAGCCCGGAACTCGCCTACGTTCGTGGGGCAATCGAGCCAGGGGCGGCTGCCATCGCGCCGGGCGTTCTACCGATCGCGCTCAAACCGCCCGCCTCTGAGTAATTCAAGTATCACGCTGGTTAGTGGAGTGACGCGGAATTCCGCCAGGGCCGATAGTGCGCGAGGCGTTAATTGGGCGGGAGCTCAGGTTCGAGTCCCACTGGGGGTACTCGCCCGCTCCTCTCGCGCGGTCTGCCGTCACGCCGGAGTGTCGGGAAGATCCGACCCGGTGAACGGGTCAGGACGCCCCGGACCTCCCGCCAGCCTCGACGCGCGTCGGTGCAGCGTGCGGACGAACTCGGCGTCCTCGATCTCCGGGCCGGAGAACGCCAGCGGCTCGCTGACGAGCTGGCTCGCGGGGCCGAGGAGGAACTCGACGGAGCCGGTCCCGCCCTCGACCCCACGACCCGGGACGAGGACGGTGTCCGCGGTCTCGCTGCGTGCCAGCTGACGGGCGTACTCCAGCACCGCCGCGGCGATGTCGTCGCCGGTGTCGAGAGAACCGCCCGGATAGAGAATTCTGCGCATGTCCGCAGAGAACCACGATCCCGGCGCGGGATACAGGGGTTCGCCTCCGGCGAGTACGGTTGTACGGGAGGTGATGGCCAGTGGGCTATCTGGTCTACGACGGTACGACCCGGATCCAGTTGGACGACCGGGTTCTCGCGCATCTGGAGATCATCATGATCATCAAGTTCCGGCGGCGAGAGGGCTTCCCGTTGCGGTGGCGGGACAGCGCGAACGACGGCCAGGGACGGAACATGGTGTGGCTGGACCCGTCCATGCCGTTGCGGGTCCACCTCGACTCGCCGAAGGCCGCTCCGACGAACCGGGAGTGGATCGAGCAGATGGCCGAGGCCGCGTCCACCAACCACGGTCTCGAGCTGCTCGACGAGCAGGGCAACCCGGTGATCGGGACGCTCTCCCTCCACCCCTAGGAACTATCCGCCGGGGTTCTCCACGGGCGTCCCGTCCGGCTCGGTGCCCTCGTCGGGGTCGACCTCGGCAGGGTCGGGGACGTCGTCGTGTCGCGGATCAGCGGTCATCGGCTCCGCCTCCCGACGCCGTGTCCGCGCCATCGTCGGGCTGTTCCTCGCCCGTCCCGGAGCCGTCGGGGAGGTCATCGGGGTCCGGCCGTGCGGTGTCGTCGATCATGAGTGCTCCTTCCGTCGCGGCGTGTGACGTCGCGACCCGGCGACCGTACCCCCGGCCTCGTCGGAGCGCGAGGGAGCCGGGACATCCCGAGCTACGCCCGCTCCCCCGCCGTCGCGCGCGGGATCCGCCGGTCGGCCGCTGTGATGACGAGCAGCGCGACTCCGATCGCCGCCATGACCCAGGCCAGAGTGTGCAGACCGGCGTCGCTGGCGGCCTCGCCGAAGGTGATGCCGATCAGGCTGGAGGAGAAGATCGCGCCCATGTACGCGAAGGTGCGGTAGAGGCCGGAAGCGACGGCGATCTCGTCCGGCGGGGATTGGACGTAGAGGCTGGCCTGGTTGGCGAAGCCGGTGAGGCCGTTCGCGACCCCGAGGAGCGCGGCCATCAGGAGCAGCAGCCAGACGCTGGTGTGTGCGTCCATCAGGAGCAGCAGGGCGGCGGCGGCCGCGATGGCGAGGGCGCCGAGCAGGAGGGGGCTGCGCACCCAGCCGCGATTCGAGACGATGCGGGCGAGGACGATGCTCACCCCCGACAACGGGAGGAGGATGAGGCCCACCTGGGTGGCCGAGTAGCCGGCGGACTGCTCCATCCACTGGCTGACGCCGTAGAGCGTCGCGTAGCTGACGAGTGCCGACAGGGTCTGCCGCAGGTAGGTGCGCTGCAGCGGGCCGTTGCGGCCGAGCATGCGCACGTCGATCAGGGGACGGCTGGCTCGGCGCTCCCACAGCAGCAGCGCGGCGGCGAACGCGACGACCACCGGGATGAGCCACCAGATCGGCGTGGCGAGGGTCGAGAGGAAGACCAGGAGCGCGACGACGGTCGCGGCGAAGAGGCCGATCCCCGGGAGGTCGACCGACGCGAGCAGCGAGCGGACGCCGCCGCGTTCGCGCGGTGGGTCCTTCTCCACGCCGAGGAGGGTGAAGGTCAGGACGACGAGGGCGAGCGGCACGTTGACGAGGAAGAGCGCACGCCAGCCGAACGCGCCCGCCAGGATGCCGCCGAGCGGGAGGCCGATGACGGCGGTGATCTGGGCGGCGATCGAGAAGTTGCCGAGCACGCGCGAGGGCACACCGACACCGTGCTCGTCGGCCCGCCTGCGCACCATGGCCATGGCGGTGGGATACGCGGCCGAGCTCCCGATCCCGATCAGGGCACGGGAGACGAGCAGGAAGCCGAAGCCCGGAGCGGCGGCGCCGACGACGCCGGCGATGAGCAGGGTGACGATGCCGGAGACGAACACGCGCCGCGGCCCGAAGACGGTGGAGAGCTTGCCCATCGTGGGCTGCATGATCGCACTGCACAGGTACAACACGGAGATGAGACTGGCGGTCTTGCCGGGGCCGAGATGGAAGTCAAGGCCGATCGCGAGGAGCCCCGTCGCCAGCATGGAGCTGTTGATCGGGTTGAGGGTCGAGCCGAGCAGCAGCGGCGCGGTGAAGCGCCAGCCGAAGGGGCGGGTGGGTTTGGTGTCGGTGGTGATCGTGTCGGCTCCCGAGATCGTTCAATAGTATTAACTACTTCTTTAGGTATACTAAAGACTTATGGAGGCCGATGCAAGCGACCCGGACGACCTGCGGGAGCTCGACGAGGAGGTCACGCGGGCCGTGGCCCGGATCTACCGCCGTTTCCGTGCCGAACGGGCGGAGGGGGAGCTCGGTGACGCCGCACTCTCCGCCCTCGGGCACCTGCATCGGCACGGCCCGACCTCACTCGGCGCGCTCAGCGAGCACGAGAAGGTCACGCCGGCCTCGATGAGCCAGACCGTGAACCGCCTCACCTCGCTCGCCCTCGCGGCTCGCACACCCGATCCCGACGACGGGCGACGCGTGCTGCTCGCACTCACGGAAGAGGGCCACGCGCTGGCTGCCGCCTCACGCGAGCAGCGACACCGCTGGTTCCGCGAGCGGCTGGCCGGGCTCTCCACCGCCGATCGCGAGGTGCTCCGCCGGGCGGCGAGCATTCTCGGGGGCATCGCGGACGACTGAGCCGCGCGCCATCCCGTAGCGTGGAGGGATGGCCAGCACCCTCGCCTCCCCCGCGCACGCGGAGGTGGAGGTCCGTCGCAGCCGGTTCGTCGCGCTCGCCGTCCCGGTTGCGGGGCGTGACGAGGCGGCCGAGCGGGTGGCGGGACTGCGCGCCGAGCATCCGGGCGCCACGCACGTCTGCTGGGCGCTGCTGGCGGGCGGTCACTCGGGGATGTCCGACGACGGGGAGCCGTCGGGGACTGCGGGCCGGCCGATCCTGGAGGTGCTGCGGCATCACGATCTGGAGGGGGTGCTCGGCGTCGTCGTGCGCTACTTCGGCGGCGTGAAACTGGGCGCCGGAGGCCTGGTGCGCGCCTACACCGACGCGATCGCGACCGCGTTGCAGGGAGCGGAGATCGTCGAGCGCGTGCCGGAGACGACGCTCATCGTGACGGTGGACTACGCCGACGCGGAACGGGTGCGGCGATGGGCGGACGGCGAGGACTTCGCCGTGCCCGACACCGCGTACGAGGAGGCGGTGCGGCTCACGATCATGCTGCCCGCGCGGCGGGCGCAGGAGACGACGGCGACGATCCGCGACCTGACGGGCGGCCGCGCGCGCGTCGCCGTCGCCTGAGCCGCCCGCCCGCGCCGACACCGAAGGCCCGACCCCGCGCGAGCGGGACCGGGCCTTCGGGACGTACGGTGTCGCGTTACTTCGCGGCGACCTCGGCCGGCTCCTTGGCAGGAGCCTTCTTCGCCGGGGCCTCGGCGGGCTCGGCAGGGGCCGACTCGACAGCCGGCTTCGGGCGGGAGGCGAACTCCTCGAAGACGGCGCGCGGGGTCTGCAGAGCCTCGAGCGACACGATGTCGCGTCCGAGCCAGAAGTTGTTCCACCAGCCCCAGATGACGCGCCACTTGCGCTCCCAGCTCGGCATCGCCAGACCGTGGTAGCCGCGGTGCGCCAGCCAGCCGACGACGCCCTTCATCGCGAGCTTGCCGGACTGCAGCACGCCGATGCCGAGACCGAGGCCGGCGACGGCACCCAGGCTCTTGTGGAAGTACTGGCGCGGCAGCTCGCCGCGCATGCTGGCGACCAGGTTCTTCGCGAGCAGCTTGCCCTGGCGGACCGCGTGCTGGGCGTTCGGCACGCAGTAACCGCCGACGCCCGCCCCGGTGAGGTCGGGGACCGCCGAGACGTCACCGGCGCCCCAGGCGTCCTCGATGATCTCCTCGTCGGTGCCGACGCGGAGGTCCGCGCGCACGCGCAGACGGCCGCGCTCCTCGATCGGCAGGTCGGTGTGACGCACGATCGTCGGGTTGGCCATGACGCCGGCCGTCCAGACGATGAGGTCGGTCTCGAACGACTCGCCGGTCGAGAGCTGGATGACGCCGTCGACCGCGCTGGTGAGCTGCGTGTCGAGGTGGATCTCCGCACCGCGCTCGGCGAGGTTCTTGATGACCCAGTGGCTGGTGGGGAGGCTGACCTCCGGCATGATCCGGCCCATGGCCTCGATCAGGTGGAAGTGGGTGTCCTCGAACGACAGCTCGGGATACTTCTTCAGCAGCGCGCTGGCGAACGAGCGCAGCTCCGCGAAGATCTCGATGCCGGCGAAGCCTCCGCCGACGACCGTCACGGTGAGGAGGCGGTCGCGCTCCGGACCGGCGGGCAGCGTCGCGGCCTTGTCGAAGTTCGTGAGCATCTTGTCGCGGATGTACACGGCCTCTTCGATGGTCTTCAGACCGACGGCCTGGTCGGCGACGCCCGGGATCGGGAACGTGCGCGACACGGCCCCGGCCGTGACCACCACGATGTCGTACGCGAACTCGTACGCCTCGCCCACCGGCGGCTGGATCGTCGCGGTCTTCGTGGCGTGGTCGACATACGTGACCTTGGCCGTGATGACGTTCGTGCTCTTCAGGTGGCGACGGTGTGCGACCACCGCGTGACGCGGCTCGATGGAGCCCGCCGCGACCTCCGGGAGGAACGGCTGGTACGTCATGTAAGGCAGCGGGTCAACGATGGTGACCTCGGCCTCACCCTTGCGCAGCTGCTTCTCGAGCTTCCACGCCGTGTAGAAACCGGCGTAACCTCCGCCGACGATCAGGATTTTGGGCACAGTGATGCGTCTCCTCAACACGAAACAATGGGTGTTAATCTACCCCCTGAGCGCCGTTCGCCTGAAATGCAGCCACGCGCCCACTCCGCCGAGGGCGGCGAGGGCCACGAAACCCGCGATCAGTGCGAACGGAATCCAGAAGGTGGTGAGGACGCTCCATTGCGGCCAGAAGAACCGCGTCCATGATACCGCGCGTTCGGGGGCGAGCTTCTCGGGGGCACGGATCGCCTGCGGTTCGCCGGTCGGGGCGGGAGTCGTCGGCATCTCCGCCCGGCGGTGCACGCGGATCCACTCGGTTAGGTCACCCATCGGGTTGGCGGTCACGTGCGGCACCGAGGCGGTGACGGCGGCGGCCGCGTCGAGCAGGCCGTACCCGTAGATCGGGCTCGGGACGCTGCCGCCCCCGGCCGGACGCGCCGTCTTGATGATCCTCTCGATCACGTCGGCCGCTTTCAGCTCGGGATGCGCGGCGCGCACGAGCGCGACCGCCCCCGAGACCAACGGCGCGGCCCCGCTCGTCCCCTCCCATTGGACGTAGCCGCCGCCCGGGTTCGCCCCGACGAGCTGCTCGCTGGGCGCGGACACGCCGATCGTGATGCCCTGTGACGACGCGTCGAAGCTGGCCTGCCCCTGCCGGTCGACGCCGGCGACGGTGAGGACGCCCGGGATCGTCGCGGGAGCACCGACCTCCGTCGTGCCGCTCCCCCGGTTGCCGGCCGCGGCGACGATCACGACGTCGTGCTGGAACGCGTACTGGAAGGCGTCGTCCCAGCTGGTCGGCCAGTCGAGGGTGTTGCGGGTGAGGGACATGTTGATGACGGTCGCCCCGTTGTCCACGGCCCAGCGCACGGCCTGCGCGATCTGCTCGTCGCTGCCGACCGGGCCCATCGCCTTCCCGAGCGCGACGGACGCGGGGAGGATCGTGGCCTCCGGCGCGGCCCCGAGCACACCGCTGCCCTCTCCTGTGCCGCGCCCGGCGAGGAGGGAGGCGACCCAGGTGCCGTGATTCGCCGCGTCGCCGTCGCCCAGCGGCTTCTGCCCGTTCGGCGCGCCCACCTCGGAGACGTCGGTCCCCGCCCCGAGGGCGCCCGCCAGGTCGGGGACGCTGCCGTCGACGCCCGTGTCGATCACGGCCACCTTGACGCCCGCCCCGCGGGTCGTCTGCCAGGCGGTCGTGAAACCGTAGTCCGCGAGCCAGTACTCGAGGTCGCGCACCTGGTCGGCGTGCGCGGCGGTGGGAGCGACGAGCGTCAACGCCAGCGCAGCGGCGACGGCCGTCACCGCGCGGCGTGCCGGCCTGCTGCCGCGCTGCGCCCGCACCCGGTGCCCACCGGCTTCCCCCTGGCCCGCCCTCATTCCGTGACGTCGACCTGACACTCGCAGACATCCGGTGACCACGCGCCCCGCGCCAATGCCAGGTCGCCGATCGGATTCACGCCCGGACCGGCCGCCAACGCGTGGGCCGCGAGCGCGTGCAGGCACTTCACACGGGTGGGCATCCCACCGGACGAGATCCCGCGGATCTCCTCCACGACGGCGATCGACTCACGATCGGCCAGGAACTGCTCGTGTGCGGCCGCGTACTGCGCACGGACCCCCTCGTCCTCCGCCAGGAGGTCGTTGTACTCGTTCATCACCTGGGTCGCCTCGAGCGTCGACATCGCGGCCGTGGCGGCCGGGTGGGTCAGGTAGTAGAAGGTCGGGAACGGCGTCCCGTCGGCGAGCCGCGGTGCGGTGGAGACCACGGTGGGGCGGCCGCACACGCAGCGCGCCGCGATTCCGACGACGTCGCGCGCCGGCCGGCCGAGCTGGCGGCTCACGACGGCGATGTCCTCGTCGGTCACGTGTTCGAACGGCGGTCTGGTCATGGTGCGGTGCTCACTTGCTCGGAGTGGATTCGGGAGTCGGCGTGCCGGTCTGACCGGTCAGCTGCTGGGGTGTCGCCTCTGTCAGGCCCGCTCCCATGAACGAGCCGAACAGCGACCCCACCCAGTCGGTGCGGGTCTTCTGAAGCTTCGAGCTCACCGGATCGTCGGTCTGCACCGCCGCGGGCGGCCGGTCGTCGATGACGAGATAGCTGGTCTCACCGGGCATCACGTAGTACAGCCGATCGCGCGCCTGCGCACGGATGTAGCTCGGGTCGTTCCAGCGGGCACGCTGCGCCTTCGCGGCGTCGACCTGCGACGTCAGCTTGTCGACGACGGCCTGCTGGTCGGCGATCTGCTGCCGCTGCTGCACGAGCGCCTGCAGCGTCGGAGCGAGGATGACGACGGCGAGGACGAGGATCCCCATCATCACCAGCGAGAACGCCGAGAAGTGGATGCCGCGCAGCCAGCGGCCGGTGCCGCTCGGTGCCGACAGCGTCGGGGCGACCGTGCGCGTGGCGGGCTTCGTCTTCGCAGCCAACGGGGACGCCGTGCTCGAGCCCCGCGTGGCCGAGGGCTTCGGCTTCGCGGGCGCAGCCTTCGCGGGCGCCCCGGGAGTGCGGTTGGTGGAGGCTGTGTCGCCGTTCCCGGTGCGCCTGGGCGGCGTGTTCGGGAGCGTTGGCCGCTTCGGCATGACACCTCCCGGGTGGACGGACGAGCACGGACGGGGACCGGCGGCCCCGCCATTCATCGTAGGCGATCGTCGCGGCCGGACCCCGGCGCGCCCCTCCGCACGCCGACGCTGTGAGCAACTCCTCAGCGAGCCCTCACGGCAGCACGAGGGCCAGGAGGCGTGCGAGACCCACGGCGACGAGGACCCCACCGCCGACGGTGAAGACGAGCCCCACGGCCCGCGCGTCACGCGACCTGAAGCGTCCACGCTCCCCCTCGTCCGCGAAGAACGCCGCGGCCCGCGCCGGCCGCAGCAGCAGGTACCCGCCGAGCGCGCAGAACAGTGCCGCCAGCGCAAGGAACAGCACGAGCGGGACCAGGTCCGTCTCCGCATCCACGACGCCATCCTGCCATCGGGCCGCATGCCGCGGGGCGCGAGACGCACGGAGACGCACGACGGGCCCCGGCGCGATGCCGGGGCCCGTCGGGAGTGCACTCAGTGCGCGGGAGTGCGTTACGCGGTGAAGCGCGGGAAGGCGCTGCGGCCGGCGTAGACGGCGGCGTCGCCCAGCTCCTCCTCGATGCGGAGCAGCTGGTTGTACTTCGCGACGCGCTCGGAGCGGGCCGGGGCACCGGTCTTGATCTGGCCGGCGTCGGTGGCGACGGCGAGGTCGGCGATGGTGGTGTCCTCGGTCTCGCCGGAGCGGTGCGAGAGCACGGCGGTCATGCCGGAGCGCTGCGCGAGGGAGACGGCGTCGAGCGTCTCGGTCAGGGTGCCGATCTGGTTGACCTTGACGAGGATGCTGTTGGCGGCCTTCGCGGCGATGCCCTGAGCGAGGCGCTTCGGGTTGGTGACGAACAGGTCGTCGCCGACGAGCTGCAGCTTCGAGCCGATCTCGGCGTTCAGGTGCGCCCAGCCCTCCCAGTCGTCCTCGGCCAGCGGGTCCTCGATGGAGACCAGCGGGTAGGCGGCGGCCAGCTCGGCGTAGTAGGCCGACATCTGGGCGGCGGTGCGCTCCTGGCCCTCGAACCGGTAGACGCCGTTCTCGAAGAACTCGGTGGAGGCCACGTCGAGGCCCAGGGCGATGTCGGTGCCCACGGTGAAGCCGGCCTTCTCGATCGCCTCCGAGATCAGGTCGAGCGCGGCACGGTTGTGCTCCAGCTCCGGGGCGAAGCCGCCCTCGTCGCCGAGACCGGTGTTGAGGCCCTTCGACTTCAGCAGCGACTTGAGCGAGTGGTAGGTCTCGACGCCCCAGCGGAGTGCCTCGGAGAAGGTCTCTGCGCCGATGGGCAGGACCATGAACTCCTGGATGTCGACACCGGTGTCGGCGTGCGCGCCGCCGTTGATGATGTTCATCATCGGCACCGGGAGCACGTGCGCGTTCGGGCCGCCGACGTAGCGGAACAGCGGCAGATCGGCGGAGTCCGCGGCGGCCTTGGCGACGGCCAGGCTGACGCCGAGGATGGCGTTGGCGCCGAGGCGCTTCTTGTTGTCGGTGCCGTCGAGCTCGATCATGGCCTCGTCGACGAGGCGCTGGTCGCTGGCCTCGAATCCCTCGATGGCCGGGCCGATCTCGTCGAGGACCGCGTCGACGGCCTTCTGCACGCCCTTGCCGAGGTAGCGGTCGGCGTCGCCGTCGCGAAGCTCGTAGGCCTCGAAGGCGCCGGTGGACGCACCGGACGGGACGGCGGCACGGCTGACGGTGCCGTCCTCCAGGAGCACCTCGACCTCGACGGTCGGGTTGCCGCGCGAATCCAGGATCTCGCGAGCGCCTACAGCTTCGATCTGAGCCACAACAGTCTCCTCAGTGGTAGTTCGTGGGTTTCACCGGCAAGTCTAGTGAAGCCGCGTGGACGGCCCGTGCCCACGGCGGGATGCTTGCGATGAATGGCGGGAGCGCCGACGTCTGCGCGTCGACGGTCCCGTCGCGACCGGGTCAGTGGAGGGCGGAGTCCGCGGGCCCGAGAGTCCAGGACTCGAAGCGCACCGCCAGGTCCGCGCGGCTGGGCGCGCACACCATCGGCCCTGCCTCGACCACGGCGTCCGGGTCCAGATAGGCGAGGCGCACGAGCCGGAACGGCTCCTCGCCGGAGCGGGCGCGCACCGTGAGGGCGTCGCCCGCCCGGCTGATCCGCACGGTGATGCGGCGTCCCGACCACTCGGGAACGGGAGCGACCGACCAGTCCGAGAAGCGGTGCGTCACGACCGCTCCGAGCTGCAGGGCGCCGTCCGCGAACTCGACGCCCGCCTTCGTCCATTCCTCGTCGGAGACGCGCACGAAGACACCGGCCTGATCGAACTCGGCGGAGAAGTCGCCGGTGAAGGCGACCTCCATGGCCGATCCCGGCTCCAGCGGCGCGACGAGAGCGTGCTCGGTGTCGTGGACGAAGCCGTAGGCCGTACTGCGCCAGGCGTCGCTCGACTCCTTCGCGGTGACGACGAGGGCGGTCCCCTCCTCGACGGCGGCCGTCGGCGCGGTGGTCCAGCGCCCCTCGCTCCAGGCGACCGTGCGCGCGGGAGCGGTGCCTCCCCCGGTCATCCGAGCACCTTGATCTCGAGCGCGCCGGCATCGGCGGTGTCCGGGTTCACGAAGGCGAACGACCGGTAGCCGGAGGCGGCGGCGCGGTCGAGCACCCCCTTGAGGTTCTTCGCGCGGCGATCGAGTCGAACCCGTCGGCCCTCGGCCACGAGCGTCGACTTGATGGCGACCAGCCGGTCGAGCGGCACGGCCGGGTCGTAGACGAGCACGAGCGACTCCGCCCCCTCGTCATCGGGCAGCTCGATCAGATCGACGACCCGCTCGAAACCGATGGAGAACCCGCACGCGGGCACGTCGGTGCCGAGGAAGCGCCCGATCATCCCGTCGTAGCGGCCGCCCCCGCCGACCGAGCTGCCGGAGCCCGGGTGGGCGATCTCGAAGATCGTGCCGGTGTAGTAGCCCATGCCCCGGACGAGGGTCGGGTCGAAGCGCAGCGTGACACCGTCCGGGAGCGTGTCGAGCGCGTGGGCCAGCGCTTCCAGCGCCGCGACCGCGTCGGTGTCGACGCCCGCGGGAAGGATGCCCGTGATCGCCTCGACGGTGAGCTCCACTCCCCCGTCCGCCAGGTGCGGCTCGAGATCGGCGAGGATGCCGCCGAGCACCGCCGCGGCGTCCGCGCCCTCCTCGCTGAGCTCGGACACCACGCCCGCCGAACCGATCTTGTCGAGCTTGTCGACCGAGATCAGCACCTGCGGCCAGCGCGACTCGGCGAAACCGCAGTACTCGAGCAGACCGTTCAGGATGCGGCGGTCGTTGATGCGGATCGTGCAGTCGGTCAGCCCGAGCGCGTCGAGCGTCGCGGCGGTCGCCGTGATCAGCTCCACCTCGGCCAGCTGCGAGCCCTCGCCGATGATGTCGATGTCGCACTGCACGAACTGGCGGTAGCGCCCCTTCTGCGGGCGCTCCGCACGCCACACCGGCGCGATCTGGATGGAGCGGAACACCGGCGGCAACTCGCCACGGTGCGTGGCGTAGAAGCGGGCGAGCGGGACGGTCAGGTCGAAGCGCAGGCCGAGGTCGCACAGGGCGAGCGGGTCGCCCGATTCGAGGGCCGCGCGCAGGTCGTCGGCGTCCAGCCCGCGCTTCATCACGCCGAACGCGAGCTTCTCGTTGTCGCCGCCGAGGCCCGAGTGGAGACGGGCGGCGTCCTCGACGACCGGCGTCTCGATCTCGTCGAAGCCGTGAGCCGCGAAACTGCGCCGGATCACGCCCAGAGCGTGCTCCCTGCGTGCCTTCTCGGCGGGGAGGAAGTCGCGCATGCCGCGGGGCGGTGTGATCGGTGAGGCCATGCGACGATTCTTCCACGACGGCGGGCGGGACACCTCCCGGGGGGATGGCCGCGCGCGCACCGCGGACGTAGACTCGCTGCGTTGCCACCCTGATGCCGTTCCCCGACCGGAGCGGTTCGGTGGTGTCCCGAATGGACCTGGCATGAGTCGCATCCGTCCGACCACGGTCGCGATGCTCGCTGCCAGACACGACGGGGCCGGCAACGCGTCCCGGGACGCCGGAGCAGACCCAGGCCAGGAGTGGCGCAGCGCGCCCTCACCCGAGTGGCAGCCGGCGCAGGGCTGGACGCGCTGCCGGCGTCGCCCCGGAGCGGGCCGCCGGCTCAGACCCGGTGGTGCCGCCCCAGAGGGACGACGAGCGGCGTCGCCGTGACCGGATCGCTCGCGATGACCGACTCGACGCCGAACACGTCGCGCACGAGGTCCGCGGTGACGACCTCGCCCGGATCGCCGGCCGCGACGATCGCGCCGTCCCGCATGGCCACCAGGTGGTCCGCGTAGCGTGCGGCGAGGTTGAGGTCGTGCAGCACCATCACGACGGTCGCCCCGCGCGCGGCGTTGAGGTCGAGCAGGAGGTCGAGCACGTCGATCTGGTGGCTGATGTCGAGGAAGGTGGTCGGCTCGTCGAGCAGCAGGATGTCGGTCTGCTGCGCGAGGGCCATGGCGATCCAGACGCGCTGGCGCTGGCCTCCCGAGAGCTCGTCGACGCTGCGCTCCGCGAGCTCGGCGATGCCCGTGGCCGTCATCGCCTCGGTCACCGCGGCGTCGTCCTCCGCCGTCCAGCGGCGGAACCAGCCCTGGTGCGGGTAGCGACCCCGGGAGACGAGATCGGCGACGGTGATCCCGTCGGGTGCGACGGGTGGCTGCGGCAGCAGGCCGAGGCGCGTCGCCACCTGCTTGGTCGGCAGCGAGTGGATGTCCGCACCGTCGAGCAGTACGGCACCGGAAGCGGGGGCGAGCAGACGCGAGAGGCCGCGCAGGAGGGTCGATTTGCCGCACGCGTTCGGCCCGACGATCGCGGTCACGCGGCCGGGCGGGACGGTGAGGTCGAGGCCCTCGACGACGACCCGGCCCTCGTACGAGAGGGTCAGGTCGCGCGCGGCGAGCTCGTGATCAGCGGTCATGTCAGCCTCCCCGGCCGATTCGGTTGGTCCTGGTGAGGAGCCAGAGCAGATACGGGGCGCCCACGATGCCCGTGACGACGCCCACGGGGAACACCACGTCGGGCACGGCGAACTGCGCCGCGATGTCCGACAGGACGACCACCAGGGCGCCGACGAGCGCCGATGACACGAGGGCGAGCGAGCCGCGGCCGACGAGGCGGCGTGCGATCGGGGCGGCGAGGAACGCGACGAAGCTGATCGGTCCGGCGACCGAGACGGCGACGGCGGCGAGCGCGACCGCCACGGCCACGACGAGGAGCCGGGTGCGCTCGGCGCGCACGCCGATCCCGGCCGCCGTGTCGTCGCCCAGGCCCAGTGCCGCGAGCGGCCGGCCGAGCAGCAGCGCGCACGGGAGCAGCACCGCGGCGCCCACGGCGAGCACGGCCAGGGAGACCCCGTCGACGGTGTTCAGGCTCCCGGTGATCCAGACGAGCGCGCTCTGCACGTCGGAGATGTCGGCCTTCGTCAGCACGTACGACACGACGCCGGATGCGATGGCGGCGAACCCGATCCCGACGAGCACGAAGCGGTAGCCGCTCACGCCGCGGCGCCACGCGAGGGCATAGATGAGCACCGCGGCGAGCAGCGTTCCGACCAGCACCGCTCCGGAGAGCGCGAGTCCGGTGAGACCGAACCAGACCAGCGCGACCGAGCCGACGGCGCTCGCGCTCGCGGTGACGCCGATGATGTCCGGGCTGGCGAGCGGGTTGCGCGCGACCGACTGGATGAGCGCGCCGGACACGCCGAGACACGCCCCGACGAGGGCGGCCGCCAGCAGGCGCGGGAGGCGGAGCTCCAGGATCACGAACGAGGTCAGGCGATCGGCGCGACCCACCAGGGCCGCGAGCACGTCCTCGGGGGCGACCCCCGCATCCCCCAGCGTGAGCGAGACGGCGCCCACGACGACGAGCAGCGCGGCGAGCACGACGGCGACGCGGGTGGCGCGACCGGCGCGGCGGCGACGGTCGACGGTGACGGCGCTCACAGGCTGACCAGCTTGCGGCGCCGCACGAGGGCGATGAAGAGGGGCGCTCCGACGAACGCCATGACGACGCCGACCTGCAGTTCGCCGGGCATGGCGACGACGCGTCCGATCACGTCGCAGGCCAGCAGCAGGGTCGGCGCGACCACGGCCGAGAAGGCGAGGATCCAGCGGTAGTCGCCGCCGACCGCCCAGCGGGCGATGTGCGGCACCACGAGGCCGACGAAGGCGATCGGGCCGACGGCGGCGGTGGCGGAGCCGCAGAGCAGGACGATCGCGACCGCGCTGACCGCCCGCGCGACGCCGACACGCTGGCCGAGACCACGGGCGACGTCGTCCCCGAGCGCGAGACCGTTGAGCACGCGCCCGAGCGCGAGCGCGATCACGGCGCCGAGGAGGAGGGTGGGCAGCACCTGCCAGAGCACGTCGACGGTGCGGCCGGCGAGCGCGCCGACCTGCCAGAACCGCATCGCGTCGAGGGAGACCCGGCTGGTCAGGAGGACGGCCGTGATGAGCGAGCCGAGGGCGGCGGAGACCGCGGCGCCCGCGATCGCGAGCTTGATCGGGGTGGCGCCCTCGCGTCCCGCCGACGAGACCGCGTAGACGAGGGCGGAAGCGAGCGCCGCCCCCGCGAAGGCGAACCACACGTACCCGGAGACGCTCGTGACCCCGAGGTAGGCGATCGCGACGACGACCGCCAAGGATGCCCCGAAGTTGACGCCCAGGATGCCCGGGTCGGCGAGCGGGTTGCGCGAGAGGCCCTGCATCACCGTTCCCGAGAGGCCGAGGGCAAGCCCCGCCGCCAGCCCGAGCAGGGTGCGCGGCAGCCGGCTCCCGACCACCACGAGGTGCTCCGGGTCACCCGGCCGGTAGTGGAAGAGCGCGTCGAGGACGTCGGCGGGGGCGATCGTGCGTGCGCCCACCATGAGGCTGAGCACGCTCACCGCCACGAGCGCGACCACGGCGACGACGAAGCCCACGAGCAGACGCCGACGGCGCCGGCCGTGCGAGGAGATCCCCTCGGCACGGCCGACGCTGGGAGCGATGACGCTCGCGGGCATCGACGGCTACTTGACCTTCTCGGCGGCGGCCGCCAGCTGCGGCACGTACTTGTCGAGCATCCACGGGATGGCGAGCACACTGGGCGCACTCGTGGCCGCGACGAACGACTCGCCGACGATCGGCGCGAAGCGGCCCTCCTTGATGGCGGGCATCGCGGCGACGAGCGGGTCGGCCGTGAACGCATCCACGGAGGACTGCTTGTCGAAGTACATCACCAGCAGGTCCGTGTCGATCTTCGAGAGGTTCTCGTAGCTGAGCTGGAAGTAGAAACTGCCGTCATCCTTGCTCGTGTCGAGCTCGGCGATGCTCGCCGAGTTCTTGAGCCCCAGATCGTTCAGCAGCTGCACGCGCGGATCTTCGGCCCGGTAGACGTTCAGCACGCCCGGCTGGTTGGCCGCGGCGTAGAAGAACGTCTTGTCCTTCAGCACAGGGTACTTCGCGGCGAGGGTCGCGATGTCGTCCTTGGTCTTCGTGAGCAGCGCATCCGCCTCGCCCGACAGGCCGAGCGCCTTGCCGACGATGGCCGTCTGGTCCTGCCAGCTGGTCGCCCACGGCTTGTCCGGGTAGGCGACGACGGGAGCGATCTTGCTGAGGGTGTCGAACTCCGCCTGCGTGAGGCCGGAGTATGGCGCGAGGATGACGTCGGGCTTCGCCTTCACGAACGCCTCGAACGGCACCTCCCCCGTGTCGGAGGAGATGATCTGCGGGGTCGCGCCCTTGAGCTTCTTGATCGTGTCGGCGTCCCAGGGCAGCACGCCGTCCTTGTCGCCACCGTAGGTGAACGCCGGCATGGCGACGGGCACGATGCCGAGCGCGAGCACGATGTCCTGCGCGCCCCAGCCCCAGGTCGCGACGCGCTTGGGCTTGGAGTCGATCGTCGTCTTTCCCAGCGCACTGTCGATCGTGACCGGGAACGCACCCGTGTCACTGCTGGAGGTGCTCTCGGCTCCGGCTCCGCCGGCGCTGCAGCCGGTGAGGACGAGTGCGGCCGAGGCGACGACCGCCGAGGCGATCAGGGCGAGACGCGACCGGCGACGGCCGCGGCGTGCGGTTTCGAGCATGGCTCTCCTGGTTCGGGAAGGGCGGGTGACGTGTCGATCGACACATTAGGGGAGCCTAACCTAAGCAAGGCGACCCTGCACAACTCCCAGGAAGACGCTCAGACTCCGTCCGCCTCGTGTTCCCGGATCTCTCCCTGGAGGTCCCGCAGCGTGGAGCGCAGCGCCCGCTCCGCATCCAGGCCCTGCGACTTCGCCGACGCGACGATCGCCAGCAGCAGCGCGCCCAGCTCGTCCTCGTTCTCCACCGCGACTCCTCCGCCCTCGGCCAGATCGAGGAGTCCGACCTTCTGCGCGCGGCCCAGCAGTTTGTCCGCCAGCGCCAGCGACGGCATCGCCTGCGGGATGCCGTCCAGCACGCTCGTCCGGCCCGGCTTCTCCTGCTTCTTCAGGTCGTCCCAGAAGCCGACGACATCGTCCGCGGTCTCGGCCGTGCGGCCTCCCCCGAAGACATGCGGGTGCCGACCGATCATCTTCGCGGTCATCTGTGCAGCGACATCCTGGATGTCGAAGTCCTCCCCCGGCGTGTGCGCCGCGATGTCCGCGTGGAACAACACCTGGTAGAGCACGTCGCCGAGCTCCTCGAGCAAGTCGTCGCGGGTGCCGCTCTCGATCGCCTCCACCAGCTCGTACGTCTCCTCGACGAGGTACTGCACGAGGGACTCGTGCGTTTGGTCGGCGTCCCACGGGCAGCCGCCGGGCGCCCGGAGTCGCGCCGTCACCGCGACGAGCTCATCGAGTTTGCTGGGGGCCGGGTCGGTCATCGTGCTCCTCCTCAGGACGGCTCCATCCTCTCACCGCCGTCGCCCGCTACTCTGGCCGCATGGCCAGTCGCATCGCCCGCGTCACCGTGTCCGTCGACGATCTCGCGGCCTCCCTCGCGCTGTACCGCGACGTCCTCGGGCTCGCCGAGTTGTACACGGCCGACGACGTCGCGATGCTGACGACGGACCCGGGCGACCGGACGGGCGCCGAGACTCAGGTGCTGCTGCACCGCCGCACCCCGACACCCGGCGACGCGGGCGTCGCGATCAGCTTCGGCGTCCCGGATGTCGATGCGGCGACCACGGCCGCCGTCGCCGCCGGCGCCGTGCTCGTGGACGCACCGGCCGATCAGCCGTGGCGGGAGCGGCAGGCCGTGCTCCGGGACCGCGACGGCCACCTCCTCTGCCTGGTGTCGCCCCTCGGGTAGACTCCCACCTGGTGTGCCGGGAAGTCTGGTCGGCGGGTGACGCGTGCGCGTCGCTCCCGTGATCGACCCCACCCGCACACGGTGCGAGAAGGGCTGCACTCCCGATGAGCATCATCCGTTCCGAACGCACTGCCGCCGGCCTCCTCCTCGGCGCCGCGGCGCTCGGCCTGCTGCTGGCGAACACCGTCGCCGGGCCCGCCCTGCTCGACGTGCAGCACGCCGAACTCGACCTCGGCATCGCCTCGATGAGCGTGGGGCACTGGATCAGCGACGGACTGCTCGCGGTCTTCTTCTTCATCGTCGCCATCGAGCTGAAGCACGAGCTCGTCGCGGGTGAGCTCAACTCGTTCGCCAAGGCCATCCATCCGGCGATCGCCGCCGTGGCCGGCGTCGCGGTGCCGGCGCTCGTCTATCTGGCCATCACGGCCGGCACCGGTCAAGGGGCCGGCTGGCCCATCCCGACCGCGACCGACATCGCCTTCGCTCTCGGGGTGCTCGCCGTGTTCGGACGCGGGCTCCCCAACCGGCTGCGGGTCTTCCTGCTCGCGCTCGCGGTGCTGGACGACCTCATCGCCATCCTGATCATCGCCGTCTTCTTCACGACCGACCCCGACCTCCTCGACCTGGCGCTGGCGGCCGTCGCCGTCGTCGCCTTCGGGCTGCTGAGCCGCATGCTGCGCGGGAGGCTGCGCTGGCCGATCGGCGTGCTCATGGTGCTCGTGGGGGTGCTCGCGTGGTGGCTCGTCCACGAGTCCGGCGTGCACGCCACCATCGCCGGAGTCGCCCTCGGGCTCGTCATGGCGCGGACCCCGGCGCGCCGCACGGCCCACGCGCTCGAACCGTGGTCGAACGGGCTCATCCTGCCGCTGTTCGCCTTCTCGGCGGCGCTCGTCGTCATCCCCGCCGTCGCGCCGTCGGAGCTCTCGCCCGCGTTCTGGGGCATCCTCGTCGCCCTCCCCGTCGGCAAGCTCGTCGGCATCACGCTCGGCGGCTGGCTGGGGTCGTTCACCCGCAGCACCGAGGAACGCGCACGTATCCCGCTGTTCGGCCTGGTCGCCGTGGGAGCGCTCGGCGGAATCGGCTTCACCGTGTCGCTGCTCATGAACGAGCTGGCGTTCGCGGGCGACGAAACCGTGCGGGCCGAAGGCACACTGGCCGTTCTCCTTGGTTCGGCGGTGGCGATCGTGGTGTCCGGCGTGTTGGTCTCCCTGCTCGCCCGACGCTACCGCCGCCTCCACCCGCACCCCTGATCCCGCGCCCCTGATCCCGCGCCCCGTCTCCCTGACGCCCACCACCCCACCTACCGCACCTACCCCACCCCACCCCGGTAATTCCGGAGATGTTCCAGGAACCGGCCGATTCCTCCGTCCGCACGGGGAAAAGATCGGCGCGGCGGCTCGAATCGCCGGAGGTACGGCGATCCGGACGGGCGTGGCACCGTTCCTCCGGAGTTCTCCCGAGACGCGCCGCTCATTTCGCCGCAACTCCGGCGATACGTGGCGCGACGGCGTACATCTCCGGATTTACCGGGGTGGGGTAGGTGGGGTGGGGTGGGGTGGGGTGGGGTGGGGTGGGGTAGGTGGGCGGGTACGGGGGGGCGGGACCGGGTCAGGCGGGTTCGGGGGCGGGCTCGGGGAGGGGGAAGAGGGCGCCGAGGAGGGTGGAGACCCACTCGATGAGGGCGGAGTCGTCGAGGGGCTCGCCGTTGACACGCGGGAGAGGGACGGTCGCGACCTTGGGGGCCGCGTGGTACTTCGACCCGGGGTACATGCGCTGCAGCCGCACCTGCAGGGAGTCCGGCAGCAACGCGGGGGCGAGTCGCAGGTTGGAGCCCATGGCGACGACCTCGCCGAGGCCCGCCTTCTGCGCGTGCCGGCGCAGGCGCGAGACGGCGACGAGATTGAGCACCGGGACGGGCGGCTCGCCGTAGCGGTCGGAGAGCTCCTCGACGACGAGATCGATCTGGCCGTCCTTCGACGTCGGCGCGCTCGCGGCCGACAGCTTCTGATAGGCCTCGAGACGCAGGCGCTCGCTGTCGACGTACTCCTCGGGGATGTGGGCGTCGACGGGCAGCTCCAGCCGCAACTCGGTCTGCCCCTCCGCGACCTCGCCGCGGAACGTCGACACGGCCTCGCCGATCATGCGCAGGTAGAGGTCGAAGCCCACACCGGCGATGTGGCCGGACTGCTCACCGCCGAGCAGGTTGCCCGCTCCGCGGATCTCGAGGTCCTTGAGCGCGACCTGCATGCCGCTGCCGAGGTCGTTGTTCGCGGCGATGGTGGAGAGGCGGTCGTGTGCGGTCTCGCTGAGCGGCTTGTTCTCGTCCCAGAGGAAGTACGCGTACGCGCGCTCCCGCCCGCGGCCGACACGACCGCGCAGCTGGTGCAGCTGGCTGAGCCCGTACTTGTCGGCGCGGTCGATGATGATGGTGTTGGCGTTCGCGATGTCGAGCCCCGTCTCGATGATGGTCGTCGACACCAGCACGTCGAACTTGCGCTCCCAGAAGTCGACGACGACCTGCTCGAGCGCGTGCTCGTTCATCTTGCCGTGGGCGACGCCGATGCGCGCCTCCGGAACGAGTTCGGCGATCTTCGCCGCCGCGGCCGAGATCGAGCCGACCCGGTTGTGCACGAAGAACACCTGGCCCTCCCGCAGCAGCTCGCGCCGGATGGCCGCGGCGACCTGTTTCTCGGAGTACGGGCCGACGAAGGTCAGGATCGGGTGGCGGTCCTCGGGAGGCGTCGCGAGCGTCGACATCTCGCGGATCCCGGTCACCGCCATCTCGAGTGTGCGAGGAATGGGCGTCGCGCTCATCGCCAGGATGTCGACGTTGGTCTTCAGCTTCTTCAGCTGGTCCTTGTGCTCGACGCCGAAGCGCTGCTCCTCGTCGATGATGACGAGGCCCAGGTCTTTGAAGGTGACCCCGTCGGCGAGGATGCGGTGCGTCCCGATGACGATGTCGACGGTGCCGTCGGCCAAGCCGGCGAGGGTCTCCCGAGCCTCCTTGTCGGTCTGGAAGCGGCTCAGCTGGCGCAGATGCACCGGGAAGCCGGCGAAGCGCTCGAGGAACGTCTCCGCGTGCTGCTTCACCAGCAGCGTGGTCGGGACGAGCATGGCGACCTGCTTGCCGTCCTGGATGGCCTTGAACGCCGCACGCACGGCGATCTCGGTCTTGCCGAAGCCGACGTCGCCCGAGATGAGTCGGTCCATCGGGATGGGCCGCTCCATGTCGGCCTTCACCTCGTCGATGGTCTGCAACTGGTCGTGCGTCTCGGCGAACGGGAACGCCTCCTCCAGCTCGTGCTGCCAGGGCGTGTCCGGCCCGAACGCGTGGCCCTTGGAGGCCATGCGGGCGGAGTAGAGCTTGACGAGCTCCACCGCGATGTCGCGCACGGCCTTGCGGGCGCGGCCCTTCGCGGCCGCCCAGTCGCTGCCGCCCATCTTGCTGAGCTGCGGGGCCTCGCCGCCGACGTAGCGGCTGAGGAGGTCGAGCTGGTCGGTCGGCACGTAGAGCTTGTCGCCGGGGTAGCCGCGCTTGGACGGGGCGTACTCGAGCACCAGGTACTCGCGCTTGGATTTGACCGCGTTGCGGCCGCCGCTGGAGACCTCGCGCTGGGTCAGCTCGACGAACTTGCCGATGCCGTGCGTCTCGTGCACGACGAAGTCGCCGGGCTTCAGCTGCATCGGGTCGACGACGTTCTTGCGGCGCGCGGCGAGCTTCTTGACCTGCCGCGAGTCGTAGCCGATCGTGCGGCCGTAGAACTCGCTCTCGCCCACGACGGCGAGCTTGATCTCGGGCACCTCGAAGCCGTGCTCCACGTTGGCCTTGAGCAGGTAGGCGACGCCGGGCTCCGCATCGACGGGGAACTGGTCGACCGGGCGCGCGGGCAGCTCGGCTTCGCCCAGCACCTGCGCGGCGCGCTCGACGAGGCCGTTGCCCTCGGCGACGACGGCGACCCGCCAGCCCTCGCGCAGCCGCGCCGCGACGTGGCCGACCGCGCCCGAGACGTTGCCCTGGAAGCTGGGCACGGCGTCGGCGGCGATGCGGACCTGGAGGTGCTCCTCGAGTTCGCGGTGCTCCGGCAGCACGTCATCCGTCTGGAAGCCGCTCATGGTCCACCACGGATGGTCGGGTGCGGGAGCTCCCGGCCGGCTGAACTTCACCGAGTCGTGGAGGGTCTGGAGCGTGAGGAAGTCACCGGCGGCGAGGTCGATCGGCGCTGCGGCGCCCACCGTGGCTGCACTCCACGCGGCCGACAGGAACTCACGGTTCGTCTCGGCGAGGCTGACGGCGCGGGAGGCGACGCGCTCCGGCGAGAAGACGGCGACGGCGGCCCCGTCGGGCAGGTAGTGCGTGAGCGGCACCAGGCGGTCGACCAGCGCCGGGGCCAGCGACTCCATGCCCTCCACCGGGATGCCCTCGCCGATCTTGGCGAGCATGCCGGAGAGGCTGGGGAACTCGTGCTCCATCTCTCGCGCCCGCTGGCGCACCGACTCGCTGAGCAGCAGCTCGCGGCTCGGCGGCAGGGCCACCGACGGGATGGGCTCGGGCAGCGACCGCTGGTCGGCCACCGAGAAGGCGCGGATCTGCTCCACCTCGTCGCCGAAGAAGTCGACCCGGTACGGGTGGTTGGCGGTGGGCGGGAAGACATCGAGGATGCCGCCGCGCACGGCGAACTCGCCGCGCCGGGTCACCATGTCGACCCGCGCGTAGGCGAGGTCGACCAGCTGCGCGGCGAGGCCGGCGAGGTCGAACCCGCGACCGCCGGCCGTCAGGTCGACGGTGGCGTAGTCGGTGAGGTTGTCGGCGAGGGGCTGCAGGGCCGCGCGCACCGACGCGACGAGCACGAAGGGCGTGCGACGCTCCCCCGCTCCCCAATCGACGAGCCGCCGGAGGGCGGTGAGCCGCTTGCCGACGATCTCGGCGCTCGGGCTCAACCGCTCGTGCGGGAGCGTCTCCCAGGCGGGGAACTCGACGATCTCGGCATCGGGGAGCACGCACGGCAGGGCGGCCCTGACCGCCTCCGACTCGCGGCCGGTCGCCGTGACGACCAGGACGGCCTGGGACGAATCCTGCTCCGCGCGGCGTCGGATGAGTCCGGCGAGCAGCGGTGCACGCAGCCCCTCCGTGAGCGAGAAGTCGGCGTCGCGCGAAGCATACGTGAGCGCGTCAGCGAACGTGGAGGCGCGCTGAAGCGCCGTGATCAAGCCCTGGAGTATCACTCGCCAGAGTCTACGCGGCGCCCCCGACAGCCCGATGGGTGAACGGCACGAGACCTCCGTCGGCGTCGAGCGTCCGCCAGAGCACGGGGCCGGGAGTCGCCGCGGACGCGCAGAATCCCTCCCCGCGGCGGGAAGCGAGAGCGAACGGGCCGTATCCTGCCGCGAGTCGGCGGTCGTCCGCGAGCACGATGAGACCCGCGAATCCGTCGAGCCGGGCCGCTCCCGCCTTCGCGAGAGCCTCCTTCGCCGTCCAGCTCAGCAGGAAGGCGGCGCCGGGATCGGCGCTCACGGCGAGGATGCGTCGCTCGGCGGGCGAGAGGGCGGCGTCGGGCATCCCGTCGCTCGCCGGCGTCCCGCCCTCCACATCGACGCCGAGCCGACCCCGTGCGGCTCCGGCCGCGACGGTTCCGTTCGCGTGCGACCAGGAGAGGTGGAGGCCGGCCGTGGTGGGCTGCGGGCGCCCGTGGGCTCCACCGCAGCTGTCGCACCGCTGCACGAGCTCCTCGGCCGCGATCGAGTCGCCCGTCAGCGCGCGATGAGCCGCCGCCGCGAGCAGGCGGGCGGCGGTGAAGTCGTCGCGGTCCGCGGCCCGGCGCAACCGGTCGCGCCGGGCCGCCGCATCCGCTGCGAGCGGCTCGTCCGGCAGCGCCTCGAGCACGCGGGCGGTCGAGGCCACCAGGACGAGGGCCGAGCCGGACGGGATCACGGCGTCGCTCCGGGGTGCGTTCCGCATCGGTCCGTGCTCAGATCCACCCGTCGAGGGCGCGCATGAAGCCGTCGTGGTCGTCCCGGTTGATCACATGGCCGGAACCCGGCACCACGCGCACGTCGAAACCGGCGTCGCGCAGACGCTGGGCGGCCTCCGGCTTCACCAGACGGGAGTTGTCGGCGAGCATCACGAGCGACGGCACCATCATGATCGTCGGGGCGCGCATCACACTCGGAGCGAGCACCGTCGGGATCGCCGCACGGTCGAAGGCGCGGAACGACTCGACCTCGATCGCGACGTCGGCCGGGTCCCAGCGCGGGTTGCGCCGGGCGATGCGCGCGGCGGACTGGCGTGCGAGCGTCTTGAGGAACGCCGGCGCGAGGAGCAGCTGGAGCCGATTGGCCACCGGGCACGAGAACGCCGGGTCCACGTAGACGACGCGCTCGGGGCGGAGCCGCTCGACGGCCAGGCTCACCGTCAGCCCGCCCAGCGAATGGCCCATCACGAGCTCCGGCTCGGCGGGCACGGTGTCGACGATGTCCTGCGCCATCAGCTCGGCCGAGTACTCCTCGGTGCGCGGACTGTGACCGTGCCCCCGCAGGTCGACGGCGACGACGTGGTAGCCGCGGTCGGCGAGCACGGGGCCGACGCGGCGCCAGGTGCGGGAATCCGACATCACACCGTGGACCAGGATCGCGTAACGATCGCCCCGGCCCCACTCGCGTGTGAACAGCTCCATGGCCGACACGGTACGACGGCGCGCTGTGCGACGACTGTGCGGGCACCGGGCGGGACCTGTGCTCGCGTCCGTCGCGGCGTAGCCCTGCACATTCGGCACGAATGTCGGGAAAGCGTCAGGTTTTCCGCACATTCGGCACGAATGTCGGCTCAACGCGGTGCGTCAGCGGGCGGTGTGGAAGCGGTTCTGGGCGGCCGTGAGGCCGTCGGACGCGATCTGCTCGACGGCGTCGGCGGCGTCGGAGACGAGGATCGGGAGGTTCTTGCGCTCATCGGCGCTGAACGCCTTGAGCACGTGGTCCGCGGCGGCCTGGGAGCCGGGCGGACGCCCGACACCGACGCGCACGCGGGTGAAATCGCCGGTGCCGGTCGCGGCGATCACGTCGCGGACGCCGTTATGTCCGCCGTGACCGCCGCCGGACTTCAGGCGCAGGGTGTCGAACGGGATATCGAGCTCGTCATGCACCACGATCAGGCGCGACGGGTCGAGGGAGTAGAAGCGCAGAAGCTGCGCGACCGGCCCTCCGGACACGTTCATGAACGTGTTCGGCTTCGCGAGCACGAACCGCGGGCCGCCGGGCGTCAGGCGCCCCTCTGCCACGGTCGCGTTCGTCTTGTGGGTCTTGAAGGTGAGACGGCCGCGCGAGGCGAGCTCGTCGAGCACCATCTGCCCCACGTTGTGACGGGTGGCGGCGTAGCCGGGCCCGGGGTTGCCGAGCCCGACTACGAGCCAGGGTCCGTCCGTCGGACGGGAGGATTCCATCGGGAGGGATTACTCCGCGGCCTCTGCGGAGGCCTCGGTCTCCGCGGCGGCCTCGGCGGCCCCCTCCTCGTCCTCGGCGCGCGCGGCGGCCGGGACGACGATGTTCAGGATGAGGAGGTCCTCGTCCTCGGCGAGCACGGCGCCGGTCGGCAGCGCGAAGTCCTTCGCGTGGTACTGGGTGCCCTCCTCGGCGTCGGTCACGTCGATGACGATGCGCTCGGGGATGTGGGTCGCCTCGACCTCGAGCTTGATGGTCGGGATGTCCAGCACCGCGATGGTGCCGGAGAACGGCTCGCCCTCGACGTGCACGGGGACCTCGACCTGGACCTTCTCGCCGCGGCGCACGACGATGAGGTCGAGGTGCTCGATGATCTGGAGCACCGGGTCCTTCTGCACGTCCTTGACGAGGACGAGCTGGCTCGCGCCGGCGATGTCGAGGTCGAGGACCGCGTTCGCCTTGCGGAGCAGCAGGCCGACCTGGTGGGCCGGGAGGGTGACGTGCTGGGGGTCGGTGCCGTGGCCGTAGATGACCGCGGGGATCTTGCCCGCGGCGCGGATCTTGCGGGCGGCGCCCTTGCCGAAGCTGTCGCGGACCTCTGCGACGACCTTGTTGGACTCGTCAGCCATGATGTTCTCCTTGCCGGCCGGAGGCCGGGGATCGGGCGAGCGGTGCTCGCAGTGTGGGATTGTCGACTCGAGCGCATCGAGGTGCGCGAGGAAAGACTGCGTAGCCTGCTCCACCGCGTCGATCACGGAGGCCTGCGGAGATCCGCTGGACTCCCTCGCCGAAGTTCAGTGACCGAGTCTACCGGAAATCCGCGCGGGCGCGTTCCGCGATCGTCGCGGCCAGCGCCTCCGGGGTCTCGTCGACGTGCAGCCGCAGCCCGGACTCGTCCTCCTGCAGCGGTTGCAGGGTCGCCAGCTGCGACGCGAGGAGCGAGGGAGGCATGAAGTGCCCGGGCCGCACCATGCGGGCGGCCAGCTCCTCCTCGGTCCCGTCGAGCTCGGCGAAGAGCGTCGCCGGTGCGTGGGAGCGGATGCGATCCCGGTAGACGCGCTTCAACGCCGAGCAGGCGAGCACGAGTCCGTCGGCGGCCGCGTCCGCGAGTGTCCGGCCGACCGCGTCCAGCCACGGTTCGCGATCGGCGTCCGTCAGCGGGATGCCGGAGGCCATCTTGGCGACGTTGGCGGCGGGATGGAGCGCGTCGCCGTCCACGAAGACCACGCCCAGCTCGGCGGCGACGAGGGCGCCGACCGTGCTCTTGCCCGAGCCGGAGACGCCCATGACCACCACCAGCGGACCCACGCTCGCCCCTTCCGTTCGCGATGCCTCCAGTATGGCGTCGCGCGGCGGGATGCCCTGCACCGCCGTCATCGGCCGTCGCCCTCGGGATCGTCCGCCGCGCCGAACCGCAGGAGCACCTTGCCCGAGACGGACGCGTCGCGGGCGATCCCGAACGCGTGCAGCGCCTCCTCCGCAGGGAACTCGTGCGTGACGACCGCGGAGACGTCGAGGGAACCGTCGGCGAGCGCCGCGATCACCTCGTCGAGCTCGTCCACGAACCGGAACGACCCCACGAGCTCCAGCTCGCGCGAGATCGCGCGGGCGATCGGGACGGGCTGGTCCCCGGGAGGGAGCAGTCCGACGAGCACCACACGCCCGCCTCGGGTCGCTCCCGCGATCGCCGCGGCGAGGCCGGGGACGGTGCCGGACGACTCGATCACGACGTCGGCGTCGAGGGCCGCCACGGCCTCCGCGTCGCGCGCGTCGATGGTGCGTGTCGCACCCGCGGCGGTCGCGATCGATCGGGGCAGCTCGTGCAGGTCGGTGGCGACGATCTCCGCGGCGCCGGCCCGACGCAGCACGGCGACGGCGAGAGCACCGATGGGTCCGCTGCCGATCACGAGCGCCCGCGCTCCGCGCACCTCCCCCGCCCGGCGCACGGCGTGCCACGCGACGGCGGCCGGCTCGGCGAGCGCGGCGGTCCGCAGCGGGAGCCCGCTCGGCAGCGCGCGGAGCATCCGTGTCGGCAGCACGACCCGGTCGGCGAAGGCGCCCGCGGTGTGCGGGATGCGCGCCGCGCTGCCGAGATAGGTCGCACCGGGCGCCAGGTTCGAGCGGTCCTCCGGGTAGCGCGAGCCGTCACCCGGGAGGGGCGTCGCGGGGTGCACGGCGACCGCCGTCCCGGCGGCCGGGCCGGATCCGTCCGCCGCGGCGTCCGCCACGATGCCCACCACCTCGTGGCCGAGCACCATCGGCGCGCGGAGGACCGACTCCCCCGCCGCGCCGTGGGTCCAGTAGTGCAGGTCGGAACCGCAGACGCCGCCGTAGGCGACGGCGACGATCGCCTCGTCGGGGGCCGGATCGGCGAGCGGCAGGTGGTCGACGCGCAGGTCGCCTGCGCCGTGGGCGACGACGGCCCGCGTCGTGTCCACGGTCACACCACCACCGTCATGCCGCCGTCGACGAAGACGACCTGGCCGTTGACGTAGTCGGACGCGGCCGACGAGAGCCACACGGTCGGGCCGACCAGGTCGGCGACGCGCCCCCAGCGGCCGGCCGGCGTGCGACCGACGATCCAGTCGTTGAACGCCGCGTCGTCGACCAGGCTCTGAGTCATCTCCGTGTGGATGTACCCGGGCGCGATCGCGTTCGCCTGCACCCCGCTGGCCGCCCACTCCGCCGTCATCGCACGGGTCAAGTTGCGCAGACCGCCCTTCGCCGCCGTGTAGGGACCGATGGTCGGGCGCGCGAGGTCGGCCTGCACCGAGGCGATGTTGACGATCTTGCCGTGGCCGCGGCCGACCATCCCGCGCGCGACGGTGCGGCCGACGAGGAAGGCGCTCGTCAGGTCGGTGCTGAGCACCCGATCCCAGTCCTCGCGGCTGACGTCGAGCAGCGGCTCCCGGTGCTGGACACCCGCGTTGTTGACCAGGATCTCCACCGGTCCGACCTCAGCCTCGATGCGGTCGACCGCGGCCACCACCGCGCTCTCGTCGGTGATGTCGAACGGGAGGGCGTGGATGCGGTCGCCGTACTCGGAGGCGAGCGCGTCCCTCGTCACCGCGAGGCGGTCGGGGTCGAGTCCGTTGAGCACGATCGTCGCCCCCGCGGCGGCGAGCCCGTCGGCCAGCGCCCGGCCGATGCCGCGGCTCGATCCGGTCACGAGTGCCACGCGTCCCGTGAGATCGAAGGGGTTGGCTGTCATTCTGATCCTCTCCTGTGTCGCCCGGCCGCGACGACCGGGTTCGCGAGTTCGCCGAGTCCGTCGATGTGGATGCGTGCGGTGTCGCCGGCTGCGACGGGCACCCCCGTTCCGGGGCAGCCCGTCAGCACGACGTCGCCGGGACCGAGTTCGAGCACGCCGGTCAGGTGGACCAGCAGCTCGACGACTCCTCGCGCGAGCCCGTCCACCGAACCGGTCGCGACCCGGTCGCCGGCCTCGGCGCGGATGCCGAGGCCGGCGGGATCCAGGTCGGTCTCGATCCACGGGCCGAGGGGCGTGAAGCCGTCGCCGTTCTTCGCCTGGGTCAGCAGGGAGTCGCGGGCGATCTGCTCGACCGCTGTCACGTCGTTGCCGATCGTGAAGCCGAGCACGTGCGCCGCCACCTCGTCCGCGTGGAGGTGACGCGCGCGGCGGCGGGACGACGACCGCGAGCTCTCCCTCCGCGACCACGGAGCCGACCGCCGGGTCGAGCCCGATCGGCTCCCCGGGTCCGACGACGGTGCGGGCCGATTTGGCGAACGCCTGCGGTGGGAGCAGCGCGTCCGCGGGGCCGGAATTGTGCGCCATCCCGAGCACGATCCGCGGTTCGACAGGTGCCGCGAGCGGCGCATCGGCGGCGAATCGCTCCCCGGTGCGACGCGGCGCGTCGGCGAACAGGTCGTCGATGACGTGCCACTCGCCGTCCGACCACACCACGGGGATGAGACTGCGGCCGGTGCGGACGCGGGCGAGCCGCATCAGTGGGCGCGCGACGCCGCGAGCGTGCGCTGGTGCTCCCGGCGCGACACGGTCGGCGACGGGCGGCTCGTCACGTCGACATACGAGTCGTCGATGGCGTCGGTGAGGAGGTTGAGGTCGCGGGCCCGCGTCTCGGGCGTGACGAACGTCGCCCAGAGGGTGATGGCCGTCAGGGCGAGGACGTAGATCGCGAGCGGCCACCAGGAGTTCCCGAACGCGCCGAGCAGCACGGCGCCGATGAGCGGGGCGATGCCTCCCGCGAGCACGGCGCTGAACTCGCGCGAGATCGCGACGCCGATGTACCGGCGGCGGTTGCCGAACAGCTCGGGGAGGGTGGCGCACTGCGCGCCCAGCATCACGTTCACGCCGACGCCGTAGGTGATCGCGAGCACGGGGATGATCAGCCAGACCGACCCCATCGACATCAGCCACCAGGCGGGGACGGCGAGCACGAGTTGGATGAGCGCGCCGATGCGGTAGACGCACATCCGCCCGAACCGGTCGCTGAGGGAGCCGGCGAACGGGATGACGATGATGCCGAGGGCGGCGCCGATGGCGATCGCCAGGGGGCCCATCCACGGCTCGGCACCGACCACGGTGGTCACGAAGGTCACCGCGAGCGTCTGGTAGAGCGCGGACCCGCCGTTCTCCGCCATCCGCAGGCCGATGCCCCGGATGATGGTGCGCCACGACTGTGTGAACGCCTCGCCGAGCGGGTTCTTCGCGACCTGCTCCTGCGCCTCGAGGGTGATGAAGGCCGGCGACTCGCGCAGGCGGAGCCGGATGAAGATGGCGACGATGATGAGCAGCACCGACGCGAGGAACGGGATGCGCCACAGCCAGTCGTGCACGATCTGCCGGTCCACGAGGCCGAGCAGGAAGAAGACGACCGAGGCCAGGATGGTGCCGATCATGATGCCGACGAACGGCAGCGACGCGAAGTATCCCCGCCGGCGGACGGGAGCGTACTCGGCCATGAGCGTGGTCGCGCCGGCCTGCTCCGCCCCGGCGCCGAAGCCCTGGAGAACGCGCAGGACCACGAGGAGGATCGGCGCCCAGACGCCGATCTGCTCCCCGGTCGGCAGCACGCCGATGAGCGTGCTCGCGCCTCCCATGAGCGCGATCGTGACGATCAGGACGGCCTTGCGGCCGATCTTGTCCCCCAGCGCTCCGAAGAACAGGCCGCCGAATGGCCGGGCGAAGAAGCCGACCGCGTAGGTGGCGAACGCGGCGGCGACGGCCGCGCCCGGCCCGAGGGCCGGGAAGAACAGCTGGCCGAACACGAGGGCGGAGGCCAGTCCGTAGAGGGCGAAGTCGTAGTACTCCAGCGCGCTTCCGACGCTGGAGGCCAGAGTGGCGCGGCGCAGGTTCGCCGCGTAGTCGGGGTCGTTCGAGCCGCGCAGTTCGCTCGCAGAGCGGTCAGTGCTCATCGGGGTGTCCTCCTGCACAGGACCCCCTCGGCGTCGTCGCGTGACGTCGTCGCGTGACATCGTCGTCGGGGGTCGGCTTGCACGGGCGTCGTCGCCCGCTGCGGTCGACCATAACACTATGCTGAACACGGTTCAACCCACTGAACACTTTTCGTCCGGTGACAGCACCGCTCCGGCACGTCAGGCGACGATGTGCCCGGTCAGCGCCTCCGTCGCGAGATTCATCGGGTTGGACATCCGGCGGCCGACGATGTGGAGCTCCGTGAGCAGCGCGGCCAGCACGTCGTCGGTGAAGGCCGACTCCAGCAGGGAGGCCCCCAGCGCCAGCGAGACCTCGCCGCTCGACTGCGGCGGGACGACGATCGCGAACCCGGCGAGCCCGGGATAGACCTCGCCGTGGTCGAGGCTGTAGCCGCGCTCCCTCGTCGCGTCGATCTTGGCGATCAGCCCGTCGAGGGAGGTCGTGGACTGGTCGGTGAATCCGGGCCGGGTCTCGTCGTCGGCGAAGCGACGCGCGATCTCGTCGTTGCTCAGCTCCGCGAGCAGGGCGTTGCCGACCGCCGTGATCGAGGCGGGGTAGCGGGAGCCGATACCGGCCGAGAGGCGGAACGGCGCGCGGCCCACGTGCGCGCCGACGTAGATGACGTGCGTGCCGTCGAGCACCGCGAGCTGGGTGCGCTCATGGCGCAGGAGCTCGGAGTCGGCGCAGGCCCGATAGAACTCGAGCACCGGGTCGAATGCACGGAGATAGGCGCCGCCCAGCTCCACGACCTTGCGACCCAGCACGTAGCCGGTGTCGTTGCGGCGGACGAGGCCGCCCTCCTCCAGCGCGGAGACCACATTGAGCGTCGACGACTTGGCTGCGCCGAGCCCGCGCGCCAGCTCGCTCAGAGTCAGCGGCTCACCGAGGGCGTCGCCGAGCAGATCGAGCACCCGCACGGCCCGCGCGACCGCGGGAGCCTTCTCTGCGGCATCGGACATGTCGGCTCCTCATCGGTCGTCGCCGCGTCAGTAGAAGTCGACGGTGTCGACCCGGTTGCGCAGCGGGCGCCCGTCCAGCAGGCGCGTGGCGTTGTCTGCGAACAATTCTGCGATGCGGCGCTCCTCCCCGGTCGTCAACGCGGCCGTGTGCGGGCTGATCAGCACGCGCGGGTGCGCCCAGAGCGGGCTCTCCTGCGGCAGCGGCTCGACCGCCGTGACGTCGAGGGCGGCGAAGCCGACGCGGCCCGCCTCGAGGGCGGCGAGCAGCGCGCCCTCGTCGATCACGGTGCCGCGGCCGACGTTCACCACCGTCAGCCCGGGCTTCGCCGCCTCGAAGAACGCCGCGCCCAGCATCCGCTCGGTCGCGGCCGTCCCGGGAAGGGCGACCACCACGGCGTCGACGCGGCCGGCGACGTCGGCCAGCGCGGCGGGTCGCACCACCTCGTCGACGTCGGGGACGGCGCGTTCGTGCCGGGAGGTCCCGATCACGTGGGCGCCGAACGCCTTCAGCAGCCGGGCGACCTCCGCCCCGATCCCGCCCAGGCCGAGCACGAGCACGGTCTGCTCGGCCAGCTGACCCATCCCCCACCGTCCGGGCCAGTCGCGATCCCGCTGGTCGGCCTGCAGGCGCGGCAGGCCCTTCGCCCCGGCGAGCAGGCCGAAAAGGGCGAACTCGGCGAGGGGGCCGCCATGCACCCCGGCGGAGGTCGTGAAGGCGACGCGCTCCAACTCCTCCGCGGTGAGCTTCGCGGCCTTGACCGTGCCTCCTCCTCCGGCCGCCATCGTGTGCATCCAACGGAGGCCGGGATTCGCACGGACCGCGCGGGCGATCTGAGCCGGATCGAGATCGGGCACGCCGTAGACGGCGTCCGCCGCGTCGATCATGGCGTCGAAGCGTTCCTGTTGAACGGGCGTGCGCCGGAAGCCGGGGTCGCCGCCGAAATCGGCCGGGTGGCGCATCGGCGGCAGCAGGTCCGGCTCGAAGTCCAGGCGGATGCGCGGCTCGCGCTCCACCAGGAGGTCGGCATGCTCGGGCTTCAGGGGCGTCGCCACGGCGACGCGGAGCTCGGTGGTGGTCACCTTCGTCCTCACTGTCTGCGGGTAGAGTCCGGTAGACGGAGACAGTCTACCAAGGATTCACTCTACTGAACCGCGTTCACTATACTGACCATATGACGAGCCAACGACAGCCTCGCTCCACCGTCGGCGTCCTCGGGCTGGGCAACATGGGCCGCCCGATGACGCTCAACCTGCTCCGCAGCGGCATCGCATCCGTGGTGGTGCACGGACGCACGCGCGCCGCCCTCGACGATGCCGGGGCCGCGGGCGCGGTCGTCGCTCCGACCGCCCGTGACCTCGCCGCACAGAGCGACATCGTGCTCTCGATGCTCCCCGACCTCCCGCAGCTGCGCTCGGTGCTGGACGGTCCGGACGGCCTCCTGGCCGGCGTCGACCACCCGCTGCTGCTGATCGTGGGCTCCACCTCCGCGCCCGACGGGATCCGTGACCTCGCCGCCGAGCTGGACGCCCGGACCGACGGCCTCGTCCGCGTGCTCGACGCCCCGGTCAGCGGAGGGACGGACGGCGCAGAGGCCGGCTCGCTCGCCATCATGGTCGGCGGCGACCCGGACGATTTCGCCCGCGCCGAGCCCATCCTGTCCACGATGGGCACGCCCGTTCTGCTCGGCCCGCTCGGCTCTGGCGAGGTCGCCAAGGCCTGCAACCAGATGATCGTCGCCTCCACCATCGTCGCCCTCAGCGAGGCGACGGTCATCGCCGAGCGCGCGGGCCTGGACGTAACGCGACTGCTCGACCTGCTCGGCGGCGGCTACGCTGGAAGCCGTCTGCTCGAGTCGCGCAAACAGCGTCTGGCCGAGAAGGACTACTCGGTCTCCGGGCCGGCGAAGTTCATGGTGAAAGACCTCGGCTTCGCCCGCGCGGAGGCGGAGCGCACCGCGACGGCCACTCCCCAGCTCACGACGCTGCAGGACTTCTTCCGCCGACTGGTGGAGGCCGGTCTCGGCGACGACGACATCACGGTCGCCCAGGGCTTCATCGCCGCCTCCTCCCCCGCCACCGACCACACCCTCCCCTGACCCCTCGACGCGGCACCCGCCGCAGCAGATCACCGAGCACGAAGGAGCACCACGTGTCACAGGAAGCAACCGCCAACATCGGAGTCGTCGGACTGGCGGTGATGGGGTCGAACCTTGCCCGCAACCTCGCCTCCCGCGAGGGCAACACGGTCGCCGTCTACAACCGCACCTACGCGCGCACCGAAGAGCTGATCGGCGCCCACCCGGAGGCCGGGTTCGTCGCCTCCGAGTCCATCGACGACTTCGTGGCGTCGCTGGCGAAGCCGCGCACCGCCATCATCATGGTCCAGGCCGGGAAGGGCACCGACGCGGTCATCGATCAGCTCGCCGAGCGGTTCGAGCCGGGTGACATCATCGTCGACGGCGGCAACGCGAACTTCCAGGACACGATCGCCCGCGAGAAGCGCATCTCCGAGACCGGCATCCACTTCGTCGGGGCGGGCATCTCCGGCGGTGAGGAGGGCGCGCTCAAGGGCCCGTCGATCATGCCGGGAGGCTCGGCCGAGTCGTACGAGACCCTCGGCCCGATCCTGTCGTCGATCGCCGCGGTCGCCGAGGGCGAGCCCTGTGTGACCCACGTCGGCACCGACGGCGCCGGCCACTTCGTGAAGATGATCCACAACGGCATCGAGTATGCGGACATGCAGCTCATCGCCGAGGCGTACGACCTGCTCCGCACCGTCGGCGGCCTCGAGCCCGCCGCGATCGCCGACGTGTTCTCGGAGTGGAACCAGGGCTATCTGGAGTCGTATCTGATCGAGATCACGGCGGAGGTGCTGCGCCAGGTCGACGCGGAGACCGGCAAGCCGTTCGTCGACATCGTCCTCGACCAGGCCGGGTCGAAGGGCACGGGCGTGTGGACCGTGCAGAACGCGCTCGACCTCGGTGTGCCGGTCGGCGGCATCGCGGAGGCCGTCTTCGCCCGCGCCGTCTCCTCCAAGCCGGACCAGCGCGCCGCCGTGCAGGCGACCATCCGGTCCCGCCCCGAGGTGCAGAAGGCGTCCGACGTGGCCGCATTCGCGGACGACGTCTCCAAAGCGCTCTACGCGTCCAAGGTCGTCGCCTACGCCCAGGGCTTCGACGCCATCATCGCCGGCGCCGAGAAGTACGGCTGGACCATCAACAAGGACAAGATCGCCAAGATCTGGCGTGGCGGCTGCATCATCCGCGCCCAGTTCCTCAACCGCATCGCCGACGCGTACGACGAGAACCCCGACATCGCCACCCTGCTCGAGGCGCCGTACTTCGCGGACGCGGTCCGCGAGGGCGAGGCCGCGTGGCGCCGCATCGTCGCCACGGCCGCGCTCTCGGGCGTGCCGGTCCCCGGGTTCGGCTCCGCGCTGTCCTACTACGACTCGCTCGCCTCCACGCGCCTCCCGGCCGCGCTGGTGCAGGGACAGCGGGACTTCTTCGGCGCCCACACCTACAAGCGCGTCGACAAGGACGGCACCTTCCACACGCTGTGGTCGGGCGACCGCACCGAGATCGAGACCGAGGGCTCCTCGCACTAGGCTCACAGCCCCCGCGTACACAGAAAGTGCTCCGAATCCGCCCGATTCGGAGCACTTTCTGTGTACTCGGGGGCCGCGACGGGTGAGACTCGGAGGGTGACGTACGAGGAGCATCCTGAGCTGGCGGCGTACGAGCCCATCGACCGGTCGCCGCGCGCCCGGCGCGTGATCGTGATCCGCGTCGTCGTGGTGCTCGCGCTCGGCGGGCTGCTGCTGCCCGGCATCCTGCTGACCATCGGGATGCAGACGTCCACGGCCGAGTACACCTGCGGCGTCTACGTGCGCCACTACCAGCCCGACGCGACGGGATCCTCCGCCCGCTTCGAGCTGGTCGCCCCCGCAGGGCCGGGCTGGCAGTGCTACGCGCTCAACACCGAGGGCGACGCGACGTTCGTCGCGCCGCTCGGCCTCATCCCGTCGGCGCCGCACTCCCTCCCCTGAGCGTCGCCGACCCGGCGACACCCTCGGATCAGGCGACACCCTCGGATCAGGCCGCGCTCGACGGGGTCGAGTGCGCGGTCGATTCTGCGCGTGCGTCCGGGGCTACGCGGCCCCGTCGAACATCGACGTCACCGAGCCATCGGTGAAGACCTGCTCGATCGCGTCCGCGAGAAGCGGGGCGATCGGCAGGACCGTGAGCTTGTCCCAGCGCTTGTGCTCGGGCAGCGGCAGGGTGTCGGTGACGACGACCGAGTCGATGACGTCCGACTGCAGCAGCTCGACCGCGGGGTCGCTGAACACAGCGTGCGTCGCCGCGACGACGACGCCGGTGGCGCCGTTGGCCTTGAGCGCCTCCGCCGCCTTGACGATGGTGCGGCCCGTGTCGATCAGATCGTCCACCAGGAGGCAGACGCGGCCCTCCACGTCACCCACGATCTCGTGCACCGACACCTGGTTCGGGACGAGCGGGTCGCGGCGCTTGTGGATGATGGCGAGCGGGACGCCCAGCTTGTCGCTCCAGTTGTCGGCCACGCGGACGCGGCCCATGTCGGGCGACACGACCGTGAGGGTCGCCGGGTCGAGCTCGCGGCGCATGTGCTCGAGGAGCACCGGCATGGCGAAGAGGTGGTCGACGGGGCCGTCGAAGAAGCCCTGGATCTGAGCGGCGTGGAGGTCGACCGACATGATGCGGTCGGCGCCCGCCGCCTTGAACAGGTCGGCGACCAGGCGGGCCGAGATCGGCTCGCGGCCGCGGCCCTTCTTATCCTGTCGGGCATAGGGGTAGAACGGCGCGACGACGGTGATGCGCTTGGCCGACGCCCGCTTGAGCGCGTCGACCATGATCAGCTGCTCCATCAGCCACTCGTTGATCGGCGAGGTGTGCGACTGGATGACGAAGGCGTCCGACCCGCGGACGCTCTCGTCGAACCGGGCATAGATCTCGCCGTTCGCGAAGGTTCGCGCGTCGGTCGGGACCAGCTCGCTGCCGAGGCAGTCGGCGATCTCCCGGGCCAGCTGGGGGTGCGCCCGCCCCGAGATGAGGACGAGGCGCTTCTGGCCGTTCGCGGTGATCCCAGACACTTATTCTCCGCTCTCTTCCGCAGCTCGGGCGGCGTCCGTGCCCGGTCGCTTCTGCGCGACCCAGCCTTCGATGTTGCGTTGCGGGGCGACGGTGATGGCCAGCGAGCCGGCCGGGACATCCTTGCGGACGACGGTTCCCGCTCCCGTGTACGCTCCGTCACCCATCCTAACCGGCGCGACGAACACGGTGTTGCTGGCTGCGCGCACGTGCGAGCCGATCTCGGTGCGGTGCTTGTGCACGCCGTCGTAGTTCGCCGTGATGACGCCGGCGCCGAGGTTCGACTTCTCGCCGACCTCGGCGTCGCCGACGTAGTTGAAGTGCGCCAGCTTGGTGCCCGCGCCGATGGTGGCGTTCTTCGTCTCGACGAAGGTGCCGATCTTGCCGTCCGCGCCGAGGACGGTTCCCGGTCGCAGGTAGGCGAACGGGCCGACGGTCGCCCCGGCGCCGATCACGGCGAGCGTCGCGTCGGTGCGCGTGACCGTCGCGCCGGCGCCGACCTCGCAGTCCAGGAGGGTCGTGTCCGGTCCGATCGTGGCACCCGTCTCGACGAGGGTCGCGCCGCGCAGCTGCGTGCCGGGCAGGATCGTGACGTCGGGGGCCAGCTTCGTCTTGACGTCGATCCACGTGGTGGCCGGGTCCTGCACGGTGACGCCGGCGAGCTGCCAGGTGCGCACGATGAGGGCGTTGAGCTTCGCCGCCATCTCGCTGAGCTGGGCGCGGTCGTTGATGCCCTCGACGAGCCACGAGTCGGCCACGGGGAGGGCGTCGACGTCGAAACCCGCCTCGCGGAGGAGGCCGATGACATCCGTCAGGTATTTCTCGCCCTGCGCGTTGTCGGTGGTGACCGCCGCGAGCATGTCGCGCAGTGCCGCCGCCCCGAAGAGGTAGATGCCGGCGTTGATCTCGCCGATGGCGCGCTCCTCCGCCGTGGCGTCCTTGTGCTCGACGATGCGGTCGAGCGTGCCGGCGGCGTTGCGCACGATGCGGCCGTACCCGGTGGCATCGGCGGGGAAGCTGGAGAGGATGGTCGCCGCCGAGCCGCTCCCGCGGTGGTCGGCGATGAGCCCGCGCAGGGTCTCGGCGTCGAGCAGCGGGACGTCGCCGTTGACGACCAGCACGTCTCCGGCGAAGTCGGCCGGAAGCGCCGCGACGGCCTGCTCGACGGCGCGGCCCGTGCCCGGGATCTCGTCCTGGTCGACGATCACGGCTTCCGGCAGGTCGGCCTCGATGACCGCGGCCAGACGGTCGCGCTCGTGCCGCACCACCGCGACGACGTGCGCCGCGTCGAGCTCGCGCGTCGTGGCGAGCACATGCCCCACGATCGGGATGCCTCCGAGCTCGTGCAGGAGCTTCGGGGTGGCGGACTTCATCCGCGTCCCCTGCCCCGCCGCGAGAACGACGATGGCGAGATTCTGGTCGGTCATGTCCCTCCAAGGGTCGATGCGGCGGGATGCCGCTCCGCCTCCAGGACTCGAACCTGGACCTCACAGCTCCAAAGGCTGTCGTGCTGCCATTACACCAAGGCGGACCGCGCGGGAGACGCGCAGATGACAGTCTGCCAGACGCGTCCCGTGCATCAGGTGGGCACAGCGCGCGACGAGACAGGCCGAGCGGTGAATACGATGGAGGGATGGGTGACGCACGCGACGATGGACCGCGCGACGAGGTGGACCGCATCGTCGGTGCATGGCTGCGCGAGCGCCCCGACCTCGACTTCTCCCCGCTGCAGGTGCTCTCCCGCGTCGACCGCCTCTCCCGGCACCTCGACCGCGCCCGCCGCGCGGCCTTCGACCGCTCCGACCTCGACTCCTGGGAGTTCGACGTGCTCTCGGCGCTCCGACGCGCCGGAGCCCCCTACCAGCTCAGCCCGAAATCCCTCCTGCAGCAGACCCTCGTCTCCTCCGGCACCATGACCAACCGGATCGACCGCCTCGTGGCCCGCGGCCTGGTCGAGCGTCGCACCGATCCGAACGACGGCCGTGGCATCCTGGTGCAGATGTCCGCCCAGGGCCTCGCGCGCGTCGACGCCGCGATCACCCGGCTCGTGGACGCGGAGGCCGATCTGCTCGAGGCGCTCTCGCCCTCCGACCAGGAGCGGCTGGCGTCCCTCCTGCGCAAGCTGAGCCTCGGCTTCGACGCCTGACCCTCGCCCATGTGGACCGAATGTGGCGTAAGCGCGCCTCCAACTCGACATTCGGTCCACATCCGCGGAGGGGCGCACGCAGCCGGCTCGTGCCCCACTCCCAGGAGACCGTTATCCCGCTCTCATAAACTCGCTGGCGATGAGACTCTCCCGATTGAAGCGCCTGCCGTCGCGGGTGAAACGCGCCGCCCGGTTCGAGATCCACGCGCACTGGCGCCGCCAGCCGCTGGTCGCCGGGAGCGTCTTCTACGAGTCCTTCTCGGGCAACGGGATGCTCGACAACCCGGAGGCCGTCTTCCGGGCGCTGCTCGCCGCTCCCGATCTGCAGCATCTCACCCACGTGTGGGCGCTCTCCGACTTCGACCAGTACCGGTCGGCGATCGACGAGTTCTCGGGAGACCCCCGGGTGACGTTCGTGCGCTACGGCTCGGCCTCGTACTACCGGGCGCTCGCGACCAGCCAGTACCTGGTCAACAATGCGACCTTCCCTCCCGACTTCTCGAAGCGCGACGGCCAGGTGTACCTCAACACCTGGCACGGCACGCCCCTGAAGCGGATGGGATACGACATCGAGGACGGCGCGCTCGGCGCCGCGAACATCCTCCGCAACTTCGTCCAGGCCGACTATCTGCTCTCCGCGAACCCGTTCATGACCGAGCAGATGTACGAGACGGCGTACAAGCTGAGAGGCATCTACCGCGGGACCCTCGTCGAGGAAGGCTACCCGCGCATCGACCGGCAGTTCCTCGACGACGCGGGGCGCGCCGCCGTGCGCACCCGTCTCACGGCGGCGGGCATCCCGCTCGGCGACCGCGCGGTCGTGCTCTACGCGCCCACGTGGAAGGGCACGACCTTCGGGCGGCCGACCGACGACCTCGACGAGATGCTGGAGCACATCCACCGCATCGAGGAGCAGCTCGACACCAGCCGGTACGTCGTGCTCCTCAAGACCCACCAGTCCGTGCACGCGCTCGCGGCCCACCGCCCCGAGCTGAAGCGGCTGCTCGTCCCGAACGAGATCCCCACCAATCTGGTGCTCGGCGCCTCGGACCTGCTGATCTCCGACTACTCGAGCATCTTCTTCGACTTCCTCCGGACCGGCCGCCCGATCGTGTTCTTCACCCCGGACCTCGCCGACTACGCCGGCACCCGCGGACTCTACTTCGAGCCAGACGAGTGGCCCGGTCCGGTGTACGAGTCGGCGCGGGAGGTCGGCGAGGCGATCGCCCGCATCGCCGCCGACGGCGATCGCGTGCCGGAGGCGGACCGCGAGCGCTACGACTCCATGCAGCGCCGATTCACTCCGTATGAGGACGGTCACGCCGCCGACAGGGTCGTCGACATCGTGTTCCGCGGCGCGCGCGACGGCTACCGGCTGCGCGACGACCTCGCGGACGACGGCCGTCGGAAGATCCTGCTCTACCTGGGCGGGATGCGCCCCAACGGCATCACGACCTCGGCCCTCAACCTCCTGAACAACCTCGATCACGACCAGTACGACGTGTCGGCGTTCTTCGCGCAGAGCCGATCGCGGCCGACGATCGCCAAGCAGCAGCAGATCCACCCGGCGGTGCGCCAGTTCCCGCGCGTCGGCGGCATGAACGGGGCGAAGCTGCTGCACCTGGCACGGCACCTGCATTTCCGCCGCGGCCGCATCGCGGAGCACGCGGACGTGCCGGCGCAGAACCGCCTCTGGGACGACGAGTGGTACCGCTGCTTCGGTGAGAGCCGCTTCGACTATGTGGTCGACTTCTCCGGCTACGGACCGTTCTGGGCCGCCCTGCTGCTGCACTCCCCCGACGCCCAGCGCGCCATCTGGCTGCACAACGACCTCGCCTCCGACGCGCACCGCGAGGTCAACGGCGAGAAGAAGATGCTGCACAGCCTCACGCAGATCTTCACCCTCTACGGGCAGTACGACCACCTCGTCTCCGTCTCGCCCACCCTCTCCGACATCAACCGGGAGGCCCTCGCCGAGTACGCCGCCCCCGAGAAGTTCCTCTCGGCGCTCAACACGGTCGATGCCGAGCACATCCTCGAGAACGCACGGGCCGACCTCCACAAGGTGGCCTTCGACGAGGAGACCGGGATCGTTCCCGAGTGGGCGGAGGCGCTCCTCGCGGACGACGACGTGACCACGTTCGTCAACGTGGGACGGCTCTCGCCGGAGAAGAACCAGGCGCGGCTGGTGCGCGCGTTCGCCACCGTGCACGCCGAGAATCCGAAGACGCGTCTCGTGATCGTCGGCTCCGGTCCGCTCGCCGACGACCTCCGGGCCCTGATCGCCGAGCTCGGCCTCGAGCACGCCGCCTTCTTGACCGGCATGCAGCGCAACCCGCACGCCATCATGGCCGCCGCCGACTGCTTCGTGCTCTCCAGCGACTACGAGGGCCAGCCGATGGTCATCCTGGAAGCCCTCGTGCTCGACCTGCCGATCGTGACGGTCGAGTTCGCCTCCGCGAAGAACGCCCTCCCGGCGGGCAGCGGGCTGGTCGTCCCGCAGACCGACGACGGCGTGGCCGACGGGATGCGCGCCTTCCTCGCCGGCACGGTGCCGGCCGGCCGCTTCGACTCCGCCGCCTACAACCGCAAGGCCGTCGGCGAGTTCTACCGCGCCATCGGCGCGACCCGGGCGCTGGCCGAGAAGCCGTAGCCCGGCGGCGCGCTCACGCCCGCGCCGCGACCGCCACCGTGTCGACGCCCCGCGGCAGCTCCCCGTACAGCGACCCGCGCTCGGGGCCGAGTCGGGCGGCGACGAACGCGTCGGCGACGGCCGGCGGCGCGTGACGGATGAGCAGCGACGCCTGCAGTGCGACGGCGAGCGCGGAGACGGTCGAGCGAGCGGACGACTCGTCGGCCGTGTCGAGCGCGATGCGGAGTCGGTCGTGGTGGGCGTCGTACTCCGGGTGCGTCCCGCGCGCGGCGGCCAGCTCGGCGTCGAACGCCTCGCGGCTCGCGGGTTCGCGCGCGAGCGCCCGGAGCACGTCGAGGGCGATCACGTTGCCCGAGCCCTCCCAGATCGCCATCACGGGCTGCTCCCGGTAGCGGCGCGCGAGCGGGAAGGCCTCCGTGTAGCCGTTGCCGCCGAGGCACTCGAGGGCTTCGTAGGCATGGCCGGGGCCGCGCTTGCAGACCCAGTACTTGGTGACAGCGGTCGCCAGGCGCCGGAACGCGACGTCTTCGTCCGGTGCGTCGGCGTCGTGGGCTCGCGCCAACCGGAGGGAGACGGCGGTCGCCGCCTCGGACTCCAGCGCGAGGTCGGCGAGCACGGCGGTCATCGCAGGCTGGTCGACGAGGCGCGCTCCGAAGGCCGAGCGATGGCGCACGTGCCAGGCGGCCTCGGCGACGGCCTGCCGCATGCCGGCCGCGCTGCCCAGGATGCAGTCGAGCCGCGTGCGGTTGACCATCTCCAGGATGGTGCGCACTCCGCGCCCCTCCTCGCCGAGGAGGAAGCCGATGGTCCCGTCGAACTCCACCTCGCTCGACGCGTTGGAGCGATTGCCCAGCTTGTCCTTGAGGCGCTGGATGAGGAAGACGTTGCGCGTCCCGTCGCCCAGCACCCGGGGCACGACGAAGCAGCTCAGCCCGCCGGCGGTCTGCGCCAGCACCAGGAACGCGTCCGACATCGGCGCCGAGCAGAACCACTTGTGGCCGGTGATCAGCCAGCGGCCGTCGCCGGCGGCGAGCGCACGCGTCGTGTTGGCGCGCACGTCGGAGCCGCCCTGCTTCTCGGTCATCGCCATGCCGAACAGCGCCGACGTCTTGCCCGCTGCGAGACGCCCGTCGTAGTCACGGCTCAGGAGGCGCGGCACCCACTCGGCGGCGAGCACGTCGTCCGCGGCCAGCGCGGGGACGGCGGCGTGCGACATCGAGACCGGGCAGGCGTGCCCCGGCTCCACTTGCGCGAAGAGCAGGAAAGTGGCGGCGCGGGCGACGTTCGCGCCCGGCCGCGGCTCGGCCCACGCCGACGTGTGCGCGCCGGCGGCGACCGCAGAGCGGATGATCCGGTGGTAGCTCTCGTCGTACTCCACCTCGTCGAGGCGGTTGCCCCAGCGATCGAAGCCGCGCAACTGCGGCTCGCGCGTGTTCGCCCGCTCGGCGTCGGCCTGGAACGCGGCCGACCCGACCAGACGCCCGGACTCGCCGAGCGCGGGCACGGCCCAGCCGGCGTCGTAGCGGTGCACCGCCTCCTGCAGCGGGAGGTTCGCGGCGAACTCGTCGAGGTCGGTGCGCGGCGGAGGCTGGTTCACGACGGTGTGGGTGCCCATGCGGTGGGAGTCTACCCGGGGCCCCGGGACGGGTGGAGGCTACCGTGGACGGTGTGCGCATCCCGGATCTCCTCACCGACCGTCTGCTGCTGCGGCGCTGGCGGGACGGGGACGCGACGTTCGCTTTCGAGCTGTACTCGCGCTGGGAGGTTCAGCGGTTCCTCGGCCGCACCCCGCGGGTCATGGCCGACCTGCGGGAGGCCGAGGCGCTCGTGCGCCGGCTGCGCCGCCGTGAGGACCGGTTCCGCGCCTACCGTGTCGTCGAGCTCGCCGCGACCGGCGAGCCGCTCGGAACGGTGATGCTCCAGCCGTTGCCCGCCTCCGGCGCGAGCGAACCGCTGCGCCCCAGCGGCGACACCGAGATCGGCTGGCACTTCCATCCTGCGCACTGGGGCCGCGGATACGCGACGGAGGCGGCGGGGTCGCTGCTGGCCGCGGCGCTCGACGACGGGTGCCCGCGCGTCCTCGCGGTGACGTATCCGGACAACCGGGCGTCGCAGCGCGTGTGCGAGCGGATCGGGATGACGAGCCTCGGCGTCAGCGACGCCTACTACAACACGGCGATGGAGCTGTTCGAGCGGACCGCGTGAGCTCCCGTCCTCTGTACCCTTGAAGGGACATGGCACATCTTCTCGGGGCCGAGGCCCTGCACCTCGAATTTCCGACCCGAGTGGTCTTCGACTCCGTCTCTCTCGGCGTGAACGAGGGCGACCGCATCGGCATCGTCGGCCGCAACGGCGACGGCAAGTCCAGCCTGCTCGGGATGCTCGCGGGGCTCCGCGAGCCCGACTCGGGGCGCGTCACCGTCCGCAGCGGCGTCCGCATCGGCGTGCTGGACCAGGCGGACACCCTGGACGACGAGGACACCGTCGGTCACGCCGTCGTCGGCGACGCCGCCGAGCACGAGTGGGCGGGCGACGCCCGGGTGCGCGACGTGATCGCCGGGCTGGTCGCCGACCTCGACTGGGAGGCCCGCCTCGACACGCTCTCGGGCGGCCAGCGCCGCCGTGTCGCCCTGGCCCGCCTCCTCGCCGGGGACTGGGACGTGCTCGCGCTCGATGAGCCGACGAACCACCTCGATGTGGAGGCCATCACCTGGCTCGCCGAGCACCTCAAGCGCCGTTGGTCGGCCACCGCGGGCGGCCTGCTGGTCGTGACGCACGACCGCTGGTTCCTGGACGAGGTCTGCACGCTCACCTGGGAGGTGCACGACCGCGTGGTCGAGCCGTTCGAGGGCGGCTACGCGGCGTACATCCTGCAGCGCGTCGAGCGCGACCGGCAGGCCGCCGCGATCGAGCAGCGCCGCCAGAACCTCGCGCGCAAGGAGCTGGCGTGGCTCCGCCGCGGCGCGCCGGCCCGCACCTCCAAGCCGAAGTTCCGCATCGACGCCGCCAACGCGCTCATCTCCGACGTCCCGGAGATCCGCGATCGTGTCGCGCTCCAGTCGCTCGCCGTCTCGCGCCTCGGCAAAGACGTCGTCGACCTGCTCGACGTCTCCGTCTCCTACGGCGAGCGCCCCGTGCTACGCGACGTGGAGTGGCGCATCGCCCCGGGCGAGCGCACCGGCATCCTCGGCGTCAACGGCGCCGGCAAGTCGACGCTGCTCGATCTCGTCTCGGGGACGCTCGAGCCGACCTCCGGTCGGGTCAAGCGCGGCAAGACCGTGCGCGTGGCGACGCTGACCCAGCGCCTGGACGAGTTGGAGGAGCACCTCGACGACCCGGTCCGCGTCGTCATCGGCCGCCTCCGCACCGAGTACACGATCGGCAGCGGTTCCAAGGCGCAGGCGCTCACGCCCGCCCAGTTGCTGGAGCGGCTCGGCTTCTCGTCGGCCCAGCTCTCCACCCCGGTGAAGGACCTGTCGGGCGGCCAGAAGCGCCGCCTCCAGCTGCTGCTCATCCTGCTCGACCAGCCCAATGTGCTCATCCTCGACGAGCCCACCAACGACCTCGACACGGACATGCTCGCGGCCATGGAGGATCTGCTCGACTCGTGGGCCGGGACCCTGATCGTCGTGTCCCACGACCGGTACTTCATCGAGCGCGTGACCGATCAGCAGTTCGCCATCCTGAGCGGGCACCTGCGGCACCTCCCCGGCGGCGTGGACGAATACCTGCGGCTGCGCACGCTGGAGGAGAAGCGCGGAGCGACGGCCGCCGCGCCGGCGTCGGACTCGACAGCATCGGGCTCGACAGCGTCCACCGCCTCCGCCCCCGCAGCCCCGACGCTCGCCGGGGCGGACCTGCGCGCGGCCCAGAAGGAGGTCGCGGCCCTCGAACGCCGCCTCGGCAAGCTCCAGGAGCAGATCGGCGCCGCCCGCACCGCCCTCGCCGACCACGACCAGTCCGACTACGTCGGCCTCGCCACCGAGATGGAGGCGATCACCGCGAAGGAGCGCGAGGTCGAGGAGCTGGAGACCCGCTGGTTCGAGCTGACGGAGGCGCTGGGCTGAGTCCGACCCGGCTCGCATTCACGCTCCTGCCGTCATGACTGCAGACCGGTGATCATCGCGACGAGGTCGTTGTGCGACACGTCCGCGACGTCGCGGGTGGCGACCTGCGTGCCTCGGCGCAGCACGGTCACCCGATCGGCGACCCGGAAGACCTGTTCCATGTTGTGGCTCACGATCAGGACGGCCGCGCCACGCTCCTTCAGCTTGAGGATGAGCTCCTCCACCTTGGCGGTCTCCGCGACGCCGAGAGCGGCCGTCGGCTCGTCCATCAGCACCAGGCTGCTGGCCCAGTGCGTCGCGCGCGCGATCGCGATGCCCTGGCGCTGGCCTCCGGAGAGGTCGCTCAGGGTGGCGCGCGCCGACGGGATCCGGACGTCGAGCTCGTCGACGAGGGTCTGCGTCTCGGCCGCCATCCTCCGGCGGTCGAGGACGCCGAACGGTGCGCGGCGCAACTCCCGCCCCAGGAACATGTTCATGTAGACCGGCTGGAGGTCGACCAGCGCGAGGTCCTGGTAGACGACCTCCACACCCTTCGCGCGGGCGTCGGACGGGTCGCGGAACGCCGTACGCTCGCCGTTGAGATGGATCTCGCCCGCCGTGGGCTGGTACAGGCCGGAGATGATCTTCACGAGCGTGGACTTCCCCGCGCCGTTGTCGCCGACCAGGGCGACGATCTGACCGGCCTCGATCTCGAGGTCGAACCTCTTGATCGCGACGATTCCGCCGAAGTGCTTGGTGATCCCATCCAGCCGGAGGGGTGTCCGTGCGGTCATGCTGTCCTCCCGGTTGCGGCGAGGGCGTCGCCGATGGTGAGTGGTGCGGATCCGTCGGCCGACCAGATGCCGGCGACGACGGGATGTCCGGTCGAGAGGCCGGCGATACCCGCCGTGAGCCCCCTGGTCACGAAGACCTGCGGACGGAAGCCGAAGAGCGCGGTGTCGCCGGGCTCCACCGCGCGACCGTCGATCGGCACGGTGGCGTAGTAGTCGATCGCGTCCGCCGCCGGCATGTCCACCCGCAGCTCCGGGGCGTCGATCGGATCGACGCCGTCTCCGACGAGGAGGGCGTTCGTGGAGCCGCCGCTCAGCACCGGGTCGACGTAGAGGCCGCCGCCGAACACGTAGGCATCGCCCTGGTGAACGTGCGAGACCTCGGAGACGTAGGCGATCGCCGGATCCTCGATCAGATCCTCCGCCGCGTGCAACGGCGTCGTGCCGGTGAGCCCGTGACCCGGCTCGACCTGGGTGGCGCCGGCGCCCGCGAGCGATGCGAGGATGCTGGCCGACGTGGTTCCGGGCGCGTTGACCTGGACGTCGGTGCGGCCCGCCGCCTGCAACGCTTCGAGCGCGCGCGTGAGCGTCCCGAGGTTGGGGGTGGGGCGCGCGGTGCGGGTCTCAGCGTCGAACAGGGTGGCGGGGAACGTGGTGATGCCCGCGAAGCGCAGCCCGGGCACCGCGTCGAGCCGGTCGGCGACGGCGACGATGTCCTCGGCGGCGAAACCGCCTTCGTGGCCGCGGTAGAAGCGATCGCCGGGCGCGACGATCCGCGCGAGCACGTCCTGCTCACGTCCGGCGGCCACCGCCGCAGCGCCCGCCTCGGCGGCCTTTCGGTCGCTGAAGACGGTCCAGTAGAGCGGCTGGAGGCGCGCGGCCTCTGCGGCACGGTGCCGCGGAATCTGGACCAGGTGGCCCAGATGCCCGGTGCGCAGGCCTCCGGCGGCTGCGGCGACGGCGCATTCGAGGTCCACGCCCACCGCGTGGTCGATGCCGCCCGCCGCGATCGCCCGGGATGCGTCCGGATTGCGCCCGATCTGCTTGGTCATGGCGAATGGAGTGAGGCCGAGCCGGGACGCTTCGGCCGCGAGGGCCGCGCTGTTGCGCGCGACGGCATCGAGGTCGATCACATACGTGTTCGGGGGGATGTCGCCGGAGCGATGGAAGCGGGCCGCGGCCCGCAGGAGGTCCGGGTTGCGGCGTCGGAGGAGGTCGAGGAACATCCGGTCGGTCCTAACTGCTCTTCTTGGCGCGGAGGGAGAGGGACACCGCGATGAGGATGATGACGCCGCGAACGATCATCTGCTGCGCCACCGTGAGGCCGCCGAGGAGGAGGCCGTAGTTGATCATGCTCATGAACAGGCTTCCCACGAGGGCGCCGATCATCGACCCTCTTCCGCCCGTGAGCGCGGTGCCGCCGACGATCACCGCTGCGAGCACGCTCATCAGGTCGGATCCGCCGAGCGTGTACGTGGCGCCGGCGAGACGTCCGGCGTAGAGCAGCCCGGCGAGCCCGGCTGTCGCCCCCGAGATCACGAAGACGATCATCGTGATGCGCGTGGTGCGGATGCCGCTGACCGACGCCGCAGCCGCCTTGTTGCCCACCGCGAGCACGTGGGCGCCGAACCGGCGCTGCCGGAGCACATGCCACCCGAGTGCGACGACCACCGCCGTCCACCACACCAGGATCGGCACACCGAGCAGGGTCCCCGCACCGAAGATCCAGGTGAAGACGGGGTCGGTGACCGGGACGGACTGCAGGTTGGTCGCCTGCTGCGCGAGTCCGGCGACCAGCCCCATCGTGGCCAGCGTCACGAGGAACGACGGCAGCCGGACGAGAGTGACGAAGGCGCCGTTCACCAGTCCGATCAGCGCGCCGACGGCGAGCCCGGCGAGAGCGGACAGCCACCACTGGTGCGTCGCCTGCAGCGTCACCGCTGCGGTCAGGGCCGCCAACGCGACGGTCGATCCGATGGAGAGGTCGATCTGACCGAGACTGAGGACGAAGACCGCACCGACCGCCATGACGGTGATCGGCGTGGCCTGCGTCACGATGTTGACCAGGGTGGTCATGTTCAGGAAGTTCGCGCCCTGGGTGATGGCGAAGTAGACGAAGACGACGACGAATCCGATGTAGACGACGTACTGGCGCCAGTCGGAATGGCGCAGCCGCTCGCCGAGGGTCGCTCTCCCGTCCTGGTGGGGGATGACGGTCATGATGCTTCTCTTTCTGTTCTGGTCGCGGTGTCGATGGCGAGCCGGATGGCCCCGAGCACGGGAGCCGACGGTCCGAGGGTGCTCAGGCGCACCCGTACGGAGGCGCGCCCCAGCCGGACGAGCCACGCGCGGAGCGGGGCGAGGAGTTCTACGCGGCCCCCGATCCCGCCGCCGAGCACGAACAGTCCGGGATCCACGACCGCTTCGAGGGAGACGAGGGCGTAGGCGAGCCAACGCGCCTCCTCGTCGAGGGCGCTCACCGCGGCGGGATCTCCCGCGGCCGCGCGGTCGAACACCTCGTGGGCGCTCACCGGTCCGGTCTCCCCCGCCGCCTCGGCGTAGCGCCGCGCGAGGGCGTCGCCTGCCAGCCGCTCTTCGAGCGCCCCTCGACGGTGGTTGGCCGGATCGAGCGGGTCGGCGCCGATCGGCAGGTAGCCGACCTCGCCTGCGCCACCCGCGGCGCCGCTCCAGAGCCGGCCGTCGAGCACGAGGCCGACGCCGATCCCGGTGCCGACCGCGACGAAGGCGAAGCTGGGCTCGCTCCTGCCGACGCCGTCGGAGAGCTCGCCGAGGGCGGCGATGTTCACATCGTTCTCGATCACGACCCGGTGGCCGAGCCTGGTCTCCAGCTCACCCACCAGACCGACGCCGTCCAGACCGCTGAGGTTGGGGGCGAGACTGAACGATCCCTGATCGTCGTCCGGCACACCGGCGCCGCCGATCGCGGTCGCGACGACACGGCCGCCGGCGGTGCGCTCCATTCGACCGATCAGCTCGGCGAGCTGCGCGAGGAGTCCGGGACCGCGCCTCGTCGCCTCGACGACCTCGTGGAGGAGGGCGCCATCCATCGCGGCCACCCCCGCCCGGACCTTCGTCCCGCCGAGGTCGATGCCGACGACCAGCGGCCGGGCCGCGGCGCTCATGCCATCCTCAGGACGTCGGCGGGGTTTCCCGCGGTCAGACGATCGATGGCGCGCTCGGACACGCCCCGTTCCCGCAGCATCGGCAGGAACACCGCACCGAGGTACGAGTAACCGTGCACACCGTGCGTGCCGGGATTCATCCAGACCTCGGCTCCCGTGAGATCCTGCGCCAGCAGGATCCGCTCCTCCAGCCCGTCCTCGACGAGAGCGGCGACGAGGTCGGCACGCCCGGAGTCCGAACGATGGAACGAACGCTTCTCGTACTCGCCGTCCTCGCGCGACCCGGGCGGGCCGAGGAAGAAGTCCCAGTCCTCCTTGCCGATCGTGTCGATCGCCACTCGCGCGCCGGCATCGATCACGCGGCGAGGAAGCTCGCCGCCCAGTTGCGTGTCCACGTGCCCCACGACGACGCGATCGAGGTCGACGCCCTCCTCGCGGAGGATGTCGAGCTGCTCGAGCGCCTCCGTGCCGTGCGTCGTATGCGTCATGACGGCGAGTCCCGTCTCGCGCTGCGCGCGGGCGACGGCACGCAGGCACTTCTCCTCGTGCGGCGTGATCTCGCCGAGGCTGGTCGCCTGCTCGCCGAACACCCCGGCCCGGACGCCGGAGCCGCCGATGCCCGTCGTCGCGTCCGAGACGAGTCGCTCGGTGAGCTCGCGGACATCGGCGCCTCTCGCCCAGTCCGGCGCGTAGGACTCGAGGTACAGCGCCGTTCCGGAGACGATGTGCAGCCCGGTGCGCGACGCGATCTCGACCAGCAGCGAGACGTTGTCTCCGTCCGCGTCACGGCCGACGACGTTGTAGGGGCTGAGGTCGACGACAGTCCGGAAGCCCAGGGCGGGCAGGCCGGCCAGGGCGTCGACGGCGCGTTCGACGGCGTCGTCCCTGGTGGCGCCGGTCAGCCAGGGACCCGGGACCAGGGACAGCAGATGTTCGTGGGGCATGACCCGGCCGAGCTGGTCGGCGGGGACGGGGCCGAGGACGGTCGTGACGTACGTCATCGGTCTCTCTTCCTGTGGTGCGGGATCTCGAAATGCAGGTGACGGCGAGGGCGGGCGGCCGACGGGGGCGATCGACCGCCCGCCGGTCGGTCAGCCGCCGGTCACCGACGACGGCGGCTTGGTGCCGTAGTCGGCCTCCCACCCCGACATGAGATCCTTCTTGGTGACCTTCGTCGGGTCGGAGGCGACGAGCTCGGGGGCCTTCTTGTCGAGGACGCCGTAGGCGCCGGCCAGAGCGAGGCCCTTGCCGATGCCGAGCGAACCGTTGCCGACCATCCCGGCGACCGTGTCGCCCGAGACCATCGCGGCGCCCAGCGTGGTGTCGAGGTCGTTGGTGACGACCTTGATATCCGTGCGGCCCGATGCCTTGATCGCGGCCACCACTCCCTGGGCCGCGGTGGCCCACGACACGTAGATCCCCTTGAGGTTGGGGTGCTTGGCGATCATCGCGGCGGCGATGCTCTGGGTCGCGGTCTCATCGGCGAATCCCTCGTCGTCGACGATCTTCACATCGGGGTACTCGTAGGCCATCCAGTCCTTGAAGGACTTGTCACGCTGGTTGGTGAACCAGAAGTTGGCGTTGTACGAGAGGTAGCCGATCTCCCCCTTCTTGCCGAGCGCGTCTCCGAGGATCTCCGCGTTGTCGCGTCCGGCCTTGGCCAGGTCTTCGGTGACGATCGACACGAAGTCGGTCCCTGCCTTGTAGCCGGCGGGCGGCGTCGTCATGATGACGAGCTTGATCCCCGCGTCGACGACGGGTTTGAAGGCCGTGGCCGCCGAAGTCGGGTCCACGGCGATCGCGACGATGATGCTCGGGTGCAGGGCGAGGACGGTCTGCACGTTGTTGGCCTGGGTCGCGGCGTTGAAGCCGGCCTGTGTGCTGGCGACGACCTTGATGCCGAGCTTCTCGAACTCCTGCCTCGCACCCTTCTCGACCGCGGTGACGAAGTCGGACGATGTGTGCCAGACGAAGGCGGCCGTGAACGTGCCGGCCTTGACTTTCGCCTCTTCGTCCGCGGTGAGGGCGAGATCGGAGAGGGGGCCCGGCTTCTCACCGTTCGGACCGACGAACTCCAGGCTGGGTTTGGCCGCAGGTGAGGAGGACGCTGCCGGGGCGTCTCCGGCTGAGCAGCCGCTGAGGGCGAGGACGACGGCGACGGCTCCGACGAGCGCGGCGCGCAATCCGGGGCGTCGGATAGAGCGTGCTGTGTGCATGGGTTACCTTCCGGGAGCGGGTTGTGGACTCCTGTCGCGGTGATGTCCCCCGGGTGCACGCACCCTGTCACCGTTGACTCGTTGAACCATTTTGATTTCAACGAGCAATCAAAGTCAAGCGCGAGATTGTGTCGAATGCGTTTCGGGCGCGTGAAAACCGGATTTCTGCGCCAACCCGCGCAGGGTTCCGCTACATTTGTGTTCACGTTGACACGAATAGGAGGGCGCGATGGTGCAGGACACTCGGCAGCTCAATCGTGAGGCCGTCCTGACCGCACTGTTCGCCGCCCGCCCCGCAAGCCGGAAGGTCATCGCCGAGCGTTCCGGTATCTCTCCCGCCACCGTGACCCGTGCCGTGGAGCAGCTCCTCGCCGAGGGCGTCGTCGAAGAGACGAGCGAGATCATCTCGGAGTCCCGCGGCCGACGCGCCGTCGAGCTCGACATCGTCGCCGACCGGCGATTGGCGATGGGCGTCGATTTCGGCGCGACGAACACCCGCATACTCGTCGTCGACCTGCTCGGGCGGCCGATCGCCCGGCGATCGGTGCCGACACCCGCCCACGAAGACGGCCAGCTCCTCGCCGAATGGCTGGCGGACGAGGCCCGGGCGACGGCCGGAGACGTGTGGAAGCGCATCGCTTTCGTCTGCCTGGGGATGCCCGGCGCGGTGGGGCGGCAGCGCACCGTGTCCAACGCCCCCAACCTCCCGCAGGTCGAATCGCCCGGCTTCCTCGATGCCGTGGAGGAGGCTTTCGGTCGGCCGATGGGCTTCGACAACGACGCGAACTACGCCCTCCTCGGCGAGCTGCACTACGGAGCCGCCACCGATTCCCCCAACGCCGCCATGCTGACGATCGGGTACGGACTCGGAGCGGGACTCGCCATCGACGGCCACATCCTGCAAGGCGAGCGGGGGCTGATCGGGGAGTTCGGCCAGCTCCCGATCGGCCCGCTCGGCGCCCGGCTCGAGCACATGGTCACGGGAAGCGGGATCATGCGGCGCGCCGCGGAGGCGGGCGTCGCGCTGTCGGAGCCCGCGGCGCTCTTCGCTCCCGATGCGCCCCCCGCCCTGCTCGGCCTGCGAGCGCAATTCGACCAGGCGCTCACGATCGTCCTCGCCGCCGTGACGGTCGCGAGCGACCCGCAGACGATCGTGCTGGGCGGCGGGATCGCGACGTCGCTGACGCCTGCCCTCGACCGGTACCGGATCGCACTCGAGCAGAGCCTGCGGGTGTCGCCTGCGATCGTGACCGCCCGGCTCGGTTCCTACTCCGGCGCAGTGGGAGCAGCCGTCGCCGCGCTCCACCAGGTCTATGCCGCTCTCGGTGTCCACCCGGACGTCATCGTGCGGTTGCCCGGCGGAGACGCGATCGCCGAAGACCTCCCCGTCTGACGGCACCCGCGTGAGGGCACCCCGTTCGCGGTGCGAGCCTCCCCTGGACGGGTGCTCTCGGCGTGTCGCGCGGTGTGGGAGGATTCAAGGGATCGGCTGACCCGCCCAGACCCGTCCGCGGCAGCCGTCCCGAAACGGGGGGGCTCACGTGACCAGCGACGACCGGCCGACGGCCGACAGGCCGCTCTTCGGCCGCGATCGCGCGCGCGAGACCGTCCTGCTCGTCGCCCACCGGGCGATCGACCGCGGCGGCGCCGTACTCGTCACCGGGGAGGCCGGGCTCGGAAAGACCACTCTGCTGACCGACATCGCCGAACGGCTCGACGACTGGACGGTGCTGCGCGTCCACGCGGACTCATTCGAATCCGACCTCGCCTATGCCACGGTCGAGACCCTGGTGCGCGGGCTCAACACCCTCAGCGGCGCGCGCATCCGACCTCCCGCGCCCGGCGATGATCCGCTGACCGTCGGCCGCCTGCTGCTCGACGCCATCGATGGCGTCGCCGGACCCGTGTGCCTGATCGTCGACGACTCGCAGTGGGTGGACGAGCCGTCGGCACGCGCCCTCCGCTTCGTCGTCCGCCGCCTCACCGACCAGGGCTTCCTGTTCGCCGCCGCCACCCGCCCGCAGCCGAACAGTGTCGTGTCGCTGTTCGACGACGTAGCCGCGGTGACCGTCAACCACGCGCGCGTCGAGCTCACCCCCCTCACGGTCGGCGACACCCAGGACCTCGCCCAGCACATCCTGGGCCACGCGATCTCCCGCCGCACCGCCACCCGCCTCACCGAGGCGACGCAGGGCTCTCCCCTGCTGCTGAGCGTGCTGCTCGGCCAGCTTCGCGACACGTTCGCCCAGGCGCTGCATCCTGCCGGGTGGGACATCCCCGTCGCCGCGATCACGCCGATCTCCACCGCGATCTCGTCGGCGCTCGAAGGCGCCGACCCTGCGGCGCGGACCGCTGCGGAGATCGTCGCCGTGCTGCGGGACCCGCTGCCGTTGCCGGTCGTCGGGACGATCGCCGAGCGGCTGGGCGTCACGGCCGACGTGCCCGGCGCGGTGTCCCGCGGGCTGGTCCTCGCCGCGCCGCGCGACGGAGTGGTGTGGGTCGAGCCGGCCCACGCCATCCTGGCCGACGCTCTGGCGTCCGAGCTGACCCTCGACCGTCGCGTGGCCATGCACCGCGTCGCCGCCGAGGTGCTCACCGGCCACCGCGCGCTGCGGCATCGGGTGGAGGCCGCGGACCGCACGGACCCGACCCTCGTCGACGAGCTCCTCACGGCCGCGCTGGACGCGGCGGAGCTGGGGCGCGCCGAGCAGGCCCTCAGCTATGCGCGCTCCGCGGTCCACCTCGCCACCGGGGCGGAGCGCGACCGCGCCCTCCTCGAGATCGGCCTGCTGGCGATGCGTTTCCGGATGCACGAGCGCGTGCTCGACCTGCGCGATGCCATCGAGGCGATCGCCCCCTCCTCCGTGCGCGACGCCGTGCTGCTGGAGCTGCGCACGCTCTCGCGCGACGCACCCGGGGCGCTCGCGCTCGGACTGGCGCTGGAGGCGTCACCTGCCACCACGCCCGACGAGCGCGCCATCCGCACACACGTCGCCGAGGCCCTACCGAAGGTCTACATGGCCATGGGCGACTTCGCCTCCGTGCTCGACCACCTGGACCGCGCCCGCGAGCTGATCGCCGACTGCCCGGCCCCCGCAGACGTCGCCGATCCGGCCCTGCGCTGGATGGCGCACCCCGAGGAGCATCTGGTGCGCCTCCTGGGCTGGGCGCTCAACTCCGCGGCGCACGCTCGACGCCCCGACCTCTATGGCCCGCTGACCCTGGAGCTGGACGATCTGCTGTCCCGCCACGAGTCCCCCGCTGCCGTCGACGCGCTCGTCTCGCGCTCCCGCGTCTCGGTGCTGGGCGGCGACATCGAGCGCGCGCGCGTCGATCTGGCCTCTGCGAACGACCTGGTGCGCCGCTTCCCGTCCAGCTGGACCGCCGGGTTCGCGCGCACCATCTACGCGCACATCCTCTTCCTCGTCGGCGAGTGGGAGGAGTCGGTCACCCTGGCCGACACCGCCGTCGCCCTCGCACTCGACGAGACCGACCTCTCCTGCTGGCCCATCGCGCTGTGGACATCGGCCCTGGTCCGCGCCGGCCGCGGGGAGTCGGACGCCGTGGAGGAGCGTCTGCGCGCCGCCGCCCAGGCGGACCCGCGCATCACCGGCTCGTACGACGGCGACCTGCCGTTCCTCGCCCGCGCCGAGCTCGCGCGCGCACTGGGCCGCCCCGAGGAGCAGCTCGCCGCGACGCAGGACGCCGAAGAGGCCGCGACGCGCGCCTCGACGCTCGGCTGGCTCACCTACCGGGTCGACGCACTCGCCGCGCTCGGGCGGGCGGAGGAGGCGCGGTTCGCCTACGAGCGCTGCGCGGAGCCGGGCCTGTGGCGCCCGTACTACGGCTCCCTCCGCTGGCTGGAAGGCCGCGCGCTGGAGGCCGAGGGCAGCACGGAAGACGCCGTCGCCGCCTACCTCGCGGGCGTCGACGATCCGGCCTGCAGCTCGTTCCCGTTCCCGCGCGCGGTGGCCGCGCTCGACGCCGCCCGCCTCCTGGTCGGCCAGGGCGCCGACGCCGACCAGGCGACCCGGCTGCTGAGCGATGCCGCCGCGACCTTCCGGCGGCTGGGCGCATCCGGGTACCTCGCCCGGTGCGCGCACCTCCTCGACACCCTGCAGACCGCGGCCCCGGCCGCCGATGCCGCGGCTGACCCGCTGGCCGCACTCACCACCCGCGAGCGCCAGGTGGCGCACGCCCTCGCCGCCGGCATGACCAACAAGGAGATCGCCGAGCGGCTGTACGTCTCGGTGACGACCGTCAACTTCCACGTGCGCAACATCCTCGCCAAGCTCGGGCTGCGTTCCCGGCGCGACCTGCGCGCCCTCGGCATCGCCCGCCGCCGCCCCGCGCGCGGAGGCGCCGCGCACCCGGTCAGCAGGTGACCGTTCGCTCCTCGGTCCGCCGACACGGAGGCCGCCCGCGCGGGCGCAGGATGATGCCCGGCGCCGTCAGTCGCCCAGGATGCGCGCGCCGTGGACCGGGCCGGTGGCCCGCACGGCCGTGATCCGCGCGGCGCTCAGTGCGATCTGCAGGTCGAGCGCCGAGTCGAGGTCGGCCGCGAGGAACGCGACCGTCGGACCGGAGCCCGACACCATGCCGGCGAGCGCGCCGTTCAGCTCGCCGAGCTCGAGCACGTCGGCGATCGGCGGGGCGAGGTGGATGGCCGGAGCCTGCAGGTCGTTGGCCAGCGCCTCCGCCAGCATGGCGGGGTCGCCCGCTCGCAGGGCCTGCAGCACGTGCGCGTCCACGCTCGGCGAGAGCTGGGCTGGGGCGATGTCGGCTGCGTGCCGTTCCCGGTGACGGTCGAGCTCCCGGTAGACCGCGGGTGTGCTGAGCTCCGACTCCGGCAGGGCCAGCACCCAGTGGAAGGTGCCCGTCGCGAGCGCCGGGCTGAGCTGGTCGCCGCGGCCGGTGCCGATGGCCGTGCCGCCGACGAGCGCGAACGGGACATCCGCGCCGAGTCGCGCCGCGAGGGCGAGCAGCTCGTCGCGCCCGACGTCCGTGCCCCAGAGGGCGTCGCACGCCACCAGCGTCGCGGCAGCGTCGGCGGACCCTCCGCCCATCCCCCCGGCGATCGGCACCCGCTTGTCGATGCGAAGCCGCACGCCGCCGGTGTACCCGGTGCGCTTGGCAAGGAGACGGGCCGCCTTGATCGCGAGGTTGGAGCCGTCGATCTTCAGGCCGCTCGTGTCGATGGGGCCGCCGAAGCTGACCGAGAAGTCGTCGGCGGGGTAGGCGCGCACGTCCTCGTACAGCGAGACGGCCTGGTAGGCGGTCGCCACGTCGTGGTAGCCGTCGTCCATGACGGCGCCGACGCGCATGAAGACGTTGATCTTGCCGGGAGCACGCACATGCACGGCGTCCCCGCTCCATCCGGCTTCGCGCTCGACCATGCTTCCAACCTACAGGGGCGCGCGGGCGGCCGGTCGCACCCGTCCGGGTGGCGGCGTCACACGCGCGCGGCGCCGAGCCGGGCGAAATCGTCGAACGACAGCTGCTCGCCCCGGAGCGAGGGCGAGAGACCCGCCGCCTCGAGGGCGTCGGCCGCCGTCGTCGGATCCCCGTAGACCGGCGCCAGCGACTGGCGCAGGGTCTTGCGACGCTGCTGGAAGGCGGCGTCCACGAGCTCGAAGGTGCGCGTGCGCAGCGCCTCGTCGCCGGGCGGGGTCGCGTGCCGCTCGAATGCGACGAGCACCGAGTCGACGTTCGGCACCGGCCAGAAGATCTGCCGGCTCACGTTGCCCGCGGTGCGCCAGGTGCCGTACCAGGCGGCCTTGACGCTCGGCGAGCCGTAGACCTTCGATCCGGGCTGCGCGGCGATGCGGTGGCCGACCTCCGCCTGCACCATGACGACCCCCGAGCGGAGCGACGGGAAGTGCTCCAGCAGGTGCAGGAGCACCGGAACGGAAACGTTGTACGGGAGGTTCGCGACCAGCCGGTCGGGCTGCGCCGGAAGCTCCGTGACGGCGAGGGCGTCTCGGTGCACGACGGTGAGCCGCTCCGCCGCCTCCGGCGCCATCTGCGCCACCGTCGTCGGCAGCTGCGCGGCGAGGCGGCCGTCGATCTCGACGGCGACGACACGGGCGCCGGTCTCGAGCAGGCCGAGGGTCAGGGAGCCGAGGCCGGGGCCGACCTCGACCACGACATCCCCCGCCTCGACCTCGCCGACCCGCACGATGCGGCGCACGGTGTTCGCATCGATGACGAAGTTCTGGCCGAGCTTCTTCGTCGGCGTGACGTCGAGCAGCTCGGCCAGGTCACGGATCTCGGCCGGCCCGAGCAGGCGCAGCTCGCTCACGCGATGCGTCCGATGGGCGACGTCGGCGGCGCGGAGACGGGCTCGCTGTCCCAGCGGCCGTAGACCAGCTCGGTGTTGGAGTTGATCTGGGCGGCGAGGGTGGAGGCGTCGGTGTCGATGGTCTCCGCCATGGCGCGCAGCGTGAGCGGGATCAGGTACGGCGCGTTCGGCCGCCCGCGGTACGGCGTGGGCGTGAGGAACGGCGCGTCGGTCTCGACCATGATCAGGTCGCGCGGGGCCGAGCGCAGGGCCTCCCGCAGCGTCGGAGCGTTCTTGAACGTGACGGTGCCCGCGAACGACATGTACCAGCCGTTGTCTGCGCAGATGCGCGCCAGGTCGGCATCGCCGGAGAAGCAGTGGAACACGGTGCGCTCCGGTGCGCCGACGCGCTTGAGGGTCGCGACGACGTCGGCGTGGGCGTCGCGGTCGTGGATCTGCAACGCGATCCCGTGGCGCTTGGCGATCTCGATGTGGGCCTCGAAAGAGCGCAGCTGCGCGTCGCGGCGAGGCCCCTCCTCCGTGCGGAAGAAGTCGAGGCCGGTCTCGCCGACGGCGCGGACGCGGGGACGCCCGGCCAGCTCGTCGATCACCGAGAGGGCATCGTCGAGCTCGCCGCGCTCGGCGTAGTCGGGGGCGTCGTTCGGGTGCAAGGCCACCGCCGCGAGCATCCGCGGCTCCACCGCCGCCATCTCGGCGGACCAACGCGAGGTCTCGATGTCGTTGCCCACCTGCACGACGCCGCGCACACCGACACTCGAGGCGCGATCGAGCTGCTCGCGGTAGTCCAGCGCCACGTCGCCGTCGGCGATCTCGAGATGGGTGTGATTGTCGTAGACGGGGACGACGAGCGCCTCCGGCAACGGCGGGTAGGCCAGGTCGCGGCCGTCGGTGACGTGCCGCTGCCGGATGAACGCCGGGTCGCTCATACGCCCGGCACCGCGTCCGCGTCGATCCGGGGGAACAGCGCCTCGAGGGCCGTCACGGCCGTGCCGGCCGGCAGCTGCCCCCACTCGCCGGCGCGTCGCAGCGGCTGGGCCGCGAGCGCGCCGAGGCCGCCCTCGGCGCCCAGGGCCGTCCAGAGCTTCGCGGTCGCCTGCGGGACGACCGGGGAGAGCAGCACCGCGAGGGCGCGGAGGCCGTCGGCTGCGGTGTAGAGCACCGTGGCCAGACGCTCGCGCTGGGCGTCGTCCTTGGCGAGGCTCCACGGTTCCTGCGCGGTGATGTAGCCGTTCAGCTCGTCCACCACCGTCCAGATCGCCGTCAGGGCGTCGTGGATCGCGAGCCGGCCGATCGCCGCGTCCGCCTTCGCGGTGGCCTCGGCGACGGTGCGCCGCACCTGGAGGTCGGCGTCCGCGTACTCCCCGGCCGCGGGCACCACGCCCTCGAAGTATCGGGAGACCATGGCGACCACGCGCGAGGCGAGGTTGCCGAAACCGTTGGCGAGCTCCGCCTGGTAGCGCGCCGAGAGGTCCTCCCAGCTGAACGAGCCGTCCTGCCCGAAGTTGATCGCGCGCATGAAGTAGTAGCGGAACGCGTCGGAGCCGAAGGTGTCGGTGATCTGCGTCGGCGCGATGCCGGTGAGCTTCGACTTCGACATCTTCTCGCCGCCCACGAGCAGCCAGCCGTGGCCGAAGACGCGGTGCGGCACGTCGAGCCCGGCGGCCATCAGCATCGCCGGCCAGATGACGGCGTGGAAGCGCAGGATGTCCTTGCCGACCAGGTGCGTCGCGGGCCAGCGACGGTCGAACGTCGCCTCGTCCTGGCCGTAGCCCACCGCCGTCACGTAGTTCAGCAGCGCGTCGAACCACACGTACACGACGTGCGACTCGTCCCACGGCACCTTGATGCCCCAGTCGAAGCTCGAGCGGGAGATGGACAGATCGCTGAGGCCCTGCCGCACGAAGCTCACGACCTCGTTGCGCGCGGACTCCGGCTGCACGAACTCCGGCCGCTCCTCGTACAGCGCGAGCAGCTTGTCCGCGAACTGGCTCATGCGGAAGAAGTAGTTCTTCTCCTGCAGCAGCTCCAGCGGCTTCGAGTGGATCGCACAGACCTTCTGGCCCTCGTACTCCCCCGTGCCGTCCACGATCTCGCTCTGCGGCTTGAATTCCTCGCAGCCCACGCAGTACAGCGCCTCGTACTCGCCCGCGTAGATGAAGCCGTCATCATAGAGCTTCTGCAGGAACTTCTGCACGTTGGTCTCGTGGCGCTCGTCCGTCGTGCGGATGAAGTCGTCGTTCGCGATGTCGATCGTCTTCAGCAGCGGCAGCCACTCGTTCGTCACCAGGCGGTCGGCCCACTCCTTCGGGGTCGTGCCGTTCGCGGTCGCGGTGCGCAGGATCTTCTGGCCGTGCTCGTCCGTGCCCGTCAGCAGCCAGGTGTCGTCGCCCGCCTGGCGGTGCCAGCGCGCGAGGACGTCCGCGGCGACCTCCGTGTAGGCGTGCCCGATGTGCGGGACATCGTTCACGTAGAAGATCGGCGTGGTGATGTAGAACGAAGAGCCGTCGGACATGCTGACTATCCTACGGGCGCGGGAGACGGAGGCCCGTTGTGTGTCGGCGATCAGAGCGGGCCGGCTCAGAGCCGACGTGGAGCCGAACCGACTGGAATGGCTCCGAATTGGACCGAACGGAGCAGAAATGACGCTCACCGCTGCCGACGTGGACGGCCTGCCGCACGTTCCGCTCAGCACCTTCAAGGCGAATCCCGCCCGCTACCTCGCGACGGGCGCCGCCATCACGACGCACGGTCGCGTCAGCGCCGCGTTCCTCCCGGTCGTCGACGACGCTGCGCACGAAACCGAGCCGACCCTCCAGACGACCAAGGCACAGCTGCGACTGCTCTCGCGGCTGGTCGATCGGAAGGCTGTGGCCGACGAACGGCGACGACTGAGCGTCTCGCGCGACGCTGACGCTGTTCCGGACCCGCGATGACCGTGCTGGGCATGCTCGACACGAGCATCCTGATCAGCGGACTCCCCGACGAGGTCATCGACGAGATCGACGCGTACCGCTCGTCGACGATCTGCCGGGGGGAACTCATCCAGGGGCTCGTCGCGTTCCGTTCCGATCCGCGCCGCGAGGCGGCGGCCGCTCAGCGCCAGGAGCTCGTCCGGATCCTCGATGAGCTGCCCGGTTTCTGGCTGCACTTCGACCGGGCCGCGTCGGACAGCTACGGCGCCCTCACGGCGGAGCCGCGCGGCGCCGGGCGGCTGAAAGACGCCCTGATCGCGGCCCACTCCCAGTCGGCCGGGCTTCCCCTCCTGACGGAGGACACGGGCTTCACGCGCTATCCGGAGGTCGACATCCGGCTGCTCCCCCAACGCGGCTGATCGACACCGCCGTTCACCGCCAGTCCCAGCTCAGCAGATCGCGCAGAGCGCGCACGGCGTCCGGCGAGAGACCACCGGACTCGGCAGCGACGGCGGCGGCCTGCGTGTCCGCCCACGTCGCGAGGTCGCCTGCGGTGTCGTCGGGTCGGATCGTGTCGAGGCGGCGGATGACCTCCTCGACGCGGGCCAGGAGGTCGGCGTCCTGCACGCGCTCGGGATGCCGGCCGGGGAGGGACGAACCCGGGGCCCGGATGTAGGCGACGATGGCCGCGCTGAGGGTGGCGGGTGGTACGCCGCTATCGCTGGAGGACAGGGAGGTGCGTCCTCACGGTCGTGTTTCCAGCGCGGATTCCGACAGAAGACATGGCTATCCCGCCGCTCACGACCTCGGCTCCGCACGAAGCACGGTCCCCTGGATCTCGCCCGGAGCGATCGACGTGATCTGCCAGTCGATTCCGCGTCCGAGGAGCAGCACGCCTGCTCCGCGCTCGCCCGGCGCGGGCGGCGTGTAGAGGGCGGGAGTGCCCTTCGTGACGCGGAGGATCAGTCTCGTGGGCGCGTCGATCCGTGTTTCGCCGGTGAGGAACGTCGACGTCAGGTAGGTGGGCTCGTGCACCACAGCCCCGACCGCGGCTCCGGCAGGCAGGATCGCGGGGTCGTAGGCGAGCACGACCAGGACGTCTTCGGGAGCGGGACGCACATGCGTGGCCTCATCGAGAGCGGCGATGCGCGCCTGGATCTCGGGAGTCGGACGGGCCTGACCCCGGAGGACGGCGTCGATCCGCTCGCGCGTGGGTGCACCCCGCCGCTGCGATTCGTCCGGAAGACGGCGCTCGGACCCGCGCACGTTCTGCGGACGTGTGCGGCCCGGGTCGAGGCGCTCGACGAGGGCGTCGGTGCTGGCGAACCGCTCTGTCTGCGCTGATACCCGGCCCGAGCCCTCCGGCCCTTCCGTTCCGAGCATCGCTCTGAGAGTGTCGTGCGCCGGTATCCGACGCGCTCCCGCGAGGGCGATCCGGTCGCGCCAGTAGCGGGATCCGCCGTTGAAGTAATCGGCGTCGGCCGCACGAGTGAAGAGCTTGAGGACGTTCTCAGAGGCATCCACAGAGGTGGCGATGTATCCGACCAGGTCCGCTCCGACACACACGGGAGCGGCGTCGACCGGATTGTCCGTCCGCCTGCCGTACTCTGGGTCACCCGAGACGACTGTCGGTGCGAGGTCGAAGTCTTTCCAGCTCACCGACAGCCCCCTTTCACTCTCTCTGATCCTGACGCGCGGTCAAGGATCGCTTGCAGCCGGCGCTCTTGATCCGCGGCGCTACGCAGTGCCCGTTCCGACTGCGCGTCGTCGTACTGAGGCGAGTAGGTCAAGGACGGCTCGAGGTTGTCCCACGCCCAATCACACGCGGCATCCTCATTCGCGAACACACGAAGAGTGCCGTCCTCGTTCGTCACCGGTTCAGCACTCTCCCGAAGGTCACCGGCCGTAGCGGTCACCGTGCCATCACGATGCGGAATCAACGCAACGAGCGTCGGACTCGGCCGACCGTCCGGCACCCAGGAAATCGCATACGGCAGAAACGATTCTCCTCCCCGGGCCGTCGCAGCCACGCGCTTCCGGAGCTCCGGATAATTCATCGTCTGACCGTTCTCTCGCGCCCTCCAGAAGTCCGGAGGGCCGCACGTACTCGACTTCGAGCGTCCGTCGCGCGTCTCCTCCACTCGAGGTGCTCATGGAGATCTGAGAGCGCGAGCCTGATCGTGACTCTTCTCGACGCCGCGAGCTCAGTCATGACCGGTGGGACGACTCCTGTCGAGGAGGGCTTGAGCTCGCTGCAATTGTGCCTGAGCGCTCCGCAACGCTTCCTCCGTCTGTTCAGCGGTGTACTTCGGTGAGGAGGACAGCGAAGGCTCAAGGTAGCCCCAAGCCCATTCGCACGCTTCGTCCTCGGTCGCGAACACACGGATGCTCCCATCGTCATTCGTCACCGGCTCAACCTTTTCGCGGAGATCACCGACTGTGGCAGTGACCGTACCGTTGCCCTGCGGAATCAGTGCGACGAGTGTAGGACTCGGTCTCCCGCCAGCGACCCAATCGATCGCGTAAGGGAGGAAAGAACGTCCGACTTTCGGCAGCGCGGCCAGCCGCTCTTCCAGTTCCGTGTACTTCATTGGCGTTCGTCCTTCTCGCTCACGGTCGATTCACCGAACCCGTATATATCCATCGTGAATCCATTTCGCGATCCCTCCCGGGAAATGGAACTGCAACCCACCGCCCGCCTGCTGAAAGTCACCGGCAATCCACCCGGCGCGCACGTCTGGCGGTAGTTGTTTCACGACTTCTATTTCGTAGTGCTCGAACGTCGGCGCGAGCCTGTCAGGCGGCAGGCTCTGAGAGGGAAAAGCGGTTCCGGGCGGAGACGCGAACTCGCCCGTGTCCTTTTCGGGTCGAAGCGGTGAAAGTCGGTCGATGACATCGCCAGGCTGTAGGAACTCGTCGGCAGGAACGATGGGTCTACCCGTGTCGAATCCATCGTGGGAAGGCCAGCGCCAATCGGCAAACCCCTTGTCGGTGAAGCTCTTGAGGTGGGTATCGATGAATTCCGTTCCGCTCAGGTCTCCGAACGGCTTGTAACCGGGGATGCCTGCATCATCCGCCCAATGCTGCATGTCGCTGATGAGCGCGTTGCGGCGTGGGTCGAGTCGCCGCACACCGGGAAGGCCGGCCACGCCCTCTTTCGCGTTGTGCGCGGCCCTCTTCGCGGCCTCCTTCCCACCCTTCAGCACCGACGCGAACAGCTCGTCCGCCTCGCGCAGCAGCCCGCGCAGCTCGTCGAGGAGCTTCGAGAGCGCCTTCACCGACCGCACGAGGGCGGTCATCTTGGAGCCGACCTTGGCGGTCCAGGAGGCGACGCGGGTGGAGACCTGTTCGACGATCCACGGGGTGGCGAGGCCGAGGGAGAGGACGGCCTCGGACGCCCAGGAGATCGCGGAGCCGACGAGTTGGGAGAGCACGTCGCGGACGATGTCGTGCACGACCTGCACGATGGTAGAGGCGATGCCGAGGCCGGTCGTCATGGCGCCCGCCCAGGTGGCGGCGCCATGGAGGTGCTGGGCCGAGTCCTGCTGGAATCGGCGGTAGGCGTCCATCGCCTCGCCGGCGAGCTCGTCGACGTCGCCGAGGATGCGCGTGAGCTCGTCGCCCGACGCCTGCAGCTGCTTCTGGATGTTGGTCCAGGTCTGCGCGAAGGCCTGCACCTCGCCGGCGTCTCCGGTGAGGTCGTTGAACCAGCCCTTGAGGGGCTCGAAGTGGTCGATCAGCCAGCCGAGGCCCGCGGCGATGAGGGAGCCGAGCGGGTCCGAGACGGTGGCGATGGTGTCGGCCGCGGCGGCGAACGCGGCCATGCCGCCTTCGACCCAGTCTCCGGATTCGATCGCCGAGGCCAGCTGGGTGCCGGAATCGAGGAGCCCGGCGCCGCTGAAAGGCGTCGCGGTGTCGACCGGGGCCGCAACGAGGGGGTTCGCGTTCACCGGCGTCACCCCAACCCCTTCTCGAGCGCGCGCACCGCCTGCACGATGTCGTCCTCGACCGCGGCTGCGTCGGCCGCGACCCCGCGGACCTCCCTGGCACTGCGCGTGACCATGCCCTCGGCGGCGGAGATGGCGGACGCTGCCATCGTCGCCGCGAGCGTCGCCGGGGCGACCAAGAAGGAGCAGATCACACCGAACGCGCCGCCGCCCATGTTCGTGGCGGCGGCCGCCTGCCGGGCGACGCCGATGTCGGCCGCGACCTGGTCCACACGGACCGCGTGCGCGTGGATGACCTCCGCATCCACGGCGATCCTCTTCCCCGCCATGTTCCCCCCGACCGTCGTCTCAGTACTGGATCCGTGTGCCGTCGCCCGGACCCTCCGGACCGTCCGGGCGCGCCCGCTCGACCTCGTCGCGGAGGTGGGCCACGATGCCCGACTCCTCGCCGAACGCCTCGCTCGCTGCGGCCACCGCCTGTGCGCCCGCCTGACGCTGCGCGGCGTTCGCCGTCTCGACGATGAGCCGGCCGAGATCGCGTGCCGAGAGCCGGTACGCCGCCTCGGTGAGGTCGACACCGAGGAGGCGCCCTCCCGCGTCCACGGTGACGGTCAGCTCGCGCCGCGGCGACGTCGCCTGCCCGCGGAGGGCCTCGATCTGCTGCCGGACCTCGCTCGCGCGCCTCGCACGCTCCTGGGCCTCGGCGATCTGCTCTTCGATCCGCGCGACGGCGAGGTCGGCGTCCGCATCGGCTGAGAAGAAGTCGGTCACCGGGACAGCATAGCCAAACGGACGTCCGGCGCTAGCGGGTCTCCCTGCCCTTGTGCTCCAGCGCCGCCTGATACAGGTCGCGGCGACCGAGACCGGTGGCCTCGGCGACCTCGGCCGCGGCCTCCTTGAGGCGCGTGCCGGAGGCGACGAGGGCGAGCACCTGCTCCAGCGCGCTCTCGGGGTCCACGACGCGTGCCGGAGCGCCGGCGACCACGATCGCGATCTCGCCGCGCACGCCGTCGGCCGCCCAGTCGGCGAGTTCGGCGGCGGTGCCGCGGCGGACCTCTTCGAACAGCTTCGTCAGCTCACGGCACACGACGACACGGCGCTCGGCGCCCAGCTCCTCCGCCATCGCGGCGAGGGAGGCAGCGAGCCGGTTGGGCGACTCGAAGAAGACCATGGTGCGGGGCTCCGCCGCGAGAGCGCGCAGCGCGGAGGAGCGCTCCCCCGGCTTGCGCGGGAGGAAGCCCTCGAAGGTGAAGCGGTCCGTGGGCAGGCCCGAGACGGCGAGAGCGGTCAGCACCGCCGACGGTCCGGGCAGGGCGGTGACCGTCACCCCGGCAGCGGCGGCCGCCTCGACGAGGTGGAAACCGGGATCGCTGACGGTCGGCATCCCGGCGTCGGAGAGCACGACGACGTCCTGCTCGCGGGCGAGGTCGACCAGTTCGGCGGCCCTGTCGCGCTCGTTGTGGTCGTGCAGGGCGATCAGCCGCGGCCGGTTGGCGATACCGAGGCCGGCGAGCAGACGCTGCGCGACGCGGGTGTCCTCGGCGGCGACGACGGGTGCCTCGCCGAGCACCTCGACCAGACGCGCGGAGGCGTCGCCGAGGTTGCCGATGGGAGTCGCGGCCAGAATGATCATGCCCTCAGTCTGTCAGGCGCCCTCACGGCTCCGCGCCCGCGGCGTCCCCGTACGATTGCCTGGTGAGCTCCCACCCCGTGACCGATCCCGCCCCCGCGCACGTCGCGCCCGGCGAGACCGGCAGCCGCCTCGACGACTGGTGGGCCCGCGTCCTGCGCACGCCCACGCGCCTGCGCATCTGGTACTGGGGGGCGCCGATCGGCGTGACTCTCCTGGCCGCGGTGCTGCGGCTGTGGGACCTCGGCTCGCCGCACGCGCTGGTGTTCGACGAGACCTTCTATGTCAAAGACGCGTGGTCGCTGTTCCATCTGGGATACGAGGGCAGCTGGCCGGCGAAGGCCGACGAGCAGTTCAACTCGGGGAAGACCGACATCTTCTTGTCGTCGCCGTCGTTCGTCGCCCATCCCCCGCTGGGCAAGTGGATCATCGCGCTGGGGATGGCGGCGACGGGAGCGGGCAACGCGTTCGGCTGGCGCGTCGCGACCGCCGTGGTCGGCATCCTGGCGGTGCTGCTGGTATTCCTCCTCGCCCGGGCGCTGTTCCGTTCGACGATCATCGCGGCGATCGCCGGGTTCCTGCTGGCGATCGACGGGCACGCGATCGTGATGAGCCGGGTCGCCCTGCTGGACAACATGGTCATGTTCTTCGGCCTCCTCGCGTTCGGCTGCATCCTGCTCGATCGGAGCTGGCACGCGCGGCGGCTGGCAGCCTCCGTGATGGCGGCTCGATCGGCCGGACGCTCGCCGGAGTGGGGACCGGTGCTGTGGTGGCGGCCGTGGCTGATCGCCGCGGGCATCCTGTGCGGGCTGTGCGCGGGCGTCAAGTGGAGCGGCTTCTACTTCCTCGCCTTCTTCGCCGTCTACACCGTCGTCGTGGACGCGGTGGCGCGCCGCCGGGAGGGGCTCGCCTTCTACGTCAGCGGGGCGACGCTCAAGCAGGCTCCCGCCACGTTCGTGCTGATGGTGCCGATCGCCTTCCTCGTGTACATCGCGACGTGGACGGGCTGGATCGTGACCGACGGCGGCTACTACCGCCACTGGGCGGAGTCGACGCACATGCAGTGGACCGGCCTGCTGAGCTCCGTGCCGCTGTGGCTGCAGAACCTCTGGCACTACCAGACGGAGATGTACAACTACAGCATCAACCTGCACGTGCCGCACCCCTACCAGTCCAACCCGCTGACGTGGCTGTTCATGATCCGTCCGACGAGCATGTACTACGTCGGCACGACGCAGGGGCAGGGCGGCTGCGACGTCTCGAGCTGCTCCGCGGCGATCACCTCGCTCGGCAATCCGCTCATCTGGTGGGCGGGCGCGGCCGCTCTGTTCTACCTGCTCTACCGGCTCGTGCGGTACCGCGAGTGGCAGGTCGGCCTCATCCTGACCGGGCTCGCCGCGGGCTACCTGCCCTGGATGCTCTACATCAACCGCACGATCTTCCAGTTCTACTCGATCGCGTTCGAGCCCTACCTGATCCTGGGGCTGGCGGCGACGATCGCGATCGTCCTCGGCTCGCGCACGGACGCGCGCCCCCGGCGGCGACGCGGGATCGCGTGGGTGGCGGTGTTCCTCGCGGCGGCGGCCCTGCTGAGCGTGTACTTCTGGCCGATCTGGACGGGCGAGCAGATCCCGTTCTGGTTCTGGCAGATGCACATGTGGCTGCCGAGCTGGGTGTAGCCGAGACGGCACGGCCGTTCCGTACGGCCTGGGCCGTGTCGGCAGCCGGGTGTAGACCGGGCGTATGACCGACGCAGAGCTGCCCGGCGACGACCGCCTGGACCACCTCGACCTCGTCCCGCTGCCCGGGAGCGAGCGGCCCGAGCGCGCGGGATTCCGTGCCCACGGCGCCCTGGACCCCGACGCGCCCGTGTCGGCGACGCTGGTGCTGCGCCGCCGGGCGGAGCTGCCGGAGAGCGCGCTCGCCCACCCCCTCACCCGCGACGAGCTCGCCGAGCAGTACGGCGCCGCGCCCGCCGACATCTCCCTCGTCACCGAGACGCTCGGCGCACTCGGCGTCACGATCGAGGAGGCGGACGCGGGACGGCGCACCGTCCGCGTGAGCGGGCCGGCGCGGGTGCTCGCGCGCATCTTCGGGACCGACCTGGCGCGGTCCGCTCCGGAATCCGCGACCGCGACCGCGGAGGATGCCCCGTACCGCCAGCGCAGCGGCTCCCTCAGCCTCCCCCGCGCGCTCGACGGCGTCGTCACCGCCGTGCTCGGGCTCGACGACCGCCCCCAGGCCCGCGCCCAGTTCCGCGTCGCACGACCGGCGGCCGTGTCGGTCAGCTACACACCGCCCGAGCTCGGCAGGGTCTACGCCTTCCCCGACGGCACCGACGGCACGGGGCAGACCATCGCCATCGTGGAGCTCGGCGGCGGCTACGAGCAGGCGGACCTCGACACCTACTTCGCCGGTCTCGGGCTCGCGACCCCGTCCGTCACCGCGGTGGGCGTCGACGGCGGATCCAACGCGCCGGGGGCGGATCCGAACGGCGCCGACGGGGAGGTCCTGCTCGACATCGAAGTGGCCGGCGCCCTCGCTCCCGGCGCCGCCCTGCTCGTCTACTTCGCCCCGAACACCGACGCCGGCTTCCTCGACGCCGTCACCACCGCCGCACACGCGGAGCCCACCCCCGCCGCCATCAGTATCAGCTGGGGCCAGGCGGAGGACCAGTGGACGGCGCAGGCGCGCACCGCTCTCGACCAGGCGTTGCGGGATGCGGCCGCACTCGGCGCGACGACGACCGTCGCGGCCGGGGACGACGGCAGCGGCGACCGCGTCGGCGACGGCCGTGCCCACGTCGACTTCCCGGCCTCCTCCCCGCATGCCCTCGCCTGCGGCGGCACGCGGCTCGAAGCGAACGGGACGACCGGTGCCGTGTCGAGCGAGACCGTCTGGAACAACGGTCCGGGCGGCGGCGCGACGGGCGGCGGGGTGAGCGCGGTGTTCGCCCTGCCCGCCTGGCAGGACGGCGTCGGTGTCCCGACAGCGCCGACGGCGGCCGGCGGACGCGGCGTGCCCGATGTGGCCGCCGTCGCCGACCCGCAGACGGGCTATCGGGTGCGGGTGGACGGCACGGACACCGTCATCGGCGGCACCAGCGCCGTCGCTCCGCTGTGGGCGGCGCTCGTCGCACGCCTCGTGCAGAGCACAGGCCGGCCTCTCGGACTCGCTCAACCCGCACTGTACGACGCGATCCGTGCGGGGCAGGTGGCGGACGGTTTCCGCGACATCACCAGCGGATCCAACGGCGCCTTCGCCGCGTCCGCAGGCTGGGACGCCTGCACGGGGCTCGGCGTGCCCGACGGCACGACACTGCTGAGGACGCACGCCACCCATCGACCTCCGCTTCGCACCTAGATTCGCACTCCCCTGAACGGGGTGTCTGGCGCGGGGTGGAACGCCGAGTACTCTCCTGGTCGTGACTCTCGCACACAGGCGCTCCCCGCGCGCCCGGCGTTCGGCGCGCCCTCTCGCCGCACTGCTCGCCGCCTCCGTGCTCACGGCGGGCGGTCTGCTGGTCTCGGCCGCCCCCGCCGCGGCCGCCTCCGGCTTCACCGTCTCGGGGACCATCTCGTACGCGGTCCCCGGTTCGACCGCGCCGACGACGCGGGTACGGCTCTACCCGGTCACGGGGTCCCAGCCTTCCACCGCCGGCGCCTACACGACGACGTCGACGGGAGGCGCCTGGTCCGTGTCCGGCGTCGCCGCCGGGCGCTACCGCATCCTCTTCGAGGCGACCTCCTCCGACGCCCGCGCCAACGCGCCGGTCTGGTACGGGGGCACGCCGTTCGAGGACTCCGCCACGGTCGTCAAGGTGTCCGGCACCGTCAGCGGCCTGACCGTCGCCCAACCGGCCTCCGGTTCGATCAGCGGCACCGTGACCGGACCGGTCGACGCGACCGCCCTCCGCGCCTACCTGCTGAACCCCGACACCGGTCTCTTCGAGCGTGCCGTGGGCATCGGCTCCGCCGACACCAGCGGCACGGGGGACTACACGATCCGCGGCCTCGCCGCCGGCGACTACATCGTGCGGTTCGCCGACCGCACCAGCGATACCCCCGCCTTCTCGACCCAGTACGCCGGCGGCGCCGACAGCCTGTGGCAGTCGACGACGGTCACCGTCGCCGCCGGCCAGGCCGTGACCGGTGTCGACGGCGCCGTGTCCGGTTGGGGCTGGTACTCGGGCCGGATATCCGGCGGCGACCGCTTCGAGACCTCGGCTCAGGTGTCGTCCGCCATCTACCCGGCGGGCACCACCGCCGGCACGGGGCCGATCGTGCACGTCGCGAGCGGCGTCGACTTCCCGGACGCGCTCAGCGCGAGCGCCGCCTCCGCCGCCGATGGGGGCCCGCTCCTGCTCACCCTCCCGGGGAGCGTCCCCGCGACGATCCTCACCGAGCTCGCCCGGCTCAAGCCGAAGGCGATCGTGGTCGTCGGCGGCACGAACTCCGTCACCGATGGCGCCTACCGCCAGCTCGCAGCGCTGACGCCGTCGATCCGGCGTGTCTCGGGCTCGGACCGCTACGAGACCTCGCGGGCCGTGATGGCGGATGCGTTCGGCTCCGGCTCCGTGACGAGCGTGTTCGTCGCGACCGGCGCGAACTTCCCCGACGCCCTGGTGGCCGGCTCTGCCGCCGGCTACCAGTACGGTCCCCTCCTGCTGGTCAACGGCGCCGCTGCGCATCTCGACGCGGCCAGCTCCGCCGCGATCTCGGCGCTCTCGCCGAGGCGCATCTACATCGTCGGCGGTCTCAACAGCGTGTCGGCCGGCATCCAGGCCGACCTCCAACGGCTCGGGGCGCCCCAGGTCCTGCGCCTGGCGGGCAGCGACCGGTTCGGGACGGCTCAGGCCGTCAACGCAGCGGTCTTCCCGTTCGCGGACGAGGCCTTCGTCGCCAGCGCCTTCGGCTTCCCTGACGCGCTGTCGATCTCCGCGGCCGCCGGGATGCTCGGTTCGCCGCTCCTTCTCGCACCGGCGTCCTGCATCCCCTCGGGCGAGGTGGCCGACGCCACGCTACGCGGCGTCTCGACCTACTGGGCCGTCGGGGGGACGAGCGTGCTGTCTCCGGGCATCACCCGGCTGCAGACCTGCGGAGCGGGCACGGGGACGACCTCGGCGCCCGGCACGCTGCCGGACGTCGCTCCGGCTCCGGGCGACGCCGGCGCCCTCACTGCTCCACGAGCTTGAGGCCGACGACGCAGCCGACGAGGCCCAGGATCAGCAGCACCTTGGCGAGTGAGAAGCCTTCGCCGCCGAAGACCGAGGCGTAGAGGACGGTGAGGGCGGCTCCGATGCCGACCCAGACGGCGTAGGCGGTTCCGGTCGAGATCTCGCGCATGGCGAAGGCGAGCCCGCCCATCGAGGCGACGAGGGCGACACCGAACACGGCGGTGGGCCAGAACCGGGTGAATCCCTCGGACTTGCCGAGGGCGGTGGCCCAGACGGCCTCGAGCACACCGGAGAGGATGAGGACGATCCACGACATGACGACGGTCTCCCTGGCCAGTCTTGTCGCTCACCGGGTACTGATCCGTCGTCCGGGATCGCGCGCACGGCGATCTAGCACAAGCGTACCACTATGGCGATGACAAGCTTCCGTTTCGCACTGTTACGCGTGTTACGGGGCTCGGCGGTCCGCACCGGGATGGTCCGCTAGCGTGAGCGCATGGCTGATCGCGAATATGGCTTCCGCACGCGTGCGATCCACGCGGGCAACATCCCCGACCCGGTGACGGGAGCCCGCGCGCTGCCGATCTACCAGACCAGCGCGTTCGTCTTCGACGACACCGCCGACGCGGCCGCGCGGTTCGCCCTGCAGAAGTACGGCAACATCTACTCGCGCCTGGCGAACCCGACGGTCGCCTCGTTCGAGGAGCGCATCGCGAGCCTCGAAGGCGGGCTCGGCGCCGTCGCCACCTCGTCCGGGCTCAGCGCGCAGTACATCACCTTCGCCTCGCTCGCCGGCGCAGGCGACCACATCGTCGCCTCGGCCAATCTGTACGGCGGGTCCATCACCCAGCTCGACGTCACGCTGCGCCGGTTCGGCGTCGAGACGACGTTCATCCAGAGCTCCGACCCCGCGGACTACGCGGCGGCGATCACCGACAGGACCAAGGTGGTGTTCGCGGAGACGATCGCCAACCCCTCGGGCGAGATCGCCGACATCGAAGGCCTCGCCGACGTCGCGCACGCCGCCGGGGTGCCCCTCGCCATCGACTCCACGATCGCCACCCCCTACCTCAACCGGCCGATCGAGTGGGGCGCCGACATCGTCATCCACTCGGCCACCAAGTTCCTCGGCGGGCACGGGACGACCCTCGGCGGCGTGGTCGTCGAGAGCGGCCGGTTCGACTGGCACTCCGAGCGGTTCCCGCTCTTCTCCGAGCCCGTCGCGTCGTACGGTGGCCTGCAGTGGTCGGGCAATTTCGGCGAGTACGCGTTCCTCACCCGCCTCCGCGCCGAGCAGCTGCGCGACATCGGTCCGGTGCTCGCGCCGCACTCGGCCTTCCTGCTCGCCCAGGGCGTCGAGACTCTCCCGTACCGCATCCAGGCGCACGTCGACAATGCGCGGAAGGTCGCCGAGTGGCTCGACGCCGACCCGCGCATCGAGAAGGTGTATTGGGCGGGACTCCCGGATCATCCGCACCACGCCCGTGCCCAGAAGTACCTGCCCGGCGGCGCGGGCAGCGTGTTCAGCTTCGTCGTCGCCGGCGGTCGCGCCGTCGGCCAGAAGCTCATCGAGTCCGTGAACCTGGCCAGCCATCTCGCCAACATCGGCGACGCCAAGACCCTGGTCATCCACCCCGCCTCCACCACCCACGCACAGCTGACCGAGCAGCAGCTGCTCGACGCGGGTGTGCTCCCGGGCGTCGTGCGCATCAGCGTCGGCATCGAGGATGCCGACGACATCATCTACGATCTGGACCAGGCCCTCACCGCGGCCGTGAAGGAGGCGTGACCGTGACCGACACCGCCGCGATCCAGGACACCACCGAGATCCCCGGCACCACCGAAGTCCAGCTCGTCAACGGGCTCAGCTGCGCGCTGCCCGCCGACTCTCCGCTCGCGAAGCTGCTGAAGTCGCAGCGCACGTGGGTCGGCCCCGACGCCAAGGAGCGCCTGAGGATCCTGCGGTCGGCGAAGTCGGTCGCCATCGTCGGCGCCTCCCCCAACCCGGCCCGCTCCAGCTACTTCGTGGGCACCTACCTGCAGCAGTCGAGCGACTTCCGCGTCTACTTCGTCAATCCGAACGCCGAGACCATCCTCGGCCAGCCGGCGTATCCCGACCTCGCCTCCCTGCCGGAGGTGCCCGACATCGTGGACGTGTTCCGCAAGCCGAGCGACATCCCGGCCGTCATCGACGAGGCGATCGCCGTCGGCGCCCCGACCGTGTGGGTGCAGCTGGGCATCTGGAACCAGGAGGCCGCCGAGTACGGCGAGTCGAAGGGCCTCACCGTCGTCATGGACCGCTGCATCAAGATCGAGCACGCCCGCTTCCACGGCGGCCTGCACCTCCTCGGCTTCGACACCGGCCAGATCACCGCCCGCAAGACCATCCGCTGAGGCGCGCGCGCCGCCTCCGCACCGCCGCCGAGGCGCCCCATAGTCGGCCGCCTGGACGCGAGACGGCCGATTGTCGGCCGCCTCGGCACCGGGACATCACGCCCGCGCGATGATGTGGAACACGTGCCAGTGCTTCGGGCCCTCGAACGACATGCCGCGGCGGTCGTCCTCCGCGAGGTGGAGGACCTCCATGCCGGTCAGCATGCCGGTGACCCCGGCGCGGTCGTGGAAGTTCATGCGGGGGCGGCCGAACCAGGTGTCGTGGGGGCCGAAGAGCTCGCCGGCGAAGAGGCCGCCGGGCCGGAGCGCGTCGCGGATGTCGGCCCAGACGTACGGGAATCGGTCCGCCTCGCAGAACGGCAGCGCGAATCCCGCGTAGACGAAGTCGGCCGCCGGGAGGTCGCCGAGCGACTCGAACGGAGCCGAGCGCACCTCGAGGCGGGTCTGCTCCTCGGGCGTGAGCCCGGCGCGCACGCGCTCGTCCACACCGGGGTCGGAGTCGATCGCCAGCACCCGCCAGCCGCGGGTCACCAGGTGCCGCGCCTCGACCCCGTCTCCGCAGCCCAGGTCGATCGCCGTACCCGGCTCTCCCGGCCATGCTTCGAGCGCGCTCGCGAAAGTCGGGCGCACGCCGCGGCCGCCCTGCTGCTCGTAGAACTGCGACCAGTCGAACGCCATGGGGCCGAGCCTACGCGCGTGCGCACCCGTGTCGCGCCCTCGGCTGGCTAAACTCGGCGGGTGGAGTCCGCGCCTTCGTCCCCCCGCGTCGCCGTCCTCGGCCCCGTGCTGGTGGAGGATCGCAGCGGCGCGCTGACCGAGCCGTCCGGCCCACGGAGCAAGCGGTTCGTCGTCGCGCTCGCGCTCGCGAACGGGCCCCTCTCGGTGTCGTCGCTCGTCGCGGACCTCTGGGACGACGCTCCGCCGCGGCAGGAGCGGGCGGCGCTGCAGACCCTCGTCTCACGGCTGCGCACCGCCAGTGCGGACGGCCTCGTCGATTCGACCCCCGGCGGGTACGCCTTGGCGAGCGCCGCCGAGACGGACCTGGGGCTGGCGCGGCGTCGTGCTGCCGCGTCCCGCGGGCTCCTGGCGGGAGGCGACGCCGCAGCGGCCGTCCGGGAGGCGACCGCGGCCCTCCTCCTCTGGCGGGGCGAACCCGGCGCCGAGCTCGGTGACGCACCGCTCGCCGACGATCTCGCCCGTGCGGCGCAGACGCTGCGGGACGAACTGCTGCTCGTCCGCTCCCGCGCCCACCTCGCCGCGGGAGACCCCGACGCCGCCCTGGACGACCTGCGGATCCTGGTCGAGACGCACCCCCTCGACGAGTCGCTGCAGCGCGAGCGGATGACCGCCCTGGCGGCGGCCGGCCGCCGCAGCGAAGCCCTCCTCGTCTTCGCCGACCTCAAGGAGGCCCTGCTCGACCGTCTCGGCACGCGTCCCGGTCAGGAACTCGTGGCCCTCAACGCGCGGTTGCTCGCCGAGGACGACGCACCGGACCCGGCTCCGCCCGCGCGCGTGCGCATCGGGTTGCGCAGCGCGCCGAACGCACTGCTCGGACGCGAGTACGACGTGGACGCGCTGGAGGACCTGATCGCGACCTCCCGGCTGGTGACGATCCTCGGGCCGGGCGGTCTGGGCAAGACCCGGCTGGCGCAGGAGATCGGCCGGCGGGCGATCCACCTCCCCGCCGTCGTCTTCGTGGAGCTCGCAAGCGTGCGCAGCAGCCAGGACATCGAGCTGGCCTTCGCCTCCACGCTCGGTATCCGGGAGGCGCACAGCGCGCGTCCCGGCGACCCCGGCGCCCTCGTGGACCTGCACTCCCGCATCCTCGGCCAGCTCGCGGAGCGCGAGACGCTTCTCATCGTCGACAACTGCGAGCACATCGTCGACGACGCCGCCGCGTACATCGCCGATGTCCTCGACTCGACCTCGAACGTCCGCGTCCTCGCGACGAGCCGATCGCCTCTCGCCATCGGCGCGGAGCGCGTCTATCCGCTCGACTCCCTGGCGAGCGCCGACGACGGCCCGGCCGTCGAGCTGTTCGTGGAGCGCGCCCGGGCGGCACGGCCCGGTGTCGTGCTGCCCCGAGAGACGGTCGCCCGGCTCTGCGACCGCCTCGACGGGCTGCCGCTCGCCATCGAGCTCGCGGCCGCACGCACCCGTTCCCTCTCCGTCGACGAGATCGAGCGACGGCTCGGCAACCGGTTCGCCCTCCTGACCGGCGGCGATCGCACCGCGCCGGAGCGCCACCGCACGCTCTTCGCCGTGATCGACTGGAGCTGGAACCTCCTCGCATCGTCGGAGCAGGCCCTCCTGCGCCGGCTCTCGGCCTTCGCCGACGGTTTCAGTTCCGAGGCGGCGGAGGCCGTGGCCGGACCGAGCGCGCCCTCGGTGCTCGACGATCTCGACGCGCTCGTCACGCAGTCCCTGGTGACGGTGACGGAGGACGCCGCGACCGGTCTCCTGCGCTACCGGATGCTGGAGACGGTCCGCGAGTTCGGCGACCGCGAGCTGGAGGCCGCGGGCGAGGCGGAGGCCGTGCGCGACGGGATGGACGCGTGGGCCGTGTCGTTCGCGCGATCGGCGATGCGCTCGATGCACGGGCGCGCGCTGGTCGCGACCTTCGGCCGGGTGACCGCCGAGCAGGACAACCTCGTCGGTGTGCTCCGCTCGGCGATCGACGGCGGTCGACCGGAGACGGTGGCGGCGGTCTTCGCCCTGCTCTCCTACTACTGGTCGCTGCGGAGCGCGCACTCCGAGGTCCTCGGTTTCGGGCCGTCGGTGCTGGGCGTCCTCGCGGACTGGGAGGCGGAGGGCGACGCGCGCGACGACGCTGCGGCATGCTTCACCATCATCGGCGGCACCTTCCTCTACGTCGATCTGCGCACGTCCGCCCGCGCCATCGCGCGGCTGCGGCGGCTGCGCCGGGTGGGCCCGTTCGCCGACCCGCGGCTGCGCGCGATGACGAACCTCATCCTGGTGGCGGGCAAACCGGAGCCGGGGATGCGGATGCTCGTCGAGTACGCCGCGTCCGGCGATCCCGAGCTCGCCGTCCTGGGCAACCTGCTCCTGGCGCAGCTGAACGAGAACGCGGGCGAGCTGCAGGAGGGCCTGGTGCGGGCCTCGCGTGCCTACGCCCTGGGACAGGAGGTCGGAGACGCCTGGTCGACCGCCTCCGCGGCACAGGCGCTGGCGCAGCTGCACAGTCAGCTGGCGCACCCCGAGGAGGCGCTCCTCTGGGCTCAGCGCGCGCACGACGGGCTCGCGCCGCTGCAGGCCGCCGGCGATCTCCGCCAGCTCGACTGGCTGATCGCGATCAACTCCGTCACCGTCGGCGACACCGTCCGCGGCCGGGCGCTGCTGGAGCAGTACCTGAGCGTCGAGGTCGACCGCACCGGATTCGACTACGTCGACTACTACGGCATCGGCTACGGCGGCATGGCCGAGATCGCGCTCGCGGAGGGCGATCTCGCCGAGGGCATCCGGCGCTACGCGGAGGCGGTGGGCGTCTTCGTCGACGACGGCGTCGCTCAGCGCGAGACCCTCACCAATCCGTGGCTGACGATGCTCGGGGCGGCGCAGCTCGTGGTCCGGCTGCGCGCCCACGCCGCGAGCCCCGACGAGATCGCGCCCGGCAGTGTGCCGTGGAGCGAGACGGACGAGCTGGCACGACGGCTGCGGGTGCGCGTGCTCGTGTACACGCGCCTCAACACCTGGTACATCGACAAGCCCGTCCTCGGCAGCGGCCTGCTCGCCTACGCCGCGTGGATGCTCGACCCGCACACGGCGCACGACCGCGGCGACGCGTGGGTGCGCATCGGGCTCGAACTGGTCGGGATAGCGACCCGGCTGAACTCGCGGCAGGACATGGCCAGCATGCAGCGCGCACGGCTGGCGAAGCCTGTGATGGCCGCCTGGGGCGCCGACCGGCTGGCGGCGGCGATCGACGCCGCCGCAGCGCTGAGCCTCGACGAGGCCTCCTCGCGCGGCCTCGCACTGCTCACGACGGCCAAGCCGACCCGGTAGCGCACACCGCAGAGCGGCCGCCGCTCCCCTCCGCAGGGAACGACGGCCGCCGTCTCGGATGCGCCCGGCTCAGGCCTTGCGCATGTAGGCCCGCACGGTGAGCGGGGCGAAGACCGCCACGATCACGGCGGCGCCGAGCAGCGCCCACCATCCGTCGGCCGGGAAGGTGCCGTTGTTGGCGAGGTCGCGGACCGCGGTGACCAGGTGCGAGACCGGGTTGACGTTCACGAAGGTCTGCAGCCAGTCCGGCAGGGTGCTCGCCTGCACGAAGGCGTTCGAGAAGAACGTCAGCGGGAACAGCACGAGGAACGAGATCCCCTGCACCGACCCCGCCGTGCGGGCGATCACGCCGAAGAACGCGAAGATCCAGCTGATCGCCCAGGCGCAGACGATCACGAGCAGGCCGGCCAGGACGACGAAGCCGAACCCGGCCGCCGGACGCCAGCCCATGACGAACCCGGTGAGGAAGGTGATCGTGGTCGCGATCGCGTAGCGCAGGGTGTCCGCCAGCAGGGCGCCGGAGAGCGGGGCGATGCGGGCGATCGGCATCGACTTGAAGCGGTCGAACACGCCCTTGTCCATGTCCTCGCGGAGCTGGACGCCGGTGACCACGGAGGTCGTGATCACCGTCTGGGCGAGGATGCCCGGGATGAGGTAGGGCAGGTATGCCGTGACCCCTCCAGCGAGCGCGCCGCCGAACAGCAGGGCGAACATGATCGTGAAGATGATCGGCTGCAGCGTCACATCGAAGAGCTGCTCCGGCGTCCGCTTGATCTTCAGCAGGCCGCGCCGGGCCATGGTCAGCGTGTTCGCCAGGGTCTGGCCCAGGCTGACGTGGTTCTTGAGGTTCCGCTCGGACGGCGGAGTGATGGTGGCGATGGCGCTCATGCCCGGACTCGTTCGGTGACAGCGGCCGTGTCGGTCGCGGCGGACTCGTCGCCCGCGTTCTCGTCTTCGACGCCGTGGCCGGTGAGGGTCAGGAAGACCTCGTCGAGCGTCGGCTTCTGCACGGACATCTCCGCGAGATGGATTCCCGCCTCGCGGAACGTGATGAACAGGTCGGTGACCGCGTCGGCGTCCCGCATCGGGGCCGTCAGGCGGGCGCCCTCCGGGGAGACGACGGCGTCGACGCCCAGCACGGTCGCGATGGCGCGGCGGGCGTCCTCGACATCCGCGGCGTCGGCGAGGCGCAGCTGCAGCGAGGACTCGCCGACCGACGCCTTGAGTTCGTCGCTGGTGCCCTCCGCGACGACCCGGCCACGGTCGATGACCGCGATCCGGTCGGCCAGCTGGTCGGCCTCGTCGAGGTACTGGGTGGTGAGGAGCACGGTGGAGCCCGTCGCCACGAGCCGGCGGATGGTGTCCCACATCTGGGCGCGGGTGCGCGGGTCGAGCCCCGTGGTCGGCTCATCGAGGAAGATCAGCGGAGGCTGCGCGATCAGGCTGGCGGCGAGGTCGAGTCGGCGCCGCATACCGCCGGAGAACTTCTTGAGCGGACGCTTAGCCGCGTCGGTGAGCCCGAACTCCTCCAGGAGCTCGGCGGTCTTGGCCTTGGCCTCCCGGCCGCTCAGCCCGAGCAGCCGGGCGAAGATCATGAGGTTCTCGTTGGCGGACAGCGTCTCGTCGACGGACGCGAACTGCGCCGTGACTCCGAGGAGCTGGCGGACGATCTGCTGCTCCTTGCGGATGTCGTGCCCGAAGATGGTCGCATCGCCCGCGTCGGGCTTCAGCAGGGTGGCGAGCATGGAGATGGTGGTGGTCTTGCCGGCGCCGTTCGGGCCCAGCACACCGTAGACGGTTCCGGCGCGGACGGTCAGGTCGACGCCGTCGACCGCGCGGTTGTCGCCGAAGACCTTGACGAGCCCGTGGGCCTCGACGGCCCATTCGGTGCTGCGAGTCATGGTGGTCCTTCCTTTCGGGTCGGTTGATGTCTCGATGGTGACGCGGACCGCTTGCACCGGGCTTACGCGGCTCTTACACCGGGTGACAGCGTCGGACGGCGGGGCCGGAAGCGCCCGGCGCGCGGACGAGCGCAGGCTCGGTGCACCCCACACACGCGCACGATCGCTGCGCCGATCCGGGTCCCCACGCCGATTCCGTGCGCCCACCCGGACGTAGACTGAGGAAGTGACAGCGTACGTCTCGGCCTTCGACCTGTTCTCGATCGGTATCGGTCCCTCGAGCTCGCACACCGTCGGACCCCTCCGGGCCGCCCGCGCCTTCGCGGTCCGCCTGGCGGAGGACGGGCTGCTCGACCGGATCGACCAGGTGACCTGCACCCTCTACGGCTCACTCGGCTCCACCGGAATCGGTCACGGTACGCCGGACGCGGTCGTGGCGGGTCTGCGCGGGCTCGAGCCGGAGAGCTGCCGGCCGGAGGACGTCCGCGGCGCGTGGAGCGGCCATGTCGACGGCGACACGATCGCGCTCGCCGGATCGCGGGCGATCCCCTTCTCGCGCGACGACATCGACTTCGAGCCGCGCACCCGGCTCCCCGGCCACCCCAACGCGCTGACCCTGCGTGCCTGGGGCCGCGCGGCCGACGGGTCGCGCGATCCGCTCCCGCTGCGGGAGGAGACCTTCTACTCGATCGGCGGCGGCTTCATCCGGCGGGACGGCGAGGAGGCCGACCTCGCGGCGCGGGCCTCCCACCCGCTCCCCTACGACACCGCTGCGGAGCTGCTCGCGATCTGCGAGCGGCTCGACATCCCGATCTGCGAGGTCGCGCGCCGCAACGAGGCCGCGCTGCACGGCGAGGACCGCACGAGCGAGCGGCTCGACCTGATCTGGGAGGCGATGGCCGAGTGCGTCGCGAACGGCCTGGCGGGCTCGGGGACCTTGCCGGGGGGCCTGCAGGTGCCGCGTCGGGCCGCCGCCATGCGCGAGCACCTGGAACGCGTGCAGGACGACCCGGGGCGGGCGACGGCGCTCGAGTGGCTGCACGCGTTCGCCCTCGCCGTCAACGAGGAGAACGCGTCCGGCGGTCGCGTCGTCACCGCGCCGACGAACGGCGCGGCGGGCATCGTGCCCGCCGTGGCCCACTACTACCTGCGTTTCGTTCCGGGTGCGACGCTCGACGGCATCCGCCGCTACCTGCTCACCGCGACGGCGATCGGCTCGCTGTTCAAGGCGAACGCCTCCATCTCGGGCGCCGAGGGAGGCTGTCAGGCGGAGGTCGGCTCGGCGTGCGCGATGGCGGCCGGTGCGCTGTGCGCCGTGCTCGGCGGCACGCCGCGCCAGGTGGAGAATGCGGCCGAGATCGCGATGGAGCACCACCTGGGCCTCACCTGCGACCCGGTGAGCGGTCTCGTGCAGATTCCGTGCATCGAGCGCAACGCGATCGCCTCCTCCACCGCCGTCTCCGCCGCACGTCTCGCCCTGCACGGCGACGGGTCGCACCTCGTCTCGCTGGACACCGTCATCGAGACCATGCGGCAGACGGGCATCGACATGTCGACCAAGTACAAGGAGACCAGCGAGGGCGGACTCGCCGTCAACGTCATCGAGTGCTGACGCATCCGCCCCCGCGCGGTTACGCTGCGTTTCGGGGCCCCTCGCCGGTGTCGGCGGCCGCGCCTAGCGTGGAACCGTGAGCACGCCATCCGCATCCGACGCCCCTCCGACGGCCATCGGCGCCGCCCTCGCCGGGCCGCTGGTCTCGACCCAGTGGTTGTGCGACCACCTCGGATCGGAGGGTCTCGTCGTCCTCGACGCCACCGTCGTCCCCGCCGCGGGGGCGGACGGCAGACCGACCTTCGTGAGCGGCCTGGACCAGTACCTCGTCGACGGACACATCCCCGGGGCCGTGTTCGCCGAGCTGCTCGGCACGTTCAGCGACCCGGACGGCGCGTACCCGTTCACGCGGCCGCACGCCGCACAGTTCGCGGCCGCCGCCGAGTCCGTCGGCATCGGCACCGGCACGACCGTGATCGTCTACGACGCCGCCGGCGGCCAGTGGGCCTCCCGGCTCTGGTGGCTGCTCCGTTCGTTCGGCCATGCCCGCGTCGCCGTCCTGGACGGCGGCGCCGTCGCCTGGCGCGCCGAGGGCCGGCCGGTCGCACGCGGCCATGTCGAGCCGCCCAGCGCAGGCCCGTTCACCGCCGTCGAGCAGTCCGGATTCTGGGCCGACAAAGGCACGATCGCCGAGATCATCGCGGGCGAGCGCGCCGCGACCCTGCTGTGCGGCCTGCCCGCGCGCGACTTCTCCGCGCAGCACATCCCGGGCAGCCTGAGCGTTCCGGCCGGCCGGCTGGTCGCGCGCGACACCAACACCTTCCTGCCGCCCGCGGACCTGCGCGCCGCGTTCGCGGACGCCCTCGCGTCGCCCGATCCGATCGTCGCGTACTGCCGCAGCGGCATCGCGGCGACCACCGACGCCCTCGCCTTGGCCGTGATCGGACGGAGCGACGTCGCGGTCTACGACGGCTCGCTCAGCGAGTGGGCTGCGGACCCGCAGGCGCCTCTGACGTCGGTCGCGTAGCCTCCTCCACCAGCTCCAGGATGTGCCGGTACGGCTGACCGGTGGCGCGCGACATCCCCAGCTCGCAGGTGCGATTGGCCGACGCGTAGGCGGTGACCGTACCCGCTGCGGCTCCGGAGGCGAGGACCTCCACCTCCGCCGCCTCTCGTGCCGTGGCCGACGCCGTCAGCTCGGGGTGCAGGAGTCCCCGGTCGCCGGCGAAAGCGCAACAACCCGCGTCGATCGGCACCGTGACGTCGATCGCGACCGCCTCCGCCACGCGGCGCAGGGAGCCGTCGACCCCCAACCGCCCCGTCGAGCACGTCGGGTGGAGCACGAGCGACGGCAGGGCGTCCACCACCTCGAGGGCGGGGAGGAGCGCGTTCGCCGCGAAGTCGACGGAGTCGACGAAACGCAGCCGTGCGTAGTCGCCGCCTGCCGTGACCGCTGCATCGCGCAGCGCCTCCAGCCCCTCGGTGCAGGAGGCCGCGTCGCACACGACCGGGAGCTCGCCGTCGCACGACGCCGCGAGCAGCGCGGGGAGCACCCGCTCGGACATCCGCTCGTGGCCGCCGTGGAATCCCTTGGACTTCCACGGGGTGCCGCAGCACATCGACGAGATGCCGTCCGGGACGACGACCTCCACCCCGGCGCGGTCGCACAGGGCGAGGAACGCCGCGGTCGAACCCATTCCGCCGCCCTCGGCGCCGAACATGGTGCCGATGCAGGCCGCGAAGAACACCGCCTGCGGCTCGGCGGCGGGCCGCGGGACGCGCTTCCTGCCCCCGCGCGGGAGGCCGGCGTCGTAGCGCGGCACGGTGTCCGCTCCGAGCAGCGCGCGCCCGACGTCGGTCGCCGCGCGCACGAGCGGCACCGGAAGGGCGTCCGCGACCGTGAGTGCGACGCCGCCCGCCCGGCTCACCGGCCCCCAGGCCGCAGCGGCGGCGTCCCATGCCCCGGCCGCGACGCGGGAGTTCGACTCGCCTCGCAGCCGACGCACGAGGTCGCCCGTGTTGATGTTGACCGGGCACGCCGCCTGGCACATCCCGTCCACCGCGCAGGTCTGCACGCCCGCGTACTCGTAGTCGTCGCGCAGTTCGGCGGCGAGGACGTCATCACCGGCGAGCTCTGCAGCGCGCAGCTCGCGACGCAGCACGATGCGCTGACGCGGCGTGAGCGTGATGTCGCGGGAAGGGCAGGCCGGCTCGCAGTACCCGCACTCGACGCAGCGGTCCACCTCCTCCTCGACGGGCGGCGCCGTCTTCAGGTCGCGGAGGTAGGAGTCGGGGTCGTCGCTCAGCAGCACGCCGGGATTCAGGACGCTGTGCGGGTCGAACAGCCGCTTGACCTCCTGCATCACGGCGTAGAGCTCGTCGCCGTACTGCCGACGCACGAACGGCGCCATGATGCGTCCGGTCCCGTGCTCCGCCTTGAGGGAGCCGCCGAGGCCCAGGATCAGCTCGACCATGTCGTCGGTGAAGGCGCGGTACCGGTCGACTCCGGCCTGGTCGCCGAGCCGCTCGCTCAGCATGAAGTGGATGTTGCCGTCCTTGGCGTGGCCGAAGATCACACTGTCCTCGTACCCGTGGGCGGCGAACAGCTCGCGGAGCCCCGCGCAGGCGGCGAGCAGCGTCGGCACAGGGACGACCACATCCTCCAGCAGCGCGGTCGTGCCCGGAGCTCGGGCTTCGGCGACCGTCGTGTAGAGCCCCTTGCGGATGTGCCAGAGCGCGGCGCGCTCGGCCGGGTCGGTGGTGAAGCGCATCGGGAGGCTGAGCGGCAGCGCGTCGAGCACGGCCGCAGCTTCCGCACGGGCGGCCTCGGCCTCCGCGGCGTCCGGGCCGTGGAACTCGACCAGGAACGCCGCGTGGTCGTCGATGGTGAGGTCCCGCAGTTCCGCGGGGGCGTCGTGCGCGCGCGCAGCGAGCCGGAGCGAGGTGGAGTCCATCAGCTCGACGGTCGCGGCGCCCGTCGCGACGATCGCGGGGAGCGCGGCGGTCGCCTGCTCGAGGGTCTCGAACACGGCCAACGCCGTCGTGGCGGCGGGATGGGCGACGACGGTGCGGAAAACGGCCTCGGCGACGAAGCCGAGGGTCCCCTCGCTGCCGACGATCAGGTGGGTCAGGATGTCGGCCGCCGTGTCGAAGTCGAGGAACGCGTTGATGCCGTAGCCCATGGTGTTCTTCATCGCGAAGAAGCGCTCGATCGACGCGACGGAGGCCGGGTCGGAGCGCACCCGGTCGCGCAGCGCCAGCAGCCCGGCGTGCAGAGCGGGCTCGGTGGCGCGCAGCAGGTCGTCGGCCTCGGGGGCGGCGGTGTCGAGGATGGTGCCGCTCGGGAGCACGACCACCAACGACTCCAGCGTCCGGTACGTGTTCTGCTCGATGCCGCAGGCCATGCCGCTGGAGTTGTTGGCGACGACACCGCCGATGGTGCAGGCGATCTCGCTCGCCGGGTCCGGTCCGAGCTTGCGGCCGTGCCGGGCGAGCCGGGCGTTCACCTGCCGCACCGTCATACCGGGCTGCACCCGCACGCGTCGTCCGCCGTCGAGCACCTCGGCCGCGCGGAAGGAGTGTCGGGTGTCGGCGAGCACGCCGGCGGTCACGCCCTGACCCGAGAGGCTCGTGCCTCCCGAGCGGAAGGTGACGGGCAGTCCCCGCTCGCGCGCGGAGACGAGCAGGTCCGCGACCTCGCGTGCGGATCCGGGACGCGCCACCTCGGCGGGGACGAGCAAGTAGTGGGAGGCGTCGTGCGCGGTGGCGTGGCGGTCGATGGCCTTCGTCGAGACGGTCACGGTCAGGCTCCTGCGGGGTGGGCCGGGGTGGCCGGCGCGGTCGGGGTGGATGTGTCGGCGGCGCGACCGCCGCCGGGCGGATCGGCGGCCACGATCGTGAGGTACGGCGGATGCCCTCCTGAGGGGAGGTCGCCCGCGCCCGCGAGCAGCAGGGCGCCGTCGAGCGGGCGGACGGCGGGCGTCACCAGCTCGACGTCCGGAACCCTGTTCTCGAGCCGCTCGCGCAGCGGGTCGAGCAGGAGCGCCCCCACGCCGGTCACGCCGCCGATCACGGCGAGCCGTCGGCGCACCGGCGCGGCCAGGAGGGCCTCCGCCGTCGCCGCCAGCGCCTCCGCGGCCTCCCGCCAGATGGCGAGGGCGATCGGATCGCCGTCGCGCGCGGCATCGGCCACGGCGGGAGCGAACGAGGCGAGGACGCCCGCGCGGTCGTCCCGGGTGTAGAGCCGCGCGGGGAATCCGCCGACCGGTCCGAGGGCACGCGTTGCGGCATCGAGGAGGACCGGCGATCCACCGGGGCGGCCGTCGTGCTCGCGCACGGCGGCGCGAAGGCCGGCGAGCCCGATCCACGCGCCGCCGCCCTCATCGCCGAGCAGGTGCCCCCAGCCGTCGGCGCGGCGCCAGACGTCGTGGAAGTCCGTCGCGAGCCCGACGACGCCCGTCCCGACCGCCAGCACCGCTCCCCCGTCGAGCCCGAGGGCCGCGGCCGCCGCCGTGACGGCGTCGGAGGCGAGCAGGATCCGGGCGTGCGGCCAGCGGCGGCGCAGCTCGGCGAGCACCGTGTCCGGCGGGGTCAGCCCGAGCAGCCCGCTCATCCCGACCGAGACGGTCTCGGCGCGGGCGACGCGCTCGGCTGGCACTCCGGCCAGCAGGTCGTCGAGAAGGGGCGCGACGCGGATGCCCGCCGGCCCGACGCTCACACCCGGACCGGTGACCTGGTCCTCGCCCGTGAGCGACGCACGGGACCCCGTTCCGCCGATGTCGATCGCCAGCACCCGCACGGCCGCCTCCTTCGTCGCACCCGCCGATCCGAGCCGACCGGCAGGAAACACCATGACGCAAATTTACCTCGGGATCAATTCCGAGGAACATTGTTTACATTCGGCACATCGGCGACCGGTGGACAGGACCGGACGAACGTGGGCTCGCCGGAGCGGCTCCGATCCGCTGCCGTCGCTGCAGCTGACGTACGACGCCGTCCAGGCGCATCGGCACCCCCACGCGGAGGAGCGAACCGCCGCTGTGTCTTCGCTGTGCACACCGCTTCCCGCCCCCGCAGGACGTGCGACTGTCTTACGCTCGCATCATGAGCCTCATGGACATCCCCTTCACCACCATCGACGGCGCTCCCGCCTCGCTGGCCGATTACTCCGGCAAGGTCATCCTCATCGTCAACGTCGCTTCCCGCTGCGGACTGGCCCCGCAGTACGAGAAGCTCGAGCAGTTGCAGGAGACCTACGGCGATCGCGGCTTCACCGTGATCGGCTTCCCGAGCAACCAGTTCCTGCAGGAGCTGAGCTCGACCGATGCCATCAAGGAGTACTGCTCGACCACGTGGGGTGTGACCTTCCCGATGATGGAGAAGGTGCGGGTGAACGGGCGCTCCGCGCATCCCCTGTACGCGGAGCTGACGACGCACCCGGATCAAGCGGGCAAGGCCGGCAAGGTCAAGTGGAACTTCGAGAAGTTCGTCGTCACCCCGGACGGGGCCGTGCACCGGTTCCGTCCGACGACGGAGCCGGACGACCCGGCGATCGTGGCGCTGATCGAGGGCGCGCTGCCGGCCGCTGCGTGACGCCGCAGCGCCGGGCTCTCATGCCCGGCGGAACCAGCGACCGCCGACGCGCTCGGTGAGACGCCAGGACGTGGGCTCGGCGAGCGCGGCGATGCGCTCGACGGTGTGCTCGGCGATGCTCACCGCCTCGGCTGCGGTGTCGGCGACGAATCGCACGGTCAGGCGCGCCTCCCGCGCGACGATGTCGACGCTCGACGCCTCGACCACGGTGCGCTCCCCCGCAGCGGCGGCCGCCGCGGGCTCGACGGCCTGCGGCGAGACGCCCGGGCGCAACGCACCGACGGACACGATCACACGATAGGAAGGCACGGCTCCGAGCCTACGGGCGGAGCCGGGGGTACCCTCTCACGGGGGGAAAGGAGTGCGTCGATGCACACCAGGACGGATACGGGCCGGATCGATCTCTACGGCGTGAGCGGACTGAGCGAGGCGGAGCTCGATGAGCTCGCGGCCATGCTGGACCGCCGACGGCACGACGACATCGCCGAGTCGGAGCACATCGCGGAGACGCTGGGCGCGCTCCTGGCGTCGAGATCGGAGTCCACCGCCGATGACGAGCACGATCCGGAGGGGCCGACGCTCAGCTCCGAGTGGAGCAGGCTGCAGGCCGTGCGGGCGGACGCCGCCGCCGATCTGGCCGCGGTGGAAGCCGCCGGCGAGCGCCTCCGCCTCGGCACCTACGGCGTGTGCGCCACCTGCGTGCGCCCCATCGGCGTCGACCGGCTGCGCGCCCGGCCGACCGCCGAGCTCTGCATCTTCTGCGCGACCGCCGCCGAACGCTGAGCCGTCCCGGACATGCGGAACGGGCCGGTGCACGCGGCACCGACCCGTTCCCCCGGACCGGCCGGGGCGGAGCATCGATCAGAAGTTGAACTTGTCGATGTTGTCCTTGTTGAACACGTAGGGGTCGCCCAGCAGCACCGTGTTGTTGTCGCCGACGGTGAACTTGCCGAGCTTGCCCGCTTCGAAGGAGTCGCCCTTCTTGCCGGTGATCGTGCCATCGATCAGCGCCTTGGCGGTGAAGGCGGCCAGGTAGCCGAGATCCTCCGGGTTCCAGAGCGCGAACTCGTCGACGGTGCCGTCCTTCACGAACTCGCGCATCTGGTTCGGCGTGCCGAGGCCGGTCAGCTTGACCTTGCCCTTGGCGTCCGAGGTCGACAGGTAGCGGGCGGCCGCTGCAACGCCGACCGTGGTGGGCGAGATGATGCCCTTCAGGTTCGGGTGCGTCTGGAGCAGGGCGGCCGTCTTGTCGAACGACGTCTGGTCGTCGTCATTGCCGTAGACGGTGTCGACGAGCTTGACGTTCGGGTGGTTGTCCGCGAGGTCCTTCTTCATCAAGTCGATCCAGGCGTTCTGGTTCGTCGCGTTCGCGGCGGCCGAGAGGATGGCGACCTCGCCGCTGTCCCCGATCTCCTTCGTGATGATGTCCACCTGCACCTTGGCGATGCCCTCGGCGGTCGCCTGGTTGACGAAGACGTCGCGGTACTTGGCGTCGGTGTCGGAGTCGAAGGTGACGATCTTCACGCCGGCCGACTTCGCCTGCGTGAGCGCGCTGCCCAGCGCGGTCGGGTCGTTGGCCGAGAGGACGATCGCGCCGACCTGCTGCTGGGTCAGCGTGTTGATGTAGCTGACCTGCGCGTCCGCAGTCGCCGTCGAAGGCCCGACCTGGTTGTAGGTGCCGCCGAACGACTTGATCGCGGTCTCGCCACCCTTGTCCGACGTGTCGAAGTACGGGTTGCCGAGGTTCTTGGGCAGGAAGGTGATCTTGTAGTTCTTGTCGCCGCCGGAGGTGGAGCCCGAGCCGGAGCCGGACGAGCAGGCGGTGAGCGCGAGGGCGACCGCGACGACGCCGGCGCCGACGGTCAGGAGCCGGCGCGTGGCGCGGCGCTTGGTGGAGGGCAACATCATTGTTCCTTTCGATGGTGGATTGCTGTGGTGCGGGAGGGATCAGGTGAGCGTTCTGTGCCGGGTGGCGCCCGAGGCCCTGAGCCAGGCCAGAACGCGGGGCGAGAGCACCGAGACGATCAGCAGCACGCCGGTGATGATGTTGATGGCGTCGGAGCTGACGTTGGCGAGGCGGAGCGCGCTCTGCAGCACGCCGATGAGGAGCACGCCGGCGACGACGCCGTGCAGCGCACCCTTGCCGCCGAAGATGGACACCCCGCCGAGGAGCACGGCGGCGATGACCGAGAGCTCCAGTCCGGTCGCGTTGTCACCGCGAGCGCTGCCGTAGCGCAGCGTCCAGTAGATGCCGGCCAGGGCCGAGATCAGGCCGGTGAGCAGGAAGGCGATGAACTTGGTGCGGGCGACGTTCACCCCCGAGAAGGCGGCGGTCTCCTTGCTGAGTCCGAGGGCGAACAATCCGCGGCCGTACGGGGTCGCGTGCAGCACCACCGCGAAGATCGCGATGAGCACGACCACCAGGACCATGACGACGGGGATGCCGGAGTTCCCGAACCGCATCTGCACGAGGTTCTGCCAGAAGAACGGGAAGTCGGTGATGGCCGTCGTCCCCAGCAGTCCCACGGCGATGCCGCGGAAGAGGGCGAGCGTGCCGATCGTGACCGCGAGCGACGGCAGTCCCACGACGGTGACGAGGAATCCGTTGACCGCGCCGGCGAGGAGCCCGACGATGAGGCACGCCACCATCGCCGCCTCGATGGGCCACCCGGCCTTGGTCAGAACGCCCAGCATGACGCTGCTGAGCCCGAGGGTGCTGGCGACGGAGAGGTCGATCTCGCCCGAGACGATGACGAAGGTCATCGGCAGCGCGATCATCAGGATCGGCGTCACGTCCAGCAGGAGGAACCCCAAGGTCACCGGAGTGCCGAAGTTCGGGACGACCGCGGAGGCGACGATCGCGACCACGACGAGGGCGCCGATCACCGCGGACTCCCGCGTCAGCACCCAGCGCTGCCACAGCGGGCGGCTGTAGTCGGGGTAGGTGCGCGGTGCCGCCGTGGTGGCGGCGGTGTCGATGCCGGTCATGCGGCGACCTCTCTTTCGGCGACGAGGCGGCGCGTGAGCCGCAGGGCGAGGACGCGATCGAGCACGATGGCGCCGATGATCAGCACGCCGACGACCGCCTGCTGCCAGAAGTCCTGGATGCCCAGGATCGGGAGGGCGCGATTGATGGTGAGCAGGAGCATCGCGCCGAGCGCCGCGCCGTAGACGGAGCCGCTGCCGCCGAAGATCGCGACGCCGCCAATGACGGCGGCGCCGACGGCCTGCAGCTCGAGCCCGGTTCCGGTCTGCGAGCTCACCGTGCCGTAGCGGGCCACGAAGAGCACCCCGGCGAGACCGGCGAGCGCTCCGGAGAGGATGAACGCCGTGAGGACGCGCCGCGTGACCTTCAGGCCGTAGAGCTCGGCCGCGGCCGGGTCGGACCCGATCGCGTACAGCTCGCGTCCGCCGCGCCGGTTGCGCAGATACCAGCCCGCGACCAGCAGCACGACGAGCGCGAGGATCGTCAGGTACGGGATGGTGAGGAACGACCCCGTGCCCAGGTTGAGGAAGGCGGAGGGCACGTCGGAGGCGTTGATGCGGTTGCTCCCGGCCCACAGGACGTTGATGCCGCGGTACGCGTACAGAGTGCCGAGCGTGATGACGAGCGCGGGAACCTTGCCGTAGGCGACGAGCGCTCCGTTGACGAGGCCGAGCAGGCCGCCCGCGATCGCCCCGATCACGAACACGAGGATGATCGGGATGCCCGGGACGCCGACGAACAGCTGCCCGGTGAGGTAGGCGGTCAGGCCCACCACGGATCCGACGGAGAGGTCGACGTTGCGGGTGATGATGACGATGGCCTGCCCGATCGCGACCAGCGCGAGGATGGCGGGCGTCAGCAGCAGGTCGCGCCAGCCGTCGGGGCTGAACAGGAAGCTGGGGTTGATCGCGGTGGTCACGGCGATCACGATCACGAGAGCGACCAGAATGCCGGTCTCGCGGGCGCGCGTGAAGCTGCGGAAGAGGCGGCTCGCCGTGCTCGACCCGGGCGGGGTCGGCGGGGCCGGGGCGGTGGTGGTCATCGTGCGGCCTCCTCGGCGGCGTGCGTGGCGGCGAACATGACGTTCTCGGCGTCGGCGTCGGCGCGGTCGAACTCGGCGGTGATGCGGCCTTCGCGGACGACGAGCACACGGTCGGCCATCCCGAGCACCTCCGGCAGCTCGGACGAGATCATGAGGATCCCCATCCCGCGGCCTGCGAGCTCGGAGAGCAGCCGGTGCACCTCCGCCTTCGTGCCGACGTCGATTCCACGGGTCGGCTCGTCGATGATGAGCACCCGCGGCTCGGTCGAGAGCCACTTGCCCAGCACGACCTTCTGCTGGTTGCCGCCCGAGAGGGTGCCGACCAGCGTGTCCAGCGCGTTGGTCTTCAGCTGGAGGCGGCTCGCCCACACGCGTGCCGACGCGTTCTCCGACGCGTTGCGGATGAGGCCGAGCTTCGACAGGCGGGTGCGGATGGCGAGCGTCGAATTGCGGGCGACCGACTCCTCGAGCACCAGCCCCTGCTTGCGACGGTCCTCCGGGACGAGCGCCAGTCCGGCGGCCATCGCCGCGGTCGGACGTCGCTTCGGGATCACGCGCCCGGCGAGCCGGACCGTGCCCGACTCGTACCCGTCGACGCCGAAGACGGCACGGGCGATCTCGCTGCGGCCCGCGCCGACGAGACCCGCGAGCGCGACGATCTCGCCGGAGCGGACGGTGACGTCGACATCGGAGAACACTCCGGCCGCGGTGAGGCCCCGCACCTCGAGCAACGGCTCGCCGATGACCGTCTCCTGCTTCGGGAAGAGCTCGGTGACGTCGCGGCCGACCATCCGGCGCACGATCTCGTCCTCGCTCACTTTCGCGGTCGGGTCGGACGACACGTACGAGCCGTCACGCATGACGGTGATGGTGTCGCACAGCGAGAACACCTCGTCGAAGCGGTGGGAGATGAAGACGATGCCGCGGCCCTCGTCGCGCAGGCTGCGGGCGACGGCGAACAGGCGCTCCACCTCGACGCCCGAGAGCGCCGCGGTCGGCTCGTCCATGATCAGCAGGCGCGCGTCGAGCGACACCGCCTTGGCGATCTCGATGATCTGCTGGTCGGCGATCGAGAGGCCCTCGGCCAGCCGGTCGGGGTCGATCCGGACGCCGAGCCGCTGGAACAGGGCCTGCACCTCCTGGCGCATGCGGCGTCGGTCGATGCGACCGAACCGGCCTTTCGGCTGACGGCCCATGAAGACGTTTTCGGTGACCGAGAGGTCGGGGAAGAGCGTGGGCTCCTGGTAGATGACGGCGACGCCGGCCGCCTTCGCCTGCGCGGTGGAGGAGAAGTCGACGTCCTCGCCGCGGAGGCGGAACTCTCCCGCGTCGCGGCGGTACAGTCCGGCGACGATCTTCACGAGCGTGGACTTGCCCGCGCCGTTCTCGCCGACGAGGGCGTGGATGGTTCCCGGTTCGACCCGGATGCTGCCCGAGCGGAGGGCGACGACGGCCCCGAACGACTTCACCACCCGCGACAGTTCCAGCACCGGCGGTGCCGCTGTCGTGGGGTTGCTGCTGGACACTGCTGCCTCCTCATTGAGGTGAACGGGAATATGAATCGATTCAGGAGCGATTCAGCTACACTATATTTGGGGAGTGCGCCTCGGTCAAGCGAGGCGTTTGAACAGCAGCACCGGACGAGGAGCAACGATGCAACCGGCTAGTATCCGGGATGTCGCGCAGCATGCGGGCGTCTCCGTCGGCACCGTCTCCAACGTGCTCAACCGGCCCGACGAGGTCTCCGCCGAGCTCGTCGTGCGGGTCACGCGCTCGATCCAGGCGCTGGGCTATGTGCCCAACGACGCCGCCCGGAGGCTGCGCAAAGGCGTCAGCACGATCGTCGGGTTCGTGGTGCTCGACGGCCAGAACCCGTTCTTCAACGACGTGGTGCGCGGCGCGGAGGACGAAGCGTCGAAGCACAGCATCGCGATCCTCTACGGCAACACGGATGAGGACGCCGACCGTGAGCGCCTCTATCTCGACCTGTTCGAGGAGCAGCAGGTGCGCGGCGTGCTCATCGCCCCGTTCGGAGACATCCAGCCGCGCCTGGAGCAGCTGCGGCAGCGGGGGATCCGTGCCGTACTGGTGGACCGCTTCGGCGGCAGCAGCCGGTTCAGTTCGGTCTCGGTGGACAGCGTGGCGGGCGGCCGGATGGCGGTCGAGCACCTCATCGAGACCGGCCGACGCCGGATCGCCTTCGTGGGCGGCCCGTTCGAGATCCGGCAGGTGCGCGATCGCCTCGCCGGCGCGCGGGTGGCCGCCGAGAATGCGTCGGCACCCGTCGAGTTGGAGGTCGTCGCCACCGCGGCGATGACCGTCGAGCAGGGCGCGGAGGCCGGGGCACGCATCCTGAGCCGGCCTCGCCACGAGCTGCCCGATGCGCTCTTCGCCTCCAACGATTTGATCGCGCTCGGCCTGCTGCAGGCGATCGTCGCCGACGGACGCGTCGCCGTCCCGGACGACATCGCGATCATCGGATTCGACGACATCGCGTTCGCGGGCGCGGCGGCCGTGCCGCTGTCGTCGATGCGTCAACCGCGCTCGATGATCGGCCGCACGGCGCTCCGCATCCTGCTCGAGGAAACGGCGGATCCCGAACTCATCCCCCGCCAGACCGTGTTCCAGCCCGAGCTGGTGGCGCGGCGGTCGACGGCGCCGAAACCGCGCTGAGCCGGCCCGCCGCGCGGGCGTCCGCGTCTACCGCACCGACTGCCCGGCGCGATAGACCGCCTCGGTGCGGGACGAGGCCCCGACCTTGCGCAGGATGCTCGACACGTGCACGCTCGCCGTCTTGGCGCTGATGAAGAGCCGCTCACCGATCTGCTTGTTGCTCAGTCCCTGCTCGATCAGAGCGAGCACCTGCTCTTCGCGCTCGGTGAGCGGTGCTCCGGGCCCGGAGAGACCGGCGGGCGCACGCGGGCCGCGCGGTGCCGTCAGAGCTGCGGCGGCCGTCGCGATGAGTCCGTAGCCGTGCGTTTCGGCGGCGGCGACCGCCTCGGCAGCGAGCCGCTCCGCCGAGCCGCGGTCCCCGGCGGCGAGCGCCGTGCGGGCCGCCCGGAAGAGCGAGAGCGGGCGTACATGCGCGGGCGCCAGGGGCGAGGAGGCGACCTCGACGGCCGCTCTCCAGGCGGCGACCGCGGGTGCGAAGACCGCCGAGACGTCGGTTGCTCCGCGGTCCGTAGAAGCGTCGGCGCCCGGATGGGCAGCCTCCCCGAGGCGCGCGAGCACAGCACGCGCGGTGGCGAGTTCGGCGGTGATCATCGCGGTCCAGACGGGAGCCGTCGGCCACGACCGCAGCCCGGCGGCCGCCGTCTCGAGCGCGACCGCGTCGGCGCGCAACCGGTCGCGGGTCTCGGCGCCGGGCGCGTCCGCCGCAGCACGGTCGGCGAGGGCACGGTCGGCGAGGGCGCGCGCCGCCGTGGCGAGGAGGGGCAGATCCTTCGCCGGGATGACGCGGTGACCGTCGGCGAGCACAATCGCGGCGTCGCGCCAGGCCTCGTCGACCTCACCGCGGGCGAGGGCGATCTCCGCCCCGATCTTCGCGAGGTCGAGCTGCGACTGCACCTCCAGGTCGCCCTGCAGTCGCAGCCCGCTGCGCCAGCGCCGGTAGAGCGCGTCGGCCGGTTCGACCTCTCCGCGCCAGAGCATCAGCGACAGCTTCATGTGCTGGAGGTGCGCGCGGAAGCTCGGCGGTGGGTCGAGGGCCAGCGCCGGGTCGACGAGGGCTTCGGCGCGCGCGAGGTCGCCCAGGGCGAGCAGCGGCTCGATCGTGTTGGAGGAGAGGATCACGCCCGACGTCCGCTCGACACCGCGCGCCCGGGCCCGCGCGGCGCCGGCCTCCGCGATCGCCACCGCCTCCGCGTAGCGGCCCAGCCCGTTGAGCGCGTCGGATGTGTTGACCGCGTGCCGCAACAGGGCGGCGGTGTCGTCGCCGGCGACCACCCGGGCACGTTCGAGCTCCGCGAGGCCCTCATCGATGCGGCCGGTGGCGACGAGCGCGCAGCCCCGGATGTTGTGGGCGACGGACAAGCGCAGATCGCCCGTGCCGCCGAGCTCGTCGATCGCGCGGGAGGCGGTCTCGACGGCCTCCTCGAAGCGGGCCGACAGCATCAGCCGTGCCGCCAGCTCGGCGAGCAGCTGCGGCCGCAGACCGTCGCCCGGAGCGGTCGAACCCGCCGGGAGCACGTCCAGCGCCTCCCGCAGCAGCTCGATGCCGCCCGGCCTGTTGAGGTTGGTGACGTACTGCGCCTTGTCGCGCAGCAGCCGGGCGTGCTGCACCGGGTCGAGCGTCTCCGCGTCGTCGAGGGCCGCCGTCACGAGAGCGAGGGCGCGCTCGCTGTCGCCCCCGTTGCGGAGGGCGGACGCGGTGCGCTTCAGGAGATCGACCCTGCTCATGCCGCCCAGCGCCTCGGCGTCCGGCACGCGCTCCCACAGTTCGAGGGCGCGGTCGCCCATCGCCGCAACGGTCGCATAGGCATACGACCGCCGGGCCTCCTCCATCGCCTCGACGGACGCGGTGAACGCGCGCCGGAGGTCGTGCGCAGCCATCCAGTGCGTCGACAGCTGGATGGCCGAGCGCTGCGGACCCGCGGCCTCCAGCGCCTCCGCGTACCGGGTGTGGAAGCGCGTGCGCTCCCCCGGCAGCAGATCGGCGTGGACGGCTTCGCGCACCAGGGCGTTGCGGAAGGTGTACTCGGTGTTGTCGGCCGCCAGCACGTTGGCGACGACCGCCTCCCGCGCGGCGTCGTCGAGCTGCTCCGGGGTGCCGTCGAACACCGCGGTGAGCAGATCGTGCTCGACGCACACCCCGCCGGCGGAGACGACGCGCAACAGGCGCTGCGCGGGCGCGCTCAGCCGTTCGTAGCGGGCGAGGAGGAGCTCCCGCAACGTCTCGGGGAGGTCGTCACCGGTCGCGAGGCCGTCGATGCCGGCGAGTTCCTCCACGAAGAACGGCACGCCCTCGCTCAAGCGGTTGACCTGGTCGACGGTCGCGGCGTCGGGCACGCAGCCGAGCAACAGCTCCAGCTGCGCGGCGACCTGATCGCGCGAGAGCCGGCCGAGCTCCCAACGGGTCACGCGCCGCGTGCGCTCGAGCTCCGCCAGATAGGCCCGCAGCGGGTGACCGCGGGACACCTCGTCGCTGCGGTAGCCGAGCAGCACCAGCACCCGCCCGCGCTCGCTCATCCGCACCACGAACCGGAGCAGTTCGAGGGTGGAGGTGTCGGCCCAGTGGATGTCGTCGACCGCGAGCACCAACGGCCGCGACACCGACAGATTCTCGAACAGCACCGTGATCAGCTCGTACAGCCGCTCCGCTCCCGTGCGGGGCGGCAGCGTGCCGTCGTCCGCGAGCTCGGGCAGCAGGGCGGAGAGCCCCGCCGATCCCGGCCCCGCGGCCGCCAGCACGGTGTCGACGCCGACCAGCTCGATCAGCCGGCGCAGCGCCGCGGCGAACGGCGCATACGGCGCGCCGTCGCTGCCCAGGTCGACGCAGCGGCCCAGGAGCACTGTGGCGGAGCCCTCCACCTCGTCGAGGAACTCGGTCAGCAGGCGCGTCTTGCCGATACCCGCCTCGCCACCGATCACGACGGCCCGGGTGCCGCCCGCGGCGACCGTCGCGAGCTCGTCGCGCAGCACCGCGAGATCGGACTCGCGCCCGATCATCGTGGGGCTCGACGCCGGTGATCGCATTCCCTCATGCTGGCACGCGCCACCGACATCCCGGCACCTCCCGCGACCTCCTCTGCGCAGGGCAGAACGACCGTCACCGCACGCTGCGCGCGAGGTCGCGCACGGGGCCGGCCGCCGGCTCGGCGACCGGCTCCGCGGCTCCCGCCGCCGATCCCGGAGCGGCCGACCGTCGCGCGCCGATTCGCGCCGACCGCACGGTGCGCCGAGCCAGGAGCGCCTCCCTCCACCGCACGACCACGACGCGCTCGCGCCGCTGCCGCAGGACCTCGCGCTCCGCCATCCGCCGGGCGTCGTCCGCCGCGTTCACCCGGGCGACCACATACTCCTCGAGCAGTCCCATCCGTCCATCCCTCTCACTCGTTCCGACCACCTCAGACTGCTCGCTAAGGCGGTGCCCGAGCATCGGGAAGATGCCCTATTCCGATCCGCTCAGACGACATCGGCGGGGCTTCCGCTGCACCGCGCCCGGGTGCAGGCTGGCCCCATGGCAACGATCAACGTCCTGCAACCGCCCTATCGCGTCGGCTACTTCGTCGGCAGCCTCTCCTCGCGATCGATCAACCGCCACCTCGCCCGCGCCCTGATCCGCCTGGCACCCGCCGAGCTGGAGTTCACCGAGATCGAGATCGGCGGCCTCCCGCTCTACAACAGGGACTTCGACGGCGACTTCCCCGCGGTCGCGCTGGAGTACAAGGCCTCCATCGCCGCACAGGATGCCCTCCTGTTCGTGACACCGGAGTACAACCGCTCCATCCCGGGAGCCCTCAAGAACGCGATCGACTGGGCGAGCCGCCCGCACGGCGAGAACGTGATCGCCCGCAAGGCGTCCGCCGTGATCGGCGCCTCCACCGGGGCCATCGGCACGGCGGTCGCGCAGCAGCAGCTGCGCAGCGTCCTCAGCTTCCTCCAGGCGCCCCAGATGAACGCTCCCGAGGCCTACCTGCAGCTCAAACCCGGCTTGATCGAGGAGGACGGCACGGTCACCGACGAGGGCACCGAGGCGTTCCTCCGCGGTTTCATGGTGTCGTTCTTCGAATACATCGAGCGCGTGCTCACGGTCGTGCCGACGCCCTCCTGACCGGAACCAGCCGTACGTCGGCCAGACGGCCGTCCGCGACGGATGCCGTCAGGAAGGTGCACGCGGGCTGGCGGCGGCGGTCCGTCGGCGACCCCGGGTTCAGCAGCCGCAGGCCGCCCGGCGACACCGTGTCCCAGGGGATGTGCGAGTGGCCGAAGACGAGCACGTCCGCATCCGGGTAGGCGCGGTCGGCGCGCTCCTCCCTGCCCTGTGCCGCTCCGGTCTCGTGCACGACCGCGAACCGCAGCCCGCCCAGGTCTGCGCGCGCGACCTCCGGCAGCCGCGCCCGCAACCCCGGACCGTCGTTGTTGCCCCACACGCCGATCAGACGGCGCGAGCGCGCTTCCAGCAGGTCGAGCGTCGCCTCGTCGACCCAGTCGCCCGCGTGCACGACGACGTCGGCGTCGTCGACCGCCTCGAGGACCTGGTCGGGCAGAGCCCGCGCGCGCTTCGGGAGGTGGGTGTCGGAGATCAGCAGCAGCTTCATCCCTGTGAACGCTAGAGGAGGCCGCCGCCCGGGGCTAGCGTCGGCCGCATGGAACTTCGCAACCTCGGAAACAGCGGCACGATGGTGTCGGAGCTCGCGCTCGGCACCATGACGTTCGGGGCGGAGGCGGATGAGCCGACCTCCCACGCCCTCCTCGACCACTTCCTGGAGGGCGGCGGCACCCTCGTCGACACCGCGGACGTCTACAGTTCGGGCGTCTCGGAATCGATCATCGGCCGCTGGCTCGCCCGCAACCACGGCCGCCGCGACGAGATCGTGCTCGCCACCAAAGGGCGGTTCCCGATGGGCGCCGGGCCGAACGACCTCGGCCTCTCGCGCACCCACCTGCGCCGCGCACTCGACGGCTCCCTCCGCCGCCTCGGCGTCGACCACATCGACCTCTACCAGCTGCACGCCTGGGACGGCCTCACCCCGCTCGAGGAGACCCTGCGCTTCCTCGACGACGCCGTCTCGGCCGGGAAGATCTCCTACTACGGCTTCTCGAACTACCTCGGCTGGCAGCTGACCAAGGCGGCGCGGATCGCCGCCGAGCACGGTTGGTCCCCGCCCGTCACGCTGCAGCCGCAGTACAACCTCCTCGTCCGCGGCATCGAGCACGAGATCGTGCCGGCCGCCCTCGACGCCGGACTCGGCCTCCTCCCGTGGTCGCCCCTCGCCGGCGGCTGGCTCAGCGGCAAGTACCGTCGCGACGAGAGCCCGACGGGCGCGACGCGGCTCGGCGAGAACCCGACCCGCGGGATGGAGGCCTGGGACGCCCGCAACGCCGACCCGCGCACCTGGGAGGTGGTCGATGCCCTCGCGGCCGTGGCCGACGAGCTCGGCGCGACCTCCGCGCAGGTCGCCCTCCGCTGGCTGGCCGACCGCCCGGGCGTCACGTCCGTCATCCTCGGCGCCCGCACCGTCGACCAGCTGGACGACACCCTCCGCACCGCCGACGTGCGCCTGCCCGACGACCTCCGCCGCCGCCTCGACGACGCGAGCGCCCCGCGCGCCGAGGTCTACCCGTACGGCGAGCAGGCGGTGGCGCAGCGGCACCGGAAGCGTGAGGGCGGGCGGTAGCACGCCACGCATCGCGCGACGTGGACCAAGAGTCGGGTTTCGCACGCCTTTACCGGACATTCGGTCCAAATCGCCGGGGGCGAGCAGGAATCGAGAAGCGTGCGGGAGCGGGATGCGGGAGGCTGGGTTCACCAGAACCCTCAGGAGGACACGCCATGAGCCCCGCCAAGGACGACACCGACGGCTTCACCGCCGAGGAGCGCGCCGCCATGAAGGAGCGCGCCCGGGAGATCACGACGAAGCGCGCGTCGAAGAAGCTCTCGAAGGAGGAGCGGGCCGCCGCCGACGCCGCCGAGGTCGAGGCGACGATCGCCGAGATGACCCCGGAGGAGCAGGCGATCGCCCGGCGGTTGCACGAACTGGTCGCCGAGCACGCGCCCGCCCTCGCGCCGAAGACCTGGTACGGGATGCCCGCCTACGCGAAGGAGGGGAAGAACATCGTGTTCTTCCAGCCGGCGACGAAGTTCGCGGCGCGCTACTCGACGATCGGCTTCAACGACCCGGCACAGCTCGACGAGGGCACCATGTGGGCGACGGCGTTCGCGGTCGTCGAGCTGACCCCCGCCGACGAGAAGATCATCGCCGCCCTCCTGGAGAAGGCGGCGGGCTGACCCTCAGTCCTGGGCCGGGACGATGAGGAGGCCGTCGACCAGCATCCCGCGCACCGCCGGGAGCAGGTCGGCCAGCAGTGCCCCCTCGTCCACCTCGAGCAACTGGGCGAGGGCGGCGACGATCGCCCCGACGCTCAGCTCGCCGTCGCTCGCGCCGACGAGGGCCGCGAGGCCGGTGTCCGCCGAGACCGTTCGGCCGAAGCCGCCGCCCTGGCGCAACAGGATCGCGGTCGGCGCGTCAGCACCGGGCCAGAGGTGCCGCTCCTCGGTCACGTCGCCGGCGACCGCGAGCCGGAGGGTGGCGAGCCCACCGTCGTCGAGGGCGACTTGCAGGTCATGGGCCGCCAGCGCCGCGTCCAGCGCGACGCCGAGTCCGGCCTCGTTCGCGCCCAGGGAGCCGTGGATGCGCTCGAAGCGACGCAGGGTCGGCGCGCCCTCGGAGCGGCGCAGCAGCAGGTAGCCGAAGCCGACCTGCCGCACGTCGCGGGCGTCGAAGTCGTCGAGCCAGGCGGCGAGCAGGCGGTCGAAGGCGTCGGTGCCCGGCTTGGTCCCGCCGTCCCGGATCCACGTCTCGGCGTAGCCCGGTGCGTCTTCGGTGTCCCGCTCGACGACCCACGCGTCGAGCGGGACGGCGGAGGCGTCGATCCAGCCGCGCACGCGCTCGAGCGCGTCGGCGTAGCCGTGGTACTCCCAGTTGCCGAGCAGTTGGGCGACACCACCCGGCTCGAGGTGCTCGCCGCAGCCGGCGACGAAGGCGGCGACGAGCGCGTCCCCCACCATCCCGCCGTCGCGGTACTCGTAGGCGGGCACGCCGTCGGTGCGCGGGGTGATGACGAACGGCGGGTTGGAGACGATGTGGTCGAAGCGCTCCCCGGCCACCGGCTCGAACATGCTCCCGAGCCGGAACTCGATGCCGTCCACATCGTTGAGGTCGGCGTTCAGGGCGGCCAGCTCGAGGGCGCGCTCGGAGATGTCGGTGGCCACGACGCGTTCGGCGTGCCGCCGCGCGTGCAGCGCCTGGATGCCGCAACCGGTGCCGAGGTCGAGGGCCGTGCGCGCCGGACGCTGGAGCATGAGCCCGCTGAGGGTCATCGAGGCCCCGCCGACGCCGAGCACGTGATCCTCCGGGAGCGCATGACCCAGCGCGAGCTCACCGAGGTCGGACACGATCCACCACTCCGCCGCGCCGAGCACGTCGACGAACGCGTACGGGCGCAGATCGACGGACGGGCTCGCCGTGCCGTCGGCCACGCGCAGGAGTCCGAGCTCCCGCGCGCCGTCGATCCCGAGGCTCGGGAGCGCGTTGTCCGCCGCGGCGACCGGCTGGGGGCGCCCCAGGACGAAGAGCGTCGCGAGCGTGCCCAGGGCGGAGGGCTCACGGCGGGCGAGCGCCCGCTCGGCCGGCACCCGCTGGCCGCGGTGCAACGCCTCGGCCGCCTCCTCGCCCCACAGCTCGGTGAGGGCGGCGACGGTGAAGCCGGCCGCGGTCAGGTCGGAACGGAGGGCCGCGACGGACGCGGCACGATCGGCGGGTGAGCTCACCGGACCATTCAAGCAGGAGCACAATGGGCGTGTGATCCGCAGGAGAGCGATCGTGACAGGGACGGTGCAGGGCGTCGGCTTCCGCTGGGCGGCGCGCGAACAGGCGCAGACGCTCGGCGTCGCCGGCTGGGCGCGCAACCGGGCCGATGGCAGTGTCGAGGTGGAGGTCGAAGGCGAGGACGAGCGCGTCGACCGCATGCTCGCGTGGCTGCGGCAGGGGCCTCCCGGCTCCGACGTGCGGGCCGTGGACGTCTCGGAGGCGGCGACGGACGGCGACGACGGCTTCCGCATCCGGCAGACCGTCTGACCAGCCCCGCACGGCCGCGACGCGCTCGCGCGACCGCTACCGTTCGGGACGTCCGCGGCGCGGCGCCGCCCCGCACTCGTCCCGAAACACCGCGCTCGTCCCGAACCGCAGCGGTCGTTCGCGGCGGAGCGGTGGACAATGTATGGATGACCCGTGCGACCCTCATGACCGTGACCGCGCCGACCCGTCCCGCCTCGGCGGACGAGCACGGGGTCGACCCCGCCGCCGGCGACCCCGGCTACGCCCTGGCCGACTTCGGCGCACCGCAGGTCCGCATCACCGACCTCGGCATCACGCGCGGCGATGGGGTGTTCGAGACGATCGCCGTGATCGACGGGCACCCGCAGGCGCTCGAACCGCACCTCGGACGGCTGGCCCACTCGGCGGCGCTCCTCGACCTTCCCGAGCCGGATGCGACGGTGTGGCGCGAGGCCGTGCTCGCCGGAGTCGCGGACTACCGGTCGCGCAACGGCGGCGACGGCGAGCTGTACGCCAAGCTCATCCTCACCCGCGGCGTGGAGGGCGAAGGCCGGCCCAGCGGCTGGGTGTTCGTCGACGAGGGCGAGGACTTCTCCCGCCAGCGCCGGGGCATCCGCGTTGTGACGCTCGACCGCGGCTGGCCGCACGACGTCGCCGAGACCTCGCCGTGGCTGCTCGCCGGCGCCAAGACCCTGTCGTACGCGATCAACCGAGCGGCTGGCCGAGAGGCGGCACGTCGCGGCGCGGACGACGTGATCTTCCTCAGTTCCGACGGCTACGCGCTCGAAGGGCCCACGTCGAACGTCGTCCTGCTCGCCGACGGCATCGTCCGCACCCCGCAGACCGACCAGGGCATCCTCGCCGGTACCACGCAGGCCGCCGTGTTCGCGTTCTTCGAGGACCGCGGGTACCCGACCGAGTACCGCCGCATCACCGCCGACGAGCTGCGCTCCGCCGACGCGCTCTGGCTCGTCTCCAGCGTGCGCCAGGCCGCGCCGATCACCGCGCTCGACGACCGCGAGTACCCCGTCGACGCCGCGCTCGCCGCGGACCTGAACGCGTACCTCCTGTCGCGGACGGATTGAGGCCGCACCCACCGCGAGGGCTCCCCCGCTCGCGCGGTAGACCCCTCGTTACTCCCCGATTCGCGACGGTCGGCGCTGCCGTCTAGGCTGAACGCACCGTACCGGCGACGAGGCCGGTTCCACCGTCAGCGGAGGGAGGTCGTCCATGACCGAATACGTTCCCCGAAGTATCGAAGTGCTGCGCCAGCAGGCGCAGGACGAGCTCTCCGCGATCATCGAGCACCGCTGCCGGGCGGGCGAGGATCCCTGGCAGTTCATCCCCGACCTCCCGAGCGTCGATGAACAGGTCGTCATCTCTCTCCGGGCCGGTGCCATCGAAGCGTTCGATCTCGGCGAGCAGCAGTCGCGGGCGCATCATCCCGCCGCCGGTCGCGACGTGTTCACGCGCTTCGAGTACACCGTGCTCCGCCGCATCGCCCTGGAGCATCCCGAGCTGAGCGAAGCCGTCTGGGGCATGCTCGACAAGCTCGAGCGCGCATAGCGCCCCGCCGGCGTTTCCGGAGACGTCGCGCGACACGCCGCTGCGCTCGCCGTTGCTCCGGAGTTCGGGCGCCCGTGCAGAGAGACCTCCGGAATCGCCGCACGGTGGCGGGAGCCCGCAGGGCTCAGACGGCGAGCGCAGCCGGGTCGGTGACCGGGAGCCTGCAGACGAAGTCGTGGCAGAGGTACGCGGTGGGCAGGCCGCCGTGGGCGGTTCGGGCGGCGAAGAGCTCGAAGCCGTCGTCGGCGAAGGCCTCGGCCGCGGACTCGCCGACGATCGCGACCACCGGTGCCGGATGCGTCCGCACCGCGCGCAGCAGCCCGGCCGGGTCGGCCGGTCCGGAGGGGTGCGCGGTCGGGTCGTCCCCCGCGGGCAGCACCACGACGAGCTGGATCGCGTCGGCGGCCAGGCGCGACATCAGGCCGAGCGCGGCGCCGAACCCGCTCGGGGTGAGGACGGCCTGGCCCGCGACCAGCCGCATCCCCTCGCGTGCGGCGCGCTCGTAGCGGCGCTCGCCGGTGAGGAGGAAGAGCGTGTGCGCCGCGCCGGCGAGCGAGGACAGCCCGGACGGATACGCGCCCTCGGACGGATCCACCCGCACGGCGAGGCCGCTGGCAGCCAGCACCGGGTCTCCGCCGCCGGGTGCCTCGAACGGACAGGAGCCTCCCGCGGCCCCGCCGGCGTCGAGGCAGAGGTCGACGAGATCGCGCGCAGCATCCGCCCACGCCGGATCACCGGAGGCGAGGGACAGCTCGAGCAGCCCGTCCGCCAACGCCCCGTAGTCCTCCAGGGTGGCCTCCGCCGCCGAGATCCGCTCGCCGAGCGACACGCGCACCAGAGTGCCGTCGGCACGACGGTGACGCCCCAGCAGCAGCGAGGCAGCCTCCGTCGCGGCGACGATCCAGGCGGGACGGTTCAGGATGCGCGCCGCGCGGGCCAGCGCCCCGATGGCGAATCCGTTCCACCCGGTGAGCACCTTCGCGTCGACGGGCGGCGCCTCCAGCGAGCCCCGCTCCGCCGGGGACCGGCGGTAGTACTCGCCTTCGACACGGGCGCCGTCGATGGTGCTCTCCGAGTCCTGAGCAGACGCGAAACCGCCGCCCGGGCGGCGGAGCACTCCCAGCAGGAAGGCCGCGATCCCGTCGGCGGTGCGCTCCGCCCAGGGCTCGCCGGTCTGCAACCACGCGGTCGCGTAGGCGTCGAGCAGGAGGGCGTTGTCGTACAGCATCCGCTCGTAGTGGGGCTCGCCCCAGTCGCGACGCGTCGCGTACCGGAAGAAGCCGCCGTCGACCCGGTCGCGGAGCGGGGAGTCCGCCATCCTCTGCAGCGTGCGGTGAGCGAGCGGACGGCCCGCCGGCCGCTCGAGCAGGAAGCCGAGCACGGGCGCCACGGGGAACTTCGGCGCCGTGCCGAATCCGCCGTACCGGGCATCCTCCGCCTCGGTCAGCAGCGCGACGGCCGCGTCCAGCTCTCGGCCGTCCGGGAGATCATGGGCCGCGGTGGCCGCCGCCGAGGCCGCGGCGAGCGCGGCGACGACCCGGCCCGCGTCGGCCTCGACCTGGGCGCGACGCTGCTGCCACGCGTCCGCGACCGCGTCCAGCACCAGGCGGAACGAGGCCCGTCCGTCCACCGGGATCGGCGGGAAGTAGGTGCCGGCGAAGAACGCGCGGCCGGTCGGCGTCGCGAAGACGGTGAGCGGCCATCCGAGATTCTCCGTGAAGGCGCTCGCGGCGGAGAGGTAGGCGGCGTCGACCTCGGGATGCTCCTCCCGGTCGACCTTGATGGCGACGAACCGCGCGTTGAGCTCGGCGGCGAGCGCGGGGTCGGAGAAGCTCTCGCGTGCCATCACGTGGCACCAGTGGCAGGTGGCGTAGCCGATGGAGAGGAGCACCGGGACATCCCGCCGTCTCGCCTCCGCGAGGGCCTCCGGGCCCCACGGCCACCAGTCGACCGGATTGTCCGCGTGCGCACGCAGGTAGGGGCTGATCGCGTCCCGCAGTCGATTCGCCATGGCCACACCCTACGACCGGTGACCGCGGTCGGGGCGGCTGGTAGCGTTGTCGATATGGTTGCAAACGCAAATACTCCGACCCTGACCCTCAACAACGGAACCACCATCCCGCAGCTGGGCTTCGGCGTCTTCAAGGTCGACCCGGCCGAGACGACGCGGATCGTCACCGACGCGCTCGAGGTCGGCTACCGCCACATCGACACCGCCGCCATCTACGGCAACGAGAAGGGCGTGGGCGACGCTCTCGCCGCCTCCGGCATCGCCCGCGACGAGCTCTTCGTGACCACCAAGCTCTGGAACGACCGCCAGACCGACGCGCAGGCCGCCTTCGACGAGTCCCTCGAGAAGCTCGGGCTGGACTACGTCGACCTGTACCTCATCCACTGGCCCACCCCGGAGAAGGACACCTTCGTCGAGGCCTGGAAGTCGCTCGAGACCATCTACGCCTCCGGCCGCGCCAAGGCGATCGGCGTCTCGAACTTCCTCGTGCCGCACCTGGAGAAGCTGCTCGCGAACACGGACGTCGTGCCGGCCGTCAACCAGATCGAGCTGCACCCCGCCCACCAGCAGCCCGCCGTCACCGCCTTCTCGCGCGAGCACGGCATCGAGATCGAGGCGTGGGGCCCGCTCGGGCAGGGAAAGTACCCGCTCTTCGAGCTGCCCGAGGTCGCCGGCGCCGCCGAGGCCCACGGTAAGACGCCCGCGCAGGTCGTCATCCGCTGGCACCTGCAGACCGGCAACATCGTGTTCCCGAAGTCGAACCGCCGCGAGCGCATGGCCGAGAACTTCGACGTCTTCGATTTCAAGCTGACCGACGCCGAGGTGGCCGCCATCACCGGTCTCGAGCGGGAGGGCCGCGTGAGCGCGCACCCCAACGAGGTCAACTGACCGGATCCCGGGGCCACGGCGGATAGGCTCTCCCACGTGAAGCTGAGGATCACGACGGTGACGGGCAAGATCGCCTACGTCATCGGCGGCTACGGACTGCTGCTGGCGCTCAACGTGTTCGTGTTCCAGCAGCTCGTCGATCAGACGGTCGACGTGCTCATCGTGGCCGTGCTCAACCTCCTCTACGTGGCGTTCGGCGTCCGCACCTTCCGCGGCGCCGAGGAGAACCGCGAGGACCCGCGCGCCTGGTGGCGCGCGACCGCCAAGCCCGCCGCCGGTTTCTGGATCGGCGGCGGGCTGGCCGGGGCGGCCTTCGTCTCGGGCGTCGGGGCCCTGGCCAGCCGTCCGGAGAGCTCCTTCATCCCCACCGTCGCGTGCGTCTGCTACGCGGCGCTCGCGGCGTTCTACCTCCACTCGTCGGTGCGTCTGCGGACGATGGACACCGCGTCGTAGGGCGGGTCCAGCGGAGGAGATTCCGGCCGACGCGACGTGCCGTGCCGGGCAGCGGAGGAGTTCCCGGGCGAATGGGGCGAGATCTCCTCCGCTGCCGCCGACTCACACGGCGGCGCTCTCGAACCGCGCCACCAACTCGCGCTTCAGCACCTTGCCGCTCGGGCCGAGGGGCAGCGCCTCCAGGATCTCCACGCGGCGCGGGAACTTGTAGGCCGCCACGTGCTCCTGCGAGAAGGCGATCAGGTCGTCGCCGGTCGTCTCGGCGCCGGGCATCAGCGTCACCGCGGCCATGACCTCCTGGCCGTGCGTGTCGTGGGCGACGCCGAAGACGGCGACCAGTGCGACGGCCGGATGGGTCGAGAGGACCTCCTCCACCTCGCGCGGGTAGACGTTGTAGCCGTTGCGGACGATCATGTCCTTCTTGCGGTCGACGATGGTGATGTAGTCGTCCTCGCTCTTGGTGCCGAGGTCGCCGGTGCGGAACCAGCCGTCGACGACCGCCTCCGCGTCGGCCTGCGGGAGGTTGAGGTAGCCCTTCATGAGGTTGTGGCCGCGCACGACGATCTCGCCGAGCTCGCCGCGGGGCAGCAGCTCGATGCGGTCGTCGACCTCGGCGTCGGCGATGTCGACGTCGACGCCCCAGATCGGCGTACCGACGGTGCCGACGCGGGTCGGACGGCCGCGGTGGTTGAACGAGGCGACCGGGGAGGTCTCGGTCAGGCCGTACCCTTCGTGGACGTCGATGCCGTAGACCTCCTTCATCCGCTCGATGACCGCGACGGGGATGGCCGCGCCGCCGCTCATCCCGTACCGCAGCGGCGGTCGCTCCGGGTTGGACTTCGCGGCCTCCAGCAAGGCGATGTACATGGTCGGCACGCCGGTCATGATCGTGCAGGCGTGCTCGTTGAGCAGGTCGAGGGCGGTCGCAGGGTCGAACTTCGGCACGAGGACGACGGCGGCTCCGGCACGGAAGCCCAGGTTCATCACACAGGTCTGGCCGAAGGTGTGGAACAGCGGGAGGCAGCCCAGGATGCAGTCCGTCGGCAGCACGTCCAGCGCCTCCGCCAGGAGCACGTTCACCTGCTCGATGAGCGAGAAGTGGCAGCCCTCCGCCCCCTTCGGCTTGCCGGTCGTGCCGCTGGTGTAGAGGATGGTCGCCGTGTCGAACGGGTCGCGCGGGAGGTAGGTGTCGATCGGCTCCGCGGCCGCTGCCTCCGCCTCCAGCCGCGGGAACGGCAGCTGCTCGACGAGGTCGTCGGGCACCAGCACCGAGAGGGTCGGAACGCCCGCCAGCGCGGCGCCCTTCGCACCCTCAGCCAGCAGCGGCGCTGCGCAGATCAGCAGGGCGGCGCCCGAGTCGCGCAGCACATAGTCGATCTCCTCCGCCTTGAGGAGCGCGTGGACCGGGACCACGGATGCGCCCAGCGCGAGCACGCCGTAATAGGCGCGCGGGAAGTCGGGGACGTTCGGGATCATCAGCGCCACCCGATCCCCCGGGCCGATCCCGCGGGCGCGCAGCGCTCCCGCGTACCGCGTGGTCTGCTCCCAGAGATCGGCGTAGCGGATCTCCTGCCCCTGGAAGATCAGCGCGACATTGTCGGGCATGCGATGCGCCGTCTCGGCGAGGATGCTCGCGACGGACATGGTGGCGAAACCGTGGCTCATGGGGTCTCCTTCATCGACGTTGACAAGGGCCGGGTGAGGGCAACCTACAGCACCTACCCGCCGAGGATGCTGCGAAGTGCCGCTGTGCCGCCGTGAGCGCCGCCGCCTCGCCCCGTCGCGCCGCCGCTCACGGCGATAGACTGGAGGGCTCATGTCTGCGACCTCCACCCTCCCCCGCATCACGTTCCCGCCCGAGCTGCCGGTCAGCCAGAAGCGGGACGACATCGCGCGCGCCATCCGCGAGAGCCAGGTCGTGATCGTGGCCGGCGAGACCGGCTCGGGCAAGACGACGCAGCTGCCGAAGATCTGCCTGGAGCTGGGACGCACCTCCATCGGCCACACCCAGCCGCGCCGGATCGCCGCGCGTACGATCGCCGAGCGCATCGCCGAGGAGCTCGGCCAGTCGGTCGGCGAGCTGGTGGGCTACCAGGTGCGGTTCACGGACCGGGTCTCCGCCGACACCCGCATCAAGCTGATGACCGACGGCATCCTGCTCAACGAGATCCACCGCGACCGGCTGCTGCGCAAGTACGACACCATCATCATCGACGAGGCGCACGAGCGCAGCCTCAACATCGATTTCCTACTCGGCTACCTGCGCGAGCTGCTGCCGAAGCGCCCCGACCTGAAGGTGATCATCACCTCGGCGACCATCGACCCGGAGAGCTTCGCCGCCCACTTCGCCGCGGCCGACGGCACCCCCGCTCCGATCGTCGAGGTGTCGGGACGCACCTTCCCGGTCGAGATCCGCTACCGGCCGCTGGTCGCGGAGGCGATGGAGGACGAGGACGATCCGGATCCCGTCCCCGGCGCCGACCGTGACTATCTGCAGGGCATCAACGACGCCCTCGACGAGCTGGCTCGCGAGGCACCGGGTGATGTGCTGGTCTTCCTCTCGGGCGAGAACGAGATCCGGGACGCGGCGGACGCGATCCGCGGCCGCGCCCTCCCCGGCACGGAGGTGCTCCCCCTCTACGGCCGGCTCTCGGCGGCCGAGCAGCACCGGGTGTTCCAGCCGTCGTCGACGCCGGGCGTGCGTCGCCGCGTCGTGCTCGCCACCAATGTCGCCGAGACCAGCCTCACCGTGCCCGGGATCAAGTACGTGGTGGATGCCGGAACCGCCCGCATCAGTCGGTACAGTACGCGCGCCAAGGTGCAGCGCCTCCCGATCGAGGCGGTCTCGCAGGCCAGCGCCAACCAGCGCTCCGGCCGCTCGGGCCGCACCAGCGACGGGATCGCGATCCGGCTGTACTCGCAGGAGGACTTCGAGAAGCGGCCGGAGTTCACCGAGCCGGAGATCCTGCGCACCAACCTCGCGGCGGTCATCCTGCAGATGATCTCGCTCGGGCTCGGCGACATCGCGGCCTTCCCGTTCCTCACCCCTCCCGACTCGCGCGGCATCAAGGACGGCCTGGACCTGCTGACGGAGCTCGGCGCGATCACCACCGCGCGCGGCGGCGACCCGGCGCTCACGAAGGTCGGGCGTTCGCTCTCCCTGCTCCCGATCGATCCCCGTTTCGCCCGGATGGTCGTCGAGTCCAAGCGGCACGGCACCTCCCGCGAGGTGATGGCGATCGTCGCCGGGCTCACCATCCAGGACCCGCGCGAACGACCCGTCGAGAAGCGCGGCAGCGCCGACGAGAAGCACGCCCGCTTCGCCGACCCGACGAGCGACTTCCTCACCCTGCTCAACCTCTGGAACTACCTCGAGGAGCAGCAGAAGGAGCTGTCGTCGAGCGCGTTCCGCCGGCTCTGCAAGGCCGAGTACCTCAACTTCCTCCGGGTGCGCGAGTGGCAGGACGTCTACCGTCAGCTGCGCCAGCTCGCCAAGCCGCTCGGGTTGACGATCGGCGAGGCCTCGGTGAACCCGGACGGCATCCACCGCTCGCTGCTCGCCGGGCTGCTCTCGCACATCGGGCTGAAGGATCAGCGCGAGTCGGGCAACAAGGGCGGGGCGCGCACCCGGCAGTCCGAGTACCTCGGCGCCCGCCAGGCCCGGTTCGTGATCTTCCCCGGCTCCACCCTGGCCAAGAAGCAGCCGAACGCGCTGATGAGCGCCGAGCTGGTCGAGACCAGCCGCCTCTTCGCCCGGATGAACGCCGCCATCGATCCGGCCTGGGCCGAGCCGATCGCCGGCGACCTCTGCAAGCGGCAGTACAGCGAGCCGCACTGGGAGAAGAACCAGGGCTCCGTCGTCGCGTTCGAGAAGGTCACCCTGTTCGGGGTGCCGATCATCCCGCGCCGGCGCGTCCAGTACTCCCGGATCGACGCACCGCTGTCGCGGGAGCTGTTCATCCGCCACGCGCTCGTCGACGGCGAGTGGGACTCCCACCAGGCGTTCGACCGGGCGAACCGGAAGCTTCGCGCGGAGCTGCGCGAGCTGGAGGAGCGCACCCGGCGGCGCGACATCCTCAACGACGACGAGACGGTCTTCGAGTTCTACGACAAGCGCATCCCGGCCGACGTCGTCTCCACGCGCACCTTCGAGGGCTGGTGGAAGAAGGCGAGGAACGAGACCCCCGACCTGCTCACCATGACCCCGGAGTCGCTCCTGGACGAGGATGCGGCCGAGGTCGACGAGGAGGCCTTCCCGCCGGTGTGGCGTCAGGGCGACCAGCGCCTCACTCTGCGCTACCGGTTCGAGCCGGGCGCCGAGGACGACGGGGTGACCGTGCAGGTGCCCCTGCCGCTGCTCGCCGGTCTGCTGCCCGACGGCTTCGACTGGCAGGTCCCCGGCCTCCGACACGAGCTGGTCACGGCGCTCATCAAGTCGCTGCCGAAGGCGATCCGCCGGCAGGTGGTGCCCGCGGCCGACTGGGCGCAGCGCTTGCTCGGCGAGCTCTCGACGACGACGGGGATGCGCGCCCACGAGGGCGAGCGCCCCGCGGCCTCCCTCACCGACACCCTCGCGGCGACGATCTCACGCCTCACCGGCTCGCGGGTCAGCGGGACGGACTTCGACACCGAGCGGCTCCCGGCGCACCTGCGGCCGACGTTCCAGGTGATCGGAGAGCGCGGCCGCCCGCTGGCGAGCGGCAAAGACCTCGGTGCACTGCAGGAGCGTCTGCGGTCGCGCGCCCGGGACTCGGTGGCGCGGGTGGCCGAGGCCCGCACGCCGGACGCGATCGAGCGCACCGGGCTCACGACCTGGGACCTCGACGAGCTCCCGCGCTTCCTCGACAGCACGCACGAAGGCCCCGGGGGCTCGTCCAACACCATCCGCGCCTACCCCGCGCTCGTGGACGACGGTCAGAGCGTGTCCATCCGGCTGATGAGCACCCCGGCCGATCAGGCGAGAGCCATGCCCGGCGGCGTGCGGCGGCTGCTGCTCGCGAGCATCCCCTCGCCCGTCGCGTACGTGCAGCAGCACCTCACCGCGAACGAGAAGCTGACGCTCGCCGCGAGCCCCTACCCGAATACGAAGGCGCTCTTCGACGACTGCCTGCTCGCGGTCATCGACTCGGTGCTCTACCGGATGAAGCCGGACGGCCAGGTCTTCATGCGCGCCGAGTTCGAGGCCGTGCGCGACCGCGTCTCGGGCATCGTGATGGACGCGATGTTCGAGACCGTCGCGCTGGTCACGCGCATCCTCACCGCGGCGCGGGCGGCGGAGAAGACGATCGGCGGCGCCACGTCGCTCGTGTTCCTCGCCTCCCTCAATGACGCGAAGGCGCAGCTGGCCGGCCTGGTCTATCCCGGCTTCGTCTCGGCGACCGGGCTGGAGCAGCTGCGGCACCTGCCTCGCTACCTCGCCGGCATCAGCCAGCGCATCCAGGCGCTCCCGGTGAATCCGGGCCGCGACCGTGCGTGGCAGACCCAGGTGGAGACCGCGGTGGCGCTGTACACGGACGCCGGCGGGCGCATCCCGCTCGCCCCGCACAGCCCGCCCCACCTCGTGCACGCGCGCTGGATGCTCGAGGAGTTCCGCGTCTCGCTGTTCGCCCAGTCCCTCGGGACCGCCGAGTCCGTCTCCCTCCAGCGCATCCGCAAAGTCCTCGCCGGCTAGTCCCGAGGCGGCCCACAATCGGCCGCCTGGGTGGATCCGACCCCATTTCGGGCCGTCTCGAGGCTTATACAGGGAGGTGGAAGCCTCCGTTGGAGTGGAGGAGCTGGCCGTTGATCCAGCCGCCGGCGGCCGAGAGCAGGAAGGCCACGAGGTCGGCGGTGTCGTGCGGGGTGCCGAGGCGGCCGAGAGCGGTCTCGGCCGCGAGGTCGGCGGCGAGCTCGGGGGTCATCCAGCCGGTGTCGATCGGGCCCGGATTGACGAGGTTCGCCGTGATGCCCTGCGGCGCCAGCTCGACGGCCGCCGCCTGCACGATGCGGTCGAGAGCGCCCTTGCTCGCCCCGTACGGGAGGTTGTGGGCGGTGTGGTCGCTGGTGAGCGCCACGATCCGCCCCCACCCGTGCGGGCCCGCGTATTTCTCGGCGAACGCCTTGATGAGCAGCCAGCTCGCGCGGGTGTTGACGGCGAAGTGGGCGTCGAAGGCTGCGACGGAGGTGTCCAGGATGCCGCTGTCCACCGAGTGCGCGTGGCTCAGCACGAGCGCGCGCACCGGGCCGAGTCCGTCCCGCACCCGCGCGATCAGGGCGGCCGGTGTGGCCGGATCGGCCAGGTCGGCCTCCAGAGGCAGCACGCGCGCGCCGAGGGCCCGCATCCGCTCCGCGAGCTCGGCGTGGAACTCCGGCTCGCTCCCGAACGGCATGGTCGCGTCGTACCCGTCCCAGTACGAGAACGCGACATCGTGCGCCACGGCCAGGTCGAGGGCGATGGCGGCTCCGATGCTCCGCGCCCGCCCCACACCGGTGATCAGCACGACGGACCGGCGCCCGCGCTCCCCCGCCTCATCGCTCATCCCGCGATGCTAGCGGCCCGCGAGCCCCGCCCGCGAATCGTGAAGACGGCGGGCGGGGCCGGGGACGATGCGTCAGAGCACCTTCGAGAGGAACGTCTGCGTGCGCTGGTGCTGCGGATTCGCGAGCACCTCCCGCGGGTCGCCCGACTCGACGACCACGCCGCCGTCCATGAAGACCAGCTCGTCCGCGACCTCGCGCGCGAAGCCCATCTCGTGGGTGACGACGACCATCGTCATGCCCGACTGCGCCAGCCCCTTCATCACGTCGAGCACCTCGCCGACGAGCTCGGGGTCGAGCGCCGAGGTGGGCTCGTCGAAGAGCATCAGCTTCGGGTCCATCGCCAGGGCGCGAGCGATGGCCACGCGCTGCTGCTGACCGCCCGACAGCTGCGACGGGTAGTGGTCGCCCTTGTCGCTCAGGCCGACGCGCGCCAGCAGCTCCTTCGCCCGCTCCACGGCCCGCGCCTTGGGCAGTCCTTTGACGCGGATGGGCGCCTCGATGATGTTCTCGAGCGCGGTCATGTGGGGGAACAGGTTGAAGCGCTGGAACACCATCCCGATCTCCCGACGCTGCTTCGCGGCCTCCTTCGGCTTGAGCTCGAAGAGCTTGTCGCCGTGCTGGCGGTAGCCGACCACCTGCCCGTCGACCGACAGCCGGCCCGCGTCCACCCGCTCGAGGTGGTTGATGCAGCGCAGGAAGGTGGACTTGCCCGAGCCGGAGGGTCCGATGATGCAGAGCACCTCCCCCGGCTTGACCGAGAGCGAGATGCTCTTGAGCACCTCGTTGGAGCCGAAGCTCTTCGAGACGCCCTCGGCGAGGACCATGGGCGTCGCGGACGTGGCTGCGTTGATGTCGGTCATCCCTTGCCTCCGAGGTCGTTGCCGTCCGGTGCTCCCGAGGCCGGCAGGGCGCCCGTGGCGAGCGCCGGCTCCCGGTTCTCCGGGCGGCGGGCGTTGACGCCCCGCGAGAAGCGCTTCTCGAGGAAGTACTGCCCGATCATCAGGATGGACGTGAACAGCAGGTACCACAGCGACGCGACGATCAGCAGCGGCACCGGGGTGTATGTCACCGCGGAGATGTCACGGGCCACGCCGTACAGGTCCGTGGTCAGCGGGATGGCCGCCACCAGCGACGTGGTCTTCAGCATCGAGATCACCTCGTTGCCGGTCGGCGGGATGATCACGCGCATCGCCTGCGGGATGACGATGCGGGTCATCGTCTGCCACCACGACATGCCGAGCGCGGTCGCCGCCTCCTCCTGGCCCTCGTCGACCGAGAGCAGGCCCGCGCGCACGATCTCCGCCATGTACGCGGCCTCGTTCAGCGCGAGGCCGATGACGGCGATGATGAACGCGTTCTGCATGAACCCGAGGTCGAAGGTGACGTGGAACTCGGTCCACGGCACCCCCAGCACCAGCTGCGGGTAGATGAGCGAGAACAGGCCCCAGAAGACGAGCTGCACGTACACCGGCGTCCCGCGGAAGATCCACAGGTACAGCCAGGCGATCGACTTCACGACCGGGTTCGGGGAGAGGCGCATCACCGCGAGCACCAGGCCCAGGATGACGCCGATGACCATCGAGTAGACGGTCAGCTGGAGGGTGACCAGCGCAGCGGCGCTGATGCGCTTGTCGAAGACGTACTTGCCGACGTACTCCCAGCCGTAGGCGCTGCGCTGCGCCGCATCGACGAGGAACCAGACGAGTACGAGGATGAGCACGACGGCGAAGACGATCCGCCACGGGTGCTTGAGCTTGACGGCCTTGATCGGCTCGGAGGCCGGGGCGCCGGCCGGCGGCGGGGTCGTCCCCGCCGCCGGTCGGCCAGGAGTGCCCTGGGACATTCGGTCAGCCCTTCGAGGCGGCGTTGACCTCGGCGGTCGTGACGGCCCCGTCGGAGACGCCCCACTTGTCCAGGATCTTGCCGTAGGTGCCGTCGTCGATGAGCGCCTGCACCGTCTTCTGCAGCACCGGCGTCAGCGCGGAACCCTTGGCGACCGGGAGACCGTACGGGGCGACCTCGAACGCCTTGCCCGCGGCCTGCAGCTTGCCGTCCGTCTTCGAAATCGCGTAGGCAGTCACCGGAGAGTCTGCACTGAGCGCGTCCGCCTTGCCGAGGATGACCGCGTTGGTCGCATCGTCCTGCGTGTCGTAGCGGAGGATCTGAATCGCGTCCTTGCCTGCGTCCGTGCACGCCTTCGACTTCGCGGGCACCTCCTCCGTGTCCTCGACAGTCGTCGACTGGACGGCGACCTTGAGTCCGCAGGCGTTGTCGGGGTCGACCGTCTTGCCCTTAGCCGAGGCCCACGAGATTCCGGCCGTGTAGTAGTTGACGAAGTCGACCTGCTGCTCACGCTCGGTGGTGTCGGTGAACGACGACATGCCGAAGTCGTCCTTGCCGCCCGCGACCGACGGGATGATGTTGTCGAACTTCGCGATCGCGAACTCGACCTTCACGCCGAGCTTGGACGCGATGGCGTTGGTCAGGTCGACCTCCCAGCCGACCGGCTGTCCGGCGTCGTCCTTGTACTCGTTCGGTGGGTACGTGTTGTCCATGCCGACGACGAGCTTGCCGGCCGACTTGATCTTCTCGGGCAGCGACGCCGCGAGGGCGTCGTCCTTCTTGACGTCGATCGCCGCGGCGCTCGACGTCGAGGTGCCGCTGCTGGACGGGGTGGAGTTGTCGACACAGCCGGTGAGCGCCAGGGCGGCCACTGCGGCGAGTGCGGCCACCGGGGCCACGGATCGGATACGCATGATGGTGATGGTCCTTCTTCCTGTGTGCAGAGGGGTGCAGGAGGTATGGGGAGCATACCCCAGCACTCGGGCGCATCCATCACACTAATTTGCGCGTGAAACGCTGCTTTTCCTGCAGGTTTCGAACACATTTCGCGTTTCCTTGCGTGGATTCGTTGCAAGAGCGAACGATGCGCAGGAGGCTGGCCTCCTGCGCATCGAACCGCCAACCGTGAGCGATCAGGTGTAGTAGATGAAGTAGTACTGCGGCACCCACACACCCGCGCCGGGGATCACGATGGAGTAGCAGCCGTTGACGGGTCGTCCCGCTCGCTGCTGGCTTGCCATCGCCGTGCCACACGCGGCAGCAGTCGGATAGTACGGCGAGTAGTGTTCGGTCGCGGCTTGCGCCGGAAGCGCGGCCCCGAGCGCGATCGCGCTGCCAACGACAGCGCTAGCAACGGACATCTTGAGCGTTTTCTTCATCGATCCCCCTCAAAGGTGATTCATCGCCGACCCCCGGCGACACATCCTGTCTATCAGAGAGGGATGGGGCCAACAATGCCCGATCTTCGTAACGTTCAAGACGCGGAGCCCGCGCGTGTCGGGACGCTGTCGTAGGGTCGAGGCGTGACCGAACCGAGATCCGACGGCGCGTCGGCGCGCCCTCTGTCCGAGACCGTCCGCGTGGTCGTCACGCGCGCAGACGACCCACTCGCCGCCCCACTGGTCGACGAGTTGTCGCGCGAGTACGACGAGCGCTACGGCCTCAACGACGGCATCCCCTCGTCGGTCGAGCTCTCCCGCTACCCGGCCGAGCTGTTCACGGCGGAGCAAGGCGGGACGTTCCTGCTGCTGCTCGACGCCGACGGGGAGCCCGTCGCGGGAGGCGCGTTCATGCGGGAGGACGACGACACCGTCGAGATCAAGCGCGTCTGGACCCACTCCTCCCGCCGCAGGCAGGGGCTGGCCCGGCGCGTGATGGCCGAGCTGGAGGCCGAAGCGGGCCGGCGCGGCGTCCGCACCCTCGTCCTCACCACCGGCGCCCGCCAGCCCGAAGCCGTCGCACTCTACCTGTCGCTCGGCTACGAGCCGCTGTTCGACCTCGAGGGAGACTGGGAGGCGGTCTCCTACCTGGGATTCCGCAAGGACGTCAGCACGATCTGAGAGCCGCCACCTCGGGCGCGAGCGCGTTCGGACCACCGATCAGCGTCACCGCCGTCGCTCCCCACCCCGCCATCGACGACGGCACGGTCGCCGGCACGCAGCCGCCCATCGTGAGCAGTAGGGGCTGCGCGGCCACCGCGGCGAGCCCGGAGCCGGTGAGCGCGTCGGGGAAGGCGACGCCCGAGGCGAGATACACCGTCTGAGCCGAGGGATACACGGACCGCGCGACCAATTGCGAGGTGCTGAACCGGTCGTCGCCGCCGATACGGGTGGTCGGTGCGAGGGTCCCCAGCTGCGCGGCGATCCCCGCCGACACCGCCGAGACGCCCCCGACCACCGTGATCCTCGCGGGATGCAGTGCGGTGATCGTGCTCACCGTGGCCGCATCGAGCGCGGCGGCCCCGCCGAGCACCGTCAACACCGGGGCGCCGGTCGCACCGGCGGCGGCCGACGCAGAGAGCGAGTCGGGGAAGCCGACTCCGCTGGCGACGTAGAGGGTGGCCACCGAAGTTCCGCCGAAGGCGTCGGTGACGATCCTGCGCGCGGTGTCGAACCTGTCGCCTCCGGCGATGCGGTCGATGGCCGGGGCGAGCCCGGCGAGACTGCTTTCGAGCTCGGCCGAGAGGGAGACCGGCCCGCCCACGACGACGATGCGATCCGGGGCGAGGCGCTGGATCTCCGCTCTGACCGCCGCGGAGATGCCCGTCGTCGGCGCCAGCAGGACGGGGCCTCCCTGTTTCGCCGCGGCGGCGGTGGCCACGAGCGCGTCGGGAAAGTTCCAGCCGTTGGCGAGGTACACGGTCCTGGCGCCCGCCGGGAACGCCTTCTGCGACACCTGGACGGACGTGTCCGCACGATCGGAGCCGAAGACGCGCGAGGACGTGATCCCGACGGGGAGGTACGCCGTCGGGGACGGACTCGACCGGTTGTAGGAGCCGTACGTCGCGGTCACCGAGACGGTGTGGACGCCGGTGCTCAACCCGGTGGGCGCGAACGACCAGGCGCCGGTGGCCGAGACCCCGGTCGTCGCGGACGCGGTCGAGGAGCCGTCGAGGTACAGCGAGACGGACGTGCCCGTCGTGGCGTTCGGCACCGTGCCTGACACCGTGGGAGCAGCCCCTCCCTCCGTGGACGCGATCACCGGCGTGTCGAGCGTCACCTGCAGCTGCCAGCCCGCCTGCTTCTGGGTCACGCTGTTCGCGTCGCCGCCGAGCGGGTAGATCGCCGAGTAGCCCCCGGCGTTGGTGCAGCCCGGGGTCGACCAGTTGCCGGAGGAGTTGATGCCGACGGCGAAGGAGCCGATCATGGCGGGCCCGCCGCTGTCGCCATGCCACATGCACATCGTGGTCGAGACGGAGTTCACCGAGACGATCGCTCCGCCGTCGCCCAGGATCTTCTGGTCGAAGTTGACCCGCGTCACGACGCCGCAGGTCCAGCCCGTCGTGCGCCCCGACTTGCAGATCGGGGCGCCGACGGTCGCATTCTTCAGCCCGCGGACCGGGAGCGTCGAGCCGTTCCAGGTCGAGACCCGGCCGCGGGGCGTGAGGTTCGCGCCGGTCACCGGGATGAGGCCCGAGTCGTCGCCGCCGCCGAACATGAAGGTGTTCGAGGCGAGCGTCCCGATGATGGGGCCGGCCGTGCCCTGCTGGTTCGGCGCGCTCTGCAGGTAGCGGGAGGCCACGACCGGATCGCTCGGCACCGGGGTGTTCCCGCGCAGGCAGTGGCCGGCGGTGGCCATGGTCGGCGCGCCACCCGCCGCGTACCCGTTGAAGCCGGTGGAGCAGATCGAGATCGTCGACCCTCCCGTCCGCAGATACCATCCGAGGCCGTCGTCCAGGTCGTCGTACGCCGTCGTCGGCGCCACCGGCGCCGGTGCGGCGGGGGGCGCGTCGGTCGTCGGGGTCGCGCCGAGGGAGGCCACGAGGGTGCGCTGGGCGGCCGTCGTGGCCTGCACGGTGATCGTCGAGCCGTCCATCCAGACCTGATCGGCGCGGATGCCGCCCTTCTCGAGCTCGGGGACGATGTCGGATGCCCGGCCGGCCGCAGCGGCGTCGGCGAGATACTGCTCCGGGGTGAGACCGAGATCGCGGCGCACCGCGGCCTCCAGGCCCTGAGGGAGGCCGCCGACGTCGCCCCCACCTGTCACACCCCCGTCCTCCCCCGCCGGAGGACCAGGCGTCGGGACCGGGACCTCGATCGGCGTGGGGTTCTCGGGCGGCGCCGGCGCATCGATCGCCGGCCCCGCGGACGCGAGGCCCCGCGCCTCGTGCGGAGCCGGTGCCTCGGACGCCGCGACGCAGCCCGTGAGCAGTCCGATGGCGAGGCCCACCGCGAGACCTGTCAGCACGACACGATGCATGGATCGTCCTTCTCCCGCCCGCCGGCGCGAGCCCCACGGACGAAACTATCGGAGCAGGCGCGCCGCGTCTTCCACCAGAATGCGGGCCGGGGCTCCCGTCGCGACCAGATCGTCGAGGCGGTGCGCGAGTGGTCCCGTCCCTGCGCCGGTCGGGAGCACGCCGTTCGCGTGCAGCAGTTCCGCGGCGTGCAGGGCCTCCGCGGCGAACACGTCGGCCGCCAACGCGAGCGAGCGCTGCGCGAGTCGCACGGCCAGCGGCGCCAGAGAGGCGTGGTCCTCGACACCGGAGAGAGTGGTGCTGCCGAGAGTGGCCGGGGCCGCGAGCTGCTTCAGCTCGGCCGCGTCGGAGGCGGCGGAATAGAGCAGCAGACCGGGAACGCGGGTCCGGCCCTCCGCACGGGCCGTCGCGAGCGCGAGCGAGTGCGCCGCCGTCCGCCGCTCGGACGCGGCGGCGACATGCGCGAGGGCGAGCCGAAGCCCCTCGAAGGCGAGGGCGAGCGGGAGGGCCTGGAAGTTGCCGCCGGACACCAGGAGACCTGTCGCGACGTCGACGACCGGATTCTCGCTGCGCCCGGCCAGTTCGACCTCCAGCTCCGCGCGGACGCGATCGACGGCCTCACGCAGTGCCCCGTGCAGCTGCGGCGCGCTGCGGAAGACGAGCGGATCCTGCACGGTGACCACACGTGCGGGGTCGTGGAGGACGCTGCCGGCGAGAGCGTCGCGGATGCTCGCCGCCGAGGCCTGCTGGCCGCGCCCGCCGCGCGCGTCGGCGACGACGGCGCTGTACGGGCTCGGGTTGCCGCCCGGACCCGCGGCCGCGACGGCCTCGAGGGAGAGGGCGACAGCACGGTCCGCCATCTCCACGAGCGCCTCCGCCTCCCGCAGCGCGAGGGCGCCGACGCCGATGCTGAAGGCGTTGGAGCTGAGCGCCGCGAGGGCCTCGTGCGGTGCGAGGGCCAGCGGTTCGAGGCCGACGGCGGCCAGCGCCGCACCGGCCGGCGTTCCCCCGACGGAACCGTCGAGCACGGTCCCGTCGCCGGTCACGACGGCCGCGACCTCCGCCAGCGCCGTCAGGTCGGCGGCCCCCACCGATCCGCGCGACGGGATCAGGGGCACCACTCCCGCGTTCAGGAGGTCGGCGTACGCCTGCGCGAGCACCGGGCGCACACCCGCTCCGCCCCGCGTGAAGCCCGCCAGTCGGGCGGCGACGACGGCCCGCGCCTCCCCGTGCGACAGCGGATCGCCCACGCCGCCGCGGTGGTTGGCGATCGTCCTCCGCTGGAAGGCGGCGAACTCGTTCGGGTCGATGGCCTCGTCCCGCCCCGCCCCGAGGCGGCGGTTGAGCCCGTACACGGCCTCGCCGGAGGCGATGGCGCGCTCGACGACCGCGCGCGCGGCCTCGAGGGCGGCGCGCGCCTCCGGGCCGAGCTCGACCCTCGCGCCGTCCGCGATCGCCGCGATGTCCTCCGGACGCGGAGGCGCACCCCCGAGCACGACCGGCGCGCCCGCCGTCATCAGAAGTCCAGCAGGTTGCGGCGCAGGCCGCCATCGCCGAGCTCGCTGCGCAACAGGCCGCGTCTCCGCAGCGCCGGGACGAGCGGATCGAGCGTGCGATGCACGTTCGCGGGATGCACCTGGCCGGTGAACAGGAAGCCGTCGCCGCCGACCGCCCCGCCCAGCTCACCGAGATGGTCGGCGATCTCGTCCGCCGTCCCGACGATCGCCAGACCGTCCTTCGTGGCGCGCGTCTGCAGGATCTCGCGCAGGGTCGAACCCGCGGGCGCGGAGCGCACGAAGTTGTCGAGGGTGCCGCGGTTGCTGTTGGTGCTGAGCTCGGGAAGGGGGGCGTCCAGGTCGAAGGCCTTGAAGTCGACGCCCGTCAGATAGGAGATGGACTGCAGCTGCTCGTCGATCGCCGCCTGGGTGAGCTCGGCCCGCGCGGCGCGCACGCTCGCCGTCTCGGCCGCATTCGCGGTGACGATCGGCTGCACGACGAAGAGGACCTTGATGGCGTCGGCGTCCCGGCCGTTCTCCGCCGCCACGGCACGGATGCCGTCGCGATACTCTCGCATCCGCTCGGCCGTCGAGGCGAGTGCGAGCACGACATCCGAGTTCTTGCCCGCGAAGTCGCGTCCACGGCCGGACGCGCCGGCCTGCACCATCACGGGCTCCTCCGCCGCGGGCGCCGTGTTGAGCGGGCCACGCACGCGGAAGAATCTCCCCTCGTGGTCGATCGTGTGCACCTTGCGGAAGTCGGCGAAGACGCCGTTCGCGGCGTCTTCGACGATCGCGTCGGGTTCCCAGCTGCGCCAGAGCTTGCGGACGACCTCCACCCACTCGTCGGCGCGGTCGTACCGCAGGTCGTGCTCGACCTGCTTGTCGAGCCCGTAGTTCTGGGCTGCCAGATCGGAGCCGCTGGTCACCACGTTGAAGCCGAGACGACCACCGGCGAAGTGCTGGAGCGTGCTGAGCAGCCGAGCGGCCGTGAAGGGCTCGTAGAAGCTGGCGCTCAGCGTCGGCACGATCCCGAGTCGGCTGGTGGCCCCCAGGAGGTACGGCACGAGCGGCAGCGGGTCGTGCTTGGGCACGAAGCGCGCGGCGGAGAGGTTGACCTCGGCACTGCCGCCGTACGTGTCGGGGACCGCGACACCGTCTTCGATGATGAACAGATCGAGCCCGCTCGCCTCGAAGGTGCGGGCCGCGTCCTGATAGATGGGAGGCTGACGCCAGTCGTAGCCGATGCCGTACGTCGGATCGCCCCAGCCCTGCACGCCGAAGCCTGCGCCGAGGAACCAACCGAAGTGGAGGAGTGCCATGAGTGTCTTTCCGTGATCCGCTGTCGTGGCCGTCAGTCGCCGACGCCGGAGGCCCGCAGCCACAGCGGGTCGAACGCCTTGGTCAGGTAGTTGATGCCGCCGTCCGGAGCGACCGCGACGATCACCGAGCCGGCCGGCGCCCGCTCGGCGATCCGCAACGCGGTCGCGACCGCCAAGCCGGACGACGGCCCGAGCAGGAGGGCTTCCTCGGCCGCGAGCCGACGCACCGTGCGGTACACCTCGGCGTCCTCGACGGTGTGGACCTCGTCGACGACCCCGTGGTCGAACGTCTCCGGCCAGAACTCGCGCGGCCACGCGCTGCCGACCCCGTCGACGAGGATGCGCCCGGCGGGACCGCCGCCGTACGTGGATCCGACCGGGTTCGCCCCGTGGACGCGCACGGCGCCACCGGTGACGTCCTTCAAGAAGCGGCCCGTTCCGCTGACCGTGCCGCCGGTTCCGATCGCGGCGACGAAGTGGGTCACCCGACCGCCTGTCTGGCGCCAGATCTCGGGGCCCGTACCGCGATAGTGCGCGTCCGGGTTCGCGGCGTTGGCGAACTGCGCGGGGCGCCACGCGCCCGGCGTCTCCGCTGCGACCCGGTCGGCGACGGCACGCGGGTTCGCCGGGTCGCTCGGGTCGGCCTCCCAGTCCGCCTCCACGAGACGGGCGCCGTAGGCGGCGAGCACCTTCCGCTTCTCCTCCGAGATGTCGGCGGCGTGCACGATGACCACGGGATGGCCGGTGAGCCGACCGATGAGGGCCAGCCCGATGCCGGTGTTGCCGCTGGTGGCCTCCACGATGGTCGCACCGGGCGCGAGAGCGCCGGACGCCTCCGCCGTGCGGATCATGTTGAGCGCGATGCGGTCCTTGGAAGACCCTCCCGGATTGCGCCCCTCGAGCTTCACCAGCACCCGGGAGGCGAGCCCGCGGGTGAGGGCGTGCAGCTCGACGACAGGCGTATTGCCGATGAGCGCCGCGACCGAGTCGCACACCTCGGCCTCCGGCAGCGCGCCGGAGAGGTCCGAGGGGCGGAGGTCGAGCGTTGTCATGCAGGGAGACTAGGCGGTTCTGCGACGCAGCCGTACTCCTGTTGCCGCGTATTACAGCGTTGCCGCGGACGGCGGCGTTGCCGCGGACGGCGGCCGACCCGCCCCGCGCAGCGTGGTCACGCGTCGCCGGTGGCGACGGGCCGCGTGGGGTCGTTGGACCAGGCGGAGAACGATCCGGGGTACAGCGCCGGCACCCGCAGCCCCGCGACCTCCATCGCGAGCGCGGTGTGCGCGGCAGTGACCCCCGAGCCGCAGTAGACCGCCGCCGGTGTTCCAGGAAGCACGCCCAGTTCGGCGAAACGCGCGGCGAGGCGGTCGGCGTCGAGGAGTAGCCCGTCGGGTCCGATCGTGTCGGTGGTCGGCGCGCTCACCGCTCCGGGGATGTGGCCCGCCCGCGGGTCGACCGGCTCGACCTCACCGCGGAACCGCTCCCCCGCGCGGGCATCGAGCAGCAGACCGTCCGCGGCGAACGCCGCGGCGCCGTCCGCGTCGACGGTCGGGAGCACGCCGAAGGCGAGGGTCACCGTCCCGGGGGCCGGAGCGGCCGTCCCGCTCTCGAGGGCGCCGCCCGCATCCGTCCAAGCGGTGAGCCCGCCGTCGAGCACACGGACGTCTCTCACGCCCGCATGACGGAGCAACCACCAGGCACGGGCGGCTGAGGTGCCGGACACGTCGTCGTAGACCACGACCGCGTCGCCGTCGTTCAGCCCCCAGCGCCGAGCGGTGGCCTGGAAGTCCGCCTCCGCCGGAAGTGGATGCCGTCCTTCGGTGGGAGCCCCGTGGCCGGCGAGCTCCGTGTCGAGGTCGACGTATGCCGCCCCCGGAATGTGACCGCGGGCGAACTCAGCGGCTCCCGGCGGACCGCCGAGCCTCCAGCGCACATCGAGGACACGAGGCGGGACGGCGGACGCGAGTTCTACGGCGAGGTCGGGCGCGGCGACGAGAGGGCGTATGACCCGATTCTCGCACCGCCTCTCCCTTCTCCGCCTCGGGTCTTGCGGAAGGCAATAGAGTGAGTGTACAGTCACTCACATGTCACGAACTCTCTCCACCGCCGACGACCGACGCGAGGCGGTGCTCGCCAGCGCGATCACCGTCTTCGCACGCACGGGCTATCTCGGTACGCCGATCGCCGCCGTCGCGTCGGACGCCGACATCTCCCCGGCCTACGTCTTCAAGCTGTTCCCGGGCAAGGAGAGCCTCTTCGTCGCCGCGCTCGACCGCTGCTTCGAACTCGTCGAGCAGGCGCTCGAACGCGGTGCCCGCACCGCCCCCGACGGCACGCCCGATCAGATCCTCGATGCCATGGGCCTCGCGTACGCAGAGCTGATCAGCGACCGTTCGCTCCTCATGCTGCAGGTGCACGCGCAATCGGCGGCCGACGTGCCCGAGATCCACGACGCCCTCCGCCGCGGCCTCGCGCGCGTGACGCGGTTCGCCGCCGCACGCTCGGGCGCCGGCGACGACGCCGTCCAGCATTTCATCGCCTGGGGTCAGTTGTGCCACCTCACGGTGACGCTCGGACTCGACGACCTCCCGGACGAGTGGGCCCGCACGCTCACCCGCGGCATCCGCCACCCCTGACCCGACCGTCACCCCTGACACGCCCGGCACCTTTGACACGCCCTCCTCTCCTGCACCCACCACTCACCACTCACCGTCAAGGAGTGATTGATTGATCACTCACATCGAAGGGAATCACCATGACAATCTCCACACGTCCGAGCGCTCTTCCCCAACCGCACGGCTCCGCGCCCGCAGGCCGCTCCTCCCACCCGTGGTGGGCGCTGACGGTCCTGGCGCTGGCCCAGTTCCTCGTCGTCTTGGACGCGTCGATCGTGAACATCGCCCTCCCCAGCGTCGGCTCAGCGCTCCACCTCGACACGGCGGCACTCGCGTGGGTCGTCACCGCGTACGTCCTCCCCTTCGGCGGTCTGCTCCTCCTCGGCGGCCGCCTGGCCGACCGGTTCGGCCACCGACGGATATTCCTCGTCGGCGTGACAGGCTTCGCCGTCGCGTCGCTGCTCGCGGGCCTCTCCCTGAACGGCGGGATGCTGCTCGCCGCGCGGGCCTTGCAGGGCGGCTTCGCCGCGCTCCTCGCGCCGGCGGCGCTCGCGTTGCTCACCCTGCTCTTCCCCGACGGCGGCTCACGCGGAAGGGCGCTCGGCGTCTGGGGCGCTGTGGCCGGGATGGGCAGCGCGGCCGGCGTGCTCCTCGGCGGTCTGCTCACGGCGTCGTTCGGCTGGCCGTCAGTGTTCTTCGTGAACGTTCCCGTCGGACTTCTGGTCGTCGTGACGCTTCCCCGGTTGCTCGCACGCGATCAGGGCACGACCGGAACGAAGATCGACACCGCCGGCGCCGTCACCGCGACGCTCGGTCTCGCATCCGCGGTCGCCGCACTGAGCGAGGGCGGCGCTCTCGGATGGGCGCACCCGGTCGTCATCGTCCTCTGCATCGCAGCGGCCGCGCTTCTCGCCGCGTTCGTGATCGTCGAGCGCCGGGTCGGGCACCCGCTGCTCCCGTTCGGATTCTTCCGCAACCGCGACGCGACGGCGGGCAACCTGGTCATGCTGCTGGTCGGCGGATCGACAGTGGCGCTGTTCTTCGCGCTCTCCGTCTACCTGCAGGACGTGCTCGGACTCGACGCACTCGGCGCCGGCCTCAGCCAGCTGCCGCTCGCCCTCGCCCTCGTGGCCGTCGCGGGCGTCGTGCCCGCCGTCGTGACGCGGATCGGGCTGCGCCGCACTCTCACCGGTGCGCTCCTGCTGTTGGCGGCCTCCGTGACGTGGTTCGCGCTGGCCGGCCGGACGGGTCTGCTGACGGGGTTCATCCTTCCGAGCGTGCTCATCGGGGTGGCCCTCGGCGCCACCTTCGTGACCGCGACACAACTCGCGGTTCGCGGGGTGAGCGAGGCGGAGTCGGGGCTGGCGAGCGGACTGGTCAACACCAGCCAGCAGATCGGCGGTGCGCTCGGCCTGGCGGTGCTCGGTGGCATCGCGGCGGCGCAGACGGCCGCGCTCCTGGGTTCGGGATCGGCGCCGGTGGAGGCGACGGCCGGCGGGTTCCAGCTGCTCTTCTTCGGCGTGGCCGGATTCGCGGCGATCGGCGCGATCGTGACGGCGGCCGTACGGTCCAAGTGATCCGATGACCACGAAGGAGCGGCCCGGGGGATCCCGGGCCGCTCCTTCGTAGTCAGTGCGCGGTGTGCAGTGGCCGCTGGGGCAGCAGCCGCCGGCTCAGTGACCGCTGGACGCCTTCGCGTTCGACTCGTACGAGGTGTTGGTCGACTCGAAGAAGTTGACCAGTTCGAGGGTGTCGTTGGCGGTCGCCATCCACTTGGCCGGGTTCGACACCTTGTACTCGGCCTCGAAGCCCAGCTCCTCCAGGCGACGGTCGGCCAGATAGCGGACGTACTGGTTGATGTAGTTCGCGTTGAGGCCCAGGATGCCGCCCGGCAGGAGGTCGCGGTTGTACTGCTCCTCCATCTCGACGGCGTCGAGGATCATCTGGCGGATCTCGCCGGCGAACTCCGGGGTCTGCAGGTCCGGGTTCTCCTCGAGCACCGTGAGGATGAGATTGATGCCGAACTTGAGATGCAGCGACTCGTCGCGCACGACCCAGTCGATCAGCGAGCCGAAGTTGCGCAACAGGTTCCGCTGGCGGAACGACAGCGCGACCATGAAGCCGGAGTAGAACCAGATGCCCTCGAGGATCACGTTGTACGCCACGAGGTTGCGGATGAAGTCCTGCTTGCCCTCGGTCGTCGTGATGTCGAGCGTTTGCTCCGTCATCCGCTTGATGAACTGGACCTCGAACTCCTCTTTGCGGGCCATCGACGGCACGTCGACGTGGGAGTTGTACGCCTGCTCACGGTCGATCGGGAACGTCTCGAGGACGTACTCGAACGACATGCAGTGGTTGGCCTCCTCCCACATCTGCTTGGCGAGGTAGAGGTGCGCCTCGGCCGCGTTGATGTAGGGGTACACGCCGAACGCGAGCGCCTTGTTGACGAGGAGTTCGTTCGGGTTGAAGTAGCTCATCAGGAAGGTGACCGCGTGACGCTCCTCATCGGTCATCTTCTTGAAGTCGGCGATGTCCTCGCCGAGCTGGATCTCGTTCGGGAACCAGGTGTTCGCGACGGCCTGGTCGTACAGGTCCATCGCCCACTGGTACTTCACCGGCTTGAGCAGCAGGCCCTCTTCGATCCCGGTACCCAGGATGCCCATGTTCTCTTTCTCCTCTATCAGACTCGGTGGCTCGCGCGGGGAGCGATTACTGGCAGGACTCGCACTGCAGGTCGTCCATCGGGTCGACCGGCACGTAGTAGTCCTCGATCACGGTGGCGTTGTTCATCACTTGTCACCTCCCGCGAGACCTCCGAAGCCGAACCCGCGACGAGCGGGCGCGGCGGGAGCCGGAGCAGCGGCGGGCTCTGCGGCGGCGGGAGCACCCGCGCCGACGGTGGCGAAGCCCTTGCGGCCGCCCGAGATCTCCTCGGACTTGTTCACCTTGACCGTCGACTGCTCGGCCTGGTGACGCGGCTTCATGTGGAGGTAGTAGGTCGTCTTGACGCCCTTCTCCCACGCCGCGTAGTAGATGTCCATCATGTCGCCGATGTCCCGGGTCTCCAGGTACATGTTGCGGCTGATGGCCTGGTCGATCCACTTCTGAGCGCGCGCGGCCACCTCGATGAAGGCGTGCGGCGAGAGCTGGAAGCTCGTCTTGAACGCGGCCTTGATCTCGTCCGGGATGGCGGCGATGCCCTGGATGTCGCCCTGCGAACGGAGGATCGACTCGCGCACGTCCTCCCACAGCCCGCGCTCCTGGAGCGCCGCGACGAGGTTGCGGTTGACCTCGAGGAACTTGCCCGACGAGGTCGACCGGCTGAAGATCTGCGAGAACTGCGGGTCGAAGCCGGGGGTCGTGCCGGCGACGAGGCCGATCGAGGCCGTCGGCGCGATCGCCATCAGGGTGGCGTTGCGCATGCCGCCCTTGACCTTCTCGCGCAGGCGGTCCCAGTCGAGGCGGATGGTGCGGTCCACCGTGATCGGAGTGCCGCGGTCGGCCTCGGTGAGGGCGATCGAGTCGTAGGGCACGAGTCCCTTCGACCAGCGCGATCCCTCGAAGTTCGGGTACGCCCCGCGCTCCTGGGCGAGGTCGGCGCTCTCGTCGATGGCCGCGTACGAGACGTGCTCCATGATCTCGTCGATCAGGGCGTACGCCTCCTCGCTCTCGTAGCTGAGGCCGAGGCGCTCGACGATGTCGGTGAAGCCCATGACGCCGAGACCGATCGCGCGGTTCTGCTGGTTGGAGAAGTCGGCCTCGTCGACGCTCGACACCGTGATGTCGATCAGGTTGTCGAGCTGGCGGACGGCCTGGCGGGCGCTCTCCTCGATGCGGGCGAAGTCCATCTTGCCGTCGACGAGATGCCGCGACAGGTTGATCGACGCCAGGTTGCAGACGGAGACGTTGTCGCGATCCTGCGGGAGCGTGATCTCCGTGCAGAGGTTGGAGAGGTGGATCGTGCCCGTGTTGTTGTTGAGGGCACGGTTGTTGATCGTGTCCTTCCAGGTGAGCCACGGGTGGCTCGTGGTCTGGAGGCTCATCAGGATGTCCTTGAACTGCGCACGCGCGCTGATCTTCTTGAACATCGCGATGCGGCCGGCCTCGGCCTCGTCGATGTAGTGCTGGTAGCGCTCGGAGAACGCCTTGCCGTACAGCTCGTTGAGGTCGGCGACCTCCAGCGGGTCGAAGAGGTACCAGTCCTGGTCGTTCTGGACGCGCTTCATGAACTCGTCGCTGATCCACACGGCCGTGTTGGCGGTGCGGGTGCGGCGGTAGGGGTCGCCTGAGTTCTGGCGCAGGTCCAGGAACTCCGGGAAGTCCATGTGCCAGTTCTCCATGTAGAAGCACAGCGCGCCGAACTTCTTGCCGCCGCGGCTCACCGCGCGCAGCACGGAGTCGATCGTGTGCATGAACGGGATCGGGCCGGTCGAGGTCGTGTTGTTGGAGCGGATGGGCGACCCCTGCGCGCGTAGCTTGGTCACCGACAGACCGATGCCGCCGGTGCCCTTGGTCAGCCACATCACGTCGCGCACCGACTTGGCGATGTGCTCGATGTCGTCCTGCATCTCCATGACGAAGCAGTTGGAGAGCTGCGGGTACGCGGTACCGGCGTTGACGAGGGTGGAGCCCGCCGCGAGGTACTCGAGCTTCGACATCTTCTCGTAGAAGGCGAGGGCGTGGCTGGTCGGGTCGGCCTCGTTGAGCGAGAGGCCCATCGCGATGCGCATCCAGAAGTACTGCGGCACCTCGAGCGAGTCGCCGTTGCGCGCCTTGATGCCGTAGCGGTTGTTGAGGGTGACGACGCCGATGTACTTGAGCAGCTCGTCGCGCGACGGGTCGAGCGCTGCGGCGAGGCGGTCGAGGTCGAACAGCTGCGTGAAGCGGGAGTCGAGCAGCGTCTCCGAGACGCCGCGCTCGATGTAGGCGCGGAAGTGGGAGGAGTGGAGGGAGACGAGCTCGGCGTCGTCGGCGTAGTCGCCGAGCACCCGCTTGTAGATCGTCTTGAGGAGGAGTCGGGCGGCGACGGTGTCGAACGCCGGGTCGTCCTTGACGTTCTGCAGGGCGACCTGGATGACCGCCTCATCGAGCTGCTGCGTCGTGATGCCGTCGAAGAGAGTGAGCTCGAGCTCGCTCGCGATCTGGGTGACCCACGTGATGTTGTCATCCAGTCCCTGGGCCGCCGTCTCGATGGCCAGGTTGATCTTGTTGGCGTCGTACGGCTCGCGCTCGCCGTTGCGCTTCACGACGGTGATTGCCACGTTCTCTCCCTCTTCGCACTGCCCATCAATCCGAGTGATGGCATGGTCGTGCACCGGCTCCCTCGAAGGGCTGGTCCGGCGCTGTTTCCCCGTCGGATCGAGCCGCAGCGGGAGTGATTTCCGCGTGCTGGGGCGATCCGTGTGGGACCACTATATAGCGGGGTGCCGACATTTCCATCCCCCCACATCTAGTGGGCGTGTCGTCCACAGATGTGCATGAGTTATGCACATTTCCACAGCCCCCAATGCGGGGCGTGCGCACCCTGCCGGCCCTCGTGGAACGTCGTCCGCTGCCGATAGAGTGAACGGATTGTGAGCAGCTACACGAGCCTTCTGAAGACCCCGGGCGTCGCGCGCATCATCGCCGCGCAGCTGACGGCGCGCTTCCCGTTCGGCATGCTCTCGCTCGCGTTCCTGCTCCACATCGAGCGCGTCCACCACTCCTACGGGGCGGCCGGGCTGGTCCTCGCGGCGATGAGCATCGGTCAAGCGATCGCCGGCCCGATGACGAGCCGGCTGATGGGAGTGCTCGGGATGCGCGTCGTGCTGTGGACGACGCTCGGCCTCTGCGCCGTCGCCGTCGCGCTCATCGGCGTGCTCGTGATGCCCATCCCGGTGACGATGGCGGTGGCGTTCTTCGCCGGCCTGAGCATGCCGCCCATCCAGCCGGCGGTCCGCACGATCTATCCGAAGATGGTCAACTCCCGCCAGCTGACCCCGCTCTTCTCGCTCGATGCCTCCGCCCAGGAGATCATCTGGATCGCGGGGCCGGTCGCGATCACCTTCGTCTCGACCCAGGTCGGCACCGTCGAGGGCATTCTGATGTCCGTCGCGATCATGCTGCTCGGCGGGTTCTGGTTCATCTCCTCGCCCGAGGTCGGGCGCGTGCGCATCCCGCGCAGCAAGCGGCGGTTCGGCGTGGTGCTCACACGCCCGCCCGTGCTGCTCGCCACGGTCGTCGGCTTCCTCCTCATCGGCTCGTGCGCCGCGGTCGAGGCCGGGGTGGTCGCGACGTTCGACGAGGGCTCCCCCCTCTCGGGCATCGTCCTGGCCATCTGGTCCGTCGGCTCGCTCGTGGGCGGTCTCGCCTTCGGACACGTGCCGATCGGGCCGTGGGCCACGGCACGCCGCATGCTGCTCGTCTTCGTCGGCGTCGCCCTGTCGAGCTTCATGCTGTGGTCGCCCTGGGCCCTCTCGGTCACCCTCCTCATCGCCGGCGTCGGAATCGCTCCCGCCCTCGCCGTCCTGTTCGCGATCGTCTCCGCCAGCGTCAAGTTCTCCGACACCGCGGAGGCGTACGGCTGGGTGGGCACCGGCCAACTGATCGGCGCCGCGCTCGGCTCCGCCCTCGCCGGCTTCCTCATCGACGGCTTCGGTGCCGTCGGAGCCTTCTGGGCCGCCGCCGCCTTCGCCCTCGTCGGCTTCATCGTCGCCGCCCTCGCGCACCGCATCCACCCCGACCTCCGCGGACGCGACGCCTCGCCCATCCCCGACACGGAGCCCGTCCCCGTCGTCCCCTCCTGACCCGCGAGGTTCACGTTGTTGCGCCCATTTCGCGGTTTTGAGCGCAACAACGTGAACTTCGGCGAAGTGGGGTGTGGATAAGTCGGGAGGGTCGGTTCGGCGAGTGGCAGAGTGCGCAGATGGCACGACAGCGCAGCTCACTACCGACCACCCTCACCGGCGGACCGTTCCTCGTCCACGACGCACTCGGGGAGGGACTCTCGCGGTCGCGACTCCGCGGCGGCGACCTGACCCGCCCGTTCCGCGGTGCACGGCTTCCCGCAGGTTCTGATGGACTGATCGAGAGGTGCCGTGCGTACGCTCAGCATCGCCGGCTGGATTTCGCGTTCAGCCACACGACGGCAGCCCTTTTCCTGGGCGTCCCCCTCCCACTCGGACTGGATCCGGCGATCCATGTGAGCGTCCCCGCACCGGGTCGAGCGCCCGAGATCGCCGGTTTCGTCGGCCACAAGCTGACGGATTGGGCCACCGTCGAGCGTGAGGGCCTTCCCATCACGACCCCCGCGCAGACGTGGATCGATCTCGCGCCGCTCCTCCCACTGCGCGAGCTCGTCGTCGCCGGCGACCACCTCGTCGCCGAGCGCGCGACGCTGTGCACCCGTGAAGAGCTCGCGCATCGGATCGCCGCGTCGGCCGGCCGTCGTGGGATCGCGCGTGCCCGCCGTGCGCTCGATCGGGTCCGTCCTGGGTCGGAGTCGCCCGGCGAGACCCGACTCCGGCTTCTCCTCATCGATGCCGGGTTGCCGATGCCCGACCTCAATCGGGAGATCCGGGACGGCGACGTCTTCGTCGCCCGAGTCGATCTCGCCTACCCGACGGCGAAGGTCGCGCTTGAATACGAGGGCGACATCCATCGGGTGGACCGCGACGTCTGGCGCAAAGACCTCCGCCGCCGCGAACGCTTGGCTGACCTCGGCTGGCGCATGGTTCGCGTCAGCGGCGACGACATCGCCCACCCCGCCGAGCTGCTCACCCGCGTCCGCCGACTCCTGCAGGAATGAGACGCCCGTCGAAGTTCGCGTTGTTGCCCTTAAAACGCCGGAATGAGCGCAACGACGTGAACTTCGGACGAGAGGTGGGTTACGAGCGCGGGTGGGTTACCAGCGGGGGTGGACGGCGGCGCGGAAGTGGGTGTCGTAGATGGCGCGGACGGCCGGGTCGAGGTCGGGGAGGTGCGGGACGCGCGCGGCGGCGGCGTTGGCGCGGGCCTGGTCCGCGGAGCGGGCGCCCGGGATGACGGTGGAGACGCCGGGCTGCGCGATGATCCACGCGAGGGCGGTCTGGGCGGGCGTGAAGCCCTCGGGCGCCAGCGCGGCGAACTCGCGGGCGGCGAGCACGCCCTCCTCGTAGTCGACCCCCGAGAAGGTCTCGCCGACGTCGAAGGCCTCACCGTGACGGTTGTACGAGCGGTGATCGTCGGCGGCGAACTCCGTCTGCTCGGTGTAGCGGCCGCTCAGGAGGCCGGAGGCGAGCGGCACCCGTGCGATGATGCCGACCCCGGCCGCGCGAGCCGCGGGAAGCACCTGGTCCAGCGGTTTGAGCCGGAAGGCGTTGAGGATGATCTGCACGCTCGCCGTGCCCGGGCGCGCGATCGCGGTGAGCGCTTCGTCGCAGGTCTCGACACTGACGCCGTAGTTCGCGATGGCGCCGTCGGCGACGAGCGTGTCGAGGGCGTCGTAGACCCCGTCGCTCGAGAACACCGGGGTCGGCGGACAGTGCAGCTGCACGAGGTCGAGCGTGTCCACACCGAGGTTGCGGCGGGAGCGGTCGGTCCATTCGCGGAACTTCGCGAGGGTGAAGTTGGCCGGATCCTGCTCCTCCCGACGCCCCATCTTGGTGGCGACGGTCAACGGGAGGTCGGGGCGCGCGGCACGGAACCGCCCGATGAGCTGCTCGCTGCGGCCGTCCCCGTAGACGTCGGCGGTGTCGAAGAAGGTGACCCCGGCGGCGGTCGCCGCGTCGAGCACCTCGAACGCCGCATGCTCGTCGACGTCGCCCCAGTCTGCCCCCAGCTGCCAGGTCCCGAGACCGACGACCGAGACCTCGCGGCCGGTCCTGCCCAGCGTCCGTTGCTCCATGCGCCCCACCCTAGCCGCCCCGCCCCGGCCGGAGGCCAGGACGGGCGCAGGGAACAGGGCTCAGGCGGCGGCCGCCACGACCCGCTGGTTGCGGAAGTGGCCGACGAGCATCCCGATCAGCCCGAGCGCCGCCCAGCCGAGGAGCACCAGCCAGGCCCCGGAGGCGTCGGCGTCCGGGAAGTACGACAGGTCGCGCAGCAGGGTGACGGAGGCGCCGGGGACGAACCACTGGCCCACCTCGCCCCAGGGGCCGGTCATGAACTGCAGCGGTTGGGCCGCCGCGGAGAGCGGGTTGCCGACGAGCATCGTGAGCACGGAGCCGACCGCGATGCCCGCGCGCCCGATGAGCGCGTTCATCCCGACGATGAAGGCCGCCGTGGCGAACATCGAGAGCCCGACGGCGAGGGAGTTGAGCAGGAAGCCGCCCTGCAGGATGCCGAGCCAGCCCTGCAACACCGCCGTGACGCCCAGTCCGCCCACGACCGCATAGACCACGACGGCGACGAGCCGGCGCCAGCTGCCGGCGACGAGCAGGGAGATGAGGATGCCGCCGAGCATCCCGCCGAGCACGAGCGGGAAGGAGGAGACCGACAGTCCGAGGCCGCGGGCGTCGTCGGCGGAGAGCGGGACGACGTCGGTGACGGTGACCGTGATCGTCGGCGCGACGGTCCCGGCCGGTGCCTTTCCTGCCGCGATCGCCTGCTGCACGGCGGCCGCGGCCTGCGCGTTCGCCTGCGTCTGGATGGTCGCGGCCACCTGGCCGAGCAACTGCGAGACCGCCGCGCCGTTGGCCGAGGCGGTGAGGACCTCCGGCGTGTCACCCAGGACGATCGCCCCGTAGACCTCGCGGGTCTCGATCAGCTTCACGGCGTCGTCGCGCGTCGCCGCGGTGGTGATGTCGAAGACGCCGTCGGCCGAGCTTTCGAGCTGCTTCTCGACCTGCGCGACCTGGGCGGAGCCACCGGCGATCGCGATCGGCAGGTCCTTCACCGAGGAGGTGACGGTCGGCCAGAGGAAGGCGAGGAGGACGACCAGCACGGCGGCGGCCGCCCCGACCGCCAGCACCACGGAACGCAGCCACGGGGTGTGGGCGACCGGAGCGCGGCCGGGCCCACCGGCGGCGACGGGTGAGTCCCCGGGCGTTGCGGCCGGGTTCGGGGCGAGGGTGTTCTGTGTCATGACGGACTCCAATAAAACGAATGATCGTTCTTTATGGTGAGGCTCCCATCCGGTATTGTCAAGAATGATCGTTCGTTTTTCATGCGAGGAGGCCGCGATGCCCAAAGTCACCGAGGAGCACAAGGCCGCCCGGCGCCAGCAGATCACGCAAGCCGCCCTCCGGCTGTTCGCCCGCTCCGGGTTCGCCGCGACGACGATGGCCGACATCATCGAGGAGTCCGGACTGTCGGCGGGCGCGATCTACGGGCACTACAAGAGCAAGGACGAGCTCATCCGCCTCGCGGTGGCCGAGATCATGGACGCGCGCTTCCTCGACGTCGCCACCGCTCGCGAGCGCGATCCCCTCCCCACCCCCGGCGAGGTCGTCCGACTCCTGGTGACGGGGCTCTCCGAGCAGATCGGCGAGCTCCAGCTACTGCTCCAGGTCTGGGGTCAGGTGCCGATCAACCCCGAGCTGCGGACGGTCGCGACCGAGGTCGGCGCCCGGTTCACCGACATGTTCTGCGGCTATCTGACGCAGTGGTACCGGGCGTCCGCCGGACTCGACGCGGCCGCCTCGTCCGAGCTGGCCCAGCGGCATGTGCCCCTCTACGTCGGGATGGTGCACGGCTACGTCACGCAGTCTGCCCTGTTCGCCGGCTTCGACGGGGAGGCCTACCTGGAGGTCGTGGACACGGTGCGCCTCCCGGCCTCCTGACCGGCACGCTCAGCCGACGGGGCTCAGCTGCATGCCGCGGCGACCACGCGGGCCAGCCGTTTGCGGATGATGTGGTCGTTGGCCTCGACCCGGTGCATGGTGACGGAGCGCATCGCCTCGATCACGGCGAGGCTCCCCGGCGCGATGAAGGCGTCGAGCGTCCCGTAGACCACGTGGACCGGTACGCGCACGCGCGCGAGGTCGCTCACGACGGTCTGCTGCTCGATGCAGTTCTCCAGCGACAGGACGAACGGCCGCCAGGTGCGCTCCGTGATCTCGAAGACCCCCTTGATGGGCAGCATGCGCGCCAGGATGGTGGCGTTCATCATCGTGAACTCCTTGTTGGCCCTCAGGAACTCGTACGCGCGGAGGTAGGCGCTCACCCGCGTGCGCACGCGCCGGTCGCCGATCGCCGCGGGCGGGCCGTAGACCGGCGGCCCGACCAGCACCAGCCGGGTCAGGGCGGCGGGATGGTCGGCGGCGTAGCGGGCGACGATCAGGCTGCCGAGGGAGTGGCCGACCAGGACGAACGGAGCGCGCAGTCTCAGGGCTCGGAGCGTGCGGTGCAGGGCGGCGACGTGCTCTTCGAGGGTGTACGTCGCGTCGGGCGGGGCGGGCGAGCGCCCGAAGCCCAGGATGTCGATCGAGATCACCCGGTGGCCCGGTTCGAGCAGGGGGACGAGGTTCTGGAACGTGACGGACGACGATGCGATCCCGTGGACCAGTACGACGACGGGCCCCTCCCCCTCGTCGCCCGCGACGTGCAGCAGCGGGGCGCGGCGGAACCAGCCGTCGAACACATCGCGCAGGCGGCCCCTGGCTCCTCTCATGGGTGCGTCGCTCCCGCCCGGTCCGGCCACCAGGCCGGGGTCACCCTCCCGATCAGGTCGAGCAGCCCGTCGATGTCGCGGGGGCGCGGGCGGCTCAGCCACACGTCGATCGCGCCGATGGTCCCGTCCGCGATATAGCGCGCGATGGCCCGGCGCTCGAGCTCGTCGCCGGCCGGCACGTCGACGCTGTGCTGGTCGAGCAGCAGCTCGATGGACCCTTCGAAGTGCTCGCTGAGGAGGGCGTGGAGGCTGGAGCTGCCGCTCTCGGCGCCCAGCCCGCGCCGATAGATGGCGTCGTGGGCGTCGACGTGCTGGAGGACGGCACGGGTGACACCACTCACGGCGGCCGCCGCATCCTCCGGCGCGACGCCGACGAGGTAGGCGGCGCGCAGATCGTCCAGCTCGGCGCGCAGTACACGCTGGAGCAGTTCGACCGGCGAGGCGGCGTAGGTGTACACGGTCGAGCGGTGCACTCCCGCCGCTGCGGCGAGCGCCGAGACGGAGACATCGGCGACCGGGCCCGCCGTGGCGAGCCGCAGGATCGCCGCGGTCAATCGGGCGAGCGTCTTCTCCTGGCGGGCATCCACTTTTCGATCGTACAATGGAGTTATCCGACAGATGTCGGATAACTGAAGGGAGATTTTCATGGCTCAGTACGACGTCGCCGACCGGTCCGCGATCGTGACCGGAGGCGGCTCGGGCATCGGGCGCGCCGTGGCGCTCACCCTCGCGGCCAGCGGCGCTGCGGTCCTCGTGACCGACATCGACGAGGAGCACGCGAAGGCCGTCGTGGCCGAGATCGAGGCGGCCGGCGGAAGGGCCGCCGCGCTCGCGGGCGATGTGACCGACCCCGCGTTCGGCGAGGCCAGCGTCGCCGCCGCAGGCGCCCTCGCACCGCTCAGGATCGCGATCAACAACGCCGGCATCGGCGGCCAGTCCGCGCCCGTCGGCGACTATCCGCTCGACGGCTGGCGCAAGGTCATCGAGATCAACCTCAACGCGGTCTTCTACGGCATGCAGCCGCAGCTGAAGGCTATGGCCGAGAACGGCGGAGGCGCGATCGTCAACATGGCGTCCATCCTGGGCAGCGTCGGGTTCGCCAACTCCTCCGCCTATGTGACCGCCAAGCACGGGCTGCTCGGCCTCACCCAGAACGCGGCGCTCGAGTACGCCGACCGGAAGGTGCGCGTCGTCGCGGTCGGCCCCGGCTTCATCCGCACCCCGCTCGTCGAGGCGAACATGACCGCCGACGCCCTCGCCTTCCTCGAGGGCAAGCACGCGCTCGGCCGCCTGGGCGAGCCGGAGGAGGTCGCCGCCCTCGTCGCCTTCCTCGCGTCGGACGCCGCGAGCTTCATCACCGGCAGCTACCACCTGGTGGACGGCGGCTACACCGCCCAGTGAGTCACCGTTCACCCGTTTCGTGCGCGGTCACGCTCGCCTAGGCTGAGGACCGTGACCGAGCACGAGCTGCTGACCGACGACCTCCTGGAGCGGTTCCGGGGGCGTGCCACCGCCTACGACGCCGAGAACCGCTTCTTCCAGGAGGACTTCGACGAGCTCGTCGAGGCCGGCTACCTGCGGGCGCTCGTCCCAGCGGAGTTCGGCGGCCTCGGCCTCAGCCTGGAGCAGACCGCGCGCCTCCAGGTGCGGCTGGCGGGGGCGGCACCCGCCACCGCGCTCGCGGTCAACATGCACCTGGTGTGGACGGGCATCGCCAAGACCCTGCACGACCGCGGCGACCACGCCCTCGACCTCGTCCTCCGGGAGGCCGGCGCCGGCGAGGTGTTCGCCTTCGGGCTGAGCGAGGCCGGCAACGACCTCGTGCTGTTCGGCTCGACGACGGAGGCCCGTCCCGCGGGAGACGGCTCCTACACGTTCCACGGCCGCAAGATCTTCACCTCCCTCTCCCCGGCCTGGACCCGGCTCGGCACGATGGGGCTCGACTCGGCGAGCGCCGACGCCCCGAAGATCGTCTACGGCTTCATCGACCGCGACGCGGGCGGGTTCGAGATCCGCGACGATTGGGACACGATCGGGATGCGCGCCACCCAGAGCCGCACGACCGTGCTCGACGGCGCCCGGTCCGCCGCCGACCGCATCGTTCGGCGGCTCGCCCCCGGCCCCAACCCCGACCCGCTGGTCTTCGCGATCTTCGCCAATTTCGAGATCCTCCTCGCCGCCGTCTACACCGGCATCGGCGCCCGGGCTCTGGAGCTGGCCGTGGCCGCCGCCCATCGCCGCACCAGCCTCAAAGACGACGGCCGGAGCTACGCGAACGATCCGGACATCCGGTGGCGCGTCGCGGAGGCCGCGATCGAGCAGGACGCCCTCCTCCCCCAGCTCGACGCCCTGGCACGCGATGTCGACACACTCGCGAACCACGGCGCGCTGTGGTTCCCGAAGCTCGTCGGCCTGAAGGTCCGGGCCACCGAGACCGCGCGCCGCGTGGTCGATCAGGCCGTCCGGGTCTCGGGAGGCTCGACCTACTTCGCCGGCAACGAGGTCGGCCGCTTGTACCGCGACGTGCTGGCGGGCATCTTCCACCCCTCGGACGCGGAGTCGGCGCACAACACCGTCGCGAACGCCTGGCTCGGCCCCGTGGCGGACTGAGCGGGCCCGGGTCGTCGCCCGCGAGACATCCCGCAGCGAATCGGAGGACTCCATGCAGCAGATCACGGCCCAGCACTTCGCCGAGCGGATCCGGCGAGGCGCCGCGCGAGCGCGGGAGGCGGGCTTCGACGGTCTGCTCGTCGCGCCCGGACCCGACCTCGCGTATTTCGCCGACTACCTCCCGATCGCGACGACCGAGCGCATCACCCTGCTGGTGGTCCCGGCGGACGGCGACCCGTCGATGGTCGTCCCGGTCCTGGAGCACGACAGTGCGGCGGCGACCAGGGCGGCGGACGCGATCCGCCTCGTCGACTGGGCGGACGGCGAGGACGAGTACGTCCCGACCGCGGCGCTGCTCCGACCGGGAGGTCGGTACGCGGTGTCGGACGCCTTCTGGGCGATGCACCTCCTCGGCCTGCAGGCGCGGCTCCCGGAGGCGCGGTTCGAGTCGTTCTCGCGGGCTCTGCCCATGCTGCGCGCGGTCAAGGACGCCGATGAGATCGATCGGCTGGCCGCCGCGGGGGCGGCCGCCGATGCGACGTTCGAGGACATCCTGTCCGTGCGGTTCGCGGGTCGCACCGAGCGCGAGGTCGCCGCTGACCTCGATCGGCTTCTGCGCGAGCACGGGCACGAGCAGGTCGACTTCACGGTCGTCGGGTCCGGGCCGAACGGCGCTAACCCGCACCACGAGGCCGGCGACCGCACGATCGGCGAGGGGGACATGGTCGTGCTCGACTTCGGCGGGCTGATGGACGGTTACGGCTCCGACACCACGCGCACGGTCCACGTCGGCGAGCCGACGGACGAGGAGCACGAGGTGTTCGAGGTCGTGAAGCGTGCACAGCAGGCCGCTTTCGAGGCGGTCGCCGTCGGCATCCCGTGCCAGGAGATCGACCGGGTCGCGCGGGCGGTGATCCGCGACGCGGGCTACGGAGAGTACTTCATCCACCGCGTCGGGCACGGCATCGGCACCACGACGCACGAGCCGCCGTACCTGGTCGAGGGCGAGGAGCAGCCGATCGAGGCGGGGATGTGCTTCTCGCTGGAGCCCGGGATCTATCTGCCCGGCCGGTTCGGCGTCCGCATCGAGGACATCGTCGTGGCGGGCGAGGACGGCGCGCACCGCCTCAACAACACCAGCCGCGAACTGCACCTGGTCCGGTGACGACCGACCGGGCGCCCGCGGACAGCGCCGCCGACGACCGCACGGCCGCTCTCCGTGATGCGGAGCGCCGACGCGCCCTGCGCCGGATGAAGACCCTCGCCACCTCCCTCCTGGCGATCGCCGCGGTCGTGTTCGCCGTCGCCTTCGCCCTCCAGGACCGCTACCCGTGGCTCGGCTTCGTCCGCGCCGCGGCGGAGGGCGCGATGGTCGGCGCGCTCGCGGACTGGTTCGCCGTGACCGCGCTGTTCCGGCACCCGCTCGGACTGCGTATCCCGCACACCGCGATCATCCCGACCCGCAAGGACGAGATCGGCGAGAGCCTGGGCGAGTTCGTGGAGACGAACTTCCTCGCCGACGATGTCGTGGCGGGCAAGCTCGGCTCCCTCGACCTCGCGGGCGCGACCGCCGGCTGGCTGGCCGAGCCGGAGAACGCCCGCAGGGTCGTCGCCGAGGGCTCCGGTGCGCTGGTCGGCGTGGCCCGGCTGCTGGACGACGAACGGATGCGCGACGCGATCGAGGCGGTCGTGCGCACCCACCTGATCGACCCGCCATGGGGTCCGCCGCTCGGCCGGCTCGGCGAGAAGGTGCTCGCCTCCGGCGGACACCGCGAGGTCGTCGACCTGGTGCTGGACCGGGTGGACGAGTGGCTCGCCGCGCATCCCGAGGCGTTCGCCACCCTCGTCTCTCGCCGGCTCCCGTCGTGGGTGCCCTCATTCGTCGACAGAGTGGTGGACGAGCGTCTGCACACCGAGGCGCGACGGTTCCTCGCCGACGTGCGAGGGGATCCGGAGCACACGCTGCGGCACGCGATCGACGACGCCCTCGCGCAGCTCGCTGACCGCCTGCAGCACGATCCCGACACCGTCAGCCGGCTGGAGTCGGCCAAGGCGCGGGCGTTCGACGACCCCCGCATCCGTGAGCTCGCCGCATCGGCATGGGCGGCGGCGCGCACGGCTGCGGTCGATGCGCTCTCCGACCCGGAGAGCGAGCTGCGCCGCCGCGCCGAGGCCGCCCTCGCCGACGCCGCGCGCCGGGTGGCGGGCGATCCCGGCCTCCGCGCGTCCCTCAACTCCCGCATCAACGACGCCGCGCTGCACCTCGTGAGCGCCTACCGGCACGACATCGCCGGGATCATCAGCGAAACGGTGCGCGGGTGGGACGCCGCGGAGACCACGGACAAGATCGAGACGCAGGTGGGACGCGACCTCCAGTTCATCCGCATCAACGGCACGGTGGTCGGGGCCCTCGCCGGCGTGGCGATCTACAGCGCGGCGACGCTCATCGCCACGCTCGCCCGTTGACCCGCGCGCGATTCGCGCCGAACATCGCGACGTGCAGAAGGACCTCAGGCGCGACGGACGGCGCGGCGACGCACGAACGGGAGCGCCACGAGCCGCCAGCCCACGAGGAAGACGCCGAGCACGACGAACGCGACGGCGATGAAGCTCGGCTGGACGCCCTGGCCTGCGGAGGTCCGGATGAGCATCCCGAGCGCCACCGTCATCAGCCAGATGGGGATGCCCGGCCAGACGATCGCCAGCGGCCGGCGCCACGCCCAGGTCACGAGCCATCCGGCGACGAGGGCCACGAGGAACGGCCAGAGGGTCGTGAACAGGCCCACGACGCTCGCGGACTCGCCGTGACTGCGGCGCCCGACGAGCACGAAGACCAGCACGAGGGCGGCATCGATGGCGAATGCCATGACCGCCGTCCTCCAGGGTTTCACGCGTCGATGCTACGCGTCGCACCCCGTGCGTTGCCTGGGTGCCGGGCGGCGGACGGCGAGGATCTTCGCAGCGCCCGGGAGGGTCACGCTCACTAGACTGGACACAGCCCGCCGACGAGCCCTGGAGCCCCTGTGCCGAACTTCGACTTCCTCGAGCAGCCCTCCCTTCCCCGCCCGGACATCACCCCCGACGACGCGCGTGCCATCGCCGCAGAGCGCTTCGGACTGAGCGGTGCGATCACCGAGCTGGGAAGCCAGCAGGACCGCAACTTCCTCATCGACACCGGCGAGAGCCGCTTCGTGCTCAAGATCGCCAACCCTGTCTTCTCGGCCGACGAGCTGCTCGCGCAGAACGCGGCGCTGAGCGTGCTGGCCGGGTCGGGAATCCGCGTGCCGTCTGTCGTGTCCGCGACGGGAGGCGGCGAGCTGCAGCCCGTCGACGTGCGCGGGGTCGAGCTGCACGCCCGCGTGCTCAGCTTCCTCGACGGCGATCCGCTGACCGACGTCGCCCACCCGACCAGCGAGCAGCTGCGCACGCTGGGAGCGCTGGCGGGAGGCATCGCCGCCGGTCTCGCCGGACTGGAGCACCCCGGGCTCGACCGCACCACCCAATGGGACGCGCGCATCGGCGGTGAGGTGGTCGACCTCCTCCTGGAGCACGTCGGGCAGCCGGCGAAGCGGCGCGTGGTGCGGGCCGCCGCCGACGCTGCACTCGCGCGCCTGGAGCCGCTGCGCTCGCGCCTCCGCGTGCAGGCCACGCACGGCGACGTGACCGACGACAACATCGTGCTCGGTGCCGCCGGCCCGGGCGTCATCGACTTCGGCGACGTCGCGGACGGATGGCTGGCCGGTGAGCTCGCCGCCACGGTCACGAGCGTGCTGCATCATGTGCCCGAGGAACCCTTCGCCGCCGTGCTCGACGTGGTGGAGGCGTTCCACGAGCACTCGCCGCTCGACGACGCCGACCTCGCCGCGCTGTGGCCGCTCGTCGTGCTGCGCGGGGCCGTGCTCGTCGTGAGCGGTGAGCAGCAGGTCGCCATCGACGGCGACAACGCGTACGCGGACGAGAACCGCGCGCACGAGTGGCTCGCGTTCGACGTCGCGCGCCGCATCGACGCCGACGAGATGGAGGCCCTCCTCCGGCACCGCCTGAGCGCGCCCGCGGTGTCGCCCGAGGTGGGCAGGCTCGTCGCCCTCGACAGTGAGCCGCGCAACCTGGCCGACCTCTCCGTGCTCGGCCGCGACCAGGATGCCGGGGCGTGGACGCAGGACTCCGCAGAGGACGACGCTCTCGCCCGGGTGTGCCGCGACGCCGGTCATGCGATCACTCGCTACGGAGAGGCTCGCCTCACCCGTGCAGTGCGCGATCGCACCGGATCGACCGCCACCATCGCGCTCGGGGTGACGCTGGAAGCGCCCGCGGGCGTCGCCGTGCTCGCGCCGTTCGCCGGCGAGCTCGCCCTCGTCGAGGGCGCCTGGCTCCTCCGCGGCGACGGGATCGAGCTGTGGCTGGACGGGCTGGCCCGCCCGCTCACGACCGCCGCCGTGGCGGCAGGCGACGAGATCGGCTCCGCCGTCCGCCTCACGGCGCAGTTGAGCCGAACCCGCGGCCACCGCCCGCCCGCCTTCGTCACGCCGACCGCGCCGTTCGCGCTCTGGGCTGCCGTCTCCCCCGATCCGTCCGAGCTGTTCGGACTCGACGTGACGGCGACCATCCCGGACCCGGCCGGCGCGCTCGCCCGCCGCGACGACACCTTCGCCCGCGTGCAGGAGCACTACTTCGCACACCCGCCGCTCATCGAGCGCGGCTGGCGCCACCACCTCTTCGACACGCGCGCGCAGAGCTACCTCGACATGGTGAACAACGTGACGCAGATCGGCCACGGTCACCCGCGTCTGGTCGAGGCGGTGCGCGACCAGTGGGCGCGTCTCAACACGAACTCGCGGTTCCACTACGAGGAGCTCTCGCGCTACACCGAGCGACTGGCGGAGCTCGCACCGGAGGGCCTCGACACCGTCTTCCTCGTCAACTCGGGCAGCGAGGCGGTCGACCTCGCCCTCCGCCTCGCGCAGACCCACACCGGTCGCCGCACCGTGCTGGCGGTGAAGGAGGCCTACCACGGCTGGACGGTCGGCTCCGACTCCGTCTCGTCCTCGCTCGGCGACAACCCGCGCGCCCTGGAGACCCGGCCCGACTGGGTGAAGCTGGTCGCCGCTCCCAACGCGCTGCGCGGCATCCACCGCGGTCCGGACTCGGCGGGGGCCTACCTGGACGATCTCGACGACGACCTCGCCGCGCTCGAGGCGGAGGGGATCGATGTCGCGGGCTACATCGCCGAGCCGGTGTTCGGCAACGCGGGCGGTCTCATGCTCCCCGACGGCTACCTGGCCGGCGTCTACGAGCGGATCCGCGCCCGCGGCGGCGTCTGCATCGCCGACGAGGTGCAGGTGGGCTTCGGGAGGCTCGGGCACTACTTCTGGGGCTCGCAGCAGCAGGGGGTGACGCCGGACATCATCACGATCGCCAAAGCGGTCGGCAACGGCCAGCCCCTCGGGGCCGTCATCACGACCAGGGAGATCGCGGAGTCGTTCGCCGCCGAGGGGTCGTTCTTCTCGTCCGCAGGCGGCAGCCCGGTCAGCTCCGTGGTCGGGCTCACCGTGCTCGATGTGATGCGCGACGAGCACCTGCAGGAGAACGCCGTCGAGGTCGGGGATCACCTCGCCGCCCGCTTGCGGGAGCTCGGCGACCGCCACCCGCTCGTGGGTGCGGTGCACGGGATGGGCCTGTACCTCGGCGTCGAGCTCGTGCTCGACCGCGCGGAGATGACCCCGGCGACCGCGGAGGCGACCCTCGTGTGCGATCGCATGCTCGCCGAGGGCGCGATCGTGCAGCCCACGGGCGACTACAAGAACGTGCTCAAGATCAAGCCGCCGCTGTGCATCACGCGGGAGAGCGCCGACCGCTTCGCCGACGCGCTCGACCTGGTGCTGGCGACGCTCTAGCCGGCGGGCGCTGCGCGTCGGGCGCAGCCGGTCAGGAGCGGCGCGGCGGCTGCAGGGCGGCCGCCGCGTGCTCCCGGATGGCGTCGGCGACCGCCGCGAGCGTGTCCGAGCGCATCGACCACTGATGCCAGTGGAGCATGACCGACTCAGCACCGGCGTCGTCGAGCACCACGAGCCGGCCCTCGGCGAGGTGCGTCACGATCTGGAGGTCGGGCAGCATCCCCCAGCCGAGGCCCAGCTCGGCCGCGCGCACGAACTCGGTCGACGCCGGGATGTATTGCCGCGGCGGGCGCGCGCGCGGCGCGAATCGCGCGAGGTAGCGGTCCTGGAGGGCGTCCTTGCGGTCGTAGACGAGCATGGGCGCGACGCCGGCGGCCTCCGGAGTCCAGCCCTCCGCCGCCCAGCGCGCGACGAAGGCGGGGCTGGCGACAGGCCGGTAGACCATGGCCCCGAGCGGCGACACCGTGCACCCCTGCACCGGGTCGGCGTCCGAGCCGATCGCCGCCATCGCCGTGCCGTCGCGCAGCCGGTCGAGGGTGTGCTCCTGGTCGTCCAGGCCGACCTCGAAGACCAGGTGCGGGAGGCTCGCGAGGGCGGGGAGCACCCAGGTGGCCAGGGAGTCCGCATTGACGACGAGCGGGATCGCGGGCGTGGACCCGTCGATTCCGCCCAGCTCCGCGGCGGCCTCCTCCTCCAGCAGGGCGACCTGGCGGGCGAGGCGCAGCAGCACGCGCCCGGCGTCGGTGGGCGCGATCGGTTTGCTCCGGCGCACGAGCACGCGGCCGGCACGCTCTTCGAGCGCCTTCATCCGCTGGCTGACCGCCGAGGGCGTCATGTGAAGAGCCAGCGCGGCGCGCTCGAACGTGCCGTGGTCGATCACGGCGGCCAGGGTCCGGAGGTGCTCGGCGTTCACGTCCATGAACAGTGATGCTAATGCTTCGTAAGGAACCCAAGCTGTACTGAACGCGCGGCGCTCCCTATCGTCGAGACGTGCTCGCCATCTTCCTGACCGGCCTCGGCTCCGGCGCCTCACTCATCGTCGCCATCGGCGCGCAGAACGCCTTCGTCCTGCGCCAAGGCCTGCGCCGCGAGCACGTGCTCCCGGTCGTGGCGCTCTGCGTGCTCAGCGACGCCGTCCTGATCGCCGCCGGGGTGGCCGGGATCGGTGCGCTGGTGAAAGCTGCGCCGCTCGCGCTCGGGATCGTCCGCTGGGCCGGGTTCGCCTTCCTGCTCGGGTACGCGGTGTTCGCCGCCCGCCGCGCGCTGAAGCCGTCGGGGCTCACCGCGGCCTCGGGAGTCTCGCCGTCTCTGCTCTCGACGATCGGCATGTGTCTCGCGATCACCTGGCTCAACCCGCACGTGTACCTCGACACGGTGCTGCTGCTCGGCTCCCTGTCGGCCGATCACGGGGATCCCGGCCGCTGGGTGTTCGGCGCGGGCGCCGCGACGGCGAGCCTGCTGTGGTTCAGCGTGCTCGGGTTCGGCGCCCGCGTCGCCGCACCGCTCTTCGCCCGGCCGATCGCCTGGCGCATCCTGGACGCCGGGATCGCGGTGCTGATGGTGGTGCTGGCGGTGCTCCTCGTCGTGTGATGCCACAGGTCGATCGAGGTGCGGCTCGGCGGTGCGGGAATCCCGTCCCGTCCCGCGCGGTTGCGCTCCTCGTGAGCATCATCGAATCGGACGCCCCTCCCGCCGTCGCCCCGCTCCCGGCCGCCGCGGCCTCCCGCGAGCTCACCGAAGACACGGCCCGGCTGCTCGAGCAGATGCTCGCCGCCCTGGACTGGACGCTCGTCGATTTCGCGCGGCACGAACTGCTGGACGGCGAGACGATCTCCGGCCGGGTGATCGAGGTGCCCTTCTTCCTGGTGATGAGCGGCGAGATCGAGCTGCGCACCGACGGAGAGAGCACCCTCTTGCGCGGCGGGGACTTCGTGCTGCGCACCCGGCCGACCGCCTACCGGATCCACGCCACGTCCGGGGCGGAGGTCGTCGCCGGCTCACTGCGACTGGCCTCCGGCGCCGAACACCCTCTGGCCCGCTCTCTGCCCGACGCGCTGATCGCGTGCCAGCTGCTGCGGCGGGATGCGCACCTCAACGCGCTCGCCGAGGCTCTGCTGGCCGAGGTGGCGAGCGCGCGCCCGGCCTCGTGCGCCTTCGCCGGGCGGCTCGTGAGCGTGCTCGCGGCGTCGGCGGTGCGGGCGTGGGTCGAGAACGGCTGCGCCCCGGACGGCTGGCTCCTTCCCGCGAGCGATCCGCACATCGCGCGCGCCGTCGCAGCCATCCGCGACGACCCCGGGAGCGCGTGGACACTGGAGCGGCTCGCCCGCGTCGCGAGCACGTCGCGTTCGGCGTTCGCCGAACGCTTCCATGCCGTCGTCGGTGAGCCGCCCGCGCGCTACCTGCTCCGGGTGCGGATGGAGCGGGCCAAATCGCTCCTGTCCGGCGGCCGCGTGAGCGTCGCCCAGGCCGCCCTGTCGCTGGGGTACGGCTCGGAGGCCGCCTTCAGCCGCGCGTTCCGGCGGCACACCGGCTCCACCCCGTCCGCCTGGCGCAGAGCCTGAGGCTCGCCGCCGCCCTCCGTACGCCAGAGGGGTCGCGTTCTGCCGGAAAGCCGCGCGCTTTGCGGCAGAATGCGACCCCTCTGCGGGTGGTGGGCCGACGCGGGGCCGGTCAGGCGGCGCGGCGGCCGAACCAGCGGCGGGTGGAGGCGAGCAGCAGTCCGCCGAGTGCGGCCGAGACACCGCCGGCCACGAACACCACCGAGACCGTCGTGGCGTCGATCAGCACCCCGCCGACCACGGCACCCGTGGAGATCGCCAGTTGGAACGTCGCGACCGTGAGCCCACCGGCGCTCTCCATCCGTTCGGGCTCGACCCGGGCCGACCAGGTCTGCGCCATGGTCGGCACACCGCCGAACGCCATGCCCCAGATCGCGGCCGCCGCGAACGCGAGCAGCACCGAGCCGGACGCGAACGAGAACGCGATCACCGCCGCGCCGAGGATGGTGGGCAGCACCACCAGCGTCGTGGCCAGGCGCTTGTCGACCACGCTTCCCGTGATCAGGTTGCCCAGAAGGCCGCCGACACCGTAGACCGCGAGCAGCGCGGCGATCCCGGTCGCACCGAGTCCCGGCACCTGTTCGGCAGCGGGACGGATGTAGGTGAAGCTCGCGAAGTGGCCGGCGACGATGAGGAGCACCCCGACGAGCCCCACGATCATCGCCCTGGAGCGCACGGTCGCGACGAGCGCGCGCAGCCCGGTCCCCGCGGCGGCCGGCACCGACGGCATGGCCAGCGCCATGACCACGATCGCGACCGCGGTCGCCCCGGCGACGGCGAAGAACACGACCCGCCACCCGGCGACCGAGCTGATGAGGGCGCCGAGCGGGACCGCCGCGACGGTGGCCGCGGAGACGCCGGTGTTGACGACCATCATCGCCCGGCCGAGGTGCCGCGCGGGGACGAGATGGGCCGAGACCGCGAGCGCCATCGACCAGGTTCCCGAGATGGCCAGCCCGAGCGCGACACGCGCGACCACGACCATCCAGAACGCCGGAGCGATCGCCGTCACCAGGTTCGCCGCGAGCGCCAGCACGAGCAGGCCCAGGAGGAGCCTCTTCCGATCGAGGCGCGGGAACACCAGCGCCGTCGCGGGCCCGGCCACGACGCCCACGAGAGCGGTCGCCGTCACCACTTGCCCGGCGACCCCCTCCGTCACCCCGAACTCCGCCGCCATGGCGGGCAGGAGGCTGGCGGGCAGGAACTCACTGGTCACCAGGACGAACACTCCCACGAGCAGCGCGACGACGCCGGCCCAGCGGGCGGTCTGTCCGCCGGGTGTTCCCGGCAGCGGGATGGCGGCGGTCGGGGAGGTCGGAACGGTGTCGCTGGCGGTCATGCCTCCATGCTCACGGCACCGCGGAGCGCCCACCTGATCGGTCGTCCGGGAGGTGTGACTCTGCGTCCGGAACGGGCTGGACGCGAGGGGCGCGCCGATGCCGCAGCACCGGCGCGCCCCCGCGTCGATCATCGCCGGTCAGATCGCGCGGCGCCTCCGCAGGACGATCCCCCCGGCGACCAGCAGGGCGAGCCCCACCAGAGCGGCGACGGCGTAGCCGGCCGCGCTCGTCGACCCCGTCGCGGCGAGGTCACCGGATGCGGTGGCCGCCGTATCGGTGCCGACCGCCCCCGGTACGCCGCCGGCCGCCGGGGCCACCACGGCGAGCGAGGCCGTGGCCGCCGTCGTGTCGCCCAGCCGCGCCTCGAGGAGGTAGTCCCCGGCGAGCGTGGCCTGCGGCACGGTCAGCGTCGCCGCGCCCGAGCCGTCGTCGCCGATCGCCACGCTGCCGAGCAGCCCCCCGGAGCTCGCGGTCGGCCCGGCGATGGCGGCCGCGGCGGCGACGCTCGCCCGCTCGCCCGGCGCGGGAGCCGGCTCGAGCCACACGTCGACGACGTCCCCCGTGGTGAAGCCGGACACCGTGACGTCCACCGTGGACCCGGCCTCGACCGACGGCGCAGCGGGGACGATCGCGGCGTCGGCCGCCTCGGTCTGCTCGACGAGGCGGGCCACGCCCCAGCGGGTGGTGTTGTTCCAGCTCGCGCCGCTGCTGTCCGCCCAGTTGCGGACGCCGACCCGACGCCCGCCGTTCGCATCGTTCACCTGAGCCTCGAAGCCGATGGTCGCGCCCGGTCCGCCCTTTCCGAGAAGGGCGATCGCCGCCTCGACGACGTAGCCGCCGTCGACCACCGTCACCGCCGAGTCGACGCGGGCGGCCTGCGCGGCCGCGTCGCCCGAGCCGAAGCTCTCGGCCCCCGCGGCATTGATCCGCAGTTGCATGTCGTCGGAGGTGTACGCACCGGCCTTACGGTTTCCGAGGTCCACGAACAGCTCGACCGAGTCCTTCTCGTGTGCGGCGGACGCGCTCGTGTCGATGACGGGATCGGCGACCTCGGCCAGGACGAACAGCGTGTCGCCGTCGCCCGACCAGAGCGTGCGGACCCGCGCAGTGGCGGTTCCCGTTCCTGTCACGGCCTTGTCCGTCGACACCGCGTTGGCGGGCTCCCAGAGCTCGTCGACGACGCCGTCGATCGCCGGGGCGGAGGGCGCCTTCAGTACGTCGACGCTCTGGAGGTCGTCGAGCAGCGTCAGGTCTCCGTCGATGCCGCCGGGGTTCCACCCGTGAGCGGCGCCGCCGTCGGTGACGACGATGTTGAACTTCGAGGTGCCTCCCGACGCCAGTGCCGACGCGGGGATGCGGAGCACGGCCTCCCAACCGGTCGCGGTCTCCTTGCGGACGCCTTCGACGTCACCCGATCCGTCCCGCCCGTAGGTGTGGACGCGCCCATCGAAGGTGACGTCGATCCCGTCGGCGGCCTCGGGCGTGCGATCGGCGGAGACCACCTTCACCGTCAGATGATCGGCGCTCCAGCGCAGGGCGAAAGAGGTGCCGTCCGCCAGCGCCGTGGGCGCGAGCTGGGCCCAGACGGGGCTGGAGGTCGCCCGGTGGTCGAGCGCGACGTCGCCCCCGTACACGTTCATGGCTTTCGGCTCCGCGGGGATCTCGCCGCCCCGCGCCCCGACGTACGCCCACTTCGCGTTGTAGTAGTCGTCGAAGAGCAGCGGAGCGCCCTCGTAGTAGCGCCAGGAGCCCAGGTCGGCGAGGCCCCAGACGGTCACCGAGTAGAGGTCTTTCACCCGGTCGTGCTGCCGGAAGATGTCGAACGCCCGCTTCACGAACGCGCCCTGACGGACGAGGAGGCGCTCGGTGGCCGGGTACCCGGTCGCCACGTCGAACTCGGTGACCGCTTGCACCACCGGCATCGTCTCGAAGGCGGTGAGGGCGGTGTCCAGGTTGGCGACGGGGGTGCTGAGGCTGACGTGGAACTGGTGCCCGACGCCGTCGACGGGCACTCCTCGCTGCATGAGTCGCTCGACCAGGTCGTGATAGCGGCGGAGCTTGGTCGACGCGCCATCGCCGCCCTCGGTGCCGTACTCGTTGATGAAGAGCTTCACCGGACGTGTCGCGGCGGGGTCCGCGTACACATCGTTGAAGGCCTCGTCCGCGAAGCGGAAGGCATCGTCGACGAACGTCTCGCCCAGGATGTTGTACCAGTTGCTCGTTCGCATCCCGTTGCTCGCCGTCGCCGTGGAATCGGCGATGACCTCGTTGACGACATCGAAGGCGGTGAGCGGGTTGCCTGCGGAGCCGAACGGTCCGTACTTGTCCGCGAAGTAGCCGGCCACGCCGTAGATGTGCGCGCGCATCCGCTCGCGCAGGATCTGCTGGTCGTCGACGGACGAGGTGAGGGCGACTCCCGCGTCGGTGCGGAAGAACCACGCCGGGACCTGGCTGTGCCACACGAGGACGTGGCCGTAGACGCGGCCGTCGGTCCGCCGGGCCCAGTCCATGAGCGCATCCGCTTCGGAGTTCGCGGCGACGAAGCTCTTGTCCGCGGTGTACCACGCCTCCGGCTTCATGTAGTTCTCCGGGGTCACCTGGTTGAAGTGCCGGGTGAGGACATCGCCGGGCTGACCGGTGGTGAAACGCTGGTACGTCGCCGCCCCGATCGGGAAGGGCAGCGCGTCCTTGAGCGGGGCGGTGCCGTCGATGACGGTCCTCCCGGCGCGATACGCCGTGATGAGCGGGTCGTCGAGCAGGAACGTCACCGTGGGATCCTCGGCCGCGATCACGAGCGTCCCGCCTGTCACGGCGGCGGCCCGGATGTAGTCGCCGCTCAGGCGGGTCCAGCCGTCGGCCGTGACCGTCTGAGCTGTCGCGACGGGGACGACGGCGCCCCCGTCCTCGACGACGTCGATCCTCATGCGCGACGGGCTCGCACCGGCGTCCAGGCGCGCCCAGACGCTGGCGGTGTAGCGCTCGCCCGCCCGCAGGAGCGTGCCGATGGGTGTTCCCGCGCCGTGCGAGCTCGCGGTGCGGCCGGTGACCCGGAGGCTCGTCTCGTGGCTGAGCCGCACCGCGTTGTAGGCCGCGACGGCGACGCCGGAGCCATAGGCGCTCCACGGAGCGATCCGCCCCTGCTCGAAGTTGGAGAAGAGCACGGTGGTCGGTGCTTCCTCGACGGTGGCCGCCTGAGCGGGGAGGGACAGGGTACTGCTCACCAGAGCCGCGGCCACTGCCGCGGCGAGGGCGAACGCACGCCGTTTCGGGGGTCTCTTCATCGTTGAATGCCTCGCGTTTGTCTGAGAGTTCTGACAGGAAGGGTGGTGCGAGCCGCACGCTAGCGGCATTTGCAGCGTGTTGCAACAATTTTCAAAAACCCCGGAAAACGTTTTCGAAAATGATGGACAGATGGCCCGCGTGCTGTGACACTGGCGGTTCGTGCACAGACGCCGAGGCGCCGGCGCGAGCCGCCTGCCGACCCGCCGGAGCTCGTGCCGCCCGGCCGGATGAAGGATGGCAGTTGGTCTCTCACGCCCAGGTCACACTGGACCGCAGCGCGGTCGTCGCCCCCGTCCCCCGCCGCCTGTTCGGCTCGTTCGTCGAGCATCTGGGACGCTGCGTCTACGACGGGCTCTACGAACCGAGCCACCCCGATGCGGATGCGGACGGCTTCCGCCGCGACGTGATCGCGCTCGTGAAGGAGCTTGGCGTGACGACCGTCCGCTACCCCGGAGGCAACTTCGTCTCGGGCTACCGGTGGGAGGACGGTATCGGCCCCCGCGAGACGCGCCCTGTCCGGCGCGATCTCGCGTGGCATTCCCTCGAGTCGAACCAGGTCGGGATCGACGAGTTCGCGCGCTGGTGCGCCGCGACGGGTTCGGAGCTGATGATGGCCGTCAACCTCGGCACCCGCGGGATCGCCGAGGCCCTCGACCTCCTGGAGTACGCGAACCAGCCCGCGGGCACGGCGCTCAGCGACCTCCGCGCCGCCAACGGCGCCGTCGAGCCGTACGACATCCGCATGTGGTGTCTCGGCAACGAGATGGACGGCCCGTGGCAGCTCGGCCATCTGACGGCCGAGGAGTACGGCGCCCTCGCCGCGCGCACGGCATCCGCGATGAAGATGGCCGACAAAGACCTCGAACTCGTCGTCTGCGGCTCGTCCGGCTCGGCCATGCCCACGTTCGGGGAGTGGGAGCGGGTGGTGCTGGAGCGGGCGTACGACCACGTGGACTACATCAGCTGCCACGCCTACTACCAGGAGCGCGGCGGTGATCTCGGGTCCTTCCTCGCCTCGTCGATCGACATGCAGTTCTTCATCGACACGGTCACGACGACGGCCGATCAGGTCAAGCGGCGGCGGCGGAGCTCGAAGACCATCGACGTCTCGTTCGACGAGTGGAACATCTGGTATCTCGACGAGCACCAGTCGCTCACCGACGTGTCGGACACCTGGGAGTTCGCGCCGCACCTCCTGGAGGACGTCTACTCCGTGGCGGATGCCGTCGTGCTCGGCAACCTGCTCATCACCCTCCTCGGCAACACCGACCGGGTGACGTCGGCCAGTCTCGCGCAGCTGGTCAACGTCATCGCCCCCGTCCGGACCGAACCGGGCGGTATCGCCTGGCGGCAGACCACGTTCTTCCCGTTCGCGACGACGAGCCGGCTCGCTCGCGGGGTCGTTCTGCGCCCGACGATCACCTGCGCCACCTACGAGACCGCGGTCTACGGCGACGCGGCGGTGGTGGACGCGGTGGCCACGCTGGACGAGGAGTCCGGGAGCGCCGCGGTCTTCCTCGTCAACCGCAGCCTGACCGAGCCGATCGTCGCCACGATCGACGCCCGGAGCCTCGGGGTGAGCGCGATACGGGAGACCGCGATGCTCCACGACGCGGATCCGAACGCCACGAACTCCCCCGCCGATCCGGCGCGTGTCGCCCTCCGGCCCAACCCGTCCGCGTCGGTCGAGGACGGGCTGCTCACCGTGACGCTCCCGCCCGTGTCGTGGACGGCCGTCGCGCTGACGCTCGGCGACTGACCTCGTCCGTTCGGACGCCCCGTGGCGTCCTCAGCCCCGCAGCACGGGCTGCCGCAGCAGCGTCCGCAGCTTCTCGGGTGCGACGCGTCGGGCGTCGCTGAGGTAGACCTCGTGGTGCTTCCCGGTCATCCGGAGGCCGGACTCCGGGATGAACGTGTCGTGCATCCGTTCGAGGGTCGCCGCCTCGTCGTCGTAGGGGCCGAGGTGGAGGGTCTGCACGCAGGTCCCCTCGTCCAACTCCTCCACCCGCAGGAGGTCGAGCGCGGGAGCCTTCCTGGCGGCTTTGGCGCGGGCGGCGTCGACGAGGTCGTCCGTGATCCAGTCCGGCACCAGGATCATCGCCGTCCAGTCCCAGGCGGATGTGTCGCGGGAGGACGTGAACGCGGCCATCGACTCGGCCCACCAGAGCGCTTCGAGCGGCGGGACGACGTAGTCGCGGTCGAGGCCGTCCTTGCTCGCGAACTTCAGCGCGTACGCCACCGGGTAGAGCGTCGCCACGGCATCCGCGTACGCCGCGGACGTGTTCGGGTCGCCGTGACCGTCGATCATGAGGTAACGCTGCGGCGGGACCTCGATGATGCGGAACGTGCCCGCCTGCGCCCGATACCGGTCGAGCGTCTTCACGAAGTCGGTCTTCATCGAGCCCTCTCACGGATCGCCGTCTGCTCCAGCATGGCGTATCGGGCTCCGACGCAGAAGGGCCGCTCTGGCGAGCGGCCCTTCTGCGGTGTTCTGGTGGAGCTAAGGAGATTCGAACTCCTGACCTCTTCGATGCGAACGAAGCGCGCTACCAACTGCGCCATAGCCCCGGGGAACTGCTCTGAAAGCCTAGCACCCCATCCGCTCCGAGCCGAAATCGAGCGCCGCTCAGCTCGCCGCGCGGCGACGGCGGAGCACCGCGTCGAGATCGATCGCTCCGTCGGACGCGGGGTCGACGATGCCCATGCTCGCGTAGCGGCTCGGGACGGGCTCGGGGATCGGTCGAACCGGGGCGACCGCCTGCACAGAGGAGGCCGGAACCTCCTCCGTCACCGCGGCGGGGCGCAGCGGCACCGGCGGCGCGACCGGCGCGAGCTCGGAGGCCTTGCGGTCGAACTCGGCGCGCGCTGCGGAGCGGCGCAGCTCGGTGGCGGCGTCGACCGACGCCATCGCCGCTGCGGCGATGGTCCCGGGCGAGAGGTGGAGGGGCTTCGGGAGGGGCCGCGGGGTCCAGCTCTGGCGCAGACGCTCCTGGACCGGCAGTTCGTCGTGCTGAGCGTCGTCGTAGAGAGCCGGCGCGGCCGGGATGGTGACGGCGCGCGCGGGAGCTGCGGGAGCCTCCTGCGGGTGCGCGAGGCGCCCCAGCATCCCGAGCGCGGCGACGGAGACCGCGGCCGACAGCGCGGGCACCAGCCAGGCGCCGGTGGACAGCATGACGCCGGTGCCTACGACGACGCCGATCACGCCGACGACGAGCACGAGGGTGCTGAGCGCGCGGGCGCGACGGAGACGACGACGGCGCTGCGGCGAGAGCATCGGGCGGCTGCTCGCGGCCGCGATGGCGCGTGCGCGCTGGGCCGCGGCGGCGCGGGAGGCGCGCTCGACGGCGATCGCAGCCTCGGCGGCGCGCTCGGCCTCCTCGGCGGCGAGCCGGCGCTCCTCGGCGATCGCCTGCTCGCGACGCGCGTGGGCCGCTGCCTCGGCGCGTGCCTCGACGAGCTGGCGCTGCTCGGCCCGGCGCAGCACGCGCTGCTGCTCCGCGACCGTGCGGGCCGTGGCCTCCATGCGGACCTCGTCGGGCAGCTCGCTCGTCTCCGCGAGGATGCGGAGGGTCTGCTGCAGTCGTACGGCGTTGCGCTCGGTGGCGAGATACTCGCGGCGTCGGAGCCAGACCGGGATCAGATAGGCCAGCCAGAGGATCGCCGCGATGGCGACGACCACCCCTCCGCCCATCACATCCCCGTTCATGTCTCTACGCTAGGGGGCCGCGGGCGTGCGGGCGCGGCAGCGGGCCGGGCGTGTCTCAGCGAATCCGGGCGATCGGCAGCGGGAGTGCCGCGGCCGCGAGGTCCTCGGCGGTGACGGTCGCCGCATCCGGAGGCACCGCGCCGTCGCGCCAGCGCCGCAGCACGCCCTGCGTCAGCTCCTCCGAGACGAGCCCGAAGCAGAAGTGGTCCCGCCAATCGCCGTTGATGTGGATGTACCGACGACGGAGGCCCTCGTAGCGGAAGCCGAGCTTCTGCACCACGCGCAGGCTCGGCTTGTTCTCCGGGCGGATGCAGATCTCCATCCGGTGCAGGCCCAACTGGTAGAAGCAGTAGTCGGTGGCGAGGGCGACGGCCGTCGGCGTCACGTCGCGGCCGGCGAACTCCTCCGCCACCCAGTAGCCGATCGTCGCGCTCGACAGGGAGCCGTACGCGATCGACGACACGTTGAGCTGTCCGGCGAGCGCGCCCTCGTACTCGACGATGAAGGGCAGCCCGTGCCCGGCGCGCGCGTTGGCGAGCAGGGAACGGATGCTCGCCCGGGTGTCGAACGACCCCGGCGAGTAGGGGCTGGTCGCCTCCCACTGCCGCAGCCAGCCGCGGTTGTCGAGCAGGGACCGCTCGAGCGCGCGCGCGTCGCGCAGGCGGATGGGGCGCAACCCCACCGGCCCCTCACCGAGCGTGGGGACGACGATCGCCACGGGCATCTCCTTCGTGCGGGCTACTGTTCAGTTGCGTTCGAGGGCGGTTGACGGGAGGGGCGTCGCCCTCAGGCCGTCGGCTCGCCCACGGGCTCGGCGGGCATCTCCTCGACGGCCTCCTCGGGGGCGTCGTCCAGCCCCTTCGCGAAGTCGCGCAGCCACGGGCGCAGCTCGGGGCCGAGGTCCTCGCGGTCGGCGGCGAGCTGCACGATCGCCTTGATGTAGTCGAGACGATCGCCGGTGTCGTAGCGGCGCCCGCGGAACACGACGCCGTAGACGCCTCCGGTCCAGTCGGGGGCGTGGGCCATCGACTGCAGCGCATCGGTCAGCTGGATCTCGTTGCCGCGGCCCGGCTCGGTGCGCTCCAGCACGTCGAAGACCTCGGGGCGGAGGATGTATCGGCCGATGATGGCGTAGTTGGAGGGCGCGTCCTCCTTGTTCGGCTTCTCCACGAGGCCGGTGATGCGGACGACGTCGTCCTCGTCCGTCTCCTCGACGGCGGCCGCGCCGTACAGGTGGATGCTGTCGGGGTCGACCTCCATCAGGGCGACGACCGTGGTGTTGTGCTCGTGCTGCACCTCGAGCATGCGCTTGAGGAGGGGGTCGCGGGAGTCGATGATGTCGTCGCCGAGGAGCACGGCGAACGGCTCGCGGCCGACGTGCATCTTGGCGCGCAGCACGGCGTGGCCGAGGCCCTTCGGGTCGCCCTGGCGCACGTAGTGCATGTCGGCGAGGGCGGTCGAGTAGTTGACCTTTTCGAGACGGTCCGTGTCGCCCTTCGCCTTGAGCGTGTCCTCCAGCTCGGCGTTGCGGTCGAAGTGGTTCTCGAGCGCGTTCTTGTTGCGGCCCGTGATCATCAGGACGTCGTGGAGGCCGGCGTCGACCGCCTCCTCGACCACGTACTGGATGGCCGGCTTGTCGACGACCGGGAGCATCTCCTTCGGCATCGCCTTGGTGGCGGGCAGGAATCGGGTGCCGAGACCGGCCGCGGGGATGACTGCTTTGGTGACGTGGTTAGCCATGCCGCCTACAGTATCCGCATTTCCTCCGGCGTCACGGCCCCATCTTCTAGGATTGCGCCATGGACTCTGACACTGCCGCCCATCGCAAACGCGCCCTGCGCGCGGAACTGCGGGAGCGACGACAGAACCTCACGACCACCGAGCGGGCCGCAGCGACGGCCGGTCTCACCCGGCACCTCGTCGACCTGACCACCGACCTGAACGCGCGTTCGGTCGCCTGCTTCCTCTCCACCACGATCGAGCCGGACACCCGCCCATTCCTCAACTGGGCGCACGCGCAGGGGCTGCGGGTGCTGCTGCCGATCTCCCGCGCGGACGGGCTCCTCGACTGGACCACGGGCGACGGCGAGACCGAGACGGAGGGCCTGTTCGGGATGCCAGAAGCCGTCGGAGAGCTGCTCGGCCCGATCGCCATCAACGACGTCGACCTCATCATCGTGCCGGCCGCCGCGGTCGACGCCTCGGGTATGCGCCTGGGCTGGGGACGCGGCTATTTCGACAAGACGCTCGGCAGCATGGAAAAATGTCCCCCGGTGTACGCCGTCCTGTTCGACGGCGAGCTGGTGGACGAGGTGCCGCGCGAGCGGCACGACCAGCCGGTCGACGGAGTCGTCACCCCGACCCGCATCGTCCAGTTCACCTGACGCACCCGCACTCGGACGCACCTGTACTCAACGGAGCCTCATGCCCACCTACTCCTACGCCTGCCGTGACTGCGGCCACGCCTTCGACATCCAGCAGGCCTTCACCGACGACGCCCTGACGGTCTGCCCGAACTGCGGCGGGAACCTGCGCAAGGTGTTCGGCGCCGTCGGCGTCACGTTCAACGGCTCCGGCTTCTACCGGACCGACTCGCGTGGTACGAAGAGTTCGGGAGTGTCGGGAGGGTCGTCGACCGGTGCCGGCTCGTCGACCGGTGCCGGCTCGTCGTCCGGCGGCGGCTCGTCGTCCGGCGGCGGCTCGTCGTCCTCCAGCGGCTCCTCCTCCTAGGCTCCGCGCGACCTGTGCACCACCCCTGGCGAAAGGACCGACCATGATCAAAGGCTTCAAAGAGTTCATCCTCCGCGGGAACGTGATCGATCTGGCCGTCGCCGTGGTCATCGGCGCCGCGTTCACGGCCGTCGTCAACTCCATCGTCGGCAACATCTTCAACCCGCTGATCAGCGCCATCTTCAAGGCCGACACACTGGACAACGCGCTCGACGTCCCCGTCGGCGACGCGACGATCAAGTTCGGGGCCGTCGTCGGCGCGATCATCAGCTTCGTGATCGTCGCCGCGGTCGTCTACTTCGTCTTCGTCTACCCGCTCAACCTGGTCAAGGAGCGCGCCGAGCGCCTCCGCAAGAAGGGCGTCGTCGAGCCCGACGCGCCCATCACCGAGCTCGACCTGCTCACCGAGATCCGCGACCTCCTGCAGACGCAGCAGGCGCCGCCGCAGGCCACCGGCAAGCACTCCGACCCGCAGGCCTGAGCGGCTCCACGTCAGTAGTGCGGCGGGACGTCCCGCCGCAGCTGCTCGTCGTTCGACCCGAACGACGGCGAGTGGTCAGAGTCCTCTCCTGCATGCTCTCCGCGCACCTGAGGCGAGGGATCGGCGCCGGGCGCGCCGGCCCGCTGCACCCGCCGGTGCCGGCGCACGGGCGGGCGCTCAGGGCTGCTCTCGGTCATCCCTCCAGCGTAGCCGCGCTCACAGCGAGAGATGGAAACGGAGGGCATCGTCGACCTGGTGCATGATCCATGCGGGCGTGACTCCGCGATAGCGGCCGATACGCGGGTGACCGATCGCGCGCACCTGCTCAGCCTGGATCTTCGACGCCCGGTCGAGCCCCATCAGGGCGAGGTCCTCGGGGTCGTCCACGGCCACCTGGAACTCGTGGACGTTCGCGACATTCGAGGTCAGCGGAACGAACGCGAGAACGCCGCGACCGCGTCGGGTGACGGAGGCGTTGACCCCTTCGTTGCTCACCACGATGCACGGACGCAACCGCGCCGCCTCCCCCTCGACGACGGGATCGAGCTGGACGTCGTAGACCTCTCCCCGTCTCACTCCTCGAGACCGTCCCCCGCCGTCTGGTCCCAGAGCTCCTGCTCCCCGGACGCCTCCCACTCGTCGAACGCCTGTGCGTAGGCGCCCTCGGCGTCGAGTTCGCGCTTGAGGCGGATCAGTCGATGGATCGCCGCCGAGCGATTGCCGGCGAAATCAGCGGCGACGACGTCGAGGTAGGCGACGTCCTCCTCCGAGAGGCTCACACTCAACTTGGTCATACCGCGATGCTACCACGGTAGGAAGAGCCTAGGCCGGGAGCGTGATCGGGGCCGTCTCGGTCCCCGGCTCGGCCGCGCCGATGAGGCGGGCGATGCGGGATGCGACGGCGTCCGGGTCCGCGAAGAGCTCGAAGCTGTGCACGCGGAGGTAGTGCCAGCCGAGGCGGCGGAGCACATCGGGGCGCAGCCGGAGCGACTCGCGCAGGCTGCCGGAGTGGACGTCCTCGTCGGTCTCGACGACGACGGCCCGGCCCTCGTGCGAAGCGATGAGGGTGAGCTTGCCGCGATAGCCCAGGTGCACGTCGAGGCCGCGCCGGGCGAGGCGCTTGGCGAGATCGATGATCATCGGGTCCGCGTCGGGGCTGAGGTGCTCGGGCGCCGCGGCCTGGAGCTGGTCGGCCTCCCCCAGCACCTGAGCGAGCGCGGCGATGCCGTGACGCATGCGGGTCTCGTCGATGTCGTCGGGCGAGAAGCAGGACACGATGTCCATCCCGCGGCGGGCGCGCGTCATGCCGATGGCGAGAAGGCGGTCGCCGCCCGGCTCGGCGAGGGCGCCGAAGTTCGAGAGCAGGCGCCCGTGCGGGGTGCGTCCGTAGCCGATGGAGAAGATCACGCGGTCGCGGCTCTGCCCGACGGACTGGTCGAGCGTGACGACCGAGAACGGCTCGGCGCGGTCGCCCAGGATGAAGTCGGCGAGGTCGGTGCGCTTGGCGAAGGCCGCCAGCACCGCCTGGTTGACCCGGACGGCGTGCCGATCGCTCGCCGAGATGACCATCAGCGACTCGCGCGGGCGCTCGATCGCGTGCTGGAGCACCAGCTCGACGACCTTCGCGACTTCCGCGTCCGTGCTCTCCACCGCTCCCGTGTCGCTGTCGGGCATGCCCTGACCGCCGGAGACGTAGTGCAGCGCGAGGCTGCCGTGGCCGAGGTAGGTGCCCGCCCAGGGCAGCGAGTCGATCATGCCGCCGTAGAAACGGCGGTTGACGAGCTCCGCGAGGTCTTCGCCTCCGGCGCGGTAGCTGCGCTTGAGCGTGTAGACCGGCAGAAGCTCGGCGAGACGGGCCAGGGCGGAGTCGGCGTGCATCGCGTCGACGTCGTCGGGGACGCCCTCGAAGGACGTGCCGTACTCGTGCACCCCGATGTCGAAGCGCGACGGCGTCTGCGTGACGGGGTCGCCGAACGCGACCAGCTGCTTGGCGCGGCGCAGCACCGGGATGTTCTCGGCGAGTGTGGAGGCGCCGGCGTCCACCAGCACCACGGCGTCGAAGGCGAGGTCGGGTCCGAGCTCGGGCACCTCGTACGGCGAGATCAGCCACACCGGCGCCAGCGGCCGCGACAGATGCGGCGCGGCGGCCTCGAGGGCGGACGCGGTGGGGTGTCCGGCCTTCAGCAGCCGCTTGAGCGCCGCGGCCTCGTCCGGCCAGTCGACGATGCCGATCTTCCAGGTCTCGGCCATCAGCCAGGCGAGCTGCTTGCCCGTGGCGGAGGCGTGCGCCTCGTCGACGAGACGGAAGTCGGCCTCCAGGCGGTCGAGCACACCGGTGTTGGCGTTCAGGAGGGCACGGTCGGCGGCGAGCAGCGACTCCAGCACCGACTGCCACCAGGCGAGCTCCAGCTCGGCGCTGACCTGCGACTCGGGCACGTGGCGCACCGACAGGTCCTGGATGAGCGGGTCGAGGTCCAGGTCGCGCAGCTGTCCCAGGAGGGCGGTGCGCTCCTGGAGGTTGGCGAGCACCTCCGACTCGGCCGCGAGCCCGGCGATCTGGCGCGTGAGCACCTCGATCGGCAGGGCGGCCAGCGACTGCGGCGTGCCGGTGCGGCGCAGCGGGATGTCCAGGCGGGCGAGGTCTTCCGCGACGCGCTGGTAAGCGACCTGCACGTCGGCGATGCCCACCGGGACCTCGGGGACGACGCCGGCGACGGCGAAGCGGTTCCACAGGATGCGCTGCTGCTGGATGCGGCGGAGGCTCTCGTTGAGGTCGGTGACATGCACGCCGGGTCGCACGTACTCGAGCGCCAGCTTGCGCAGCCGACGGCGGTTGGCGCCCGTCATCGTGGCCGACTCCCGGCGCGACGCGGTCGCGGCGATGAGCTCGGCGAGCGAGCGGTCGAACACGGCCGGCGTGAAGCGGTCGAGGGTCTCGCGGATGTCGAGCAGCAGCCGCAGGTACACGCCGAGCTCGGCGATCGACTCGAACGGACGCATCCGCGTCTGGCCGATCAGCGCGCGGGCGCGGTCGATCAGGCGCGGCAACTCGGCGCGGTTGAGCTTCTTGGCGAGGTCGTGGGCGGCCTTGCCCTCCTCCGTGGTCGTGAACGACGCGCCGTACCAGGGCGAGTCGTCGGGACCATAGCGGAACTCCCCGAGGCGCGCGGCACGGATCAGGGCGTCCGCCGACGCGTCGCGGTCGACCGCGAGCGCTTCGATGGACGTGCGGCCGAGCCGGGCGGTGGTCGAGGGCGGCGACGGGAGTAGGGAGAGACGGGAGAGCTCGCGCAGGGCATCGAGCACCGAGACCTTGAGGACGGGGTCGCGGCGGCCGAGCGCCGAGCGGTAGTCGAGCAGCACCTTGCGGAGGCGCACGAGTGCCTCGTCCACGTCGGTGACACGCGGCTGCGTCGCCTTCTCGTTGCGGCCGATGGACTGGATGAGGTCGCGGCGCAGCGTGCGCGGCGTCACGGCGAGGCCCGGGAGGCCGACGCGGGTGAGGCGCTGCGCGATGTCGTCGAGGCTCGACCGGCGCGGGCTGACCACCAGCACGCGCTTGTGCTGGGAGACGAGGGCGCCGATCGCGTTGACGACCGTCTGGGTCCCTCCCGTTCCGGGGAGGGTCTTGACGACGAGGGAGTTGCCTGCCGCGATCTGCTCGACCACGGCCTCCTGCTCCTCGTCGGCGTCGAGCAGGAGCGTGTCGGTGGCCGGCGGCCGCTCGTCCTGGGGGATGTGCTCCACCGGGTTGAAGGCGCTCTCGATCGTCGTCCGCGCGGACGGGTTGCCCGCGAGCGCATTGAGGAGGGTCGTGTCGAGATCCTCGGCCTCCGCTCGCAGGGCGGGGGCGACGTCGGCGAAGGACGACACCACGAGGCGGGGCTGCACGTTGAACCAGGGCAGATGCGAGGTGAGGCCGCGCAGCCGGTCGATCACGGGTTGCGGTTTGAAGACGCCGTTGGTGAGCGCGAGGGCGACGAACGCGTTCGCGTCGAGGGTGATCTGGAACTGCTCGGCGAGGGCGCGCGACAACTCCGGGTTGAGGAAGGGCTGCCCCTTCAGCTTCAGCTCGAAGTCACGGCCGTAGCGGCGGATCGCCAGCGGACGCAGCAGGATGGGCGCGGTCAGCTCATCGCCGCCGTGCCGCCACTGCGCCAGGCCGATCGCCAGATGCACCGACTCGATTCCGCGCACGGTGCGCAGCTCGATGCCCTTGGTGGTGATCGCGTTCGCCGCGGCGCGCGCGGTGCGCAGCGCGAGCTCGTCGCGGATCAAACTGGAGAGCAGGGTGCTCTTGCCGGTGATGAACTGCGGGAGTCCGCCCGGGTGCGTCGTGCTCAGCTCGATGCGCGCCCGCGGGCTGTCCTCGAAGTGCAGGAGCGGGGAGACACCGCCGATGGACGCGATCTCGTCCTGCCAGCGCTTCCGCACCGGGTCGGCGATGTTGCCGGCCACCAGGCCCGGATCCCCCAGGCTCAGCTGGTGCGGCGCGGTCGAGTTCGCGACCGGGTGCAGGGCGTCGTCGTCCGCGAGGCGGGACCCGTCCAGGTCCTCCTCGTTCTTCCTATCCAGTCGCCACACACGGACACCCTACGTGCGATTCCCGGAAACACCCGGCATCCCGGGCGGGTTTCGCGGCAAAACGGGGGTGGGCGGTCGCAGCGCCAGCAGCGCGATCACCCCGCACGCCAGATACAGCGCCGCCTGTCCGTCGAGGATCGTGACCACGTCGAACCGTTCGGCGAGGAGGCCGCCCGCCAGGAGGCCGACGCCCTGAGCCGCGCCCGCGACCGTGGTCATCGCGGCGATGACCCGGCCGAGCGCGTGCGGCGGCGTCGCGGTCTGGACCAGTGTGATCTCGCCGGTCGCCGTCGCCACCGCGGGGATGCCCATCGCGATGAAGAGCCCGGCGTAGACCCCGAGGGCGGTCGTGAACGGCGCGAGGTTCCAGGTCAGCAGCGAGAGGAGACCGAACGCCAGGTAGCCGGCCCCGACCAGAGCCCGCGGGGCGAGCCGACGCACCAGCATGCCGGAGAGGAGGCCGCCGAGCACGCCGCCGATCGCCTGGACGCCGCGCAGGAGGCCGACTCCCGCATCCCCGGCGCCGAGGTCCTGCGTGACGTAGACGATGAAGAGGACCAGGAAGAGTCCCTGCGAGACGCTCCCGAGCGCGGTGATGACGGCGAGGGTCCGCAGCGTGCCCGAGCGGCCGATCAGGGCGAGCCCCTCCCGCCACTCGCGCAACAGGCGGCGCTCGACCGCCGCCGGGGCCTCCTCTGCGGCCGGTGTCGTGCGTGGGGAGCGGGGCGTGCGCCGCATGAACGCGACGAGCGCGGCGGTGATGAGGAAGGTCGCGGCATCGGCGACGACGACCCCCGGCAGGCCGCCCGCGGCGAACGCGATCCCGCCGAGCGGGGAGCCGACGAGACGCGCGATGCTGTCGCTCACCGCGATGAGGGCATTGCCGCGGGCGAGCTGATCCGGCTCGACGAGGCTCGGGACGAGCGCTTGGCGCGCGGGGTTGATCACGGCGCCGAGACACGCCTCCACCGCGGCGACCGTGTAGACGATCCACATCCGGTCGGCGGAGGCGGCGAGCAGCGGGAGCAGCGCGACGGCCTGCAGCAGCGCCGTGACGATGATGGTGCGGCGGCGGTCCCAGCGGTCGACGAGCACGCCCAGGAAGGTGCCGAGCAGCAGCATCGGCACAAGCTCGACGAGGAAGACGGTCGACGCGCCGAGGGCGGAGCCGGTCGCGGCGAAGGCGAACAGCGGCAGTGCGATCATCAGCAGCCAGTCGCCGGTGTCGGAGACGAGGCCGGCCGACCAAATCAGCGCATAGTCGCGGCGGAGCAGCGGCGACCGCGAGGCAGGAGGGCGCGGGGAGGCCGACTGCTCGGGCGAGGTCGCCTGGTCACGGGAGGTCATGAGGCGTCCGGGTGACGGAACGCGGCGAGGTGCAGGGCGACGACGTCGCTTCCCTCGGGCGGATCAGCGCGGGTCAGCCCGATGTACGGCCGGATGAGGGCGTCCAGCTTCGTGCCGAGCTCCTTCAGCTCGGCGGGCGTCAGGCGGAGCGCGTAGCCGGACAGCATGCTCGCGTCGCGCCACTCCTCCGGCTGATCGTCCCGCTGCGCCAAAGCGCGGTGTGCCAGTTCGGCCTGATCGTCGATCTGCCGGTCGGCGAGAAGGCGCTCCGCGGTGTCGGCGCCCAGCCGGAAGCCCGGGTCGTCGGTGCGCCCGAACGAGAGCCCGGTGGCCGTGGACTGCCACGGCCGTTCGCGACCGTCGTCGGCCTCCGCCGGCTCCACCAGCCCGAACTTGGCGAGGGAGCGCAGGTGATAGCTGCAGTTGGAGGCCGTGGAGCCGACGGCCTCCGCGCACTCGCTCGCGGTGCGCGGGCCGAACGCCATCAGGTGATCGAGCAGCGCGAGCCGCAGCGGGTGCGCGAGGGCGCGCAGGGCACGCGGGTCGGTGACGGTGCGGCGCTCCGGCGATCTGAAAGACATGTTTCAGATTGTCCACTGCCGCTTCTTTCACGTCAAGACGGGAATGGACGAAACCGCCGCGCGTTGTTCACACGTGTGAACAATCCCACCCACGCGAGTGTCGGCTTCCGGTCCGAGCGCGGCCCCGTCCTGATCGCCCTCATGCTGACGACAGGACTCGTCGCGATCGACTCCACGATCCTGGCGACCGCCGTGCCGTCGATCGTCACCGACCTGGGCGGGTTCTCGCAGTTCCCCTGGCTCTTCTCGGTCTACCTGCTGGCACAGGCCGTCTCGGTCCCCGTCTATGCGAAGCTCGCCGACACCGTCGGCCGCAAGCCTCTGGTCCTCATCGGGATCGGGCTCTTCCTGCTCGGCTCGATCCTGTGCGGCTTCGCCTGGTCGATGCCCGCGCTCATCTTGTTCCGCGTCATCCAGGGCCTCGGCGCGGGGGCCATCCAGCCGATCGCGATCACCATCGCCGGCGACATCTACACGATCACCGAGCGTGCGAAGGTCCAGGGCTACCTCGCCAGCGTCTGGGCGATCTCCTCCGTCGTCGGCCCGACCCTCGGCGGGGTCTTCTCGCAGTTCGTCTCGTGGCGGTGGATCTTCTTCGTCAACATCCCGCTGTGCCTCCTGGCCGCGTGGATGCTCGCGCGCAACTTCCACGAGAACGTCGAACGCCGCCCGCACCGCATCGACTACGCGGGCGCCGCGCTGCTGACCGTCGGAATGAGCCTCCTCATCCTCGCGGTGCTCGAGGGCGGCCAGGCGTGGGCGTGGAACTCGGTGTGGAGCATCGGCGCATTCGTCGTCGGCGGGCTGCTGCTCGTGGCTTTCCTGCTGGTGGAGCGGCGGGCGGCCGAGCCGATCCTGCCGCTCTGGGTGTTCTCGCGACGGCTGCTCGTGACCACGACCCTGATCTCCCTCGGCATCGGCGCCATCCTGATCGGCCTCACCTCGTACGTCCCCACGTACCTGGAGACCACCACCGGCGCTTCCCCGCTGATCGCCGGTCTCGCCGTCGCCGCCCTGACCCTGGGCTGGCCGATCGCGGCGAGCCTCTCCGGCCGGTTCTACCTGCGGATCGGGTTCCGCAGCACGGCGCTGCTCGGCACCTCCATCGCCATCGTCGGCGCGATCGCGCTCGCCGCGACCTCCGTGCACCCGAGCGTCGCGTTCGTCGCGATCAGCTGCTTCGTGGTCGGGCTCGGGATGGGCCTGGTCGCGACCCCGACCCTCATCGCCGCGCAGTCGAGCGTCGCGTGGAACGAACGCGGCGTGGTGACCGGAACCAACATGTTCTCGCGTTCGATCGGCAGTTCGGTCGGCGTCGCCGTGTTCGGCGCGATCGCGAACGCCATCATCGCCTCCTCCGCCGGCGGCGACCACGACCCGGGAACGGTGCAGGCGGCGTCCACGGCGGTGTTCGTCGCCGTCGCGATCGCGGCCGCCCTCACCATCGTCGCCGGCCTCGCGATGCCGCGCTCCCGGGTCGAGGACGTCGAGCTCGGCCACCAGCCCGCCACCGCCGAGTAGCCCGCGCGACCCTCCATCGAGGCGGCGAATAGTGGGCCGTCTCGATGCGAGACGGCCCACTATTCGCCGCCTCGATGGATGTGGGCGGCTCGCAGAGTGCGCGCTAGTGTGGTCTGACCATATGGTCGGACCACAGGAGGGGCGATGACCGCGGAGCCGCGGGCGTGGGAGGGCGTGCTCGCCCACATCGAGGCGCGGCTCGTCGACGGACGGCTCCGGCCGGGCGACCACCTCCCCGCGGAGCGGGCGCTGTCCGCCGAGCTCGGCGTGGGCCGTTCGAGCGTGCGCGAGGCCATCCGCGTGCTGGAGGCGATGGGTCTCGTCCGCACCCAGACCGGCTCGGGACCGACCTCCGGCGCGATCATCGTCGCGCGGCCCGTCGGCGGCATGCAGGCGCTCATGCGGCTCCAGGTCGCGGCCAGCGGCTTCCCCGTCGCCGATGTCGTCCGCACGCGACTGCTGCTCGAGACCGCGGTCGCCGACGAGCTCGCCGAGCGCCCCGGCGCGGTCGGCCTCGCCGATGCCGGGCAGCTGCTCGATGCGATGGACGACCCGGCGCTCACGCCGCAGGAGTTCCTCGCGCTCGACGCGCAGTTCCACCTCGCGCTCGCCGACGCCTCGGGCAACACCGTCGTCGCGGCGACGATGGCGGGCCTCCGCACCTCCATCGAGGGCTACGTGCTCGCCGGCCTCGCCCGCATCACCGACTGGGAGGCCATGGCCGCCCGCCTGCGCGCCGAGCACCGCGCGGTGGTCGAGGCGATCGGAGCAGGCGATGCCGCAGCGGCGCGCACGCGCGTCCACGCGCACATCAGCGGCTACTACCGCGACGCCTTCCCGTCCGACCCCGACTCCGAACCCGCCATCGCCATCACCACCGCCACCCACGAATCCAGATAGGCAGCCCGCACATGGTCACCCGCCAGTTCCCCCAGCCCGCCGAGCTCCTCGAGCTGATGAAGTTCAAGAAGCCGGAGCTCGACGCGAAGAAGCGCCGCCTGCAGGGCGCACTCACGATCGAGGACCTGCAGCGCATCGCCAAGCGCCGCACCCCGAAGGCCGCCTTCGACTACACCGAGGGCGCCGCGGAGGGCGAGCTCTCGCTGGCCCGCGCCCGTCAGGCGTTCCAGGACATCGAGTTCCACCCGTCGATCCTGAAGGACGTGTCGGTCGTCGACACCTCGTGCGAGATCTGGGGCGGCCCCTCCGCCCTCCCGTTCGGCATCGCACCGACCGGCTTCACGCGCCTGATGCAGACCGAGGGCGAGGTCGCGGGCGCCGGAGCCGCCGGAGCCGCAGGCATCCCGTTCACCCTCTCCACGCTCGGCACGACATCCATCGAGGACGTGAAGGCGGCCAATCCGGCCGGCCGCAACTGGTTCCAGCTCTACGTCATGCGCCAACGCGAGATCTCGTACGAGCTCGTGCGCCGCGCCGCCGCGGCCGGATTCGACACCCTGTTCTTCACCGTGGACACGCCGGTCGCCGGCGCTCGCCTGCGCGACAAGCGCAACGGCTTCTCGATCCCGCCGCAGCTCACGCTCGGCACGATCGTCAACGCCATCCCGCGCCCGTGGTGGTGGTACGACTTCCTCACGACGCCCAAGCTGGAGTTCGCGTCGCTGTCGTCGACCGGCGGCACCGTCGGCGACCTGCTCGACGCCGCGATGGACCCGTCGATCAGCTTCGACGACCTGAAGATCATCCGCGACCTGTTCCCGGGCAAGATCGTCGTCAAGGGCGTGCAGAACGTCGAGGACTCCGCCAAGCTGGTCGATCTCGGCGTCGACGGCATCGTGCTCTCGAACCACGGCGGCCGCCAGCTCGACCGCGCGCCCATCCCGTTCCACCTCCTGCCCAAGGTGGTGCAGGAGGTCGGCCACCACACCGAGGTCGCGATCGACACCGGCATCATGAACGGCGCCGACATCGTCGCCGCGTACGCGCTCGGCGCCAAGTTCACCCTCATCGGCCGCGCGTACCTGTACGGCCTGATGGCGGGAGGCCGCGCGGGCGTCGACCGCACCATCCGCATCCTGTCGGACCAGATCGTCCGCACCATGCAGCTGCTCGAGGTCTCGTCGCTCGCCGAGCTGACGCCGGGGCACGTCACCCAGCTGCAGCGCCTCGTGCCGGTCGGCGCGACCAGCTCCGCCGCCGTCCGCTGAGAGGGGCGGCGACGGTGCAGGGGCTACTCGCAGCCGACCCCGTCGCCGTCGCGGTCCAGGTCGTAGATGTCCGTCCCGACGACCTGCACCGGCCCGCTGACGTAGGAGGGTCCGTTGCCGCTGCCGCCGGCGCAGTCGACATCCGAGTCGATCGGGACGCAGGCTCCGGAGTAGTTCGGGTCGCAGGTCCCCTGCTGCTGCGGCGGCGGGGCGGCTTCTGCGGCCGGAGCCGGCTGTCGCGTGCCCACACTCGTGACCTGATCGACGGGCGGTGTGGTCACGGTCTCGGAGACGAGGGTGCGCGACGTCTCCGCCCCGTCGACCAGCGTGACGCTGTACCGGCGCGTGGTGACGCCGTCGCGCCCCTCCGTCGTGACCGAGCGGACGCCGGCATCGAGGCCGGGGTCGTCGACGGTCGTCGACGCGAACGGGAGGGCGACCTCCACGTCGACGGTGGTCACCTCGATCTGCGGCGTGTGCGGCACCGAGGCGGTCGGCACCGACACGAATGAGGAGGCGTCGGACTCGGCGACCTCTGCCGGAGCGCGCCCGCCCGCGGCGTAGGCGGACACACCGACCACGACCGCCAGGGCGGCTGCGGCGGCGGCGATCGGCCAGCCCAGCGTGGTCAGCCTGCGTCGCGTCACGTTCGCTCCTTCGGGTCGTGCTCGCTGCAGTCTGCCGAGTGCGACCGCGCACGGCAAGGACCCGAACGAGGGGCGGACGCTACGCCGACGGGATCCGGGAGACCATGACGAATTCGTTGTACTGGAAGACCTTGCCCGCCGCGCGCGGGAAGGGGAACGAGTAGTGGCGCTCCGGCCGCACACCGATCCTCTCGCTGAGCCGCGCCAGGCCGTCGAAGTCGACGAAGCTGACGTGGGTCGCGTCGCTGCGGTAGCCGACCTCCTGCGGGGTGATGAAGCAGACCCGGCCGCCGGGCTTGATGTACCGGAGGTAGTCCGTCAGCAGGGAGACCGCGAAATCCGCGTCGAGGTGCTCGACCAGATGCGCGGCGAGCATGGAGTCGAAGGCGCCGGGCACCGCGTACTCGGTCGACGGGAACTCGTCGGAGGTGAACGCCGTCAGGCCGCGCGCCCGCGCGATCTCGATCGACGCCGCGTTGTGGTCGACGCCGACCCCGTTGTTGCCGAGGTGCGCGAGGTTGCGGCCCAGTCCGCAGCCGACGTCCAGCACCCGGCCGAGCCGCAGGCGGCGGATGTTCCAGCGGTACGGCGCCTGCACGTTCAGCGTGCGCCTCCACCACGATCCGTCGAGCCGCCGGAGCCGTTCGGCGTACTCGTCGCCCGCCGTGCCCTCGCCCGTGCCTGCGTCCGGCGTCCCGTCCGCCATCAGCTCACGCCATCGTCTGTTCGCATGGCCCTAGGCTAGCGCCGATGCCACCAGCCCTCTCATAGGTAACTACCCCTACGATCGGTGGAGGAATGTCCGCACTCGGATGGGATGAACTGAATGGCAACGGGTAGAGGGGCCTCCGGCCCGAGCAAACGCGACCGTCGCGAAGAGGCGCGCGAGACCGCGCGCCTCATGCGCGAGGAGGCCGCGAAGAAGGCGAAGCGCCGTAAGGTCATCGTCCAGAGCTCCGTGATCGTCGGTGTGCTCGCGGTGCTCACGGTCGTCGGCCTCGTCATCTACTCGAGCGTCAGCGCCTCGACCAACGTCGCCAATCCCAAGAACATGATCAGCGGCGGCATCGTGCTCACCCAGGCCGACCAGGCCGTGACCAGCGCCGCGATCACGGGCGGCGACGCCCCGACGCCGACCACGCAGAAGCTGGACGGCAAGACGGCGCACATCCAGATCTGGCTCGACTACCAGTGCCCCTACTGCGACCAGTTCGAGACGACGAACAGCGACCAGATGAAGAAGATGATGGCCGACGGCACCGCGACCCTCGAGATCCACCCGGTCGCCATCCTCGACTCGCCGACGAACAACAAGTACTCGACGCGGTCCGCCGCCGCCGCCGCGTGCGTGGCCAACTACGACCCGGACAAGTTCTTCGACATCAACAGCGCCTTGTTCGCCAACCAGCCGGATGAGCAGACCGGCACCGGACTCACGAACGCCGAGATCCTGAAGCTGTTCAAGGATGCGGGCGTCGAGTCGAAGGCGATCACCGACTGCGTGAACAACCAGACCTACGCGCAGTTCGTCACCAACCGCACCAAGGAGGCGGTCGCCAGCAAGCAGCTCGCGAACCCCACCAGCGGCGGCTTCGGCACGCCGACCGTGTTCGTCAACGGCGAGCGCTACCAGGGCGGCTTCACCGACGCCACCCAGTTCGCCACGTTCGTCGCCACCGCCGTCAAGGACGCCGGTGACAGCGGCTCGGTCACCTTCCCGAAGAAGAGCTGACCGCTCCCGCACCGCTCGAGAAGGCGGCCGGCTCTCACGGGCCGGCCGCCTTCTGCGTCGCCGCGTGCGGGTGTAGGTTCGCCGCATCGCACCCACCGCATCCCGCAGCGACAGGAGGCCCCGCATGGACCGCATCCCCGAGGACGGCGTCGAGGACGAGCAGTACGGCGACGGAGACGCCGGCGACACCGCGGGCTGGGTCGATCCCGCCGTCGGCGACGTCGACTACGCCGCCGACGACCCCATCGCCGAGGCCGACTTCGCCGACGAGCTCGTCACCACGGACGGCGTCGCCGGCGAGACCGTCTGGGGCAACCCGGCCGGCGGCGAGGCCTCCCCGATCGAGGACGAGCACGACCTCCTGGACGACCCCGACGAGGGCGTGCTGACGGAGGAGGACGTGGAGGAGGAAGGGATCTAGTCCGGCCGGCCGGGAACCGGGATCGCCGCGACCACGCCGCGGGCGCTCCGTTCCAGGAAGCCGACGATCTCGTCGGACGAGAGGTCGGTGCCGAGTGCGCTCTCGACGAGGGCCTCCTCTGCGAAGGCCACCCACGAGCGCAGCGCGATGCGCAGCAGCGGAGTGTCGGGCACGCCGAGTTCGAGGAAGGCCGCGACGACGCGGCCGGCCTGTTCCTCCCGCGCCTCCTCCACGACGGCGCGCACCTCGCTGTCGCCGCTCGCCACGCCGCGCACGAGCGAGTAGAACGTGCCGCGGTGCTCGCGCACGAACCGGACGATGCGCTCGAGCGTGTCGCGGAGGCGCTCGAGCGGGGGCAGCTCTGGCACCGGTTCCGTGGCGTGCAGCATGCTGTCGCGGGCGGTGCGGACGACCTCCCGGTGCAAGCCCTGCTTCGAGCCGAAGTAGTGGAAGAGGAGCGCCCGGGAGACCCCGGCGCGCTCGGAGAGGATGTCGATCGTGAGCGCATCCAGCGGCTCTTCGGCCAGGAGGGTGATGCCGAGCGCCACCAGCTGGGCACGACGCTCGTCCGGAGTGAGCCGGGTGCGCCGATCGGTGGACATGCTGCCCAGCCTAGGCGGCGAGGCGGTCGACCTCGGCGCGGAGGATGTCCAGCGCCCACTCCGGGGATCCGTCGCGCACGAGCAGGTGGAGGGCGAGGCCGTCGACGAGAGCGTGCAGGCGGAGCGCGTCCGTGCCGAGCGCGCGCTCGCGATCGGCGGCGTCCGCACCGGTGTCGTCCCCATCGGCGTCGGCACCCTCGGCGTCGGCACCCTCGGTCCCGGCTTCCCGGCGGAGGAGGCGAACCAGGTGGAGACATGCCCGCGACAGCGCCTGGTCGGCGATGTCGCGGATGCGGGCGAGGCCCGGCACGGCGGGCGCTTCCGCGATGAGCGCGATGTTGACCTCCAGCTCGGCGCGGCCGTCCGCCGTCAGCGGAAGCAGCTCGGCGAGCACGTCGAGCGCGTATTCCCGGGTGTCGGCGCGGCGCGGGAGGGCCTGGATGCGATCGGTGACGCGCTCGACCATCAGCTCGGCGGAGAACTCGATCAACTCGGTCCGCGTCGGGAACAGATGCCGGAGGGACCCGACCGCCACCTTCGCCTCCGCGGCCACGGTGCGAACCGAGACCGCTCCGAGACCCCGATCGGCGATGACGCGCCAGACGGCCTGGGCGAGGTCGGCTTTGCGGGCGTCGTGGTCGATCGTGCGCGGCATGGAATCGGATGCTAGCACGAGCGTGCTAATTTGCTAGTACAATCGTGCTACCAACCAGGGAGGGGTGTCCATGCTCGTCGCCGTGATCATCGCCTGCGAGGTCCTGTTCTGGGTCTTCATCGTCGCGGGGCTCAGTGCTCGCTATCCGCTCCGCCGCCGTCGCCTCGGGGCCGCGCTGCTCGCCCTCGCCCCGGTGACCGACGTGCTGCTCCTGGCCACGACCGCGATCGATCTCGCCGGAGGAGCGACGGCGACAGCAGCGCACGGGATCGCAGCGATCTACCTCGGCCTGTCGGTCGCATACGGGCGCGCGATGATCCGGTGGGCGGACATCCGCTTCGCCCACCGCTTCGCCGACGGTCCTGCCCCGATCAGGCGCACAGGGGCGGACTACACCCGCGCCTGCTGGCGGGATGTGCTCCGCACCCTGCTCGGCGCCGCCATCGCCGCCGGCGTCATCGGCCTGCTCATCCTCGTCGCGGGAGATCCGGAACGCTCACAGGCGGTCGCGGCGTTCCTCCCGATCCTGTGCGTGGTGGTCGGGATCGACACACTGTGGGCGGTCAGCTACACGATCTGGCCGCGTCCGGCCCCTCGAACGGGTGCCACCTATTGACAAACTGTCAATAACGTCTAGGTTTGCTCCTGGACCTGACCGCACTGGCGCTGTCACGGCCCCGAACAGGAGGATCGATGAGGTTTCGAAAGTTCGCCGGCACCCACGGGGGCCGCATCGTGCTCGCCGCCGTGCCCGTCGCCGTGGTGTCGACACTGCTGATGGCGGGAGTCGCGCAGGGAGCCGTGCCCGTGTCGTTCGCCGTCTCGGGCAGTCAATTCCAGATCTCCGCCTCGAAGCTGGAGGGCAGCGGATTCTCGCAGTACGCGGGCGTCGCGCCCGACACTGCGGGCACAGACCACCAGGTCGCGATCGCCAACATCAAGTCGGCGACACTGGCTGACCTCTGCCAGTCGGTCGTCACCGACACCCCGCTCGGCAAGGTCGGCATGCTCATCACCGCGGGCGGGGGCGGTTCGCCCGCCTCGGCCTCCGACCTCCAGATCGGCATGACCGACCTCAAGGGGGACTCGCAGTTCGGCAACATCCGGATCGGCGTCGACGCCTCCGCGGTCAACACGGCCGCCAAGGGCACCGCCGGCGACTTCGCACAGGACGCCGACACCGTCACGATCTCGAACCTGCAGCAGACGGCGTGGAGCACGCAGGCCTCCGTGTTCACCCTCACCGGAATGCACGTGCAGCTGACGGACGGTTCCAAGGGGTGCTTCTGAACGCGACGGCCGCGGCGTCGGACGGCCGGACGGCGGGCGTCGTCCGCGCCCCCTCCGGCTCGCGGCGCGCACGGTTCCGCTCCTGGCGTCGCTCCCGTCCGTTCGTCGGCGGGCTGCTCACGGCGCTCGGCGGCATCGAGCTGTTCTTCTCCGGGCAGCTCGACATCGGCAAGATCCACGTGCAGCTTGGGATCGAGGGCCTCCAGGCGACGATCATCCCGATCGTGCTGGTGCTGCTCGGCGTCCTGGCCGTCGCGATGCCCGCCCACCACGTCTTCTACGGGGTCATCGCCCTCGCGGTCGCCGTGTACTCGCTCGTCGGCGTCAACCTCGGCGGGTTCTTCGTCGGGATGCTGCTGGCCAGCGTCGGAGGCGTGCTCACGGTGGCCTGGATGCCGAAGAAGACCTCGACCGACGCCGGAGACGACGAGCGATGAGCCCGCACGGCAGGCGGACGCGGCCCGGCGTGATGGTCGCCGCTCTGCTGGCGTGCGTGGTCGTCGCCGTGGGCGGTCTCGGCGCGGCGCGCCTCCCGGCCACCGCGCGCAGCGAGTTCTGCATCCCGATCCTGATCCCGTGCTCGACTCCGACGCCGACTCCGACACCGACACCCTCGCCGGGGTCCGGCACAGGAGGCGGCTCGGGCGCGCCGGGCTCACCGCTCGACCCGCTGCTGCCCACGCCGACTCCCACACCGGGCGCTCCGGGCCCGACGCCCTCCGCGCCCGCGACGCCGGCTCCGGCGCCCACCGACGACGCGAGCGCACCGATCTTCACTCAGCCGCCGGCCCAGCTCGGTAGCCAGTCGCTCTCGTTCACCGGGCTCAGCGGTATCGCCGTCGTGAACGTGCCGCTGGCCGACGGCAGCCGCGTCCCCGCGCTGAGGATCTCGGCCGAGAGCATCACGATCGGCGGCTTCAGCCTCACCGTGCGGCATGACACCGGCCCGTCGCTCGCCACCACGGCGGACACGATGACGTTGAAGGGCCACGTGCAGGTCTACCTGAACTCGATCACCGCGACGACAGCCGACGGGCGCTCCCTGACCCTCGGCGCCGACACTCCTCCCCCGGCGGACGGGGTGCCGAACGACCTGCTGCGTGTGACGCTCGGGCTCGTGGGCGCGACGGCCGACTCCATCGTCTACACGAACACGAAGCAGCACCTCTCGGAGTGAGCCCGGCGCGGTGAAGCCGGCGCGGCGACACGGCCCCTCAGCGGGCGCGGCGCAGACGGCGGCGTTCGCGGCGGCTCAGCGCGGCATACGCCTCCGCCTCCGCCCGGCGCCGTTCCTCGGCGACCCGGAGGCGTTCGGCACGGCGCTTCGCCCACGCCGCGACCTCCGCGTCCGCATCCCGCGTCGCGGTGACGACGGGAGGGCCGCCCTGCAGCTGGCGGCGCGCCTCCCGTACCCGGCGGTTGAAGTCCTCGACGTGCTCGCGCACGGCGCGTTCGGAGCCGAGGCGATCCAGACGCTCGGCGAACTCCCTGTCCTCCGTGCGGAGCGTGAGAGCGGGCGGCCCCAGGCCGGTGAGCTTCTCGCGCTCGATCTTGCGGCGGATCCACCAGTCGGGATCGTGCGTGCCGGTCAGGCCCGGCAGCGGCTTGCCCGCGCCGGGCAGGTCGTCGAAGTCGCCACGGCGGATGGCCTGCTGGATGGCGTTCTCGATCACGTGCGCCCGCTGGTCCATCGACGGCTGACCGGCGTTCGCCTCCTCCGCCTCCTCGCCGCGCTCCTGCGCCTCCCTGCGGAGCCGGTAGCGCACGGCGTCGACGCGGGCATCCCCCTGCTGCGGCGCGGGCTCGCGGGAGTCGGACATGCCTCCACCCTACGCGCGGGCCCGCGGGGAGGCTCCGGACACGGTCGCAGCGGCGGTGATCTCCTGGAGGCGCACATGCGTCGCTGAGAGCAGAACCCCTGATATCCGTTGACTTCTGAGCGATCGGCTCTACTGTGTTGGTTGACCACGGCGTCCCGCATGGCGGCGCCGCGCGGCCGGACGGCGCGCCGACCCGCTGGGACGGGCCGCCACCGCGATAACCGGCAGGCGACGGCCGGCTTCTCGGGTGAGCCGGTCGTCGTTGCGCGCGGACGGTAAAGTAGCGGCGCGGGCCGGCAGGGATGCCGAGCGCGCGCACCGACGCCGACACGAGGGGGAAATGCCATGCTGAGCGGACTCGCGGGGTGGCACACGATCATGCTGCTGGTGTGGGTGGTCCCCCTCGTGCTCTGGGTGATCGCCCTCGTGCAGATCGCGCTGAGCCGCACCACCGCCGCGTATGTGATCGCGTGGATCGCGATCGCGACCCTCGTTCCCGTGATCGGCGCCATCCTGTGGTTCACGCTCGGCCGGACGAACGCGCCCGCCAACCGGTCGACGGGAGGCGCCGCATGAGCACCGTCGACCCGTCCTACGCCCGCGCCGCCCGCCAGGCGCGTCGCCCCGGCACGACGCGCGTCGTCGTCCTGCTGGTCGTGCTGTTCGCCGGCGGAGTGCTCATGGGATGGGGGTGGGGCGGCTTCGCCCTCATCGGCGAGGATGCCGAACCTCCCGTCGGCGCGGTGGTCGGAGCGGTCGGCGGCCTGATCCTCTCCGTCGCCGGATTCGCCGGCTGGACGGCGACGGTGCTGCGCCGGTCGGATGTCGGCCTCGGATACGGCGCCGCGGCGGAGCTGTTCGGTGGCGGCGCCGGTCTGATGGCCGTCCTCCAGGGCACGCAGAACGTCGTCGCCCTCGGGATCGCGTGGGCGCTGTTCGTGCTCGGCGCCCTCTTCCTCGTGCTCGGCGTCTCCGCCGCGGCCGCCCGCCGACGCCAGGACTCACGGGACGAGCGCATCATGGAGTCCGGAATGCTCACCACGGCGACCGTGAGCGACAAGGGCTACGACTTCTTCCACGAGAGCTCGCGCATCCTCACCACCGTCACGTTCACTTTCACCGACCTCCAGGGCACGCAGCGCTGGGTGCAGAAGACCGTGCTGATCGAGCAGTCCGCCCCGATCATGGAGGGGCAGGAGACCCGCCTCTGGTACGACGCGGCGAACCCGGGCGACACCCGCAGCATCGTGGTGGAGCTGGCGCGCGCGAACGCGCTGCGCCGCTGAGTCGCGACCGCCGCTGTTCGGGACGACTGCGGCGGGGCGCGGGACCGCGAACGTCCCGAACCGGCGCAGACGTTCGCGAAACGGGCCTTGCGCTGCCACGTCGGTGCGGCCGCTCTGTGCCTGACGGGTGCGGCACGCTCCCGGTGACGACTCAGTCGTAGCCGAGGATGACGACGTCGTCCTCGCGCAACCGATCGACGTCGGGCTGTTCTTCGAGGACGGCGCTGGCGAGCATGCCTGGGATGCTACGTCGCGTCCCGTGCACGCCTGAATCGACACGGTGTCCAATCCGCGCGCTCGCGTCGACACCGCGTCCAGCACGACGACGGCCCCCGTTCCAGGAACGGGGGCCGTCGCGGGTGAGGTGCGTTACGCCTGCGCGGAGCGACGACGGCGCGCGACCAGCACACCGGCGGCGCCGAGCAGGACGAGGAGGCCACCGATCGTCGCCGGGATCGCGGCGTCGGATCCCGTCGCGGCGAGCGCGGCGGTCGTGGTGACGGCGGCGACGCTCAGGGCGACCGCCTGGACGCCGCCCGAGCTCTGCCCGACCAGTACGAGCGTGTGCGATCCGGCGGCCAGCTGAGCGAGCACATCGGCGCTCAGCGTGACCTGGACCTTACCGTCGACGACCGGGAACGAACCCAGGAGGATCGGGGTCGAGTACACGTAGACGTCGACGAACGAGTCCGCCGAGGTCCACTCGACCGAGGCCGTGTATCCCTTCGTCGGGTCGAGCGTCGCCGGCAGGCCCGCCGAGAGCGGAGTGCCGGGCGTGACGCCGTTCGCGGCGAGGTAGGCCGGGAGCGCGTCCGAGTTCGGCACCGGGGCCGCGGCGGCGGGCTTCTGCGGGGCGGTGACGACGCCGGTCGTGCTGCTGCGGACCCACGCGGTCGTGTGCCCGGCGAGCGTCGCGGTCACGATGACGCCGACGCTCATGCCCACCTCGGCGTCGGTGACGGTGTAGCTGTCCGTCGTGCTGCTGAGTTCGCTGCCGGACTGGCCCGAGCTGGCGAACCACTGGTACGAGAACTGCGAACCCTCCGGGAACCCGGCCGGGGACACGGTCAGCGTCGTGCCGACGGTCGCAGCACCCGCGACCGTCGCGGTGCCGGTGGGGACGAACGAGTACGTGGTGCCGTTGAAAGTGACGGAGTCGACGTCCGCCTGCGTGCCTGCCTCGGTGAGCACGCCGAAACCGAGCACCTGGACGGTGTCGACGTCGAGCGCGGCGAGGAAGTCGCCGAGGGTGGCCGAGTCGTTCTTGGCGTAGAGCGGCGCGCCATCGGCGTCGGTGATCGCCGTGCTGGTGACCCAGGTGTCGGTCAGCGCAGCGGTGTTGGTGCCCTCGACCGGCGACGCCGGGCGCAGCGTCGTGAACTTGGGCGCCGTCGCATCCCCGTAGAAGAGGGGGAGCTGGAAGTACGCGGAGTTCCACGAGGTCTTCCAGGAGACGCCCCCGGCCTGCACGAGGCTCTCGAGCTGCGCCCCGGTCAGACGCTCCTGCTCGGTGTAGCCGTAGAGGATCTGCGACTCGCCGGTCAGCTCGAGGCCGTTGGCGCCCACGACCGCACGGTCTTCGGCGTTCGCGTACCCCTGGTGCCAGCCCGGGTAGGTGTCCTCGTTCGACCGGATGTCCTGCTGGTGGACCTCCGCGGTCGCCGGGGCGGCCTGTGCGGGTGCGGAGGCGACGAGCGCCATCCCGCCCGCGATGACCGCACTCAGACCGAGGGCCGCAGCACGTGCGGCCCAGGTGGTGTTCTTCGTCGAATTCACAGTGTCAATGACCCATTCACGTCGGTGTCGCTCGTCTGGTGTGCAACCGGGCGGACGCGCGTGATAAACGTGCGATCCCCCCTGTTATCCCTTGAGCTTAGGCGTTGGTTGACTAACGCAACTATTACCCGAATGGGGGTCATTTCACCGTGCGTCGCCGCCCGCGGCCGTCAGGCCCGGCGGAACTGGGTGACCATCGGGCAATCGAACGGGTCACGTGCGGAGAGGCCGACGCGGTTCAGGTAGTCGATCACGATCCGATACGACCGCACCAGCCCGGTCTCCGTGTACGGGATGCCGTGGGTCGCGCAGTGCGCGCGCACCATCCGGCGAGCGCGGGCGAGGCTGGGCCGCGGCATACTCGGGAACAGGTGGTGCTCCACCTGGTGGTTGAGACCTCCCATGAGGAGGTCCATCCACCAGCCGCCGCGGATGTTGCGGGAGGTGAGCACCTGCTTGCTGAGGAAGTCGACGCGGGCTCCGGCCGGCAGTTGCGGCATGCCCTTGTGGTTCGGCGCGAACGACGCGCCCATGTAGACGCCGAAGACGGCGAGCTGCACGCCCAGGAAGGCGAACGCCATCCCGACCGGGAGCATGAGGAAGACGATCGCCACATAGACGGAGAGACGGGTGCCGATCGCGACGAGTTCGCGCCGGCGTCCGTCGACCTTGCGCACCTCGACGAGCGAGCGGATCGAGGTGACGTGGAGGTTGACGCCTTCCAGCAGGAGCAGCGGGAAGAACAAGTGACCCTGCCTGCGGGTGATCGCCGCCAGCAGGCCGGTGGCGCGGGCCGCGTCGTCCGTCGTGAACGAGATCGTGTCGCGCGCGATGTCCGGGTCTTTGCCGACGACGTTGGGGTTGGCGTGGTGCCGGGTGTGCTTCGTCATCCACCACTGGTAGCTCATGCCCACCAGCCAGGTGACGATGAACCGGCCCGCGCGGTCGTTGGCCGGGCCGGACGCGAACACCTGCCGGTGGGATGCCTCGTGACCGAGGAAGGCGAGCTGCGTGAAGATGACCCCCAGGACCGCGGCGATCAGCAGCTGGAACCAGGAGTCGCCGAGGAGGACGAATCCGGCGGATGCGCCGGCCAGGCCGACGATCAGCACGGCGAAGACCCCGGCGTAGAACCCGCGGCGGCGCTCCAGGAGACCGGCTCCGCGGACCTCCCCGAGCAGTTCGTTGTACGTGCTGGTGACCGGGGCCCGGCCTTCAGGACGCGTGCGCGTCGGACGGATCGGTCCGAGAGTGGATGTGGGCATACGCCCCTCCGCTGGTTCAGGCGACTTCCCAGCCGAGGTGAGGGGCAGTTTGCCCGAGATGCTGCAACCGTACGCGGCGAAGCTGGGCACCAGCCGCGTAGCGGGCGATCCGCGCCGCGCAGCTCACTCCGCCTCGCCGAACCACCGGCGCAGCCGCTCCTCCAGCCCGGCCTGATCGCTTCCGATCCAGACGACATGACCGTCGGGCCGCACCAGGATCGCCGACGCATCGAGCTCGTCGCTGCGCGCGACGAGGAGGTCGACACGATCCTCCCACCCCGTCACGGAGAGCGCGCCCGACGGGTCGAGCAGCAGCCCGCGCCCGGTGCGCAGGTGCTCGTACAGCCGGCCGCCGCCCGCGAGCGGGATGTCGCGCAGGCGGCGCCCCACCAGCTCCGGCGCGTTCCCGTCACCGGCGCCGTCGACGTCGTAGCGGATGCCCGTGCCGCTGATCCGCTCGGCCAGGAACCGGGCGACGTCGTCGAACGAGAGGAGGTCCTCGACGACCCGGCGCACGGCCTGCGGCCCCGGCTCGGCCGCGATCAGCACGCTCTGCGCCCGGGTGAGGGTGAGGACATCGTCGGCGACGGCGTGCCGCTCCGTGAAGTACGTGTCGAGCAGTCCCTTCGGCGCAGTGCCCGCGATCTCGGCGGCGAGCTTCCAGCCGAGGTTGACCGCGTCCTGGATGCCCAGGTTCAATCCCTGCCCGCCGAGCGGCGGGTGGACGTGCGCCGCATCGCCCGCCAGCAGCACCCGGCCGACGCGATACCGCTCCGCCAGCCGCGTGGCGTCGGTGAAGCGCGACAGCGACCGCGGCGAATGCACGCCGAAATCCGTGCCCGCGAAGGCGCGGAGCTGCGTGCGGAACTCCTCCAGGGTCGGCAGAACGGAGCGGTCTTCCGCGACCGAGGCCGCGGGTACGACGGCGCGGTAGCGTCCGTCGCCGGCGGGCCCGATGCCGAAGCCGCGGTGCGTCTTCCGCACCTCCGCCCCCACGGTCGCGATCTCCTCCGCCGACGCCGTGACCTCCACCTCGCCCAGCAGCCATTCGGTCGCGGCCGCCTCGCCGGGAAAGCCGACGCCCAGGAGCGTGCGCACCCTGCTGCGCCCGCCGTCGGCGCCGATCAGCCAGGACGCGCGCAGCCGCTCTCCGTCCGCGAGGTCGACCGTCACGCCGTCGTCGTCCTGCGCGAATCCGACGAGCTCGGCGCCCCTGCGGATCTCCGCCCCCAGCTCGGCCGCGCGCTCGGTCAGCAGCCGGTCGGTGACCGGTTGCGGGATGCCGAGGAGGTAGGCGTGAGCGCTGTCGAGCCTCAGCGGACGGGGGCCGGTCAGCCCGGCGAAGGAGCCGACGGCCCCGGGATAGGGCGTCCCGTGCTCGAGGAACCGCTCCAGCATGCCCCGCGCATCCAGGAGCTCGATGCTCCGCGGCTGCAGACCCAGTGCCCGCACCGCCTCCGTCGGCTCGGCGTCCCGCTCCAGGACCAGCACGGACACGCCGTGGAGCCGCAGCTCCGCCGCCAGCATCATCCCCGTCGGGCCACCCCCGCCGACGATCGCATCGTATCTGTCGGGAACCGTTGCCGGACCGCCCATGACCACCCCGCTTCTCGCCGCCGGATCTCGGCCGCGACCAGCCATTCTGGTGCATCACACTGTGCTTGCCGCAAGCCCCGGGGGCTCCGGTATCCTGGAAATGCAGGCAGGGATCGCTTCGGCACCATCGCGTGCGTTTCGTCACATGGCGTATCCCGTCATGTCGCACGCGGCCCGGCTACTCGTCCCGGGCGTCCGCCCCGTCGAACTCGTCCAGCTGGTCGACGCCCTGCGACTGCTCGACCTCCACATCGACGCCGCCGTCGACGTCGGCCGCCTCGACGACGGTTCCCGCGGCTCCCGGTGCTCCGGGGGCCCGGAACGCGCCGGTCCCCTCGTCCAGCGTTCCTTCGCCGTCCGGGTAGCCGGCCTCATCCGGGTACTCGACCCCGCCCGTGTCCGACATGTCCATGCGGTTCTCCCTCCGGTGGTCGTTCGCGACGAGCGGACCGCCCGTGGTCCGATCCTCCACCCGCTCGCCGCCGACCGCCAGTCCCGCGGGGCGCGGAGCCGACCCGGCTCACACCCGGTTGACCGGCGCCTCCGGCGCTCCCTCGCGCACCGCGTCCACCGCGTTCTGCGCCTGCACCCGCACGTACTCCCCCTCGGTGAAGCGCGAGAAGTACGCGATGTGCGGAGTCAGCACCACATCGTCACGCCCGACGAGGGGATGCCCTGCGGCGGGCGGCTCCCGGTCGAGCACGTCGAGCGCAGCGCCCGCCAGGTGGCCACGGTCGAGCGCATCCACCAGGGCGGCGTTGTCGAGGAGGCCGCCGCGGGAGACGTTGATCAGGCGGGAGCCGGCGGGCATCGCGGCGAGGAACCCCGCGTCGACCATCCCCGTCGTCTCGGGGGTCAACGGCATGTGCAGCGACAGCGCGTCGGAGGCGGCGCGCACCTGCTCCAGGCTCGTCCGCTCGATGCCGAGCCGGCGGAGGTCGGCGACGATCTCCGGTGTGTCCGGCAGCATCGGATCGTAGCCGAGCACGCGGCCGAAGAGCGGGCCGGCGAGGCGGGCGAACTCGCGGCCGATCCGCCCGAGGCCGAGGATGCCGAGGGTCTGCTCGCTCAATCGCGGCGGCGGGGAGGCGGCGCGCTCGTTCCACCGGTCCGGTGTCGCGGAGGCCGTGTAGAACGGGAGCTGGCGCGCGCTCGCGAGGAGGAGCGCGAGCGCGTGCGTCGCAACCTCCTCCGTCGCGGCGCCGGGCACGTTCGTCACCCAGACGCCGTGCTCGGTGGCGGCCTCCACATCCACGTAGTCGAAGCCCATCGACATGAGGGCGACGACCTTCAGCTGCGGCAGGGCGGCGATCATCTCGCGGGTGACGGCGGCGTAGCCGGGGAGGAGGGCGTCCGCGTCCTGCGCCCCCGCGACGATCGCAGCGGGGTCGCGGGTGCCGAGCACGCGCACCTCGAAGCCCTGCGCCTCCAGCAGCGCGATGCCGGGAGCCGGGTCGGTGTCCTCGACGTCGGTGTAGACCGCGACGGGGCGGCGGTCGGCGGCGTCAGTCATCGGCCGACCCGCGGGGATGCGCGCTGCCCTCGCGCACGATCACCTGCGCCATCGCGGTCATCAGCTCGTACGCGACGTGCGCAGCAGCGATGCCGGTCACCTGGGCGTGGTCGTAGGCGGGAGCGACCTCCACCACGTCCGCGCCGACGATGTTCAGGTCGGTGAGGCCGCGCAGGATCCGCAGCAGCTCGCGGCTGGTCAGGCCGCCGGCCTCCGGCGTCCCGGTTCCGGGAGCGTGGGCCGGGTCGAGCACGTCGATGTCGATCGAGATGTAGAGCGGACGGTCGCCGACGCGCGTGCGGATGCGCTCGAGGGCGGCGGGGATGCCGTGCTCCTCGATGTACTCGCTCGACACGATCGAGAAGCCCAGACGCGCGTCGTCCTCGAGGTCCTGCTTGCTGTAGAGCGGCCCGCGGGTACCGACGTGCACGGACGCGGTGCGGTCGAGGTAGCCCTCCTCCGACGCCCGCCGGAAGGGGGTGCCGTGCGTGATCGGCTCGTCGAAGTAGGTGTCCCAGGTGTCGAGGTGCGCGTCGAAGTGCAGCACGGCCACCGGTCCGTGCTTCGCGCTGACGGCCTTGAGCAGCGGGTACGCGATGGTGTGGTCGCCGCCGATCGTGAGGATGCGCCGCACCCGGTCGCCGAGCGCGCCCGCGGCCTCCGCGATCTGGTTCACCGCCTCGTCGATGTGGAACGGGTTGACCGCGATGTCGCCGGCGTCGGCGACCTGCACGGCCTCCCATCCCGAGAAGTCCTGGGCCGGGTTGTACGGCCGCAGCAGACGGCTGGAGGCGCGCACGTGCTCCGGGCCGAAGCGGGCGCCGGGACGGTAGCTGACGCCGGTGTCGAACGGGATTCCGACGACCGCGAGGTCCACCGCGGGAACGTCCTCGAGCCGCGGGAGGCGGGCGAAGGTCGAGAGCCCGGCGTACCGCGGGGTCCTCGAGGCGTCGGCCGGCCCGACGGGCGGGGTGGCCGGGGTGCTGGTGGCCGGGGTGCTGGTGGGGATCGTGCTCATCGGTCTCTCCTACTTCGTGAACGTGTGCTGCGGAAGGTGGACGACCTGCAGCCCGCCCGCGGCGCCCGCGGCGGCGACGGCATCGGCCAGCTGGGCGGCGGACGCCACGCGGCGCCCGGTGCCGCCGAACGCGTCGGCGAGCGCCGCCCAGTCGGGCTGCGCCAGATCGACGCCGACGGGAGCGATGCCCGCATCCGCCTCGTTCTGCTTGATCTCGGCGTACCCGCCGTTGTCGACGACGATCACGGTGACGTCGAGCCGCTGCTCCACCACGGTCATGAACTCCTGCAGCGAGAACATCAGCGCACCGTCGCCGACCACCGCGAAGACCGGCCGGTCGGGCCGCGCGACGCGGGCGCCGATCGCGGCGGGCAGGCCGTAGCCGAGCGTGGCGTAGGTGGCCATGTACGGCGTCGAGTTCGGCTTCGCGACCCGCAGCCGGTTCAGGAGGCCCCAATAGGCGATCTGCGACGAGTCGGTGGTCACGATGGCATCGTCCGGCAGGGCGGCGACGATGGCGTCGGCGAGGGCGGTGTTCACCGCGGAGAGTTCGGCGCACTCCGCGGCGACGGCCGCCAGCGTCTCGGCCACCCGCGGGACGCGGAGCGCGGACGAGGCCGGCGTGTGCGAGTCCGCCTCCTGCGACTCCAGCCGCCGGCCGATCGCGGCGAGCGCAGCGGCCGCGTCCGCGACGATCCGGACGTCCGCCGGCTGGTTCTTGTCGAGCTGCGCGGCGACGAGGTCGACGCGGATCACACGACCACGGGCCTCCAGCGCCTCCACCCACAGCTCGGCCTCGCCGAGCTTGGACCCGACGACGAGGAGCACGTCGGCGTCCCGCGCACGGTTGCGTGCCGCCGCCAGGCGCAGGTTGGAGCCGAGCGACAGCGGGTGGCGCTCGTCGAGCACGCCCTTGGCGTTGAGGGTCGTGACGACCGGCGCGTTCAGGCGCTCGGCGAGCGCGCGGAGCTCGTCCGCAGCGCCGCGCGAGCCGCCTCCCGCGAGGATGACGGGGTCGTTCGCGCCCGCCAGCAGACGCGCCGCCTCCGCGACCGCCGCGGCATCCGGTAGGGCCACGGGAGCGGACTCCCGCGCCGTGAGCGCGTCGCCGTCGAGGCCGGTCTCCTCCTCGAGGAGGTCGAGCGGCACCTCGATGTAGACCGGACGCGGGCGACCGGTGCGGAACAGCGCGAACGCGTCGTGGACGGCCGCGACGGCCTCCTCGAC